>MEQB01000045.1 GCA_001770015.1 Bdellovibrionales bacterium RIFOXYC1_FULL_37_79
CCTTACCTCATGTTTTGATTGTTAGAACTTCCTGATGCGAGTTCGCAATGAGGTATATTATTAGAATATACTTTTTGCAAGTAAAATAAGTTCTAAACTGAAAAAATTTACACAGTGTTACTATAGTACGAGGAATTACCCGATGACGCTTAGCTTAAAAAGTTAAGAAGGCTTTTATTCATCAGCCCTTTTCCCGTTTGGTAAGCTGTTTGGAGAATATGTTGCTGCTTTGTAATGTCTGAAAACAGCTCTGCTACGTCTGCATCCATTAATTTACTTTGAAAATCCTGATTTTCGACATTTTCGGTGTCAATTTGTAATTGGGTGTGCAAAACGGTGTTAACCAATGAGCCCAGTCTGGTTCTCATGGTAATTATTCGTGAAATAGATTCATCTATTTTCTCAAGTAGATCCTGGGTGGCAATTGTATTATTATTTTCCAGTGCAGAGATGAGTGTGGTTAATTGAGAGAAAATATTGTTTTTAGTAATAAATGGATCGCGGCTGGTATCGTCGGTAACAGATGCAAGTTCTCGTGCTGGAAGGGGTGTTTGATTTTTTAATTCATCTTTATTTTCAGATGGAATTGGTGGATTTTCGCTTGGATGAAACTCATTGAATTCTTTTAGTGGATGAGGCGGATATTTAATATTGTTATCGGTGAAGAACACCTCTTGCCCATGTACATTGATTGGGATAAAAAAGTCTTTGGCGATTTCCAGTTGAATGTGACCGAAATCGCCTTTATAGTTACCTTCTTTATCAAAAGGGGTATCGAGAGTCTTATATCCGGAGAAAATATATCTGTTTCCAAGTCTCTTGTTAGCAAGCGCCAAAGCTTGATTACGAATTTGAATAATTTCATGAGAAACATTTTTTCTTATATTTCCTCCATAAAAATCGGAGGATTGTTGAATGGCAATTTCTTTTGCCTTGACCAGTAGTTCAGCCAATTGCTCCAGGGTGCTTTCAGTGGTGTTGAGCTGGCTTAATGCATATCCAATATTACGTAGGTATTGGGTGTTATCCTTGTTGACTGACTGAGCTTGCAAACCCTGAAAATTGGCCATCGGATCGTCAGATGGTTTGATAATTTTTTTTAGCGTGGTTCCCTTAACTTGCAAGTCTTCCATTTTCTTTTTGGCTTTGTTAATGGAAAACTGTAAGGAGGCTGAACTACTATTTTCTGAAACTCTTGTCATCTAATAATCCCTACCTCTTTATGCTTAAAATAGTTTCAAACATCTCTTCTGCCACCTTCATTACTTTTGCAGAGGCTGCATAAGCATGTTGGTATCTCATCATATTAGCGGTTTCCTCATCCAGGGACACGCCAGAAATTCTTTCTCGGATATTATTGGTTTGGGCCAGGATGCCTTCTGCTTGTTCTAGGTCAAAATTCGATTTAGCGGCTTCTAATCCAAGCTGAGAGACCGTGTGCAGGTATTCTTCCTCAATGGTGGTGGTGCCACCATTTAATAATTTTTCATGTTGAATTTTGCTTATTGCTAAGGCCACGCGGTTGTCACCCGAAGCATTAGGGGTAAGTCCTACACATATATTGGTGGGATCATCTAAGACTTCCTCGCTTAAGGATAAATGCTCGATGGTGTCTTGTCCTCTAATAGGCTCTTGAAAAAAATTAATTCCGGTTGTTTTACCAATTTTATCATAAGGAAGGGCGTTTCCGGAGGGATCAGTTTCAATTTTGCGGGAAACGTAACCTTTGCTGTGGATGGAGTTGACAATTTTAGCAAAATCATAGGCCAGGTTGTTTATTTTTTCAGAAATATTTTGAATATCCTCGTTTCTAACCTTAATAAGGGAGGTTATCTGACCACCTTGAAATCTATTAGTTATTGGAAAACCGGGTCGATCCTTGTAGAAAATTTCAAAAGATCCATCAATTCCGTTAGTAGCTATGTCTTTAGTCGCAGGTCCTGCGACTAAATCGGTTTTTTCCCCTGCAACAACTAAGGTTCCCACTCCCTTTGCAGCAACGGCAAAATTATTTCTATTATCAACGTATGTATGAATTTCAAAAATTTTAGATAATTCTCTTATGGATTTATCTCTTCCGTCTCGTAAATCTCCAGATTCACCACCTAGTTGTTCGATACGAACAATTTCCTTGTTAAGGTGTGCGATGTTATTTATAAGAGAGTTGGCATCGGCGATCTTGGTCTTAAAATTTTGATCAATAGATTTTCGGGTATTGGTTAAAGTGGTTTGAATTCTTTGGAAGTCCCGGATAACAATTTTTGCATTATCCCGTACCACCATTTTCATGGTTTCATTTTCGGGTTGACCAGAAAGTTCTTTGAAGGAGTTGAAGAATTTATTCAGCAATGTATTGAGCCCTTCAGTATCCACTTCATTAAAAATTGATTCAATTTGTTCCAGTTTTCCAGATCGCTCTTTTAGAAACTCGGTGCTATTGAGTTCTTTGTTTAATCTTTTTTCGATAAAATCGTCGTGAATTCTACCAACACTTACAATTCTACTACCAGTACCCTTTACCAACCCGGACTGGACGATAGATCGTTCAGTGGTTTGATTGGCCCTTTGTCTTGAATAGCCTTCGGTATTAACATTGGATATGTTATGGCCAGTTGTCTCCATCGATTTTTTGGATGTGAACAATCCGGTTTTGCCTATACCGAGTAAGTCTGACAAGTATGTATCTCCTAGGTTTTTTCAACCACGATTTTTTCGGTGGTTTTATTCTTTTTTAATCCTTTACTGGTGTAAGTGGAATAAGTTTTCTGACCTAAAACCTCGTCTTTTATCTCTTGTAACGCCAGGGAAGCCTTGTTAATAAACAGCTGATTCTTTTTATTTTGAGCTTGAATTTTTTCTATAATATCGATCAAGATCTGGTTAAAACGCCAAAGATGTTTTTGGTTGTTATATTCCTCAAATTCAGTCATAAGAGAAATCAGGTTACCGATGTTATCGATTTTTTGATTAGTTTCGATTTCAATTTTTTTTAAAATTTGGGTGCGTAACCCATCTAAAAAATTAATTTGATGAATAATATTTTCTTTTTCTTTAAGCAATGATTCCAATTTATTAATGTTATTTTCTAGTAGTTCAGCATATTCGGCACAGGTAGCCTCAAATAACTTGGTATGTTCTTCACAAAGCCTGCTCCATAGATCAACCACTTGAAAATAATAGGTGTGTAATTTTGTGTTAAAATTATTCATTCATCACCCGCTAAAACTCTTGTTCAAGTATATCATTTGCTAAAGCATCGTAATCGATTTCATATTTACCAGCTTGAATTTGATTTTTTAAATTAGCAATTTTTTGAGAATTATCTACTGGTGGAGCGGCGTCTACTGCTTTTTTGATTTTTGCAAAATCTTTTACTGATTCGGGGATTTGTATTTTTGCATCATTTTGAGCAATTTGTTCTAATTGCTTTTGACGATCCCCGGGGTTTTTTCTAAGTGACAGATGTTCGGTCCGGTCCAGACGATTAGACTTGGTATTGGGAGTTGTGTTTGGAAAAAACCTAGAACGTGCTTGGGTGGTTTTATCTATATTAGTCATGGGAAATCTCCTTAGCAGATTCTGATTTATTATTAACGGTTATTGTGTCAAGATCCGCTCTTTGGTTTCTAGTTTTTTGAATCATTAAATTTCGTTGATTGGTTTGCTCTAAATATGCATTTAGATTTGCCTGATTTCGGAATTTTTTAGGATAAATTTGATCCAAGGCAATATCTTGTAATCCGAGACCCCCATTGTTTTTGCTAAGTAAATCGGCCTGCTCAGTAGTTAAAAGGTCTCTGTAAATATTGGTGGCGGAGTCGTTTTCACCTTCACTTCGCTCAACGGTGTTGTTCATTTGGTCAAGCATAAGTTTGGCAAACTGGCTTTCCATATTGCTGGCAAGTTCCCTGTATTCCTTGGGGACATATTTATAGTCATCAAAAATATTTTTTTTCAGGTGATTATCAATTGAAATAGGGGAGGATTTATTTGAAATATCCATTTTTTCCCTTCCTGAGTTTAAGTTAATCACTCCTTGATTAACAGTATCTGATATTAACAGATACATTTACAATATTATTCTAGCATGTAGTTAGTATAAAAACCACTAGGCATGCACGTCTATCTGAGATTAAATTAATTCAATCTCTCCTATCAGAGCGCCATTACGTTTAAGTGCCTGAAAAATGGAAATCAAATCTTCTGGTTTGGCACCAAAAGCATTCAAGCTTTTTACCAGATCATTTAATGTAGTTTTTTTATCAACAAAATAAAGGGAATTTCCGCCTTTTTTACTGCCGCTATCAGCTTTTTCCCCAATTTCAATTGTAAGATCTCCATGACTTATGGCAACTGGTTTGAGGGTGATTTCACCTCCTGCTACAATGGTACCCGTGCGTTCGTTGATAATAATTTTAGCCTTTTGATCGGGGATCACTTCCATGTTTTCAATGATAGCAATCAAATGAACCAGATCTCTTTTATAATATACAGGAACGATCAAATCGATGGTGGAGGCATCTCTCGCCATAGCATATTTACCACCTAGTTTTTCATTGAGGGATTTTTCTATTCTTGCAACGGTAGTAAAGTCGGAATTATTAAGGTTTAGCCGTAAAGATGTTTTTTGGTCAAAACCTAGATCCAATTCTTGTTCAATGGTGGCCCCAGAAGGAATGATTCCAGCCGTGGGAAATTTTTTCCCATTGTCAAGCCCGCCGATAGAAAGGGAACCCGAGGCGATAGCATATATTTTTCCATCACCCGCTTTAAGGGGTGTTACTAGAAGTTGTCCACCTGCCAGGGATTTAGCATCACCGATAGATGAAATGCTGACATCCATTTTTTGGCCGATTCTTGCAAAGGGTGGAAGAGTGGCAGTAACGATAACTGCGGCAATGTTTTTGGATGAAATTTCCTTCTGGGGATTGAGTCCAAGTTTTTGAAACATTAACTTCAAAGAATTGTTGGTGATTTCACCACCTCCATCTCCAGTGCCATTAAGACCGATCACCAAGCCATAGCCGATAACCGGGTTAGATCTAACACCTTTGATAGTTATCAAATCCTTGAGTTTAGCCTCATTGCTAAAACATCCAAAGTTTGCAAAGAATGTTAAAAATAATAATAAATAAATAAATTTTTTCATATTTTCTACCTTAATACTTCGACATACGATTCTAAAATATCGTTCGAGTTTATTGAGTCATCGACACTTATTGATCTTCTAGACACTAAAGCCTCCACTTCAACAGTTCTCTTATTTCCCTTGTAAATGACATTTTTTCTTCCTCGGATTAGAAGGTGGTCCTTGTTAATCTGGTCTACCACTATACTTGAAATTTTATCAAAAACTTTCTCTTGATCATCCTTTTCGCCATTTTTGGCAGCACCAGCCGTGTCAGTTGTGGAAGGGTTTTCAGGAGTAGAAGCCGGAGCCTTGGAAGGCGAAGCCAGGTTATTGGGTTTAGGGGGATCAGGATAGGCTCTTTTAAGTTCCATGGATATTTTGCTTTTTAAATCTTCAAATACGTTGACGACTATAATATCACCGTTTTGTTTACTACTATTTTGAGTGAATAAATGGTTGTCAGCATCCATGTTGGCCCATAGACCATTGGTCTTAGTGTTGTCGTAGAGATCTTCGGTGGTGTATCTTTTTGTTCCAGATTCCTCGACAGTTTTATACTGTCTTTGAGTTTTGGGTGGTAGATAGTTATAATTTGATGAATTTATGCTTTTTGATTTACCATCCACTGTTTTGAAATGTGCAAATTTATCCTTGGGTGGTTTATTTTTGTTTACATCAGATTGTTTATCGAGTTCGCTATATATTTTATCAATATAGCTACTGCAGCCCAAAAGCAGGTGGGTGGTAAAAATAAAAATTCCAAGTTTTAAAATCATAAATCTACCTTTACTTGATTAAAGTTGATAACCCGGCCAGACACATAGGTTTTGTTTTGTCGTTGTAATTTTACAATTTCATTATATTTAGCATTTTTTACCGGGATTGCAGTTCCAAAAAGGGAGATACCGTCTTTTTGAAAAATAATGGAAGTGGGATGTCCATATTTGACAATATCAAGGGGGATGATGTCGTTATATTTTAAAACATTTCCCTCTGCCAAAGATTGGGTGGGACGGTAAAATTGGATTTCATTCAGTGAGCTGAAATATAATTCTGGTTGAGTGGCATAAATATAATCTTCACGAAAATCATTTTCTAAAAAACCCGTGTTGGAAGGATTGATATTCTTGGTTGATATTAAAACCTTGGTTTTAGTGGCAATCATTGCAATGGCCCACTCATTAATAGATGTACCTGTGCTTTCATTCAAAATAGAAATTTTTACGTTTTTATGTCCTAGAAAATGACAATCGTCACAAGTAAATTTAATTTTTTGTTCAGCATCAAGTTTTAAAAAAGGGGAATTATTTAAAAGATTGGCCTTAATAATCATATGATCCTTTGCAAGTATCAAATGATTTTGCAAATAATTTTTAAATTCAATAAATTTAAACTGATCAGGAATTATTTTGATTTTATAATTGGGAATTTCCTCAGAGATGATTTTTTCAATGTATTTTGCCTTTAGATTGGAATCATAACTATAAATAGCTTTGATAATTTTTTGTTGGACATCCAAAGGACAATCAGTTTTCTTAAAAAAATAATCAGGTGATGGATCTTCGGTCTTTTCAAAATAAAAAATAGTCGGATAAAAATGTACGTTACATTCAGTAAAACAATAGCTGGATGTCGAAAAAATAAATATAAATATGTTTAATATATACTTCATAGTTACCTTAATTGATTAACAGTATGTAACATCTGATCTGCAACTCCCATGACTTTGGAATTCATCTCATATGCTCTTTGCGCACGAATAAGGTCGGTCATTTCAGTCATGGTGTTAACGTTGGATAATTCAAGAGCCCCCTGCATAAGGGTACCGGTATTTTCGGTGCCTGGTATTCCCTGAATTGGAACACCGCTCGATTCAGTCATTCGGTAAAGATTATTTCCGCTGGAACTAAGCCCGGCAGGATTAATAAAAGTGAAAACAGGGATGGTACCAAGGTTGCTAGGTTCTGGTTGATTATTGAAATAAACGTCCAGTGTCCCTTCTTCATTGACATTAACACTTCTGATGTTAGGTGGTATGGTAAACCCAGGAAATAATTTGTAACCCTGTCTGGTAACCAAATTTCCTTGTTGATCCACCGTAAATGAACCATCCCGGGTGTATCTGATTTCATTATTAGGAAGAATAATGCCAAAAAAACCATCGCCATTAATCATCATGTCAAAAGGACCTTCGGTAATTTTCGTACTTCCCTGGGAAAAGTTTTTTCTGATGCCTGAAACTTTGACCCCTGATCCAATTTGTACCCCAACAGAATAGCGGGTGGATGATGAAGATCGACTGCCAGATTCTTGGACAGTTTGATAAAGTAAATCTTCAAATTCTGTCCGGGACTGTTTAAAGGCAGTGGTGTTAATGTTGGCGATATTGTTGGAGATAGTATTGACGTTATCAGCTTGGGCAGCCATTCCCGTGGCAGATGTATCAAGGGCTTTAAGCATAGCGGAAAGTTGTTGCGGAATTATTAAAAAAAGACAAATTAAAAAATATAAAAGTTTAAAATTTTGATATCTCATTAACACCCTTACCGGTTATATTGTCATAAGTTTTAATTGCTTTTTGAATGTTTTCAAAATGACGATGTGCTTTTATAAGCTCTGCCATCTCGGAAATAGCATTAACATTTGAGCCTTCTAAAAAACCTTGATGAACGGTTGAAGTCAGATTATTTTGCCTTATATTGGTTGCATCTAAGTTAATAAATAATAGTCCACCTTCCTTTCTTAGTGCCTGAATATCATTGAATTCAACCACCGAAAGATCGCCGATCTTTTGTTTCCCGTTAAAAATTTCCCCATTATGATTTATTTCAATTGATTTTCCAGTTACTTTAATAACTCGTTCTTCTGGTGAAGGAAGGGTACTGGGTTGATTGGTGGCATCCTGCAGGTTGATTTTTGATAAAATCGGAAAGCCTTGTTCATTAACTAAAAGTCCGTCTTGATTAATGGATAGAATCCCCCGCCTGGAATATCGCAGTCCATTTTCAGTAAGTACTTCAAAAAACCCTTTTCCACTTATGGCCAAATCAAGTGGATTACCGGTTGGCTTCAGTTGTCCTTGTTCAAAATCTGTAAAAGTTCCATTAACTGCTACAAAGCCATCTTCTGCGCCGTAACTGCGATAGAAATCACTTGGCTTCCATTCTTTTCTGGGCAGGTCAATATCATCCAATCCTTTGGTGAGAGCGGTTAGGTGTTCTTTGAAAGTGGTTTGATCTTTTTTAAAACCCACAGAGTTGGCGTTGGCCACGTTATTAGCGATGGTTTCCACTTTTTGTTGTTGAGCAATTGCCCCCGAAACTGAAACCCATAAATCGTTCAAAACACCCTCCTGGTGTTTAGATATTCTCAATGTTAACTATACTCCGTGCTATGTCATTTATTCTACACCAGGCAAATTTGACCATTGCCAGATGAGGTGGTTTTTTAATGCGTTTTCCTGGTGAAAGATGTAATATTTTACAACAAATTATAAATACTTATCAGTGTTTGACTGAATTGATATGCTAATAAATTGTAACGACAAAAAAATGACATACTAATTATCTTTTTTGAAAGAAGGGGTGAAGACCGTGAAAATAGATAGCTTTGAAAAAAATTTACAAGATCTTGAGCAAATTGTCCTGGAGTTGGAAAAAGGTGATTTGAATCTGGATAACGGTTTAAAAAAATTTGAACAGGGGGTTGAATTATATAAGCAATGTAAAAATTATCTTGCCCAGGCAGAAAAGAAAATTGGAGTTCTAAGAGAGAATCTAAAGATAGAGGATGTCTTGTAATTGAATATTCGATGTATGAATAAATATTGTGAAATTTTTTTGGTTTGTATTTTATTATTGCTATACTCTTGTAGCAATACTGAAAATGAGCAAAATCCTGCTGATCCAGTTGGAGTCAATTTTGATGCTGGTGATTTGCATCAATCTAATGAGAACAAAATTCTAATAACAGAGCGTGATTTACAAAATAAGCAAGGTCCCATTGTCGAGGGAATAAATGAGAATTTTAATGAGGTTAAAAATCGTCAAAAATCTGTGGGAATAATTTTAGGCCCGGGACTTAATCGGACCATAATATATGCATCCATGTTTGCCATTTTTGCAAAGAAAGGTGTTCCCGTGCACTATGTTGCAGGGATTGGCTATGGTGCGATTGTGGCAAGTATGCATGCTTCCAATATGACCGGCTCTAAAATTGAATGGTGCTTTTATAATTTTTTTAACAAGATTAAAGGTAAAAAGCCCTTTTCAAAAGCTTGGAATGCTGCCGTTGAAGAGCATTTGCTTACGCAAATAAACGGTAAAAAAATTGAAGATTTTGACAAGGTTCTTGTGTTGCCGATGTGGGATAAAAATAAAAAAATGATTAATTATCAAAAAAGAGGAAATTTGCAAGAGGCTCTTCAATTTAATTATAATTTAGTTACTTTTTTGGAAGAGGAACCGTCCTTAAGTGAGTTCAACTATTACGATCGGGATTATTTTAAAAATAGTGGAGTTGATTTATTGGTTGCTGTAAATCTATTGGATAATGTGAAATTTTTGGACATCGATGGTATTAATATGCTTGGTTATGAAAAATTAAAAAATAACTTTAATAGAAATAAAAAGTATGTTGATATTTTTTATAATTTTACCGCTGGAAATATTTCTATGGATCAGCCTGAAAATGTTCCAGACCTTCTTTTAAAAGCTAGCAAGGAGAGTGAAAAACTTTCCGAGTTAATATTAGAGGAATTAAATAATTAGCAAATAATTATAAATGTTGTAACCTTTTCCAGATAAAGGTTACAATGAGACATTAATAATTTTTTTTAAAAAGGCATTTTTATTTAGATGAAGAAATTGATTAAAGTGGTTCTGGTTTTAGTAACCGTTGGTGTTTTGGGTATTTTTTTTATCATGGCTTTGTTATTTTATTTTTCCTTTGATTTGCCCAAAATAGACAGTCTGGCAGATTATAGACCTCCTATTCCATCCCAAATACTTTCTAAAGATGGAGTTGTATTGGCAGAATTAGGTGTCGAAGATAGGGTTATTGCTAAAATGGATGAAATTCCCAGGGTGATTCTGGATGCTTTTTTGTCTGCTGAAGATGATTCTTTTTATCAGCATAAAGGGGTGGATTATGGTGGAATGATCAGGGCCATGCTGAAGAATTTAAAATCGGGAAAAGTGGTTCAGGGGGGAAGTACAATTACCCAACAGGTGGCAAAATCTCTTTTACTTACCAGCGAAAGGTCATATGCCAGAAAAATTAAAGATATTCTTCTGGCACAAAGGATTGAAAAAAAATTTTCCAAAGAGGAAATTCTTTTTTTGTATTTAAATCAGGTTTATCTTGGTGGTGGAAATTATGGCATTAAAAACGCTTTTCACGGGTATTTTGGCAAAGAGTTATCTGAAACAACGGTAGCGGAAGCAGCCTTAATGGCAGGGCTTTTAGTCGCGCCTGGACGCTATTCCCCTTATATAAACCCAAAATTTGCGATAGCCAGACAAAGGTATGTACTGAGCAGAATGCATGAAAATAATCGGATTACCACTGCCCAATATGAAGAAGCTTTAAAGGAAGAAATAAAATATCGATCCCGAAAGAAAGAAAAATTCAAGGCACCCTATTTTACGGATTGGGTAAGGCAGAGGGTTGTTGAACTGGTTGGTGAGGAAAAATTTCTGAGGGATGGTTTTAAAATTGTTACTACGCTTGACTGGCAATTACAGCAAGTTGCGGAAAATGAAGTTGTTAACGGGGTCAAAGAGATTGATAAGAGGCAGGGTTACAAGGGACCACTTGGTTCAATTAGTTTGCAAGAAGAGCTTGTCAATTATGAACTGGAATTTAGGAAAAAATTCCTAAAAGAAAAATCGGAATATTTTGTAATAGATTATAATAACGATTTTTCCATTAAATACGAGCTAGAGTTTCAAGAAAGTGAATACCGGGCCCTCCAGGCCAGAACGGCAAAGCTCTTACAGGATACTCAAAACAACATCAGGTTTTATCCAGGCCTTGATCCTAAAGATACCTTTGTTGACCTTATACAGACTGGAGAGTGCTATAAGGCTGTGGTGGTAAGTATCGATTCTGTTGACAGAATTGTGTATTTTTCAGTGGGAGGAGTGATTGGGATTATACCTTACGAACAATTTAATTGGGCCAAAGAAAGAGTGATTAATGCCGATCAGCCCAATTATTCCCTGATTAACAATCCTTCTTCAATACTCAAGCCGGGCGATATAATTCAGGTTAAAATTCTTAATAAATCAACCTCCCTTTATCCGAATGTGTGGAAAAATTCACAGGATTCATTTAAAAAACAAAGTTTCTTTAATGTCAGTAAACAAGAAAAATATCTTTTGGGACTTTTGGATCAGGAGCCTGATGTACAGGGGGCGCTTTTGTCTCTTAATCCAAATACTGGAGAAATTGTTTCATTTGTTGGAGGAATAGATTTTGATAGAAATCAATTTAACCGGGTTGTTCAATCCAAAAGACAACCTGGTTCATCTTTTAAGCCAATTTTGTATGCTGCCGCTTTGGAGGAAGGGTTTACTCCGGCTACTACGGTCATAGATTCACCAGAAGCGTTGGGGGGAGTTGATGAATCACTCAATTGGAAGCCTAAGAATTATGATGGTGAATTTCTTGGACCGATGACTTTTCGAACTGCGCTGGAGCTTAGTCGAAATGTGCCAACCATAAAAATTGCCGAACAACTGGGAATTAATAAGATAACAGATTTTGTTAATCGAATTTGTTTTGATGTAATTTTGGAAAAAGATTTAAGCTTGGCATTAGGGTCTTTCGGGGCCAGTTTGATTGAGTTAGTAACAACTTATGGTATTTTTCCCAATCGAGGAAAAATTGTGGATGCAAAGTCTATAATTACGATTACGGATAGGGATAATACCCCCTATTTTTTGGATGAGAATATCAAGAAAAATAAAATTTTAGAAAAAGAAAAAAATAATATTCAAGTTAAAGAACAATTGCCAATAAGTGAGGTGATAAAAAAGCTGGAACCATCCATTACCGCATCGGCTTCCGTTGTTGAATCTTCTGCTTCAAAAGAAGGAAATCGGTTTTTAACTTCGCTTGATAGAGAACAGGTTTATGATGAGCGGCTGGCCTATATTATGTCCAATTTGCTCAGGGGGGTTGTATTACATGGAACGGGCCGGGAGGCAAGAAGTGTTGGAGAATTTATTGGAGGAAAAACAGGTACCACCAGTAATTATGTTGATGCATGGTTTATTGGATTCTCCTCGAATTTAACCACCGGAGTATGGACCGGTTTTGATGATAATAAAACCTTAGGGTGGGGCGAGACGGGAACTAGATCGGCTCTTCCTATCTGGAAAAATTACATGGGGCATGGGCTAAAAAAATATGGGGAGCAAGATTTTGCTGTTCCAAAAGAAATAATTTTTACCAAAATAATCAAAGAAACGGGTAGATTGTCAGAGGCAGGAAGTAAATCATATTTTATAGAAGCTTTTGTGGAAGGAACTGAGCCAGGTAATGAGGAGGTGCTTTCCCAGGAAGTTCTTCACTACCAGCCAACAGATGGTAACAGTCAAGTAATCAAGGAAAAGCCGACTATTGATAAAAAAGAATTTTACGAAGACGAATATTTTAACAATCAATAATATCAAAGATATTTAGCGTGGTGGGGGATTTTTTTGCCTCTGTGATTTGCAGTAATATTTATTACTCACACGAGATAAACAACCGAACGGTTAATGGTATGTGGGGAGTAGATGGATAGAAGCAAAAAAAGCATCAATCATTATTTTATACGGGCATTGTTATTATCTCTGATAATCCACATGGCTTTTTTATTTTCACATTTTGATTTTAAAAAAAATAATTTGATTGGGGTGAACCAAGAGAAGAAAATAAAAATCGTTTTAATTGACGATGAAAAAAGAACAAGTGATAAAAAGGTTGAAGAAAAAAAGCGTCAGATAGTGAATTCAAGTCAAAAAACACCGGTTGATGAAAAAGTGGATTCTAAATTTCTTGGGAAAACCAATCAGTTATTTGAAAGACAAACAGTTGCCAAACAAATAGGTAGTTTCAAAGATGCCGGTCTTGGGGTGGAGCATGGATCAGATTGGTTGAGTAATAAAATCCAAAATATCGAAAACCCAATTATTAAACCCAAGACTAAAAAAATAAATCATATGTTATCGAAAGAAAAAATAAGTCTTAAAGATCTGCTGGTTAATCAAAATATGGCAAAACAGATAATAGCGAACAAAGAAACAGCTTCCAAGGGGATAAGATCGGGAGATAGGCTCAAGATCGGACCATCTATGAATAATGATTTTATTGAGGATGTTAAGCTTGGCGATTTTACCAAGTTAAATACTACCGAATATAAGTATTTTGGTTTTTATGATCGAATAAGAAAAAGACTGGAGCAGTTTTGGGGAAACTCATTACAAGAAAAAGCCAGGAAATTGCAGGCAAGAGGTGGTCGGATACCGGCCGGAGAAAATAAAATCACTTCTTTGAAAGTAACGATAGATAAAATGGGAAATATTACAAATGTTTTTCTTAAGAGTACCAGCGGTATAATTGAATTGGATGAAGCGGCGATAGAATCGTTTAAGCAGGCTGGACCTTTCCCAAATCCGCCCAAGGGTATGATTGAAAATGGTTATGCTGAAATTGAGTGGGGATTTGTCGTTAAAAGTTGAAATCACAGGGTGGGTAGAAAAGAGATTTTAATGGTTGGTTTGTTTTTTTAAAACCTCTTTTAGTTTTTCCATACCTTCCATTAAAACATAATCATTCCATATGTTATCTAGTGACCTGATGGTGTCCACCAGTAAAACAGCAGCTTGATCCCTTGATATTTTTTCGTTTTCTGAAAGATAGTTTATCGCATGTGCCAGAGCTTTAATCGCAGGAGATTCACATATCTTGGAGAGTTTTTCCTGGTAGGAAATATTGATTTTTTTTTCCTTGCTTTTTATAATAGCAGTATTTATTAAGCGAATAGAATCTTGTTCTTTATTTGTCATTTTAACTTATCACCATTGTTTCGACTACGAGGCAAAAGTATGAATTTTTTGTATTAATTCGTAAAGGGAAAAAAATAATTTCTTTGTATGAAGTTGCAATAATAATTTTTTTGTTTATAAATAAAAAAATCATGCCCTGATAGGCAAGGCATGATTTTTTTTAGTTTGTGAAAATTATTTAAGAAATTTTTTCGCAATGTACCTTATAGTCATTTGCGTTCATTAATTGATCAAATTCTGTTTTATTGGTAATTTTAATTTTGACCAACCAGCTTCCAAAAGCATTTTGATTGATGTTTTCAGGAGAATCAGACACATTTTCATTTACTTCTAAAACTTCGCCGCTAGCAGGAGAGAAAAGATCATTCACTGATTTAATGGATTCAATGACACCACAAGGGTTGCCTTTTTCCAGCATCGAGCCTATTTCTGGAAATTCAACAAAGACAATATCTCCCAAACTGGACTGGGCAAAGTCAGTGATTCCAAAAGTTAATACATCACCTTCAAGCAATGCCCATTCATGGTCGTCAGTGTACTTTAAATTGGGTTTAATTTCATGTGCCATTACTTATGTCCTCCTACAACAAACGGTTTTAAATGATATTCTGTATCGTACATTTTATCCCTGATTTGAATTTTAAAAAGTTTATTTTTTGGAAATCTATCTTTTTCAATGTGAGCTAGGGCGATTCCTCTTTCTAAAACAGGAGAATAACCACCAGAGGTCACAACACCAATATTGTTGTTATTGGAATCTAATATTGAATAACCCGCACGAGGTATTCCTTTTTCGATAGAAAGTTTTACTAAATTATAGCGAGGGCTGTAATTGGCAAGAGCATTTTTACCGATAAAATTTGCTTTATCCATTTTGACAGTCCATTTTAAAGCACTATCAAGTGGAGTTACTTCATCATTTAGCTCATGTCCATAGAGGGGAAAACAAACTTCAAGTCGTAAAACATCCCTAGAAGCAAGACCACACGGCACAACTCCTTCTTGTAAAAATTCCTTCCAAAGTATTTTGGCAAAATCATGGGAGCAAAAAATTTCCACTCCATCTTCCCCGGTATAACCGGTTTTGGAGATAATATATTTATAATTATTTCTTTCACTTTCTTTTACGGAATAATAAGGAAAATCACCAGGGGGGAGAAGATGTATTTTTTTTAAGATGGCATCTGATTTTGGCCCTTGAAGTGCAATAAGAGAATAATCATCAGATTTATTTTCCAGTTTACAGTCAAATTTTCCAACATTTTTACTAAGCCAATTCCAATCTTTTTCCATATTGGAAGCATTTACGCAGATGAGGATTTTCTGATCATGGATTTTGTATGAGATGTGATCATCAACCACAGTTCCATTTTCTCTACAGATCGGGGAGTAGACAGCCTTGTTCGGTCCTGCATTGATAAAGTCGTTGGTCATAAAATTGTCCACGAATTTTAATGCATCTTTACCGGTTACAAAAAATTCACCCATGTGGCTAACGTCAAACATTCCGCAATTTCTTCTAACAGCAAAAACTTCTTCTTTAACAGAAGAATATTGAAGAGGCATGTCAAATCCCGCAAATGGCGCCATCTTTGCTTTTAGTTGAATATGCTCATGGTATAAAGAAGTTTTTTTAAGTTCCATAAACTTGCCTTTTTTAAAAAATTACTAATGGACAACACCCCATGTGTTATATGTTTTTTTCGGCGGCTTGTAAAAGGTTTTGACTGAGAGTCAAGATAGTTAATGGCCCAACGCCTCCAGGTACGGGGGTTATCGCATAGACAAGTGGTGAAACTTTGTTAAAATCAACATCTCCGCATAGGTTTCCATCTTGATTAGTATTTATTCCGACATCTATTACGACAGTTTTATTTTTTTGAGACGGATGTATGAAGGTTTCATTTAAAAAGTTAGGCTTCCCGATGGCAGAGACAATGATATCTGCCTTTTGGGTTAATTCGGATAAATTCTCAGTTTTACTATGGCATAGTGTTACGGTGGCATTAGCGTTGGTAAGCAGCATTTGCATCGGTTTTCCGACAATCATGCTTCTTCCGATGATAACGGCATGTTTCCCGCTGACCGAAATATTATAATATTTTAGTAAGCTCATGACACCGTAAGGTGTGCAAGGTCTAAAATAATCATTTTTTTTATTATCCGATAAAAGTGAAAACAAATTAAAAGGATGAAAACCATCTACATCTTTTTCCGCAGGTATCAATTTTTCGATTTCAAGATTGGCAAGGTGTTTGGGAAGAGGAAGTTGCACAAAAGCACCGTGAACATTTGCAGCTGATGAAATTTTATTTAGTTCGATGACAAAATCATTAACAGAAATATTTTCATCAAGATGGTGGATATCGCATTTTGCTCCAAAAGATTCACAAAATTTCTTTTTTCTATTGGTATAGATTTTACTTGCCTTATTATTACCAACCAAAAGTACTTGTAAATTAGGAATGATGCCATTTTTTTTCAATTTGTTACAACGGATTTTTAAACTTTCAAGCTCTTGATCAATAATGGGTTTGGAAATTAGGTTAATAGACATCGGCTTCTCCTTGAATGCGGGTATCATATACCAGAATAATCTTTTTTTAAACTTTGATTGCGAGGTAATGTTTGTAAGGATAAGATGTTCTGTAATTGAATTTTTTTCAGACAGGGCCTTTAAATGATTATTCTTGGCATTGACCCGGGCTCTCTTAAGGCCGGATACGCAGTAATTGAATTGGAAAATAAAAAATACAGGTATTTGGCTTCCGGTGCGATGAAGTATGGACATATTGAAACTTTTATTGATCGGTTAGGCGTAATTTTTAATAGCTGCAAAAATTTGATGGAAGAATACAGACCAGATGAAATTGCGATTGAATCACTTGTTTATGTAAAAGGAACAACATCTATTTTAAAATTGGCTCAGGCCAGGGGTGCTATGCTGGCTGCTTTTAATCTTTATAAGCAAGGTCATATTTATGAATACTCACCAAATGAAATAAAATCTTGTGTTTCGGGACATGGACATGCGGAGAAAGAGAGTATCCAAAAAGCACTGGATATGGTTTTCAAGGGGATTATTTATAAAACAGATGACGAAAGTGATGCGCTGGCAATCGCTTTTGCCCATACTTTAAGTAGCAGAAAATTACAAATTAATATAACATCGAGACAAAAAAAAAGCCGGGGAACTAGGTTAAGAGATCTCCGAAATTAGGAGAAAAAAATGATTGGTTATTTACAAGGGACAGTACTGTTTAGTGATGGAAATGAAATTATTCTGGGAACCAATTCCGGTATTGGGTATCAAATATTTTACAAAAAAGTTCTCGTGGAGGGAAGTGTAGCTTCTTTGTTTGTATCTCATATTATAAAAGAGCACGCACAGGAATTATATGGATTCGCTTCTTTGCGGGAAAAAAAGTTATTTGAAATGATGTTGAGTGTAAAAGGAGTTGGGCCTAAGTCGGCTTTTGTTTTGATCAGTACCTTGGGGGTTTTACCAACGATTGATGCAATTAACTTTGAAAATAAAAAAGTATTGTCCGGTGTTCCTGGAATAGGGCAAAAGACTTCAGCTCAAATTATTTTGGATCTAAAAGATAAAATTAATAAAATAAAAATGTATTCAGATGCCAGGGTGGTGCTTGATATTGATACCACGAAAGAGGCTGTTTATAAGGGCCTAAAAGTTGATAATTTGGTGGAAATGATTGATATATTGGATATGACCGACTCAAAAATCATGACAGACACCATAATGGCCTGTAAAGAACTGGGTTTTAAAGAGGATAAAATTATCCCGTTGGCTCAAAAAATTCTGGAAAATAATAATATATCGAAGCCAGAACAATTAATTCATCTGGTGCTAAAGGAGATATAGATGGAGACATATGAAAACCTGGAAAGATTTATTTCTCCTAAGGAAATCCCTAGTGATAAATGCATAGATACGGGTCTTAGACCTAAAAGTTTTCAGGAATTTATAGGTCAAAAGAAGATTGTGAATAATATTGAGGTAATGGTTAAGTCGGCCAAGATTAGAAAAAAGGCAATGGATCATGTTTTATTTTCCGGGCCTCCAGGGCTTGGGAAAACTTCGCTTGCTCTTTTGATTTCCAATGAACTGGGGAGTGACCTTCAAGTGATTTCCGGCCCTGCGGTTGAAAAAAAGGGAGATTTGGCAGCGATCCTTACCAATTTAAATGAAGGTGATGTCTTGTTTATTGATGAGATTCACCGTATGCATATTTCCGTGGAAGAGATTCTTTATTCGGCTATGGAAGATTTCAGACTTGATATTGTGATAGGCCAAGGCCCATCAGCTCGGACCATGAAAATTGATATTGCCCCGTTCACCTTGATTGGTGCGACCACCAAATCAGGGCTTCTGTCTAATCCTCTGAGAGACCGATTTATGGCCCACCTGCATTTTGATTTTTATGATCCAGAAGATTTGGCTCAAATAATTGATAATAATAAAAAGAAACTGAATGTGGTTTTAAGCGATGATGCTAAAAAAACTATTTCATTTTGCTCAAGAGGAACCCCCAGAATTGCCAATAGGATTCTGCGGAGAGTTCGCGATTTTGCGCTAGTTCAAAATCAGGACGTCGTGACCAACCAAGAAGTAGATGAATCTTTGAAGTTAATGGAAATTGATTCCTATGGGCTTGATCGCATGGATCGAAAAATTCTACAGGTTATTCAAGAATATTATGCTGGTGGCCCGGTCGGTATTGAGGCTCTTTGTGCGACTCTTGCTGAAGACAGATGTACCATCGAGGATGTCTATGAACCTTATCTTTTGAAAGAAGGTTTTATTCTTCGAACACCAAGGGGAAGAATGATTTCACAGAAGGGGAAAAATATTATCTGATTGTAAAATTATCGAAAAGACATCTTTAGAAATATAAAGAAATATACGAATAGTATTTTGATGAGATGGATTTTTATCTTGATTTTATTTTTGAACTGTGTACCCTTTTAATCTAATAACCGAATAAGCTTATGTGTTTTTTGAATAAAAAAATCTTTGTTCCATAGTTTTATTATTTCATTTTTATCTGGTTTTAAAAATTTAGCTATGTCTCTTCTAATGTCTTCCCAATTAATGTTTACTATTTTTAATTCAAGCTGCTCTTTCAGCCAAGATGCAGTCACTAGTTGTTTTTTACCTTTCCATGGGCCAAGTTGATTTATTGCTCCTTGAAGCATTAATAAATTAATTGTTGATCCCTTGCTAATGAACCATAAGTAATCATACCAATCTCTTCCTTTGATATAATTTTTACATAATAATGCATGACATTTCCCTGCGAATAGAGACGGTATGTCATGAGTCGTAATCATAAAGTCAGTAGGAAAATCTAAGTAATTAATTTCATTTTTAGCATCAATAGGTGGATTGATATCCACTTCAACTTTAATTTGGATTTTTTTGCGTAAATCCTGGACATGCTTTAAGCTTAGCAATTTTTTTATACTCTCATCTTTTAAAAATCGTTTTTTTATATTGCTGTCAGCTTTGTCAATTCCTGAAACTTCTATCTTGTAACCATACACGTTCATCGTTTCAATTACAGTTTTCAAGTATGGTTGTAAATCAAACTCAGGATCATAATTCCTCAATACAAAATCAAGATCCTCTGAAAACCGATCAAGGCCATGTACTATTCGCAAGCAAGTACCGCCTTGAAAAAAAACATTTTTAAAAAAACCAGCTTTGGCAAGGCCATATAAAGTTACTTCTTGGGTAATTTCTTTAATTGCATTTTCTTCATCATCTCTGGTTGTGCATCTATATGATTTTAATTTTTCCTGGATTACATCTTTCATTTAAAGGCCTTTATAAGGATTTCGTATAATAGATAAATATTTTTTTTCTTATATGACTTTGCTAATATTTCAAGTTCCAGAATTGAGATCTTTGATATTTCTTGCAAAAGACTGCTTGGCTCAATTCTAAAATCATTTTCAATATCAAGTATCGAATTGTAATTTTTACGACGAATATAAATAAGGTCAAAAAGAGCCTTCAAGGGAGATGCCATCAGTACGCCTCCCTCTTCTTTGTGGCTTTGAACTCCCATAAAAAAAGGTCTGCTCGAAATATAATCAAAAGAAAAGTTACCAAGATCATTTGAAAATGTTTTGTTTTTTCTTTGGAAACACGCAGAGGTTGTGGTGTAAACAGCTTCTGGAATTAATCCGTGGTATGAAAGAGCTGATTCAAATGATATGTAACTTGGATCGTATAATTTATTGGCAACGACTAACTTTGAAATTGAACCTCTTTGTAAATTTTTTGCAAATAAATATAATCCTCTCTTAAGCTTTAAAAATTCACGAGTTTCAAGGGATCTAGTTATTCCGCTATGAATCGCAGGATCAGTAATTGAATTAAAAATGGTTTTTATATCTTGCAAGGTAAAGATGTCCCTCTTTATGTGCTCTCTTAATTTATATGCAAAATCCAATCTTTTGCTCCATTAACAATCATTTATAGTATGTTTTTAGATAATTTTAATACTTTTTTGTAACAATTACAATCATTTTATGATTGTTTATGGTGCAAATAATTCGATTCTGACCTCATAATCCCATAAACACATCTTTAGTTAAGCAATGATCTTTTCTTCCTTCTTAAAAAATAAAAAAATCTCCCCTATAATTTATAGATGAGCAGCCTTCACGTAATAATCACCATTCTTGTTTTATTCTTGTCTGGAATTGACATAATTGAAGCTAAAATTAATGTATTAGCACTTGATTTTAATCAAACCACCGAGACCGATGTCTTAAAGAATTTGTCCAAAGAATGTTCTGAGGATATGGAAATTAAAAGTGCCTTGGATGATGAAACATTATCCGGTGAACCTAAGGATAAAATTTTACAATTATGTGAATCAGGATATGCACCAGATGTGATCATGATATCAGGTCATTATGCATCTGCATGGTCTGGAGATAGAGGATCACTTACGTTGGTCGAATTGGAAAAATTGTCGTGTAATCCTAAATGTAATAATTTTTTCTCTAAAGTTAAGATTGGATTTTTTCTAGCATGTAATAATCTTATAAAAACCGCCAAAACCAACGAAACTGCAGAACAGTTTATGAGACGTATTTTGGAGGAACATCAGGATCGGTTTGGTCCAGATAATGCCATTGATGCAGGAATTGATATGTTTGAAGGCGAAAATGGGGATACAAACGCACGTAGATTATCTGATATATTTTCTAATTATAAGGCAATGATGGGGTTTGATGGGGGCGCACCTCTTAGTGGCAAAGAGGGTGGCAAGTCAGAGATCGGATTTAAAAATGTGTTTGAAAAGCTCAAGCAGAAAACCAAATCAAAAAATATTTGTGAAGGGTTAGGCAAAATACTTGAAAACGATAAAGAAAAATCTCTTGATCCGCTGGTCAAATTATTAGATTCATGGAAAGAGGAGATGAATAAAGTTGAAGCTCAAGGACATGGACAAGATGCCGCTTATTTGTGTCAGCAATGTTTTGATGGTTCTAAAATCAATAGTGAGGAAGTGCCAAGAACAATAATTTGTGATCTATTGAGTGAAGATAATGAACGCATAACAAATGCCATAACAGAAGTGCTTATAAATCCTGCTTGGCTGGATAGACTTTTTAATAAAATGGCTCAAGCGATAGAGATTATGTGTGGGGATGAAATTCCGTGTGCCAAGTTAAATATAACGAAGGATCAGAAAAATTTATTGCTAGAGATTGCCAGGAAAAAACTTAAATTCTATCCCTCGTTGGTGCATAAGTGGTCTGCTCTTAAAATGATACTGTATCTACATAAAAAAAATGACTCGTTAGTATTGGAGCATTCAGAACTTTTTAAGAAATTGTTGAATGATTATATGAAAAGTTCCCAGGTAATTAATCGAGATGTTTTTAGACAGACTATCCTGGAAGCTCCTTTGCCAATAATTGAGAAAAATGCTGATGAGTTGTTTTTACATTATAAGACGACTGAGGATAGAGAGCTCAAGCGTGATATATATGATTGTTTTGCAAAGACCTTGGGGGCCTATAAGGGGACCATATTTCTGGATAACGTTCATAATTATAAATTTTCTTCAGATAATAAATATTTCTATATAGTTTCATTTGATGGATTAATCAAAGTGTTTGAGATTAATGAGAAAGATGAAAAACTTAAAAATCTTGGAGGGAATATAATCAAACAAAATCAAGTCGCATGGGGTGTTGATATATCAGCAGATGGTAAATATATAGCGATAGCATCAAGAGATAAAACGGTAAAGGTTTATAAAACTGGTAGAGGGCTGCTTTCTGAACTTGGGGGAGAGGAAATCAAGGCCAATGAAGATTTTCGTAGTATTGCCATATCAAAGGATAGTAAATATGTGTTAGCGACTGCATTCTCTGATGGAATAATCAAAGTGTTGGAGATTAAAGACGAAAAACTTAAAGAACTGGGTGGGGATAAAATTCAGTATCATAAAAATGACGTCTTGAAAGTCGATATATCAGAGGATAGTGGATATGTAGCGACGGCGTCAAGCGATGGAACGGCAAGGGTTTATAAAATCAGGGATGGAACACTCATAGAACTCAAGGGTGCTAAAATACAGTCAAAAGAAGGATTCTATCGTGTGTCCATATCTGCGGATAATAAATATGTTTCTATAGGCCAATTTGATGGAGCACTAAAAGTGTTTAAAATTAGTGATGAAAATCTTGTTGAGATCGCAGAAGATGAGATTAAAAAACATGAGATTCTTACCAATAAGGATAAATCATCAGACAAGTATAGAATAATAATTTCACAAGAAACTGGTACCGTACAGTTATTTAATGCTAATAAGGATGATGGACGGTTAGTTGAATTTGGAAAATAAAGATAGGGAATGAACTAATGAATAAGATTTTTATAGCAATAATTATAGGAGTTGGCGCCATTGGTCTTGAAGCAAGTGAATTAGATTTATCAAAATGTGAATTTATAAAACATAAGGATAAAATTTCCAAGGATTATAAGCTATGCAAATGGGGTGGTTGGAGTGTTTTTTATAAAAAGGGGAATATTCGCTTGGCTGAGTATGTAGGTTCCGGAAAAACCCATGTGACACCAAATGCTAAAGGGTATCAAGTGAAGATCTTTGATATTAAAAATGTGGCAGATTATGTGGTTTCGATTATAGACAAAGAAACACTGATAAAATGTTTTAAATGTAAAATACCACCAGTGGTTGATATTCAAAATAAGACCCAGACAATGAGTTGTTCTTGTAAGGATGAAAAGTGATTTCGGAGAAAAGTAAAGAGTTGATCTGACTATTCAAGTTGGATATTTGAAGTGTTTTAATAATCAGAATTATTTTTAAAGTCAGGAAAATTTAATCATACTGATTGATCCCTAATTTCTTTTAGAATTAAAAATATGAAATATTGACAATTGTTCAGTTTGAAAACAACATAAATCAACGGAACATGCGTTGAAAAATCGCAAAAATGAGTATTTTGTATGTATAAAAATCGCAATATCAATATACTAGATATTTTAAATAAAAAAAGTTAAAATATTATGTAGTTCTTTCCCAGGTTCCTTTTCCATTAAACGAAGCGGGGATTGAAATTTTGCCTTGGAAGATTTTTATAGATAAACTGTGGGCCAGACAGCACACTTGAAAAATAATACTTAGGTGATGCTTCTATCGATTTCAATTCCTCCATCTGTGGCAACATCTTGAAGGCAGTCCCATACTGCCGTTTTTACATTTTGAACGGTAATTTTATTTTGCTGATTTTTGGCAATAGGAATTATAACTTCATCTGCAAAAGAAGAACCAAGCGAGTTAACGCCTAAAAAATCTAGGCAGACGGGATACTCAATATTTCGCGCAATTTTTTCCATAGTATCTTTTCCAAACTCTCGTCCAGTTAAAACACTTCCGTACTTATTCATCATTAATATTTTCATATCGATTTATTTCCTTTGTTAAAAAGTTATCTGCTTCTTCTCTGGTATTTTTATTAAATTGGTGATCAATATATAAAAAACCAAAACGAGTGCTCTGAGCGTCCAATAAAGGCGGTTCGATCCTTGTTATTTTCGCTTTATCGGTTATTTGAAAATCAAATTTAAAGTCAATATTTCCACTCGACACTCTAACAAGAGATTTATTTCCCATTGCAATTGATAGAATATCTGTTAAGCCTTTGCCTCTTTTATACTCATCATCCCAGGAGGAAACATTTTGTTTAAAGGCATTTAAAATTGCCATGTGATCACTTAGGTTGCTGTATTTAGGATTTTGTTTGAGTGATTTGTGTATTCCTTGCCCGACGTCTGCAACTCCTATGACGACACATTTTGAGTTTTCTCCTACGCTATACCTTTGGGCCTGAATAAAACACATCTTATTTTTAAGTAAATTTCCATCATGAGTGAGAGAATTATCGGCAAGTTCTCCTATTAACCATCCGATATAACCACCAATTTCATCTGAAAAGCCCTGTTGGATAAACAACGTGTTTAATTGTTCAATAACTCTTCTCTCTTCTCCTTTTCTTCGAAGAATTGTTATTGATAAAAGTGAGTCAGGTGGAAAATATTTTTCTCCTTCTAATATTTTTTTATTGTATTCAACCAACGGGGCAAATTGATCAATATAATTAAAAAAGCCGACATGTCTTAATTTTTTGCATGCCTCGGAAGTATTAATCAAAAGTTGTGTTTTTTTACTTTCTCTTGACCTGCTAATTAAATAAACTAACAAGGACAGTGTCCCATAAGGGTCAATGTAGTGGACCCCCCTTAAGTCAACTATATTTTTTTTTGCTTCAAGATTTATAGTATCTTTCGTGGAAATAATTTCTAACTGACCAGTTGGTATGACCCATGAGGTGACTTCGTCATTTTTTCCTTGAAGATATTCTTCAATTGCCTTTTTTGAAAATTTAACCCTTTTACCAATAAGGGTTTCAAATTTTCCTAGTGTAGTTGTTTTTCTCATCATTCGAAGTGTAGGGATAGATATTCCCAACATTTTGGCTACCTCTGTAACTGACAAATATTCTGATTCTTTACTCACAATTTTTTCTCAATTTTGCTCTATTTTTCTTTATTTTACCATATTTCATCAATTTAAGCAAATAAATAAAGTTTAGTTTTAATTGGTTCTAGAAATATTTTTTATTGTATTATCGCCTTATTCATTTAGAAATGCTTCACTCTATTTTCTTACTTCTTCTAGGATTATAATTTCTTAAAACATATTCACATATCTACTTTCTCTCGATAAAATTTCTAGAACAATTAAAAACGTCCATTGTCTGTATTGGCAAGAAGGAATTAAAAAAATTTTAAACTGTTAAATAGGTTAAATATAACGCTGACCCAGAAAAATGATATTGTGTCTAGGTGATAAACAAAGAATTGACCTGATAATCTTTATATATTTGGTCAGATAACGATGTTTTTTTCCCGTCCATAAAATTTAAAAATTTCTCTCTGAAATCAATCTTATCAAAAATACGGCAAATAATTCAGCACTGATTAGGCGAAAGATGAATGATCCGATAAAATAAGAGGATGAATATATTCAAGTTAACAATATTCATGGTGATGCTTAATATTGTACTTTTATTTGAGAGCAATATTTGCGTTGCTGGCGCAATCAATGATTGTTTAAAAACAGAAATTGGTGATAAGTCTGGATTAGAATTTTATACAGATAGAGAAAATTTATTAAAAGCTGAACGGATTTCTCGTTCTAAATCTCTGACTTCAAAACTCAAACCCATAAGCGGAAGAGTCAAGTCTCCAGTAGAAGATAAAATTCGTACATTAGAAATTGATGATAAAAAGGGGAAGAAATATTTAAAAGGAACAACTGGTGCAGTTCTTTATACGCTTGAAGACGGAACACAGGTCGTTTTTAAACCGATAAATTCTAAATGGCAGTCCAATTATCGTGCAGAAGTTTTAGCCTACGAGATTGACAGGCTATTTGGATTTAATCTTGTGCCTGAAACTTCTGTTCGCAGAATCAAAGGGAAATTGGGCTCGGTACAAATTTATAAAAAAAGAAATAAATTGATTACCCCCAGAGAGTCAGAATTAGATAAGCAAAGTTTTTTTGATTTTTTAATAGATAATGGTGATAGAAATAGCAGTAATTTTTTTGTGGCGGATCAAGGTAATATTGTTTCAATAGATCATGGTACAAGTTTTACAGGTACTGGGTGGAGTTATAGAAGTTTTGAGGAACGTCACCAAGAAATTGAGAGATTTTTAAAAAGCACAGAAGGCAAAATAATTATCAAAAATATGAGAGAGAAAAATATTAAAACTCTTGAAAAAGAGGTGGAAAATTATATTGGAAAAAAGGATGCAAAGAGATTTATAGATCGCTTGCAATATATTCTTGAATATACAACCGTAAGGTAATTGAAAAGTGCAATTTGATTACTTGGATCTATCGATTTCTTGGATCAAATAATATGGCCGCTCTTGCTTCTTGAAAATCAAGTGAAAGAGTTCTTGGGGATAATGATAATCGGGATGTCATATCCCGACAATAGGACATTATCTGATCGTGTACAATTTTTCTTACGTTTTGTATTCAAAAAGATCAGCCATACCTCTGAAGATTGAGACAAGATTTTTGGCGGAATCTCCGCTTGCTTTTAAGGTTAGTTCACCTTCTTGAGAATATTGGATATTGACGCCTTTGAAAAGATTGGCAATATTAATTGGGGAAGTAGCCATAGCAGGAATGGTTACTTCGTTGGTAACAGATTCTGCTATCTGGACGAGGTCTTCATCAGGCGGACTTTCGGGGGGGCAGAAAGCCAAATTGGCGTTTACCATATTGGCATCGGCAATCGCATATCAGTATGGTCTATATCATCAGGGCAATCGAGAAGGTAAATCTTTTAGACTTGTTATGATTGATGAGGCATTTAGCAAGTCAGATGAGAAAAATTCACGTTATGCTTTGGAATTATTTAAAAATCTCAATCTCCAACTCATTGTGGTCACTCCCAAGGATAAAATATACGTTGCTGAATCATCCGTAAAAACTATTTACCTGGTACAAAATAGTGAAAAATTGGACGATTCATCAGTCAGAACAATTTCCATTCTTGAATATTCAAAACTACGAGAAGAGATGAATAAACAAAGAGAAATTACTCATGTCCAATGAAGAACTAGAAAAAAAGATAAAAAAAATTGTTGAAAGATATTATTTATCCACAGGTGATAAAAAAAAAGATTTTTTTCCACAGAAAATCAAACTTTATTTTACCAAGGACAATTTCAATCAAATGTCCACGGAACTGGAAGAATTTAATAATTTTATAAAAGGCAAACATGAATTTGAAATTGAATATCAATGCTTAAACACAAAAAAATGGGGTAAACAAACTATTCCAAGCTATTTGCGTTTTGATAATATTAATCAATTAATTCATTTGACCCGCAAGGGGAAAGAGTATCAACGTTTTATTGAAGTAACTGACTATTTAAAAAGTCAATTCAAGGAATTTATCAATTGGCCTCAATATGTGTCGGATGTGCGGGATATTTTGCATTACTCGTTAGATGAATGGCGCCAGATTGTTGAAGTGGCCAGGTTTTTGGGAAACCAGCAAAGAGAGGAAATTTTTATCCGGGAAATACCAGTATCAACCTCGACAAAATTCTATGAGCAAAATAAGCGAATAATAAAAAAAATAATAATGTTTCTGTTTAAAGATTTGAATTTGGAATATTCCGATGACTGTTTTGAAACAATATTGAGGATAAAACGATATCCCTCGCTGATTCGAATCAGATTTTTGGATCAAAACTTACAGGATCAATTAAAAATAAAATTCAGTGATTTTGCCGTAAGTGTTGAAGATATGAACAAAATGATTGAAAAAAACAATAATTATCCTCCAAATGTTGTTATATGTGAAAACAAAGAAAGCTATTTTTCTCTTCCCAAAATACCCAATAGTCTTGCCATTTTTGGTGAAGGAGTTGCCGTTTTAAGATTGAAAAAAGTTATATGGTTGCAGAAATCAAGGTTAATTTATTGGGGTGATATTGATGCCAAGGGTTTTGAAATCCTCGCTGATTTAAGGGAGGCTTTTCCTCATGTCAGATCGTTGATGATGGACTGGCCAACCTGGGAGCAATTTAAAGCCTATTGTATAAGCACTGCCTATAAAGGAGCCTCGATTTTGAGAGGTACATTAAGCACGGAAGAAATGTCTCTTTATCAATTGGTCAAAGAACAGGGGATGCTTCTTGAGCAGGAGAAGATATCGAAGGAATATGTTTTTTCAAAGTTTGAAGCTCTTTAATTAGTGATAACTTTGTGGCGGGATTATATAAAACACACGCCTCGAGAGACATTTAAGAAGCGAAATGAAACCGCACATTTTTTAGGGCAAATGACCCTTTCGTCAAGAGAGAAATATAAGTCCCTGGAAAACATATAATCATTTGAAATTAAAGGATAATGGTATAATTTTTACATCGTGGGACTTTTTTCGTCTATTATCTGGTATGTAGTTGGATGTCGCTTGCCGATAAGAACACCCGACTGAATTAGTGAGATTTTAGTTGCCAAAACATCTAGTTTTTTATTATTTAGGGTAAAAAATTGTATGTAGTTGTCAGAAAATGTTATTTGGTTGATAATGTTATAACTACTTAAAATTTTAGGAATTAACTTAATGCTATATCAAAGAACTCTATCAAAATCGACATCTGTTACGGGGATTGGACTCCATACGGGGAAGAAAATCACTTTGACAATACATCCGGCCAAAGCTGATTTTGGTATTCAATTTAAACGAAGTGATCTGCCTGATGCACCGGTACTAAAGGCTTCAGCTGATACGGTGGGAACAACTGAAAATAATACTACGATCGGGAGTGGCGTGAATGTTATTCACACCGTAGAACATTTGTTATCAGTTTTTTACGGACTTGGGGTTGATAATGCTTATTGCGAAGTTAATGGCCCGGAGATTCCAATCATGGATGGTTCGGGGGCGTCTTTTGTTTTTCTTTTAAAGGAATCGGGAATCACTAATCTAAATAAATCAAAAAAATTTTTGGTGGTGCTTGAGCCTATTCGAGTCGAGCTGGACGATAAGTGGGCGCAGATAGAACCATCCTCAAGACTCATCGTTGATTCAACCATTGTGTTTGCTCATCCCATAATTAGAAGTCAAAATAAATCATTGGAATTTTCTTGTGATAATTTTATTGATCTTATCAGTAGGTCACGCACGTTTGGTTTTCTAAAAGATGTTGATATGCTCAAGAGAAAAGGACTTATTAAGGGTGGATCTCTTGATAATGCGATTGTGTTAGATGATTTTAAAGTTATGAATTCCGATGGGCTCAGGTTTAAGGATGAATTTATTCGTCACAAAATCCTGGACACCATTGGTGATATCAGTTTGCTTGGCTACGAGGTGTGTGGAAAAATTACTACCTATAAGTCAGGTCATCTTCTCCATAATATGCTTTGTAGAAAACTGCTGGAGTCACCCAACTCTTATGAAATAGTATCCGCCTCATCTATTCAAAAGGAAGCGCTGGAGGCTTTGGAACTTCCAATTGCCATGGCCCCTATTTTCCAATAAAATTCTCTTATTGTTTACAATCGTAAAATTCTTGCATTTACACTTAAGAACAAACTGGCCAATGAGTTAGAACGATTGTATTTCAAGTAAAGGTAAAATTTTGGCAGAGGAAGTAAAATGAAATTATCAAAAGGTTTTTGGCAGACGTTCAAGGAAACTCCAACCGATGCGGAAATTCCATCTCATCAATTAATGATTAGAGCAGGACTTATTTATAAACAATCCGCAGGATTATTTGCCTATCTGCCCATGGGGCTTAGAGCTCTTCAAAAAGTTGAAAATATTATTAGACAGGAACATGCCAAAGCTGATTGTTATGAAATTAGGGCCAGCGTGATAACCCCCGCAGAGCTTTGGCTAGAATCCGGCAGGTGGGATAAAATGGAAGGTCAGATGCTTAAAATGAAGGATCGTGCCGGGAGAGAGCTTTGTGTGAGCCCGACCGCAGAAGAGGCTTTTGTGGATGTTTTTAGAAAATATGTGAGCTCATATAAACAGTTACCAGTTTGTCTTTATCAGATCAATACCAAATTCAGAGATGAAATTCGCCCTCGCTACGGAGTAATGAGATCGAGAGAATTTATAATGAAGGATGCTTATAGCTTTCACCCCAATGAAGAAAGTATGCATGAAACTTATAAAAAAATGTATGATGTCTATTCCAATATTTGGAATAGAATGGGACTTAAATATATTGTTGTCGATGCTGATGGCGGAACCATGGCTTCAGCTGGTAGTAGAACCCAGGAGTTTCAAGTTATCGCCGATTCAGGAGAGGATCGTGTCCTTCATTGTCCAGAATGTGGATATGCTGCCAACATTGAAGCGGCGGAAGGAAAACGAGTGATAGAATTTAGTAAAACTGACAAAAAAATTGAGTTGGTTGATACCCCGGATAAAAAAACGATGGAAGAAGTTTGTGGTTTTTTAAAGGTGGATAAGAAACATAGTTTGAAGTCCGTGGTTTATTCAGCTATTACGGGAAATGATGAGAAATTTGTTTTGGTTCTTTTGGTGGGAGATGATGAATTAAATGAAATTAAATTAAAGACACTCATGAAGTGTGATCATCTAAGGCCTGCCCTTGAGGGAGATTTGGATAAACTTCAGATACCAGCAGGTTTTTTAGGCCCTTATAAGATTGATCGAAAAAAAATTAAAGTTGTCTATGACAAAGCTATTGATTTGAGTGCCAGCTTTGTAACCGGTGGGTTGCAAAAAGATAAACATTATCTCCACTTTGTACCAAACAGGGATGATAAAGAAATCGAAGTTTCTGATTTAAGATTAAGCAATGCCGGTGATCATTGCAGTAAATGCAAAAAAGGAATTTTAAAAGAAATCAAAGGAATTGAAGTAGGACAAATCTTTGAACTGGGGGATCGTTACACTAAATCCATGAATGTGACTATTTTAGACCAAAATGGTAAGGCCATTCACCCACTGATGGGGTGTTACGGAATTGGAACTACCAGAACCGTTGCAGCTGCCATTGAACAAAATAATGATGCAGATGGAATTATCTGGCCGGTTTCGATTGCCCCTTATCATGTGCATTTTGTGGTGATTTCAAAAAATGAAGATTTTATAAAGATGAGCTATGAAATTTATGATCAGTTAATCCATAATGGAATTGAAGTGGTGCTTGATGATCGAAATGTAGGTCCTGGTTTTAAATTTAAGGATGCCGACCTTCTAGGGTTGCCACTGAGGCTGACTCTTGGAGAGCGGGATTATGCCCAGGATGGTATGCTTGAAATTAGGGACCGACGAAGTGGAAAAGCTAAAAAAATAATGAAAGAAAATTTGATTCAAGAAATCAAAGAATGGCTTTTGCAAAAACAAAATGATGAATTAAAAAGTGCCAGGGTTTAAGATGGAAGGAATTGATTTAATTATTGGTGTTCATAGTATAATTGCTGCATTAAAGAATCCTGAGCGGGTTATCAAAGAATTATATCTGACTAAAAAAGCCAAGGAAGAATTTTTAAATGGGGTTAATTTATCCAATGTAAAAGTGAATGTGGTTGATCAGCATAGAATTCAAGAAGAAGCCAAACGATTCTATATTAAAATGCAAAAAGAATTTAAAAGGATATCTTCGGAGATGTTTTTAATTGCAGAATCCTTGCCTATTTACGATGTTTCTACACTTTATAAGGATGCTGAAAGTGGAAAACTTTTAAAAATATTTTGTCTGGATCAAGTTACCGATGTTCATAACGGTGCTGCCATTTTTAGAACTGCTGCTTTTTATGGAGTAGATTATCTTGTGATGGCCCAAAAAGGTAATTTTGGATTATCTCCATCATTTTTTAAAATGGCGTCAGGCGGATGTGAGTATGTTAAATTGGTTCAATGTACCAATTTGTCGAAAACAGTAACCAATTTACAAAAATTAGGTGTTGCCACAATTGGTTTTTTAGAATCAGGTGAAGATGTCCTACCTAATTTACCCAACCAAAGCCAATGCATCGTAATGGGTGCGGAAGATCGAGGAATCTCTCATGCGGTGAGGAGGGTTTTGGAATTTAAGGTGAGTTTAAAACCTCAAGGAAAACTTTCTACGCTGAATGTTTCGGTCGCTTCGGCGATAGCTCTGGAAAAATGTTTTCCCTCATAACGCAAAGCCCATTTCATAAAAATTAGTGTTCTTTAAAGAAATACCTTGCTTAATTCAAGCTCAACGTTTATAAATTTTTGTTAGTGATATGAGTTACATTGAGCTGACTTAGCTCAGTCGGTAGAGCTGTGGTTTTGTAAACCACCGGTCGTAGGTTCGATTCCTATAGTCAGCTCCACTCATTCTTATGGCCAGGTTGCCGAGCGGTCAAAGGCAGCAGACTGTAAATCTGCCGGTGTACGCCTTCGGTGGTTCGAATCCACCCCTTGCCACCATTTTTCTATGAGCGGGAGTAACTCAGTCGGTAGAGTGCAACCCTTCCAAGGTTGATGTCGCGGGTTCGAATCTCGTCTCCCGCTCCAATAAAAAGCTATCTTCTTAACAAGATAGCTTTTTATTTTAAAGGCAAATGAATTTCAAAAGTCGTGTTAGATGATTCGTTTTGATAAAAAAGTTTGCCACCATGTTTTTCAATAATAGTGGAAGAAATACTTAAACCAAGACCAGTTCCCTCGTTCGGATTTTTGGTTGTAAAAAAAGGCTGCATAATTTTATCTTGAATGTCCGCAGGAATTCCTTTTCCGCTATCGGTAAATTTTATAATCACCTGATTGTTATCAATAAAACAATCAATTCTTATCCATTTTTCTTCTAAATTTTTAATAGCGCTGAAAGCGTTATTAAAAAGATTTAAAAACACTTGGGAAAACTGGGTTTCGCTGCAATATACTGGTAGATTTTCAGGGTTAATATTTATCTCAATCTTAATGGCACAATTATTAAATTTTTCTTGGCAAAACGTAAGGGTTTTGGTGACTATGTCCCTAAGAATTTTATATTCCAACTTATCCCTGCTTCCATCTCGCGAAAAACTTTGCAATCCTTGGACAATTTTGCTTATTCTACCAACGGTTAAATCGATTTGAGGTAAAAGTTGCAGCATCAATTCTTGGATATTTTCATCCTGCCTTTTGGCGGCATTTAATAAAATTTTTGAATAACCGTTGATAATTGCCAGAGGGTTGTTGATTTCGTGAGCAACCCCAGAGGCCATTTCGCCAAGACTTGCCAGCTTGGAAGAGCTTATTAAATTGGTTCTTTGCTGCTCTATTTGAATTCGATCTTTTTCAGACCGGATCATGATGCCGACGATAGAACAAGCTGAACGTAAAAAAAGCACCTCCTTGTTGTCTAAAGAGAATTCATTTTTAATGACAAATGAAAATACCCCCTCAACGTATTCTTCGTATTTAATTGGAAAAATATATTTTGATCTTAAAATTGATCCTTGCGGAGTCACTTTATCGCACCGGCAATCCGCATCTGTGGGTTGGATTTCTATTCCGGTTTGAGCAACTTTTCCACAATGACCCTCTCCAACAGGTATTGTGTCGCAATAAATCCCTTGATCCTCTTCTGGCGTTTCATTACTGCGAATATGGGAGGCGACTTTTTTAAGAGTATTATTTTTTTCAATAACAAAAATAACTCCTCTTAATACATTCTCCATCCAGTAAACATTTAAAATAATCTTTAAGGCCTCAGCTACCTTTTGATCAAGTTTAAGATTCATCGTTTGCACACGCAGAAGTTCTTTGAGCGTTTTCTCTCTCATGTACTGATTGAAAAGATTTTGCTGCATAATCTCCATATCTTTTTCAGATTCAATCCGAGAACTGATGTCGTTGGAGGTTATCTGGATGGCGTATAGTTCATTTTTATTGGTAAAAATAGGAGAATATGATGATTCAAACCAAAACCCAGTTTGTTCGGTTGGCTTAATAAAGTCCTTAGTAATGATTTCGTTTTTATTTATCACGATTTCTTCAGTTCTTTTTTTTATTTCGTCAGCAAACTGGGGAAAAAGTTCATATATAGTTTTATCCTCCAGTTTTTCCGGGGTTGAATTAACTGCCCGGGCAGCGGTTTTGTTAATCAAGAGTATTTTGCCGTCGGATGGAGAGTAATATGTTATTGAAATTTTTGCCCGCTCAATAAGAGATTTAAAGATGTCATTAAGTGGCCATAAATTTTTATTTTCGATAAATTCTTTCATATATTAAAAAGCATTAATTAAATGTTTATTTATTACAGTATAGGTGAGCAGACCTTTTACAAATAGTAGGGAAAAATAAACCAAAGTATTGCATAGCGGCATTGCGATTAAGATATGTTTTTTATCAACAATGACAAAATAGACCTAGACATATTTCGTTTGATGACTGTATAAGATTTAGCAAATTGGTCAGGCTCGCGTAGCTCAGTGGTAGAGCACTCCCTTGGTAAGGGAGAGGTCATGAGTTCAAGTCTCATCGTGAGCTCCACGCTAAGCCATAGGGCGCAACTTGGATAGTTAGTAGGTTTTTTCTACTTGTCAGTGGAGAGAATTTCGTTAATACTGATGTTTCAAGAAATTTGTAGGTGTTTAATTTAAAATAATTAATAATATTTGAAGGAGAAATACAAATGGCAAAAGAAAAATTTGATCGTAGTAAAACTCACGTTAACATTGGGACGATTGGGCACGTTGACCATGGTAAAACGACTCTTACTGCTGCGATAACCATGACCCTTGCTGAAATTGCTGGTAAAGGTACTATTATGACTTATGCCCAGATTGACTCAGCTCCAGAAGAAAAAGCTCGAGGTATTACAATCAATACAGCTCACGTTGAGTATGAAACGGCAACCAGACATTACGCTCACGTTGATTGTCCCGGACACGCCGACTATATCAAGAACATGATTACTGGTGCGGCGCAAATGGACGGTGCAATTTTAGTTGTTTCTGCTGGTGACGGACCTATGCCACAAACTAGAGAGCACATTCTGCTTGCTCGCCAGGTTGGTGTTCCTGCGATGGTAGTTTATATGAATAAAGTTGATCAAGTGGATGATCCTGAACTATTGGAACTTGTTGAAATGGAAATCAGAGAGCTTCTTACTTCTTATGAATTTCCTGGTGATGAAATCCCAATTATTCCGGGCTCAGCTTTAGCGGCTATGGAAAAAAGAGATCCAGAAATTGGTAAAAACTCTATTATTAAATTGATGGCAGAGGTTGATCGTTATATTCCAACTCCAGCTAGAGAAGTTGATAAACCTTTCTTGATGCCTGTTGAAGATGTGTTCTCAATATCAGGTCGTGGTACAGTTTGTACAGGTAGAGTGGAAAGAGGTATTGTGAAGGTTGGAGAAGAAGTTTCCATCATTGGTATTAAAGATATTCAAAAAACTACTGTTACCGGTGTTGAAATGTTTAGAAAACTTCTTGATGAAGGTAGAGCCGGTGATAACGTGGGTCTTCTTCTTCGTGGTATTAAACGCGAAGATATTGAAAGAGGCCAGTGTGTAATTAAACCTGGTTCTGTTAATCCACATACTAAATTTAAAGGTGAAGTCTATATTCTTACCAAAGAAGAAGGTGGAAGACATACACCAATTTTTAAAGGTTATCGACCTCAGTTTTATTTCAGAACCACTGATGTTACGGGAGCAGTTGAACTGGATCCAAGCGTTGAGATGATCATGCCTGGTGATAATACCACTTTTAATGTGGAATTGATTACCCCTATTGCAATGGAAAAAGGTCTTCGATTTGCAGTTAGAGAGGGTGGAAGAACAATTGGTGCTGGTACAGTTTCTGAAATCATTGCATAGTTGTTTTTTTCTTTGATTAATGTTAATTAAGAGGCTGATTTATATGATCAGCCTTTTTTTGGTTTTTTAATGCGGGTGTATAGCACCAATTGGTAGTGCAACTGATTCCAAATCAGTAGGTTGGGGGTTCGAGTCCCTCTGCGCCCGCCATTATCAACCATAAGCAATAAAAGTAAAATTTGATTGCTTTAGTTTTATTATTTAGATTATAAATAATGCTGGTTGGAGTATATTTTTTGCCTTTTATATAAGATAATGCTTGTCAATTTCTTGATAAATTGCAATAAGTGTGGACAAAATCAATTTTTTGCAGCATATAGGTTTCCGGCTTACCTAAAAGGGGATGTATGGCAATTTTGAAAAGTGAAGATAGTTCAAAGTGGGTCAATGGCTTTGTTGCTATTCTTTGTGCGCTCGTCGCTTATATTAGTATTCAATTTGTAATGACTGTCGGAGAATGGTTTGATTTGGAAGCGAAAATAAATCATTTTATCATTATCGGGCAAATGGTGGGTGTTTTTGTCGGTGTTGTGGCTTTTACGGTAGTGATGAAAAATAAAAATGCTATTCAATACTTACAGGAAGTTTATGGTGAGCTAGTTAAAGTTATTTGGCCAGATAAAGATGCTGCCTTAAAAGCCACTGTCGGTATTCTTATTGGAATATGTATGGTAAGCGGTTTTCTTGTTATGGTAGATTGGATATGCAGAAAACTTCTGAGTCTTATATATTAGAATTATTATTGGGAAAACAAGATTATGAGTAATCCACAAGAACAAGAAAAAACCATGGTAGAGGCTGAAATGGAAGCAAGAGATACGCTTGAAGGCCAGCTTTCAGACGGGAACTCACCTGAATTCAAGTGGTTTGTCGTAAGAACATCAACCGGACAAGAAAATAAGGTCGCAAAAGCTCTCAGGGAAAAAATAATTAATACAAAATTAACAGAATATTTTGCAGAAGTTATGGTTCCAGAGGAAACAGTAGTATCAAATGTAAACGGTAAAAAAAGAAAGATTAAGAAAAAATTTTTTCCAGGGTATGTTCTCATTAAAATGATCATGAATGAGAAAAGTTGGCATATGATCAAAAACACCGACAAGATCACAGGTTTTGTTGGTGGGACAAAAGATAAACCCCAACCTCTTAGTGATGAAGAAGCAGCATATATGACGAATCAGGCTCAGGAGGGTTTCAAGCAACCAAGAACCGCAATAAATTTTTCAGAAGGTGAAACGGTTAAGGTTATTGAGGGTCCTTTTGCTTCTTTTGTGGGTACGGTTGAAACAGTAAATGAAAAAGGTAAAGTTAAAGTCAACGTTTCGATTTTTGGAAGACCGACTCCAGTGGAGTTAGATATTTCACAAGTAGAAAAAATATCGTAGAAAACGAGTTTATGTAGGAGATAACAATGGCTAAGAAAGTAGTAGGATTTATTAAACTTCAAATACCTGGAGCAAAAGCGAACCCAGCACCACCAATTGGTCCAGCTCTTGGACAAAAAGGTGTAAATATAATGGAATTTTGTAAGGCATTTAATGCTAAAACCCAAAAGAGTCCGGGAGTTTTGTTGCCAACAATTATTACCGTTTATTCAGACCGATCATTTACTTTTGTTACGAAAACACCGCCCGCATCTTATCTCTTGAAAGACAGGTTAAAGCTTGCGAAAGCTTCCCATAAACCGGGCACTGAAGTTGCGGGAACAGTTTCCAGGAAAGTGGTTGAAGAAGTGTTGAAAACAAAAGAAGTTGACCTAACGGCTGCATCTCTTGAAGCTGGCATGAGAACAATCGAAGGTTCTGCCAGATCAATGGGGCTGAAATTAGATTACAAGTAAAACAAATTTATTATTAAAGTTAATTACGGGAGATTTGTCATAGAGCAAGTCGTTTGAACCGGGAGGATGAAGATGGGAAGAGAAAAATCAAAAAAGAGTATTGAAGCTCATAAGAAGTATGATTCACGCAAGCGCTATTCGATTGATGAGGCTCTTAAATTAGTGAAGGAATTAGCTTTCGCAAAATTTGATGAATCAATTGATGTTGCTTTTAATTTGGGTGTTGATCCGAAGCATGCAGATCAAATGATCAGAGGTGCGATCACAATGCCTGGGGGAACGGGTAAAGAGGTAAGAGTTCTGGTTATTACGTCTGGTGAGAAACTAAAAGAAGCTGAACAAGCTGGCGCTGACTTTGTCGGCGGTGATGATATGGTCAATAAGATTCAAGGTGGCTGGATGGATTTTGATAAGGTGATTGCCAGTCCGGATATGATGGGAAAACTTGGTAAAATTGGTCGAGTTTTGGGGCCTAGAGGCTTAATGCCGAATCCGAAACTTGGAACCGTAACAAACGATATTGGAAAAGCCGTGGAAGAGCAAAAAGCAGGTAAGGTTGAGTATCGAACTGAAAAAACTGGTATTGTTCATGTGCCTATTGGCAAAAAATCTTTTGATGAAGATAAAATTAAAAAGAATTTTAATGCTATCTTGTCAGCGATTATGAAAGCAAAACCGGCTAGCGCAAAAGGAACCTATCTTAAGAGTTTGACGGTAAGTTCAACCATGGGTCCTGGAATTAAAATTGATACATTAGAAGCAGTTGCAGTTGCTAGTTAGGAATTAATGTTGTTTTGTGGGGTTGAAGAAGGTCGGTTCTAACAATTAAAAAATGTTTTGAATAAATCCTGCCTGAAATCTCCCTCCTAGAA
>MEQB01000046.1 GCA_001770015.1 Bdellovibrionales bacterium RIFOXYC1_FULL_37_79
GAAAGACTTGCCTTATATAAAACCATCTTGGAATTGGAAAAAGATTTATATGGCAAAACCAAACAGCTAAAATTTAAAAGGCCAGAGGTTGAACCAAAAGGAGTCAGTGCCATTAATAAAAGGTCCAAACTGCGTTTAACATCCACCAACGAGCAACTGGAACTGCTTAAATCCCCAGACAAATTTGCGGATCATATGTACGATCATTACCGTTAGAATGCGCTAGATCATCAAGATTATAACTCCGCCTGCAATAAAAATACTAAAACTTACATAAAAAACGGTAGCTGCGTATGCAAAAATCAAATGATTGATGCCAATCCCTGGTTTCCAAACTGCCCCAAAGACTAAATGCATTTTATCACCCTAAAGAGGAATTATATAAATATTCTGCAAAGGTAAGGCCTTTTACCTTTGATTTGTCTTCCGAAATTCAAAAACTAAAAGATGAAATCAATCGTCTCAAAAGAGAAAAAGGAAAGCCTGTTGTTGCTAAAAATTAAGATAACAAAAACAAAGCAAGCTTTAGGGGGAGAATCAAATTAGGTCTAAGAGTTTTTCAATTATCTCTTTATGATGGGTGATATTGATAAAATGAGTTGCGTTTGGAACAGTTACTATATCAAACACCGAACTTAGTTTTAGCCTTTCAAAAGTTTCTTTGGAAATAGAGCTGAAATTTTCAGCGACAAGAATTATATTCTTTTTATCCTTGACCTTATTCATTTTATAAAAAATCGGCCATTGGTTATTTATTTGTAATGATGACATAACCTCATTTAATTTGTGAACGCCTGTTCGCCAGACTGCTGGACCGTCAATGGTTGGATAATAGACCTGACTTGCAAGTAGGGATCGGGCATTTCTGTTTGGTACTAATTCTTGGATTTGTTTTTTTAAATTTTTCCAATTTTGATTCATATTGAGTCTGGGAACTACATCATATGTGAGTTTATAAAACTCTGTATCCTCAATTGGGGCAGGGGAAATGTCACCAAAGACACCTCCTCGATATAATTGGGGAAATTTAGCCATAAAATCAAAAATAATTTTCCCGCCATAGCTGGAACCAAAAAAATAAGCACCTTGATTGCTATAATGCTCTTCCAGAATTTGAGCAATCATATCCGAACCGTGATCATAATCAATCTTTTTTAAGTCACGAATTGCAATACTTTCCTTTTTTAATTCGTGATGAAAATCAACAAAAATAACATGAAAATTAAATTGCAAAACTTCTAAAAATTTTAACTCCTCCGCTCCACCCATTAAACCGTGAACAGCTATTAATATTGGAAGATTTTTGTTTCCTACTGATTCATAGTATAGTGACATGAGGCTCTCCTTCGATAATCTGGTCGGGGAAGCTATTTTGAAGTTCTCGACTGGGTGTTGGTATTATTTTTATTTCTTGTAATAAGTATGAAGTGGAGGCAAGTAAGAGTTTTAATATTTGAGTTTCATTGTTGGCGATATTGCTATTTGTGGACGTATAAAGAGGCTTTACTCCAAACGGATCCCTACCAAAATATACCTTATTCATCTTTTTATTATAAAAAATATAGGCATATTCACCGCAAACTTTTTTTAGGGATTGCACTCCTTTTTTTGCAAAAAGATTAAGCAAAACTTCACTGTCAGATTGAGTATAGAATTTAACTCCTTCCTTTTCTAATTCGGTTTTAATTTTTTTATAGTCGTAAATTTCACCATTCACAATACCAATAATATTTTTATCATAGGAGATAAGAGGTTGGCCGCCAGTAGTTAGGTCAATAATACTTAGGCGTGTATGCACAAGAACGGCGTGATTGCTTGAATAATAGCCATAACCATCCGGTCCACGATGAATGAGAGAGGCGACAACCTGTTTAAGTTTTGTAGGATTAAATACAATGGTCTGGCCAAATTCTCCCCAAATTCCACACATTTTATTTTCCTAAATCCCTTGTTTTTCTTTCCACTCTTTTACAATTTCATCTTGCACAAGTTTTGCGGTAATTTTTGGATCTAAAAAGGAATATAGAATTTCAGCACTTGATTTTTTTTCCCCGTCAACAGTGATTATTCCCGAACATCTTGCATATTGGGACGTCAATTGGGTAATTTCCGCTTTAATTTCACATTTATCACCCGGGAATATACTATGATAAAACTTTGCGTTCTTTACGCTGGCTAAAGCAGGAGCTAGGTTTTCGTTGTATATTTTAATACATTTTCCTCCAGCTTGAGCAATCATTTCAATTTGCAAAACTCCAGGAACAATCGGGTAATTTATAAAATGGTGCTGGAATATTTCTTCCGAACGAGTGAAGCATTTTGTGGCAGTAATTGTTTTTCCTGGATCACATTCGGTTATTCGATCAAGTAGGTACCATAGCATTTTTTTTCTCCTTGATTAAAATTTCAAGCCAGTCTTTTGGGAACTCGATCATTTTTCTTGCCTTGAGATCAAGCATGCCATGTCGAAGATTAGCAATGCAAACCTTTTGCTCGGCTTGATTAAAAATTGTTTGTTTCATATGAATAATTAAATTTTTTTCAATTCCTGTGATGCCAGTATTGACGTAGATCAACTCATTTAGGATAAGTTCCTTTCTAAATTTTATGGTACAATCTATAAGAACTGGCGCAAAACCTAACGAGTAAATATCTGGTTTATCGTAACAAGTACCCTTAAAGCAGCTCCAGCGAGCCTCTTCAAATATATTTAGATACCGGGCGTTGTTTACATGATTAGAGCCATCAATATCGTTTGGTTTTATTGTTGTGTGAAAGTTAAATTCTCTTTGCATATAAAAATTATTTCATACTTGGGGTCTTTATCCAAAAAAAAAATAAAAGGTAGAATATGCCAGATTGTTGTCTAATAAAATATTTTCGATTATTCTAAAAAATATGAGGTTTTAATGGCCAAAATACTATGGAAAAATTTTGTATACCCGCAAGGTGATAATTTAGAAATAAAATCCAAAAAGATCAACTGTTTTTTTCCTAAGGGAAATCTCGAAAAAGTCAGAAGCTTTAATTATAACAACAAGCAATTGCTTGGGCAATTTGGTCATGTTTCCAGATCCAGTTCAAGGGCGTGTAGTTTATTGCATTTTGCATGTTCAACGTTACCCTCTGAGTGTTTAAATGTGATAAATCAAGATACATTCCGTGTTGGTATTTACTGTGCTGTAGAGAATGGTACAGTAGATTATGATATGGTGGAACGTATTCTTGCGCAGGACAGACAAGATTTTCATCGAAACTATAAGCGGGAAAGAAATCCCAAGATGTATTTGCAACAATTACCCAATTTAATAGCAACGCAGCTAGGGATTTCTTATGGAGTAAATGGACCAACATATGTTTTTACTCATCCTGAACTTGGTTCTCTTCAGGCATTAGAACAAGCCGAATTTGATTTAGATCATTCATATACTAGTTTAGCACTACTTGTTTCTGCATTTAGTAATGAAGATGGATTAAATTTATTTAAAAATTCTAAACTTAGTGATTTGCCGTTGTCGGAATGCGGGGTAGCAATTTTATTGAGTGCTGGTGTTGAAAAATTAGATAAAATGGAGCCATCAGCGTACAATTATAATTATGGAATAACTAATCAATTAATATATAAATTTAATTTACATGAGGAGTAAAGATGAATGAACAAATACTATTCGCTAAAATCCAAGAAGCTATTGCTGATATTTTAGATCTTGATGCGGATGAAATAAAAATGGAAAGTAAATTAATTAACGACTTAGGAGCGGAAAGTATAGATATGTTAGATATTGCTTCGGAACTGGAAAAAATAGTCAATCAGGAAGTTAATCTTGCACAACTTCGAGCTGCCTTACCAAATAATCGGCCTATGATCGTAGGTGATCTTGTAAATTTTTTAAAAAGCTTATAAGTATGCCAAAACAACAAAATAAAGTATTCGTCACAGCCTGTGGAGTTGTTTCTTCCATAGGCTGCAGTGTTGAGTCTTTTACTCAAAATATGTTTGCAGGAATGTCAGGTATAAAAAACATCAGAGGTGTGGGTGAATTTCCCAAAGATTTTCCAGTTCCATATGCTGGTGTTATTGAGGATAAACTCGATCAGTTTAAATATATTCCTAGGCATATAGTAGAAAGCATAACCCAAACTGGTGAGTTAGCAAGATCATGGCGGTGTACTTTGCTTGCCTTAGAGCAGATATTTGAAAAAATAAAAGTAATCGAATCCATTGATGCTTTTGTATATGGAACTCCTGATGGTACTGGATATGAGGTTGTTGAAGATGCTTATCGCAAGAAAAATACAGGAGATTTTGATTTAAAACTTTTAAGCGGAAATGGATGTCATGATTTTTTAATTGAAAGTATTCGATCATACTATGGTGTTGAACTCGCACCAGATAAAATCTATAGTATGAATGCAGCTTGTGCAACAGGGAATCAAGTGATTGGATTAAGCTTGCAAAGAATACGAGCGGGCATATGGGATCGTGTATTGGTTGGTGGTGTTGACACTAGATGTACATTGGCAAATATGATGAACTTTCACATGCTAATGGCACTGTCTACCGCAGATGTTGAGCCAAGTACTGCCAGTCGACCTTTTGATAAGACAAGATGTGGCTTTGTAAGAGGAGAGGCAGCTGGCATTCTACTTTTAGAGTCAAAAGAGTCTCAAGCTAAAACAGGTAATCCAATTCTTGCGGAGATTGTCGGTTATGGGAATACATCGGATGCTTATCGTCTAACTGACCCAAGAGAAGATGGGCTTTGTTTAAAGAAAGCAATGGAAAATGCGATTATAGATGCAGGGATTTATAAGGAACAAATAGATTATATAAATGCACATGGAACATCGACATTATTGAATGATAAAATAGAAACCATGGCTATAAAAGAATTGTTTGGAGATTATGCTTACAAACTAGCAGTAAGTTCTTTAAAATCGCAAATTGGACACCCTACGGTAGCGGCAGGTATTTTAGAGAGTATTGCATGTGTACAAATGTTGCAACATCAAAAGCTGGCACCAACTATTAATCTTCATAATCCTGATCCAGATTGCGATTTGAATTATGTTCCGCTGGTAACTCAGGACCGAAAAGTAAATTATATATTAAGCAATAACATTGGTTTTGGTGGTCAAAACATTTGTATTGTATTAAAAAAAGCATAAGGATGATACGTTGAAGAAATTAGCTTTAATCACAGGTGGAACTTCAGGATTGGGCCTTGCTTGTTCAACAAAGCTTGCTCAAAAATATGATTTAGCCTTGGCTTATTGTAACAATGATGAAAAAGCGGAGATTGCAAAGTCCGAGATCGAAAACAAATATCCCGAATGCCGCATTGAAATCTTTAAAAAAGAATTATGTAGTTATAAAACAGCTAAAGAACTTTATGATAGTGTGGTCGATAAATTTTTGTACTCCCCCTCTATCTTGATCAATAGTGCTGGACGTCTGAGGGATGGTTTGTTTTTAAATATGGATTTTTCAACTCAAGAGGAAATGATTAACGAGCATCTGATTACTGCAATGGCCTTATCCTATTTGTGCCTTAAAAATATGTACAAGGATAAATTCGGGAGAATTATTAATTTTTCCTCGGTAAGTGCCAATTATTTCAAAAAAGGCCAAGTCGGTTACGCCTGTGTTAAATCAGGGATTGAAGGGTTTACAAAGTGTTTGGCACTAGAGGTTGCTCATCGTGGAGTAACAATTAATGCCGTGGCACCAGGTTTGATTGAAACTCCTATGACTCAAAATATGGTGAATGAATTAAGAGAAAATAAACTACTTCGAAAAAAAATACCAGTGGGCAGATCCGGCAAGCCCGAAGAGGTTGGGGAATTAGTACAATATTTATGTTCAGAAAATGCAAGCTATATAACTGGTAGTGTGATTACAATAGATGGTGGTCGATCATTAGGAGATAATTCTATATGAAAAATACTTATGTAATCACTGGTGGTACTAGAGGAATAGGCGGAGGGATAAGCTTGAAACTGCTGTCTCAGGGCCACAAGGTCTTTGCTCTTTATGCCAGAAATACACAAGAGGCGAATAAGTTAATCGAATTGGCGAAAAATCTACGAGGTGAGCTGGTTTGCCTTAGAGGTGATTTAACCATATCAGAGAATATGGCACAGATAGGCCAGCAAATTCTGGATTCTGCAGATAGTATTAATGGACTTATTCATTGTGCTGCAAGCGGTGTTCACAGAAGTGTTGATCAACTTAAAACCAAGCATCTTAGGTGGACCTTTGAAGTAAATTTTTTTTCATTTCATGAGCTTTTTCTCATATTATTGCCCAAGTTAACCAAGGGCTCAAAAATAATAGGATTGACATCGGCGGGTAGTCAACGCTATTTACAACAATATGCCGCTGTTGCCAGTAGTAAAGGTGCTTTAGATGCACTTTTACGTCATTATGCAGTGGAATTGGCTCCGAGAGAAATTAGTGTAAATTTAGTGTGCCCTGGAATGGTTGAAACAGAAGCCATAAACAGTTTTCCCAATCGAGAAGAAAGGATTAATGCCGCAAAAGCACTTACTCCCTCTGGAAGATTAACTACGGTAGAGGATGTGGCAAACCTCATCCTTTATATTTTGCTGGTAGAACATAATCAATTTACAGGTCAAACCTTCTATCTGGATGGTGGAAAAAGCCTTTTAGCTTAAAATTTCATACAACTCTTTTCGCAAAATTTTTCCAGCATCCGATCTGGGAAAAACTTTTTTTTCAACAATTTCTATTGGTACTTTGAATTTTCTTTTTAAATCTTGTTTAAGCTTTTTCTTTAGCCACTCAATGGATAATAATTCTGTATCGCCGGATTCCAAAAAAAGATATGCTTTATTTCTACCTCCTGTTTTAACAGGCAGGCAAACGGCATCGCTATAATATTTTTTAACGTCTTCGCTATTCATGGCCATTTCTTCGATGTGAGTCCCCGAAATTCTTTCTCCGTTAATTTTTATAATTCCATCTGAACGACCAAGTATAAAGAGTCTACCTTCAGATGACATGAATCCCATATCCCCAGATTTCAAGAAACCTTTCGAATCAATTACGTTTGTTGCTTCGTTGTAATACCCTTTCATAACGGTCTTGCTTTTAATGAAAATATATCCTTCTTGTCCGGGTTTACACAGCCTGTTTCTCCCATCTCTGATTTGAATTTCCACATCTTCAAGCAGTCTGTAACCAGTATCCTCGGGGGTGTTTGAAGATGTATTGTGAGTACACATGATAGCAACACGAGTGGCTTCCGTAAGACCATATCCCTTGTAAATCTTAGCATTCGGAAAAAGTTTCTGAGCAAATTTAATGTCAGAATTTGTAATCATACCACCTGATAAAGCGAGAATTTTTACGTGTAGAGCATCTGGAAGATTGCGTATATTTTTTTCCTGTAGCAAGTAAGGAAGCAAATCAGATATCAATGCCAGATTATCTCCATTACTTTTTAGAATATTCCTATAGACATTATTCAGGTCAGATAAAGTGGGAGTAATATAGGAATTTCCACCAGACAGGATAGTCGGAAAGAAATGTGTATTTATACACATTGTGTGGGAGAGTGGAAGTATTACCGTGGAGGTGGATTGTTGGTTGAGAGCAAATTCTTTTTGTAAGGCGTTTGCCAGAAAAACAGTCCCAAGAGCGGGAATCATCACCCCATGTGCCGTTCCCGTTGACCCGGATGTATATAGTATCATGCCTACATCAGATGGTAATTTATGAAATGTTTTTTGTTTTTTTACAATTTTTGTTTCTAATTTTATTTTATTAGATGCAACTCTTTTTAATACTCCAAAATTTTTTTCATTCATGCTGATAAGTGAAAAACGCATATCATCCAAAGATGTAATGAGTAAACTCATTTCGTTTTGATCGATCATTGTAAAAGAGTCTTTTTCTTTGTAAACAATAGGTATGCGATCACTGATTATAATTGCAATAATTGTGAGTACCTGAAGAATTCCATGCGGAAGAGCTATACCAATTACGTCACCAGAATCTGTGGATGAGTTTAAGCTTTGAATAATGGGGGTAATTAATTCGGCAATTTGCCCCCCTGTTAAATTACAAGCATCATCACTTAATAAAATGTTTGCTTGATAGTCTAAAAGAGCTGATTTGAGTTTCGTGGAAAGAATATGAGGTATGAATTGATTATTCACGAACTTCCTCTGATTGTGGGTGAAAATATTGCAGAAGAGATCTCATGGCTTTTCTCATGGAAAGAACATTCTTTTCATCTATTAAAAAATTTTCAACGTCAAATTTTGGACTAAGATTATTTAATACGAGCTTGAAATGGGTGTAGCAAGGATCGAATGTTGGGATATTTTTCTTAACGGCAACTCTACCTTTGGGAATGGTGGTAGTAATTTTTCTGGCTACCTTTTTTGAGCCCGTGCAATATAATATTGTTTTCTCTACTTCTTCGTCAAAAAAAAGGCTGAAGGCGATAAGGTTAGGCTCACCTGCCGGAAACGATGATACCTTTATCCCCGTTGAAAAGCGTAGAAGTTTTCCTGCAAAAGACTCGCTTGTCCTTATTTTTTCGATTGCTTCGGATTTTGCCTTAATCTTGTGTAATACTTTATTTGTCTTGATAGCTTGCTGTTGTAGAACCTTGGTCAGCACGTCACTTTCCAACTTGATTAAAAGATTTGTTTTAATATTCAACATATCGGTGTACCCGACCAGGCTAAAACGTTTATCGTATGCAAAATCAGCCGGGGCAAGATATTCGCGGCTAATCGTACCAAATTGGACTATTAGGTCATAGGCGTATGATTCCGTGAGAGTTAATTCCAATACAGAAGAAATGCCGCCAGCGTGTAATGCTTCTGTAACCAATTCAGTGCAGGTAAATTCATTTTTATCATTATTATCAACATTAGTGGTGAAATCGAATTTATATTTTTGTTGTTTAGATATTAAATTTTCAAAATAGTTACGAATTTGGTTTTGCCAATTAGGTTGTAAGAAACGTTGTTCTTCTGCTGTTAGACGATAGATTTCAAGATAGGTACTGATCTTATCATGGAGATAATGGGAAAGAGGGGTTGCCCTTATTCCACCTGCATGCATATCAAATACGGTCGGGATAGAACGACCTTTATCATGCATCATAACGAAAATGGCTGAGTGATTACCCGTTTGTTTAGTGTCACGAGTCGTGGATAGCAGTTCGTAGCCGTATGTGTTGGTATCTCCAACGATGATATCACCCGTTTTAAATTTAATTCCATGAAAATAAGCCTCTTCGCCTTGAACAGGATAATTGCTGGCTAACTTATAATCCTTCCAGTTATTAAAAAGCGACCAACGTGTGTCTTCTAATGTTTTTACATCCAAAAATTTCTCTGGTGCATGCTTGGAAGATCTAATCTTAATTTTTTTAGCCTGATTATCTTTCAAGATAAAAGGAAAGGAATCAAAGAGGTCTTGTAATTTTTTGTTGTCGTGGGGTAATTTATCAATGTTTTGAATAAGTTTTTGTGAGAACCAATAATTAAAAACTTCCATTTTGTATTTAAGCAGCACCAAATCATATTGATTAAAGCGCCCCCTGGGAAGTTGAATGTATGAGTCTTGAATATTTTTATAGTCGGCCAAGGATTGTTCAATTTGTGTTTCGTTAAAATCAAATTGTTCAATATCATTCATAATATCTTGAATGGTACAAAATCCAGCCATGGGTACTAACATAACACAAAGATATATTATAAAAGATTTGATAGTCATAATTGAAGTCCTTTTTAAATCTTAGGCTTTACCTCCCTGGCGACAGCATAGTTTATAAGGGCCCGAATATAGCATAATGTAATGCTCGTGCAACCCGTACTGTAATAAATATAGCTTTCTCAATACCCACTTCCACCTGCTCTCAATACGTGTGTGTTAACCGATTCAAAATAAAAAATGCTATTGTTGACTGAAATTATCTGAACCAGGACCGTGTAATTACGGGTAAAACGTAATCTTATTTTACCTGTGTATGCAAAAATCAAATGATTGATGCCAATCCCTGGTTTCCATACTGCCCAACTGACGAAAAACCTTAGCATTAATCTTATTCACATCACTTCCAACAGTAATGAGATTTCTATTGGTAACTTGTGATAATTTAAGGTTGTGAAATAGATATCTGTACCTGATAATGACCAAGAAGTGGTATAAAATTTATAACCACTAGACAAGCAATGCTTTGGAACAATTGCAATACCTGCACCACATTCAACTAGTTTCATAATAGCGGAAAAAGAATTAACTTGAATGTATTTTTGATGACTATGTTTTCGTTGGCATAAATAATCCGTAGAAGCATAAAAAATCCATGTTTGATTTTGAATCATTTTTAATTTTTCTCTTTCAGTTCCAGGTAGTGTTATTTTATGAGCAGATATGAGTACTTTCTCTTCCTTGAGAATTTTTCTAGAAGTCAAATAACCATTTTCAATTTTATTATTGGAAATGACACCATCCAACCTTCCTTCTTCAAGCATTTTGACCATATCTCCGGTTCTGGCAATCATGATATTAAAATTATATTTCTTTTCATTTAATAAATTTTGAATTCTATCTATCAACCAGTTATTCACTATTCCTTCAATGGCACCAAGATTAATAAGAGATTTTTTTTTCTTTCCAAATTCAATTTCTAATTCTTTTTCAAACCTATTCCACAAAGTAAAATATGCTACACCTTTTGGAGTAAGCACGACTTTTTGTGGTGACCTGATCAGCAATTGGATATTTAAATCCTCTTCCAGAAGTCTGATTTGTCTTGAAACTGCCGCTTGGGTTAAACCCATTACTTTACCTGCATTTGTAAAACTCAAACATCTCGCAACTTCAATAAACGATCTAACATATTGATAATTCATAATTCATAATAAATATATTTTATCTTAAACATAATATAAATTAATTTTACTTATCTTGTAAAGCATTTTATAACTCAACAACTTTAAAATTTAAGGAGGGAAATTATGAAAAAAATAATCTTATTAACACTTAGCTTGCTGATAACTATGTCTGCATGGGCAAACTTAAATCTTGCTGATGCAAGCAATGAACAAAGCAAAAAGGCAATGAACTTAAATTTCGCTTATGATTGGGATCCTCGCGTCGATCTTATTTTTGGTGAACATAATTATGATCCAAATAAAATAAAATATTATCAAAATACAATATCAGATTTTGTGATTTGGGATGAGGCTGAAATAGCTTTAGAAACTGCTTATCACGCAACAATGATTGCTTCATATAATATATTAAACAAAGAAATCGACACTATAATTTATTTATTCCAAAAACAAAGCACTAATGATCCATCTTGGACATTATTGGCCTCCAACGACAACTATGCGAATAGTTTTTTCTCCCACCTAACAATGAAATTAGAAGCAGGTCAATATCGAGTCGTTATTAGTAGAAAAAATACTAATTTACAATTTCCCAAAGACTATATGCCAATGGTTGATTTAAAAGGAAAATGCCAAGGTGTGGGATGTAAGCCACCACAAGAACCCGCTCGTACATGTAATTTAAATGATGATTGGGACTGCCTCATTGGTGATGCAGTAAATGATTCAAGATTAACAATGGAAGTTGGAATAAATAATCTACCTCAACATGTTTTAAACACCGTACATGAGTCTATTGAGGCCATTAATAAAAAATCTTTTCCAGATACTGATTATTCTGCCCATTTTTCCGCCATTTATGCAATTTTTCAAGATACCAATAAAACAGATGTAGTGGCCTATGCCGTTGTTGGTTACGGTTATGGAGAACCAGACTACAATGAAGAAATAATATATGGCATTGATCTAGAAGGAAATCTAGTTTACGAAAATACGATAAATTGGTAATCATCCACTGGAAGGAAACTTCATTACCCCTATCCAGTTTACATAATTAAGCACCTAACTCATCGAAATGATTTCTTTTAAAAAACATTATAACTATTCTGTACCACTAGTACAGAATAGTTATAATTAAAAAGTATTTTTTTAATTTCTTTATGAAAATGAATATAATTTCTGCCAAACGTTCGGTGGATGGCCCGGATCATGTTGGGCACGGTTTTATTATAATCCTTCGAAGCAATGATTTTATGGAGTCTTTCCAAAGTATCAGGATGCAAAGAGGAGGCCTGCGCTCCCAACCATTTCATCAAGACTAAACTATCCTTGTGCCAACGATTATAAAATTTAGCTATCGCATCTGCTGCGATAAGGCATATGAAAAGGTACCTCCTCTCCCTCAAAGAGTTGTCTGATAAACACCTGGTACTCTCCACTCTCTTTTTGATAACTGGATTTTATTTCCAGTCGAGGTGTTCCTGCACGGTGATACCAGCTCTGTTCAAATTGTGAAAAATCATAATTATTATTGGCAGCACTCATCGCATGAATAAAATCGTTGGTAGTCACCGCCTGGCCATCAAAAAGTTCGAAATACTTATCCATACTTCTTCTAAAGCCCTCTTTGCCTAAAAGCGTATGAATCATTCTGATGACTTCCGCTCCTTTATCGTACACGGTAGGGGTATAAAAATTATTGATTTCAATATAGTATATACTCATTACCATCCCCCCCAGGAAGGACTCCAAGCACCTCAGGATTACGCATCTGCTTGTAATTTGAATGGTGAAACTTACTTGGATAGAAATGTATGCAAATGCAAAAGTAATCATACTCAGGCAAACCCCTGGTTTCCCTACTGCACTGATGAGTAATGGTGAACTTTTTCAGACTCAGTTATAAATAACTTGCAATAGGGGATTTGAGCTATAGCTCTGACCAGTTACGAGTTACTGAAGATAAAAATCTTTTTCTTGCAGACCATAGCCTTGCTGTTTTTTAAATTCTGTTTCTGAATAGTTTTTGGAAAAACCATCAAGTTTAATTGATATCTCTGATAATAATTTTTCCAGAGAGATTCCTTGATGTGTTAGATCAAAAACTGTAAGTGCCTTGATAGCCGCTTTGTCTCCTGTGCAAAATTTAAAATTCTCATAGGCACCACTACACAATAATGCAATTGCCTCAAGTTCCCCAGGATCAATTGAATTAAAGTAGTCATCAGTTACTTTGTCTTTTAACAATTTAATATCGTCTGCGGTTGCCTCTAAAATTCTGACTCTCTTGCTAGTAATGTCATTACCAAGGTTGATGTCATGTTTTTGGTTGTCACCTCTACTTATGAAATAAACTGCTTCATCACTGGCCACAATTGATGGGATATGAACGGCATAAAGTGAAACAACTCTATCCCATATTTTATTTCTATGCATGTCAATGATGACATTGGCATCAAGAATTACTAATTTCGATTTCACAGCTCTCAATATCCTCGACAAGACCACGTTCTTCAAGCACTGAACCAAGATCAATTAAAGGGACTCCTAACATTTTTGCAAATTTTGCTCTGGAAATTTTTCCCGTGGCATATGCTTGATATGACAGCCGCAAAAATCGGTCGCTAAGAAGTAACCCTCTCTTTCTGGATTGATTAGCCAGGGTATTTAATCTAATAAACTCTGGATCTACATTTATTTCCTTTGCTTTACTCCACGAAATAATCTGTAGATTGGCCATCCTATAGATCAAAGCAAGAGCAGATACTTCAAACTGTCGAGATAAGGAAATAATTTCTACATAATTGATACTGGTTGTCCCTGCCAATAATTTGGCAATCTCGTCTCTTACATTTTCCTCAGGGAGTAATAAGCCTGCTGCAAAACTTTCTGCCAGACGTTCATTTTTTTCATGCAACAAGGAATTTTCATGCAGTATTTGAAATAAGCACTCATTCCAAGTGATTAGATGAAATAACTCATGAGCAATACTAAAATGTTGTCTCCATGGAACTTCATTACAATTTAATAAAATACATGGGCCGAGTGAAGACGAAATACTGGTTGCCGCTGAACCACCATCATCCAAGTCTTCAATAATAAATTTTACTCCATAAATATCTTCAAGAATCTGAGCTAAGGATTTTGCAGGAAATTTACCGAGCCCAAGCTGATCTCTCACCGATGCTGCCATTCTATAAACGTCGGCATCATTAGCACTATTCACATTTAAATCTTCATGAGGAAGCTTCCTCTCTTTTTTTTCAACTTTAAGTAACCTCTCCACCAGCGAATAATCCTCAGATTTTTTTAAAAATTCTGCTTGGATTTCTTCATGGCGTTTTGGTTTTCTTCTCCAAAATACAAATGGAAGAGAAGCTTCACAAGATGAAAGATCTCCCATTAATTTGTTCATATCAATTTTTAAGACAGAGGCGATTTTGGAAAGCTCCCACGCCTTAATATCTCTTTCTCCTCTTTCAATAGAAGAAATTTTGACATGCTCTTTCCACCCAATTTTTTGAGCAAGATCTTCCTGGGAAAGATTCAATCTCGTGCGTTCTTCCTTGATACGCTTGCCTATAGTTTCTTTTACCGTCATAGCAAGCTCCATAATATATATTTGTAAGAATTTCTTACAAATATATATAAAATATATCACAATAATCATAATATTGAAAGAATTACTTTCAATATTATACATAAGCATCTGATATATTTAAGTGTGTATTGGAAAATATTCTAAAAGCCCAACTATCTAAATTAACAGCATTTCTCGATTTCTCGATTTTTTTCCGACTATTTTACTAAAGTATTTTCCGCCAATAACCGATCATTTCAATAGGACATGTAACTAACCCCTACATATTCTCGAGTCAGTTCTCTACCAGGCCAGTTTCCCCAAAACTGGCCTTTTTTTTACCCTGAACTACCCCAAGATCTTGCTGATGATTTCATAGGTGTTTTTGGAGATATTAGCAATTTTGGAAACCCTGTGAATCTCTCGACCCATAATCACCCGATTTTCGGCAGGCACTCGTTTAAAATCACTAAAGAGTTTCGAGAGCGCTGAAGACATGGACGGATTAAAAGTATCAATGTCGATGATCGCATCCGCAATAAATTTATAACCAAGTCCATTTGGATGATGAAAATGAATATAGTTTCTGCCAAATGTCCTATGAATGGCCCGGATCATGTTGGGTACGGTCTTATCATAATCTTTTGAAGTGATAATTTTATTGAGCCTGGAAAGCGTATCTTTATTGGGAGAAGAAGCCAAGGCCCCCAACCACTTCATCAAGACCAGCTGATTGGACCCCCATCTCTGGTAAAAACGCTCTATGGCCTCTTGCCTTTTAGGAGCATTGGAATGCACCAGTAAATGGAAACACATATATTCTTCGGTCATATTTTGAGCTTTAATAAAATCATTAAAGCACATACTAAAAATATCTTGATCCCCAAGACTCATGAGAAAGGATAGAATTTCACTGCGCAAGTCTCTCTTGCCTACCTGACTTGGAATAAACTGATACTCCTGCGTATCTTTTAGCTGTGCATACATACCAAGCAAAGTCTCCCTATGCTTGGCAGCCAAGGTCTTTTTAAGTTTATCCAATCCCTCAAACACCTCTTGATAGGGAACAATATCCAACCTCTGGTGAATATAACTCTCCGAGGGAAGTGAGATCAGTAAAGCCTTGGTAGCTGGATCAACTCTCCTGTCTTTTAAAACTTCTCCCCAGGCATCAAGGTAATCATCTGCCAACACCGAATTTTTATTTTGCAAATATTCCATGACCGCATCTGCCGCAAGCTTGCGCCCTATCTCGTAGCGGGAAAAGGCATTGCTATCTAGTTTATACAGATTATAGGCATCACTCCCTGAATAATCATAGTGACTGATAACCGGGGCAGAAAAATCACGGTTTAGGGACAGATAAGGTTTCCTCAAAATATCTCTAAACACAAATTCACTGACTTCAGCTTTTATTTCCAGACAGTTATTTTTGACAGCATAATCCTCACCTGATTCATTCACCAGTCCGATCTTATAGGGCATATGATAAGGAGTCTTGCCATCATTTAAGAGTTGTTTGATGGTAATTTTATATTCATGTTTCTGCTCATCATAATCAGATTTGATTTCCAACTTGGGAGTACCTGCCTGATGATACCAGGTTTTTTCAAACTGTGAAAAATCATAGTTGTGGTTTGCCACACTCATGGCATGAATAAAATCGCTGGTGGTGACTGCCTGGCCGTCAAACAGTTCAAAATATTTATCCATTCCCTTTCTGAATCCATCCTTAGAAAGCATAGTATGAACCATGCGGATCACTTCCGCCCCCTTGTCGTAAACCGTGGGTGTATAAAAATTATTAATCTCAATATAAGAGGAAGGCTTGATCGGGTGTCTGGTCGGTCCCTGATCTTCGGGAAATTGCAATTCCCGCAAAGCCTCGACATCTTGAATCCGCTGCACTCCCCGGGCATTCATATCCGAAGAAAATTCCTGGTCTCTAAAAACCGTAAGTCCTTCTTTAAGGGTTAATTGGAACCAATCCCTGCAAGTAATCCGGTTTCCTGTGTAGTTATGAAAATATTCATGCCCCACCACTCCTTCAATTCGTTGAAACTGAAGATCGGTGGCGGTCTTGGCATCGGCCAGCACCAGTGCCGAATTAAAAATATTCAGTCCTTTATTTTCCATGGCACCCATATTAAAGGAGTCAACCGCTACAATCATGAAAATATCAAGGTCGTATTCCAGCCCAAAAGTCTCCTCATCCCATCGCATGGCCTTTTTCAAGGATTCCAGTGCAAAGAAACAACGATCTTCGTTTCCTTTATCGCAGTAAATTCTAAGATCTATTAACCTATTTGATCTGGTTTGATACTCTCCCTTGATCATTCCGAGATCTCCGGCCACCAGCGCATACAGATAGGAAGGCTTATAAAAAGGATCAAACCAGACCGCATAATGTAAACCATTATCCAAATCACCACTGTCAATGAGATTACCGTTACTTAAAAGCACTGGATAAAGTTTTTTATCAGCGATAATTTTGGTGGTGAATTTCGCCATGACATCCGGCCTGTCAATATAATAAGTGATCCTTCTAAAACCCTCCGGTTCATTTTGCGTACAAAACAGGTCACCGGACTTATATAAACCTTCCAAGGTTTTATTTTCGATGGGATTGATAGTGTTTTCAATTTCCACCACACATTCGTCTTTTCCACTTAAAATCTTTAAATACTCATCAGTGACTTCATATTCATCATGAGATAGCACTCTTCCATCCATCGTGACCTTGACCAGGGTTAAATTATTAGCATCAAGTATGATAGGGGCATTCGCACTCTTGGTCTTTTTCTTTATAGTAAGCTTGGAAGAGACCAAGGTCTTGGAATCGTTTAACTCAAAGGTCAGATACACGTTATCAACGGTATAATCTGGTGCTTTATAATCACTTAATTTTTTCACTAATGCGTCTTGTATATTCAAAGCTTTAACTCCTTAAATTCTGTTTCAATTCTACCTAAGTTCTATATGATAACCACCATGGTTTCGAATATTAATAACACCAGTATCCAAGATTAAATACTGCCCCTTGATCCCCATCAGTATTCCCTCTATCAGATTGACCTTGTCCAAATTAAACGATGACACTTTATCTGGGTAGGATAAAATTGGATATTGAAATTCATAGATTTGCTGATCTTCCAATAACTCAATATCATCGGGTGTAAACGACTCTTCTAATTCATCCAAATTCTTTCCGCAAGTAAAAAACAACTGCTTTTTTAAGTTTAAATAATTAACCGGTTCGGGAACACCTTTTAACATATTTCGCCAATTGGTTTTATCATCCATCATGGAAGCAAAAAGCTTCTCAATCATACCAGCTTCCCTCCTATTTTTAGTTTTTATTATTGGAAGAGCTGTGTGAGCACCTTGATCAATAAAACGGGTGGGAATTTGAGTCAGCCGAGTGACCCCCACCTTCAAACCGGAGGTATTGGCAAGGTAAACGATATGGGGTTTCATACAATGCTCTTCCCCCCAAGAAGGCTCCCGACAAGTGCCCAGGTGATAATGACAAAGATGAGGTGAAACAATACACTGGTCATTTTGGGCCAGGGTTTGAAAACATTGATAACAATATCCACTTGAATAGGTTTTTTTTATGAGCGTATTACAGTGCAAGCAAGTGATTTGGTGCTTAAAAGTAATTTTGATTTTTCTTCCAATAAAATCATTGAGCAAAAAAGCTTGGTCCGCAGGCCCCAAATAATATTGAACAGGAGTAGCATGCTCGGTTATCATCTTGCTAAGTCTAAAATCCATAGAACACATTCCTCTCACTTTAAATCATTTTAGTAAACCAAGCATGAATTTGCTTGTACTTTGCAATTTTTTTAAATGGATATTAAACTATATTAAGGTGATAAATACTTTTTAAATATGTTTTATTTATGATTTATTCTAACGACAAACATTTTTTCAATAAAATAAATAATCAGGAAAGAGAGGAACTCTTAAATCATTTAGGAAACACCTCCTGCGATATCTTTCTCTGGCTCAAAAATGAACCGGAGAACCTGGAACAATTTAAATCGGTGGGGATTCTTTCTGATAAAAGAATCTGTCTTGAAATCAGTGGCTCCCTGCTAAAAAAAATCACTTCCTCCACCCTGGTCAATAAAACCATTTTAATTAAATTTAATATTAAAAATTATTTTTATTTTTCTACCGGTCACCTGTCCAGCGGCGCAGACAATCGCTACTACCTGCTCGTGGGAAGCCCTATTTTCAGACACGAACAAAGAAAAGATTTTAGAATTGAGGCCAGCCGTTTGCACCGAATTCAATTTAAAGTCGATGATGAAGTTTTTGAAGGTCTCGATGTCTCTGCAGGCGGCATAAGCTTTAAAGCAAAAATCAAAAATAACGATCGCTTTAAACCAGGTAACAATTATCCCGGATGCAAATTAAGAATTAATCAATTCCAGTGTAATATCCGGTCCGCTAAAGTGGTTAAAACTTTTGAAAAAATTTACAAAGACAAAACCGATGGTAAAAATTATAAATTTCTTACGGTTTGTCTTCAATTTCATGGCCTGACCGAAGAAGAAGAAAATGCCTTGGCTTCCTTTATACTAAATGAAGCCAGAGGCATTATGCTGGCAAAGAAGTTTTTGAGCAAGTAAGAACGCCTATGAAACTAAGTTAGAAATAAATATTTTTTATTTATAAAAAAAATGAACTATTATTAATTTTTCATTAATCGACCATTCAAGTTGACTATACTCCATAGAAAATGATAAATTGACACGCTATATATAATAAAACTTAGTAATTTTAATATTAACAACGCCTAGTGCTTAACAGAAGATGTAAGAATGTTAGAATCATTTGTTAATAACAAGTTAATTCAGAAAAAAAACATGTTAATTCAAAGTAATCTTTATCCCTTTTTCAGAGCGATCGGAGATACTGTTGGTTCCAAGGTTTATATAAAAAACCAAAAACAGATAATGATTGGATCCAATAATTATCTGGGACTGACTCATCATCCATACGTCAAAGAAAAGGCCATCAAGGCCATCGAACAATTTGGCACTGGATGTACGGGCTCTCGCTTTTTAAATGGCAATCTGGAAATGCATGAAGAACTGGAAGAAAAACTGGCCAAGTTCATAGGCCACAAAGCGGCTTTGATTTTTTCCACTGGCATGCAAGCCAACCTTGGCGCTATCTCATGTATTGCAGGTCCCCGTGATTGCATTATCTCGGATTTGGAAAATCACGCTTCCATCATAGATGGCACCAGACTGGCATACGGCACCGTCTTTAAATACAAACACAGCAATATGAATTGCCTCGAAGAAGTTCTGCAAAACGTCCAAGAAAAATACCAACGCAAAATAATTATTACGGATGGTGTTTTTTCCATGACCGGAACCATAGCCAACTTAACTAAAATAGTTGAACTGGCAAAAAAATATGGGGCCTTGGTCTATGTGGATGATGCCCACGGACTCGGAGTGCTGGGCCATCAGGGTAAAGGTACGATTAATCACTTTGCAGTGACCTCCGATGTACACATCAATATGGGCACCTTCTCCAAGTCCTTTGCTTCGATCGGCGGATTTATTTCCGGCTCCAAAGAAGTCGTAGATTTTATCAAACATTCCGCCAGATCATTTATTTTTTCGGCATCCATGCCGCCGGCAGCAGTTGCCACCGTTGCTGCTTGTATCGATGTAGTCACCACAGACCCTAGCGTACTTTCCAATTTATGGAGTAACGTCAATTTTATGAGACATGGCTATAAGGAGATTGGCCTTTATACTTATAACTCCGAAACCCCCATCATTCCTATTTATGTGGGAGATGATCTGAAAGCTTTGCAAGTCTCCAGCTACCTGACAGGGAAAGGGATTTTTTCCACACCAGTAATAGCACCCGCGGTAAAAGAAGGAGAGGCCCTCATTCGCACCAGCTATATGGCAACTCACGAAAAAGAAGATCTTGCCAAAGTTTTGGAAGTTTTTAGCGATGCCAAAAGACTATTTGAACTTCCCTCCATTTTTAATTAAAAAATAATGAAAATTTTAATCACAGGTGCCACCGGTTTTGTGGGATCTCACCTGGTTGATCACTTCGTATCCGACGGGCACGAGGTTTACGCGCTTTTTAGAAGTGAAACCAAATTACATGAGTTCTCAATCAAAGGAATACCTATTAAAGGAGATTTTTCCAACTTTGCGTGGCTCAATCAACTGCCCACCGATTTGGAGGCCGTCATTCACACCGCCGGACTCGTCCATGCCAGCGACACCGATGATTTTTACAAAATAAATGTGAACGCTACGGTGGATCTTATCAATCAACTTAAAGATAAATATTCCCATCTTATTTTTGGATTAATTTCATCTCAAGCGGCTTCTGGCCCCAGTCTTAAGGTCACAGGTAAAGACGAACAGGCCAAAGACCTGCCCGTTAGCCATTACGGAAAATCCAAACTTCTCGCAGAAAATAAATTAACCAAGCTCTCACCCCATACTTGGAAAACTTTCATCATCAGGCCCCCCATGGTTATTGGCCCGCGGGATTTTGCCATGCTTTCCGTTTTTAAAATTGTCAAAACCGGACTGGTTCCTGTGGTCGGCAACCCCGATCAAAAAATCTACAGTTTTGTTTCCATTTTTGATCTGGTTAAAGGCATCACCGCTGCCACCTATCAAATCCAAAAAAGCAACCGTCAAATTTTTTATATTGCCCATCCCCAACCGGTTTCTTATCGAACGATCATTTCTGCCATCAGAAGAGTCATGACGATCCAAAACCAACCATGGTTTTTGTTTGTGAGGATGCCATCTTGGATACTGCTGGTCATCGCTTATCTGTTACAACTTATCAAATATTTTTTTCCTCCCTTTGATCCTCTACTTACTCCTGATAAAATCAAAGAAATTATTCCAAACCAATGGGTCGTTACCAGTAATAAATCCATGGAATGGTTACAAATAAATTATAACTGTGATCTGGAGACCGCCATTAGACTGACTTATGAGGATTATAAGGGAAGAAGTTGGTTATAACCTCGTCTAACCAAATCAGTCCGATATACCATGGTTTTTAATATTTCCATCAAATACCAGAATGGTTGCTCCCCTTCAAGCTCCTTAAGCGCATAGCTGATCGCCTCCAGCGTACAAAGTGCACCGGGAAAGGGTTCTTGCCTGAGTGAGTAAATCGAATCGTAATTTTCTTTTAAGCACACGGACTGGACCGACGCAAATCCTTTTTCCCTCATCTTCACTTTCTTGGCCTGATGCCAGTTTCCGTCTGGAACGATTAACTGTACCGGTTTATCAAACTGACTTACCAAGGTTTTGGTTAATGGCAAGGCACCTGCTTCAGGAAACAAAAATAGTGGGATATATTCATCAGATAAAACTGCCGCCGCCTCGAAATGATGATTTACTTCTCCCCTTATAAAGAGGGAACAATTATCAAGGGCCTGTTTGGTGATCCAGGCCGTATTACTGGGCAGCTTGCGCTCAGAAACATGCATAACGATAGACACTTTGGTTTTTAAATGCAAACGAGAAAAATGATCACAAAAACAAAAATTTTTATGAATCTTGCAACCCGAACATCTATCCTCTATACCGGCCCGTATTCTTACCATAACTAAAAATACCAAGTCAGGCGTGGTCCTATGACTGAGTGGTAATAAGTCACTCCCACCGCTACATCATGTTGCCAGATCCATTTATAAAAAGGGTGATTATCCTTATAGTGATTTGCCTTTCTAACTCCTTCAGAAGCAAAAGCTGCCAGAAAGAAGGAACCCACCACATCGCTCATAGTATGTTTGCCTGACTTAATCCTTTCCTTGGAGGCAAAATAAAACATGGTCCCGGTGGGCAGCAAGGTCCACGGGCCATAAAATTGAAACGTCTTAAATAGCAAGGTTGCGTATGGCACCACATGCCCTGACGGAAAAGACGAATCTCCTCTGAATTTGGTTTCCCATGGGGACAAATCGGACTGATCCGGGCGCTCATGAATCTGGACAAAACTGATCAACGCCGATTCTGCAAGCGTCAGGTATACGGATGAGGTATATTCCAAAGCAAAATTAAAAAGTTTATTATCATCCAGTTGACGGCTGAGTGAATAGCTCACTATCGGAATGACCGGAAAGGTTAATACAATCCCCATATCGCTGATCAGCTCCTCGTGTTTCCTAATTTTTTTTTGTTTAAAAAGTGCGGTATATCTGGCATCGTGATCAAAACTATGCCACAGAGAGGGAACCGCCGCCACCCCATAGTAAACATTTTCTCTTGTTGCAAATTGCTGATAAGAAGATGCTAACATCAATTTCAGAGTATAAATGGAGTCATCCACCACATCTGCCTTTTCCGCTGAATATGAGATAAAACTAAAACAGGATAGAATTACAATAAAAGATCTGACTTGCATATATACCCCACCAATCTTGCTGGCTTGCTAATATCGATTAAAAGAAAAAAAGTCTATGAAAATAGTTTGCTCTTTTTGATAATAAAATATATTTACGCCACCAACACCTTTCCAAAATTAAGTTATTAAATGTAAGAAAATAGTCATATGACAACACCGAAAAACTCTTTAGAATTTAATTACGAAGACATTTTAAAAAACACGTTCTTCGACGTTTTGAAATGGAATTTAAGGCGTCGATTTTCAAAAAAAAATCAAACATATTTATTAAAACAAAATAGAAAATTTAGAATAAACGGAATCGTTGGTGCGAAAATTACTCCAATAGGAATCCATATCAGGGGCTTTTAAGACCTCTAGTCCTAGCACCAGACCGATTGATTGATTATTCCAGCCAATTTCAGTTTTAACAATATTATCCTGGCGCTTAAAATCGTAGTACCACTTAACCAAAGTGCTAAAATGGTCAGTGAAACTTAAGGTTCCCCCGACTCCGACTGCATCGATAAAACGGGATGCCTCCTGAAAAAAACTGTCCTTTTGGATGCTTTCTTTCGACAGAAGCCTTATATAGTTAAGCGAAATACTAAAAGTGTCACGGGGAATAATCGTCGTGTAGTGCAGATACGTTTGCGCAATATAAGAAGGTCTGATGTCAAATTCATCATTTTTAACCGGCCGCTTTTGTGGTTCCACTTTCAAGGGATCTATCGACTTAAAAACGTTATCCAGCTCGGTGTTGGCATCAATCACTTCCACCCCCAAAAAATTACTGGTAAATGAGTTCTGATAGCCGGTGAGCAGGCCATACACACCATGATAATTGACAAATGGTTGTGCGGTTACTTCGGCTGCATCAGGCAAATGCACCCGATTAAGCGGGGTCCTGGCGTTGATTCTCAATTTATTTTCTGGTTTGTAGAGAGCATAGGTGCTGCATAAAAAATTATTATAGTCGTACGCTAGATTAAATCCTAAAGACTTTTGAAAGACCACATCACTCCACTTGGGTTGCTCCAGCTCATACACGATCGGTCTCACTCTCCCGTAAAGATCCAGTTTAGATGGATAGGCCACTGAATCAGAAGGCGACGAAATTTTACCATCTTTCACCTTTATACCCGGATTTAACTGAGGAACATAAAGATAGGATAAGAAAAGCGAGGTTTTTAAGTGACTCCATAAGGTTTGTTCGTAAAAAATGCCCACCAATCCCTCGGGTTGGTCATCCAGCAGATCATAGGATCTTTGAGCATTAATATGATTAAGGCCCCAAAATTGTTCATACTTGTTCCAATTAATAAGTTTTCTTCCCAGTATTAACTGATTGGAACTATTCTCCCGAATAAAGTAAATCTCGGGAGCAGAATACATAAATGCGTCCGTTGCGTAAAAATATCTGGCACCAGCTTCAAAGTAATTGTCATTTCTTTGGGTGGGTTTTTTTGATTTGGCATCAATGCTAAGCCAATCCTTCACCCCGTTTGGATTAATAGGCCTATTAATTGAATCTCTGAACTCATAGGAAAACTTTGAGGTGACAGACCAGGCTGCCACACTAATAAAAAAGGGGATTAAAAATAGGAGCTTTACTAGCATTATCATTATTGATTTCTCAATTATCCAATAAAAAGCATCTTTTCAAGCTATATTACCACGTTCACTAAATTATTCTGAGTAAACCCCAAGGCTGGGAATAATTTATAGAGAAATTTACAGAAAGAAAATAGTCTGTTATATACAATATCTAAATATTTCAAATGGTTATAATTAATGGGAAGAACCACTTCGAAAATTTTTATCCTCATCATCGGCATTCTTTTTTTTCAAGGATGCGATTTTACAGATAGGCCCGCCAAGGATTTGGATGTTTACCATCTCAAAAAACAATGCGAACTTAACACCGACGCCTTCTCTCACTTCCTGGAAAAAGACATCACCCGCGATATTGACTGCTTGGAGATCAATTTTAATCAATTTATGGCGGGAGTGCTCACTGGTGATACCAACGGGATTAGACAAAACGACCTGGTTCAATTTGTCAGAGAATATTTTGATGGAGACACTCAAAACATCGTTGCCTCTTTGGATCTTCTTTTTAATCTTAATACGCTGCTTTTAAACGACTACGAATGTCGCATTCAAAGGCAAAATATCAAACCAATCTTTGAAATTTTAAGAACGTCTAACCAGTATCTGGTGAAAATCAAAAAGATATATAAGGAGATCAATGACCGGAATGCCCTTTACTACCGAAGCGTTATTGACCAATTACTAGGCCAATTCACCAACTCAATCTTACTGATTATAAAAAACAGGGAGGCAGGCCCCCACATTGTTCTTAATACCAATCATTTGGTAGAACAGATTCTTGATCATTTTTCCGACAACACTTATCGCAACATGGTTAACAAGTTAATTCCTATTTTAAAAGTGGCACTCCTGGGTGGGCAACCGGATCAGATTACCTACACGGAGTCCATCTCGCTGATAAAAAAAGCTTCCAAAATACTCATGGTTGCCTTTGACGGAATCTATCTGCAAAAACATCACTTTCAAAATATTAATGATTTTTATCACCTCCAGCTCCAGGCAGCTAACCATTTACCAGGCCTTTTAAACCAGAACTTCCGAATTGACGATGTTTTGTTTACCCACCAACAAATTATCGATTTAGCAGACGAAGTAATAAAAATATTAGCTGAAGAAAAAAATGAAAAATTAACCACCAGTTTTCTTGATAAAATTTTAAAAACACTCAAACCCATTGCGATCGGTGGGGTGTATGAAAATTACACCTATCGGGAGGTACTCGAACTTTGTAAGCATTTAAGTGATTTTCTAGAAATTCGTTTTTTTTATAGCACCACCTGGGATCACTACGAAAGTAGCTTAGTCGTTAATGCTCAAAGCTATGGAATCACCATTTTACCACCCAGCAACTACCCCGGGCTATCTCAAGAAAAAATCTATTCCTTACACAAAGTATTTAATAAAATCCTCAAGCAATACCGTTTTTTTAAAAAAGAAAATGGTCTGCAATATTACACCCACGGATATAAGCGAAATAAAGCCAGTATGCTGGAGATAGCTTATTACCGGTGGGCCCTTGGTATTGTCGGCAAACCCTATAGCGAAAGTGCGCAGGAAATTCAAATTAGCATGAAAACCCTGGAACGACTGCTGTGGGATTTTAAATCTCTTTTAGAAGAGTTCAACCTCTGGTCTGCCTACCCCGAAACCTTCGCCCGCAACACCATTTTGTTGGGAGATCTTTTTCAATATCAGTCCGATGGAAACTTACTCCTGAATGTGGATGAAGCCTCCGAGTATTTTATTTTGGTGGTTAATGCCGTGACCGTCAAAAATGAAGTCACCCAGGAAATGAGCAAGGTTTGTGACTTTGGAGCCGATGTTGATAATCCGACATTTCAGGTCCAGTGTTTCAGAAAAAATCTACCTGCGATCATGTTCAACAACCTAGGATACCAAGAATATATGCCCATGCTTTACGACTATCTTAAAAAAGCCGGTCCGGCGGTTTTTCAAAAATACCTCTACAAGGTGGAATACTTCGCTCGGGATATTCCCGATGATACTATTCCCATTGGTCCACGGGATATGACGCTTATTTTAGGTGCTTTACTCAATATTGAATCCACCTTTATACGTTTCGACACCGATAAAAATAATATCATTAACCCCAAAGAATTATGCCCGCCGGCTTATGGGGTTTACAAACAGGCTATCATTGATCTTGTTCACCAAAAGGACCCCGACATCGATGTAACCGGCTATGAAAAATCCATTTTTCTCTATTTGGTGAAAAAAATGGAAATCCCTACTAAACTCCAGCTAGGCCTCTATCACCTAAGTGGAGACAAAAAATTTGATTCTCACCGTGCCAATATAGGTGCTATACTTTATAATCTGATAAAAATGAACAAAGAAAAACTACTTAATCAACGATGAAACAAAAACCAGTCCTTATTATTATTCTTGCGATCTTTCATTTTCTCCAACCATTTATCAACATCGTTTACCTGAAACTGACTACCCATTATGATTTTTTCATGATTTTTCAGAATTTACTGGAACTGGATGGCGTAAAGAGTCTATTTGATTTCTGGCTACTTTTTCCGCTGGGGGGATTGGCCTTGCTACTGGTTAGAAAATGGAGCTTCTTTATTTTTGTTTTTGTACAGTTTTATTCCATTTACCTACACCTGTTTTACGAAAAATATACCTGGCCTTATGTCAGTGAGCACCCTCTATCTTTTTCCATCATTTTACTAATATTTAATATTTTCTTCATTATCTATGTCTGTTTGCCCAACATTCGCGCCCTCTTTTTTGATGAAACCAAACGCTGGTGGCAAACCTCTCGTCGCTATTTTATCAATACCCCGTGCCAGATAACTGTCATCAGTTCTGGTTCCGTATTTAGTTCGCGAATCATCAACGTTTCCAAAACCGGGGCGTTTGTTGAAACCAGCATTGATCTTCCCAAGGGAACTATCTTAACGATCGCGTTTAATTATAAATTAATCAGCTACTCATTAACGGGTAAAATCATTAGCACGCATGCGATCAATGACATCAGAGGATCAGGTATCAAGTTTTTACTGGATAAATTTCACTCCAATGAACTGCCTGCCATCAAAAATCTGGTTAAAACGCTCAAGAAAATACAGACTCAAAATATAGGAAATTGAATCAAACATCAGTATTATTAAAAAAATCGTCATTAATAGTTCGATTTTATTAAACCTTCATTTATAGATACTGCATGGACAAAGATTCCTGATCGTGAGATTAATCATATGGTTATACCCGGTAAATTGAGTAATCACGCACTAAAAGAACTTTTTAGTTTTTAAACATATTTTACAGGAGAATAAAAAATGGCACAAAAAGGTATTCGAGAATTTGATGCAAAAAGAATGCTCGCCAGGTTTTTACCTGAGTATACGTCATCAGTTAAGTATGACGGAAAGATTGCTTTGGTAACACCTACCACCGACTTTGATCACTTGGCCAAAGACTACCCCTGGTTAAACTCAGGAAAACTGGTAGTCAAACCAGATCAACTTTTTGGCAAAAGAGGAAAAAATAATCTTCTTTTAATTGGTGCTGACTATAAGGGTGCTCAAGCATGGATTAATGAAAGGATGAATAAGGAAGTCACCATCAAGCAAACCACCGGGACCACGACCGGAATACTCACCCATTTTATGATTGAGCCGATGGTCGAACACAAAGACGAATATTATGTTGCGATCAAATCCAGTAGGGCCGGCGACACGATTTATTTTTCCTTGCAAGGTGGAATCAACGTCGAAGAAAATTGGGATAAAGTCAGGGAACTTACGGTCCCGGTACTTGAAAGTATTGATTCCCAAAATTTAAACCAACTTGTTCCCAGTGATCTGGGTCCGCAAAAAGAAGCCGTCATGGATTTTGTTAAAGGGCTTTTTAAAGTTTATCAAAAATTGAATTTTTCTTATCTGGAAATCAATCCATTTACCGTGGTACACAGTAACGTTGTACCCCTGGACACCGTGGCCAAACTGGATGACACCGGGGCATTCGAATCCTCCAGAGATTGGGGCGAAATCGATTTTCCACCCTCCTTTGGGATGAAAACCAGGCCAGAAGAACAAATTATTAAGGAGCTGGATGAAAAATCCGGATCATCATTAAAACTTACGATCATCAATCCAGAAGGAAGAATCTGGTTGATGGTGGCAGGCGGTGGAGCATCAGTTATTTATGCTGATACGGTAGTTGACCTCGGGCAAATGAAAGAACTTGCCAACTATGGTGAATACTCCGGCAACCCCACCACCGATGAAACTCAAGTTTACGCTGAAACTATTTTGGAAATGATGACCAGAACCAAACATCCAAACGGAAAAGCCTTGCTCATTGGCGGAGGAATCGCAAATTTCACGGACGTGGCCAAAACTTTTACCGGCATAAACAACGTACTTCGAAAATACCAGGCAAAATTGCGAGAACATAACATCAAAATTTTTGTAAGACGAGGTGGTCCTAATTACCTCGAAGGACTTGAGAAAATTAAAAAACTCGGTGAGGAGCTTAATATCTCCATAGAAGTCTATGGCCCAGAAACCCATATGACCAAGATTGTTCCCCTAGCTGTAAAAGCTCTGGGCCTAAACTAAGCGGGAGGATACCATGAATAACAAACCAGAATATATTTTATTTGATAAAGACACTCAGGCCATCATTTTTAATTACCAGCAAAATGCCATCCAAAGGATGCTGGATTTTGACCATGCTTGCGCCAGAAAAACACCATCAGTTGCATCTATCGTCAATCCAACCGGCAAGGCAGGTTTTCATAAAGCTTACTTTGGACAAAAAGAAATTTTAATTCCCATTTACCCGACCTTAAAAGAAGCATCCGATAATCACCCAAATGCCGACGTGGTCATTAACTTTGCATCTTTCAGATCAAGCTATGCCACCAGCAAAGAAGCTTTAGAAAACAAAAATATTAGAACTGTCGCCATTATTGCAGAAGGCGTTCCCGAAGCTCGCGCTAGAGAACTAGCCGAAATTGCCAAACTAAAAAAGAAATGGATTATCGGCCCCGCCACGGTAGGGGGCATGGTTGCCGGAGCTTTCAAAATTGGAAATACCGCAGGAACTATCGATAATATTATTGAATCAAAACTCTACAAACAAGGAACAGTGGGTTTTGTTTCCAAATCCGGTGGGATGAGCAACGAAATGTATAACATCATTGCAAGAAACACTGATGGACTTTACGAAGGGCACGCCATTGGTGGAGACCGTTATCCAGGTTCCACTTTGATTGAGCATCTACTTAGAATGAATAAAAACCCTGATATAAAAATGCTGGTATGTCTTGGCGAAGTTGGTGGTGAAGATGAATATCAGATCATCGATGCCATGGAAAATGGTGGCATCACTAAACCGATTGTTTGTTGGGTCACAGGCACCTGTGCCAGCATGTTCTCCTCAGGGGTTCAGTTTGGACATGCCGGAGCCAGAGCCGATAGCAACAGGGAAACCGCCAAGGCCAAAAATGAAGCCTTGAAAAAAGCCGGGGCCATTGTCCCAAACTCTTTCGATGATTTCGGCGAAAAAATCAACGAAACCTGGAAAAAATTAAACATTAAAGAAAAAGTGGTTCCTACTCCTAAAATCACCCTTGATTACAATGAAGCCAAGGCCCTTGGAATGGTCCGAAAATCCAGTAACTTTATCTGCACCATATCTGATGATAGAGGCGAAGAGGTTACTTATAACAAAATGCCCTTATCCCGAGTCATTAATGAAGGACTGGGAATTGGTGGCGTTATTTCTTTGCTTTGGTTTAAAAAACAACTCCCTGACTATTGCCATCGCTTCATAGAAATTATTCTGCAAGTCTGTGCAGATCATGGCCCAGCAGTCTCCGGTGCCCATAACACCGCCGTCACTGCCCGCGCTGGAAAAGATCTGATCTCCTCTATTGTTTCCGGAATGCTCACCATTGGACCTAGATTTGGGGGAGCCTTGGACGGTGCCGCTTCAGATTTTAGTCACGCACTGGATTCCAATATGACGCCACTTGAATTTGTAAATAGTATGAAAAAGAAAGGAGATAACATCCAAGGCATCGGCCACCGCATAAAGTCGGTTCAAAATCCGGACATTCGGGTCACCATCATTAAAGAATTTGCCAGAAAACACTTTCCCAGCTGCAAGCTACTGGACTACGCCTTAGAAGTTGAGAAAATTACTACCTCAAAAAGAAATAATCTCATTTTAAATGTGGATGGTTGTATTGGAATTTGCTTTGTGGATATGATGAGATCTTGCGGATCTTTTACGCTGGAAGAGGCAAAAGAATATGTGGATATGGGCGCCTTGAACGCTTTATTTGTACTTGCCAGGACCATTGGTTTTACCGGCCATTATCTTGACCAAAAACGTCTAAAACAACCTCTCTATCGGCATCCATGGGATGATATCGCCTTCTTATAAGACTTTCTGGTTCTTTTTTGCGACCGCTGCTACTTATGCTAGTGGCTGCAAAAAAGAACCGTGTACCAAAAAATAAATTATGCTAAAATAATTAAATATGAAAATTCTTTATATAGAAGATAGTGATGAAGTCCGACAACTTTATGTTGTTTTACTTGATAATATTTTTCCTGATGTCAGCATTGTTGAAACCTATAGTGGCAATCAAGCGGTAAACATCCTCAAAAAACAAGAAAACTTTTTTGATTTGATCATTTGTGACTACGAAATGCTCGATGGAAACGGAGAGGTGGTTTACGAGCACATAAAAAATACCAATGACCAGGCAGCTTTTTTACTTTTTAGTTCTAAAAAACCGGATGAAATTCCCTATTTTAATAACTTTCCTGAAAGAAAAGGAAGTGATTTTTTTATTCACAAATCGGAAGGTTTTAATCATTTTAAAGAAAAGATATTACAAATCACCCAGCATGAACTTATATTTTTAAGGAAACAATTATCTTTTAAAAAAATTAGAATCTACAATTTCTGGAAATTTAACACCGCCTTATGTGATATTTTTCTAAGATTGTCCGATTCCAAGTATGTAAAAATTATCAAAGGTGGCGATCGCTACACCAGAAAAGACATTGAAAAATATGTTCATAAGCAACAAAAATTTCTCTATATCCGTTCCGATGATTTTTCATCCTTTGCGGTGACGCTTGGTAAAACGCCCTTTTTAACCTTCAATCAAGATGAAGATAATATCAGCGAAAATTCCATCACCACCACCCACGCCATGATCCATGAATTGGTTTTAAGCGTGGGGATCTCCCCCCAGGCCATCGCCCTTGCGGAAAAAACGGTTAATGATATTGTCGAATTAACCAAAAAAAACACAGAACTGTTTAATTTATTACTGCAAAGCCGGGAGAAAAAAGATTATATCTACGACCATAGTTATTTACTTTCTTGCATTTGTGGCCATTTTGCCTGGTATATGAACTGGGCAACTTCGGAAGTGGTCAAGAAACTGGCAGTCGCATCTCTTTTTCACGACCTGAAAATATCCGACCCTGACCTGGCCTTTATAAATGATTTAAGCGATCCGCAAATCAAAAAACTGACCCCTGAGCAAATAAAGGAAATTAAAAATCACCCTTTCAATATTGTCGAATTAATTAAAAATAATCCCAGCATTGCAACAGAAGTGGATACCATCATTTTACAACATCATGAAAAACCAGATGGCACCGGTTTTCCCAAAAAACTTTCCGGCAAACAAATCCATCCCTTGGCATGCACTTTTATTATTGTCCACTACTTCGTGGACAAGATATATGAACATAATTTTGATGCCTCACAGCTGGTTAACATTCTTTCCGGTATGAAAACTTATTTTAATGTTGGTAATTTTATTGATCCCATGAGTGCCTTTATTAAAAGCTTTGATCTTATTTTAGAAGACAAATAAAATAAATAATGATGCAACCTAGGTCATTCGTTAGGGATTAGCGGAGAAAAGGCCACCACCGGCGACAAAATCCACAGTTGATAAATGGCCCTGGTCATTGCTAGATGATGCTTTCTTCTGGAGTAATCACTCACCGGATAATTATCTAAATCCAGATCTGGGATAATCACATAATCAAATTCCAATCCCTTCACTTGTTCAAGC
>MEQB01000047.1 GCA_001770015.1 Bdellovibrionales bacterium RIFOXYC1_FULL_37_79
TACACCCCCACAATGCATACAAATTCATTTATTTTAATCAACCCGAGCGAGATTATGTAAATTTCAATCCTATGTCAACAGATTATTATTAAATATTTATATTTTTTTTACCAAAAAATTTAAATAAAGATTAAAATATTCAAAGATAGACACTAATGTTGGAAAAATGTAAAAATTTTATGAAAAAACTAAGGATATTAAGTTTAATTTTCGTTCTCATTACCATAACTACCTCGTGTGATAAGAAAGATAACCTTCTACCGACTGAAAAAACATTTTATACTGATTTAAGTGCAATAAACGTTACCAATTTAAAAACAGACTCAAATGGATTATCCGATTTAAAAGCAATTATTAAAACTGTACATGGCAATATAACCTTTAAATTCTATTCATCCAAATCTCCAGGCACCACTGCCAGAATCATCGACCTTATTCAAAAAGGATTTTATGATGGCCTTGCTTTTCATCGCGTTCTTCCCCATTATATTGTTCAAACAGGCGACCCGACCGGCACTGGGCAGGGGGGAAGTGAGGTAAAAATCAAAGCAGAATTTAATGAGATTCAACACATCAAAGGAACAATCGCCATGGCAAGAAAAATTGACGACATAAACAGTTCAGATTCCCAGTTCTATATTGCACTCACAACGCTACCCCATCTTGACGGGAAATACACTGTTTTTGGTCAAGTAATTGCCGGTCTTAATATTCTCGATAAAATCCAAAAAGATGATAAGATTCTCTCTGTCGTCCTTAGCAATTAATTATTTTTAGGCCTCATTTTCGCAGAAAAGTGTCGCAAAAATGGAGGGGATTCAACTATTTCATAACCTCTAATATTATTTTTATTTTTATTAACTTCTTCCAATACTTCTATCACATAATCAATATGGCTTTGAGTATATACTCTTCTAGGAATAGCCATTCGAAGTAATTCCATTTGAGCGGGAATAAACGCCCCCGTTTGCAAGTCTTCCTTACCAAACATTAAACTTCCTATCTCACAGGCCCTAACTCCACCCTCAAGATAAAGGGCACAGCATAGGGCATGTCCAGGAAATTGTTCCGGTGGAATATGCGGAAGCATAGTCTTAGCATCAATATAAACAGCATGTCCGCCAATGGGTTTTAACACTGGGATTCCAAGCTTAATTAATTCATGACCAAAATACTGCGTGGATTTAATCCTGTACTCCAAATAATCTTCCTCCACAACCTCATATAAACCCTGAGCAAGAGCAGCTAAATCTCTTCCTGACAGTCCACCATAGGTTGGAAAACCCTCCGTCAAAATTTCAATATTTTGAACTTCAATAAAGAGCTTATCATCATTAAAAGCGAGAAATCCCCCCATATTAACTAGCGCATCCTTTTTGGAACTCATGGTTGCACCATCACAATAAGAAAACATTTCTCGCACAATATCTTTGACTGCTACGCTTTCATAACCAGGTTCACGAAGTTTTATAAAATAGGCATTTTCAGCAAATCTACATGCATCCAAAAAAAGTGGAATATTATATTTATCACATAATCTTTTTGTTCCTCTAATGTTTGCCATCGAAACTGGCTGGCCACCACCTGAATTGTTAGTAATAGTAAGCATACAGACGGGAATCCGGTTGGTTCCCTTATGTTTTTCAAACAGTTCTTCCAACTTTTTTAGATCCATATTTCCTTTAAAAGGATAATCCAGAGAAGGATCCTTTCCTTCAGCAATAACAAAATCAACCGCTTCAGTTTTGTTATATTCAATATTGGCACGAGTCGTATCAAAGTGAGTATTATTGGGGATAATTTTTCCTTCCCCGCCAATTATGCCAAAAAGAATTCTTTCCGCAGCTCTTCCTTGATGAGTGGGAAAAATATGTTTTAGTCCAGTTAAATCCCTAACCGCATCTGCCATCTTAAAAAAAGAACGACAACCTGCATATGATTCATCCCCTTCCATCATCGCTGCCCATTGTGCCGCACTCATAGCACCAGTACCACTATCCGTTAATAAATCAATCAGAATATTCTCGGCCCTAATGGAAAAAATATTATGATGAGCAGTATCTAAAAATTTTTTCCTATCAGCATAGGTGGTCATTTTTATAGGCTCGACCATTTTGATTTTAAATGGCTCAATCACGGTTTTAAATTTTGTCATATTAGCAACTCCAGTTTAAAACGACTTTATCCACACAAATACCTTATTTTTTCCCGGCGGATTTTTTACTCTTGCATTACTCTCATATATAACAACATCACCTACTTCATCAACTTTCATAAGAAATTCTTTCAACAACTCAGTGGGAACAAATAAATTGTAATAGACCCCACCCGGAACAAAAGTGCCAGGTTTTACGTTATCCGCTTGAGTTACCTTATACTTATCAAGTAAGATGTTTATTGCAGATCTGGTTTTTTGAGACTCAACTGAATTCACAATAACCCGATAAACCGTTTTATTGCCAAATTGGCTATCACGAAACACGCCCTTGGACTCTTCTTCGTAATTAGACATTTCTAGCTCAGCCAGACCAAAATTTTTAGGAAGCGTATCCCATGATGTAAGTACAACATCGGATTCCGTGATGAACTGGGTTGATCCCTTTATTTCTCTTTCTACTTCAGGTCTTTGGTCAATTACTTGAACATTTTTAAGATTTTTTACTGCCGGATTTAATTCCTGTTTTGCCAACGTCACATCTTCTGGCGTTTTGTATGTTTCACTAATCCACGGAATTTGTAATTTATATATACTAATTTTTTTCCCAATATTATCTTGCTGCCATACATTTAGTTTTAAAATAAAACCAATAATAATCAAGCTCACCATCAATAAAGCCCCAGCCTCTAACAAAAATAGTCCATATTTTTTCCAGGAAGAATTCGCCTCTAATTTTTTTAAATCAATCTCATAGTGATAGAGATCTTTTTTCATTTTAACCAAGAATTCCTTAAACTCATCATACAAGGTAATTTCCATAGATGGCATTATTTCAAACTCAAGACTACCATGAGCGATGTTCTCAATTTGTTTCATCTGAGCCAATTCAACAAAAGTTAATTTCATGCCTGGATTAGTAACGCAGGTAATATGAAAAACGTTGTTAAAAAAATCATCGATATGTGGATTAGTTTCCACAAAAAAATCGCGCAAAATCAAAGCAACCCTAGTTATATGAATATCCATGCCGCATGAAATCTGCCAAACACTTACATCCTTATGTATAAAAGAATAAATTATAAATTTTTCATTCAACCACTTAAACCAATTCACTAATGGAGCCAAATGAATTTCATGAAACACATATAAAAATCTTTGATTAACCTGGGTAATTGAAAGTCCATCAATAAAAAATAAATTCCAAAATTCTTCAAAAACACTGGAAAATCGGTTTTGCCAGGTTATACTTTCCATATTCAGATTCAGCCACTTTCTAAAATCTTGAAAATCATCCATTGAATATACTATTTGAATATCTTTCATAATCTTAAATTTAATTCCAATTCTTTTTGTAATCTATTGGCATTACGGGAAATATCCTTGAATTCACATAAACTTAAAGTGAATTCTAGCGTGCTAGCAATAATTTGCCTACCTTTTATCCCAGAAAACCTCCGCTCGTATAGGATTTATTTTCCATCTTGTAGTGACCTTAAGCGGTTTAGTATACTAATTCCATAATGCCTTAAAGGCAATCACCCATTGATCAAGATATGAGGATAATCGATGGAGACTCAAAATATTACATCAACACGTTTGCAAAGGCATCAAGACCAGGAATTTACCAGGCAACAGTTGGAACTGCGCAATCTTCGATCTGATTTTGAAAAAAAGATTAAACATGTGGTTGAAGAAAATGAAAAAAAGCTTAGTGAGATTAAACAAGCCTATCGGATTAAAGGTGAACTCCTTGATAATGATCTGAATAAAAAACTGATAGCGCTACGCTCACATCAAACCTATATCATAAAAGATGAACAGGAACGTTTAGAAAAAGAGCTTGAAAATATAAAAAAACGACACGAAAACCAAATATCAGAATTGAGTGAAACCAATTCCAGCCAAATTGATAAAATGAAGGAAAATCATAACGAAGTTTTAGATAATGCTAAAAGAAAATTTCTAAAGACCAAAGCCAAATGGGATGTCTAACTTTAAGGGGATAATTAATGAATTCACAACAAGCAGTTTTTATCAATGGTCGGGCACAAATTATTGAAATGTTGCAGTACATGGAAGATGAAGATAGAAACACACTTTTAAAAAATATTCGCATTAGAAACCCTATCTTGGCCAATGAACTGTTGGAAAAAAGCTTGGTTTTTGAAAATATCGGTAAACTTTCCGATCATGAAATACGACTGGTATTAAATTATGTGCAACCAACCATCATGGGAGTGGCCCTCAAAAGTGTCAATCAGGATCTGCAAAGAAGGGTGCTAGGACTGGCCCAAAGAGGTTTTGCTGAAAAGGCTTACGAAATAATGATCAAGTCGATTGGCAATGAAATGACACATATAAAAAAAGCCCAAAACAAAATTCTTGAAACTATGGTGGCACTTAATAAGAAAAAGCAAATAAATTTAAAATAATCTATTTCTTTAAAATATTCTTTCTTATTTTTTCTTCTTGATCTTTGCCAAGTGGTATTTTTTTGCGCAGTCTTTCGTCTGTAATTTGATGTTTTTCCAAAATCTCCAAAGACGAAAACAAGCGCTTGTTAATCGTCTTAAACAAATCCCTTACCCAGTCAGGGCAATTTTTTAAAACTAGTTTCATTTGGTTTAAATCTACTTTTAATATTTCTGATTTCCCTAGAGATACCGCATACTGTTCCAATAAAGATTCTTCAAAAAGATGTTTTTCGCAAAGAAAATCCCCCTGTTCCACCACTTCTTCAAGAAAAAAACGATCTTTCGATTTATTAAATAAACCAATTTTGCCCTTATGAATAATGTAAAAAAACTTTGCCTGCCCGCCTTGGCGATATAAAACTTCACCATCTTCTAGAGTGATAGCATCCTTATCGCCATTTAAAGAAAGTTGGGATGTTAGTTCAATACCTAATTCAGACTTAAAGTCCATAATATTTCACCTATCTAATTACCGAAAAGGCCCTTGAGCGGGTTTTTCTTTCCTTTAAGTAATCCGTTAAGCAGCTTATCTCCCTGCTCATCAATAAGTTTTTTTGCCGCTTTCTTGCCTTGCTGTTTCACAGCTCCTTCCGCAAGTTTCTTCAAAGTATAACCCGCATCTGGTTTAAGACTGAAGCCAATTCCTTTCAAACGTATCGGAAGAATTCTGGTTCCGGCTTCTTTTTCTAAAAATTTAGATATTCCCAATTCATCTTCACTCACCAACTCGATCGCACCTTCTTTCTTGAGAGGTGGTGGATAAAGCTCTCCGCTACCGGAAATTTTAATCTTTTGTTTGGCACCATCAAAAATAAATTTTTCAATCTGATATTTCGAATTAGAAAACACACCTTTTAATGAAAAAAGATCAAATGAATCATCCAAGTCGAAAGCTTTGTCCGTATAATTCTTCAGAACCGCTACGCTACTGACGATATCTTCAAGATAATTTTTCAAATTTAAACCCTTTACTTCGCCTTTTTGGGCACTCATTTCCAATTTAACGTTGTATTGAGGTTCTTTTGCATCAGCGATAACAACATCCCCTGATGACGTTAAATTGGCTATACCATTAATTTTATCAATAGAGGGTGGTAGAAAAACTGTAAAACTGGAAAAATTAATATTTTTAGTGATGAGATTAAATTTGTTATCCAACACATTATTTTTGCCAATGTTAGTGGTATGAGTCAGGGCGATACTACCATCACCTAGCTTAAAATTCATCTCCTTGGTCTCGATTTTTCCATCCCGAATTTTAATATACCCTTTTCCAGAAAATTGGTCTTTATCTATATTAATCTGATTGATACCTAGGTAAATATCACAAGGTGGTAGCACCATAGGTGTTTTTTTCTCAGCAACCGCTACTTTAGAAATCTCTTTATCACTCTTCTCCTCAGGAGATGAGGTTTGTGCTTTTTTACCATCATTTTTGTATAAGATACCAGAAATCATATTACGCATAATTTTCAAATTATTTAAATCAATTTTTACATTAAGCGGATTCATGGTTGCTAAATCAAATTTTTTAGCATTTGGATCAATTTTAGTACTAAGAGAAAAATTAGTGGTGCCATCTAAAACTTTGGTAGTGGCACTGACATTAAAATCACTCTTTTTGAAACTTCCATTAATAGTTGTAGTTCCCTCTATCCCTTCATATTTAAAATTTATTCCAGGATTCATTTCAAATTTTAGATTTATATCAGCATGCTTTTCGTCCCCTAAGAGCTTGGTGTTCCCCGAAAGTGAAAATACGGCTTGATTCATATCTAACATTTTATTATCAAAGCCTACTACTTTTAAGATTTCCGCCAGCTTTACTTTGACTAAAATATCATCAACATTAATCTCTTTTTTATTCAAAGAGTATTTGGCGTCCAACAAATCTACTTCTCCAAATTTGGTTTTAATAATTCCGTTAACCTCGCCTGTTTTAGAAACTTCCAGGTTGATATTGGTTTTTATTTCTGGAAGTTGGTTTTTGAGCTGAGCCATTTTAACATTATTCAGGATTATTTCAGTTTTGATTGGCAGTTTAGATTCTTGCACCAATTTATTTAGATACAATTCTGCGATCACAGATACATCCAACGACCCTACATCTTTTATATTAATATTCGAAGCCAATTGAATAACTGTCTCTTTTTCAAAATTTAAATCTTTGATTCTAAATATTGAAACAACAACTTGCCCATTATTTCTTTTTGGTGAATCAAATAATGAATAATGAAGCTCGAGATTCTTCAATTCAAAATTTAATTTTAAAACACTCAAGAAACCAGGCAACGATAATTCACCAGATTTATTTTCTGCACCAGCCTTAGAATCAGTTATTGGACGAGTGGTAGACATTTCACTGGTTTTAGTTTCTTTACTTCCAAGGGCATAACCCCAATTATGTTCATCTTTTGAATACTGGTAATAATAAATCTGAGGAGAATCAAGAATGACTTCGACCTTTCCTGAACCTAAAATAATGGCCCACAACGGAACTTTGGCAAACATGTTTTTGACTTTAAATAAATTGGATGCTTTCTCCTTCTTATCAATTTTCAGCTCTAAATCAGACACCTCGATTTTAGCATATAAACCAAATCCAATATCTAACTTTCCCAACTCTATTTTGGCATTAGGAAAAATCTGTTGCAATTGTTTAACAGTAAAATTTTTTACTTCGTCAGGGGTTATAATCGTAGAAGCATAAAAAATAGCGCCCGCCAGGAGTAATGCACACAAAGAAAAACCAGCACCCATAACAATTAACAATTTCTTTTTCATTCGAAGAAGACCCTCCATTAATATTACAATAACCGACCTATTCTACATGGCATGTTACCAATATCAAACTTGTTTATAAATATAAAAGATTAGACACTGAGCGTTACCAAAGGGGCTACGAATGTTAGAAACTTTCTTTTAGAGCCATCTTTGAATTTCACAAGCACCTTTTCATCTTTACCTGCACCGGTAGTTTCCAAAACCAAACCTTCCCCGTAAAGTGTATGTAACACTTTCACTCCAGGATTAAATTTTGATCTTGGTCTAACTACATGAATAACAGGACCATCATCATTTATTTTCCTTGGTAATTCATCACCATAATCATCAAAACTCCCCTCATCACAATCATGATATGCATCACACGAATTATCTATTATCCCAAAACGTTTCCAATTCACCAAATGTTTTGGTATTTCCGAAAGAAATCTACTGGGACCATTGAATTTATATTGACCAAAAAGCATGCGCGCCTGGGCAAACAGAATAAATAGTTTTTTCATGGCCCTGGTCATGGCAACATAAAACAATCTGCGCTCTTCCTCCAACCCATTTTCTGATTCCTGCAAGGCCTGATACGATGGAAAAAGATTTTCTTCGGCTCCCACCACAAAGACATAATTAAACTCGAGTCCCTTAGCCCCATGTACGGTCATCAGTGAAACTTCCCCGCTGGAAATATTCTCATTAATCAATGAACTTTCTTCATTATTCGAATCCAGATTTATGGTTTCTAAAAATGAAACCATATTGGGATTTGCTTGCGTTTCCTCGTAATCACCAATCGCATGTAATAATTCATCCAAATTTTCAATACGGTTTTGGCTCTCATAGTCTTTTTGAGTTTTAAGATGCTCAAGGTATCCTGAACTATGAAGTATTTTTTCATACACCTTGCTGGGAGTCACACCATTTTTATCCCAATATTTAGCTTCTTGAATTAAATGAACGAATTCATCCAGGGCTGACTTTATTCGGGCAGATAATTTAAAATCTGAATATTTTTCCGGATTTTCCACAAGCTCAACGACCGTTTCCCACAATGAATTATTATTTTTAACAGACATTTCTTCCAACTTTCTAAGAGTTGTCGCTCCAATTCCCCTGGTTGGGATATTTATTATTCTGGCAAAAGCCAAAGAATCTTTTTCATTAACAATAAGTTTTAAATAAGCAATCAGATCCTTAATTTCTTTTCTTTCATAAAATTTGATCCCGCCAACAATCCGATAAGGAATATCCTTTCTTCTCAAATGATCTTCAATTACCCTTGACTGCGAATTGGTCCTATAAAAAACCGCTACATCTTTCAACATAACGTCATTATTTTTCAATGCGCACAATTCATTGATCACAAATTCCGCTTCACTTTTTTCGTCAGCACATTCGATAATGTCAATGGCATCTCCTTTGGAATTTTCAGTCCACATGGTTTTGCCTTTACGCATTTGATTTTTAGCAATAACTGCCGTCGCTGCTTCTATTATCATTCCACTTGAACGATAATTTTGTTCAAGCTTGAAAAGTTTTACTTCCTTGAAAACTTTTTCAAAATCCATGATATTTCTAATATCAGCACCTCTCCATGAATAAATAGATTGATCCTCGTCGCCCACCACACAAATGTTTTGATGGATTTCGCTAAGTTTTTTAACAATTTCAAACTGCACCCGGTTGGTATCTTGATATTCATCGACCAATACATAGCAATATTTGTTGCGATAATGCTCTAGAACTTTGGGATATTTTTCAAATAATTCCAAAACCCCGGTTAATAGTCCCCCAAAATCCACCGCATTTGCCTTATGCAATTCAGCTTCATACTCTTTGTAAATACTAAAAAAATCATCCTCGGGATTAACATTTTCGAGATAGTGGTGACCTCCAATATAATAGCCATTATTCTTAAGATCATCTATAAAATACAAAACCTCAAAAGGGGATATGTCCTTGGGATTAACACCTCTTCTTTTGAGAATACTTTTCACCACTGTTTTAGATTCAGAATCATCATAAATAGTAAAATTTTTACTTAACCCCAAATAATCCGACTCACCTCGAAGTAACCTTGCACAGAAAGAGTGAAAAGTTGTTATTTGCAAAGTACCAATATCAAACTTCACTTCTGCGGCGATACGCTCTCTCATTTCCCTTGCAGCCTTGTTAGAGAAAGTCATTGCTAAAACTCTATAAGGGCTTATGCCTTTGTCTTCCAAAAGATAAATAATTCTTGAAACAAGAGTCCTGGTTTTTCCACTGCCAGCACCGGCCAGCACCATAATCGGTCCATCCACATGTGTTATAACCTGTTGTTGAGTCTCATTTAAAATCATCTCTATTCTACTGTGACAGATTTTGCTAAATTTCTGGGTTTATCAATATCAGTTCCTTTAAATTTTGCCATATAATAGGCTAGCAATTGGGTAACCACGTTGACATAAACTGGAGACAATTCACCCAAACCACTAAAATCCAAAGGAATAAAATAATCACCAACTGATTCTAAAATGGGATGATTTTGGGGACCAATGATAACAATAATCCCTCTACGAGCCTTGACTTCTTGAATATTTGACACGGTTTTATCATATAATTCAGGTCCCACAATAGCTATATTAACCATACTTTCATCAATCAGGGCAATAGGCCCATGCTTGAGTTCCCCGGCGGCATAACCTTCCGCATGCACATATGCTATTTCCTTAAGTTTCAACGCTCCCTCCAGAGCGACTGGAAAATAAATACCCCTGCCAGTGAAGATAAATCCTTTTTTTGCATAAATCTTATAAGCTATTTTCTCAATTTGCTCAGTGGAATTTAGAATTGATTCAATTCGGTTAGCCAAAAGACTGAATTTTTCTCTAATTGTATTTTTACAAACATCCTTCCCTAATAAATATTGTGTGGTTAAATAACCTGTCAACACCTGTTGAGTAAAAGCCTTGGTGCTGGCAACACAAATTTCAACCCCCGCTTGAATAAGAAGATTTTCATAACAATCCCGATACAGGGTTGATCCTTCCACATTTACGATTGAAAAGGTTTTTATCCCTTTTTCCTTACACAATTTTTGAGCCGCTAACGTATCTGCAGTTTCACCAGATTGGCTGATAAACAAAGCCATATCATTGGACTTGATAAGTGGATTTCGATATCTGAATTCACTGGCCCAATCAATATGACAGTGGATTTGATTATAACTTTCTAAAAAATTTTTAATGATCAAACCAGCATGCCAGGCGGTACCACAAGCAACAATATGGATTCTTTCGGGTTGTTTTTCTTGTTTAATATTTTCCAACCGGAAAAGACCTTCTCCTTCAAAATAATATTGAGTAAGGCCCCTGATCAGGCCCGGTTGTTCATTGATTTCCTTTAACATGAAATGGTCGTAAGACCCTTTGTCAATGGCTTTATAATCGGTGTTTAATTTTTTATGAACAATTCTATTTGATGCTTGTAAATTCAATTCCAAAAAAGAAAGCTCCCCATTCATTCCCGCCTTAATAATAACGCCATCTTCCGGAAAATAAATATCTCTTACCCTACCTGCCAGGGCATAGGGATCTGAAGAAATAATAATTTCACCATTTTCCTGATTAAGACCACATACCAGCGGAGCAGACCTTTTTAATGCATAGATCTCATTTGAATCCTTAAACTGTATAACAAAAGCAGAATTCCCTTCAATTTTACTAAAAGAATTCACAATAGCTTCCAGGTAAGTTTTATTCAAGTGAAGCTCCCTAAGTAACAACCCTAAATAAACTTCTGAGTCTGTATCAGTTTTAAAATGAATGCCCGTTTTTTTCAATTCTGCTTTTAAAACATCTGCGTTTTCAATAATTCCATTATGAACAATGGCAATACACCTATCCACATCCACAATCATTGAATCGGTTGCGTGTGGATGAGCATTTATATCATTGACTTCCCCATGCGTTGCCCATCTGGTATGACCGATACAAACATTGGATTGGTGCTTTTCACCCTCAAGCAATTTTTCAAGATTTTGAATTTTACCTGATTTTTTAAAAAGGGAAATATGCCCATTTTCATTTTTAAATGATATTCCCGCAGAATCATATCCTCGATACTCAAGTCTCTTAAGCCCTTCAATAACAATATCAACTGCGTTGCCTTTTCCAATATAACCGACAATTCCACACATCTATTTATCCTTTTTTTTAATAAATTTTCTTGCAAGGCCCGGTTTGTTTTCCTGAACTGATCTCGCTATCGCAAAATCCCCATCGGCCATATTTTTATTTATGGTCGAACCACTTGCCACATAGCAATTATCCCCAATTTTAACCGGTGCAATCATTTGCGAATCCGAACCAATAAAACATCCTTTGCCAATCTCCGTCAAATGTTTATTGGCACCATCATAATTGCAGGTAATAAAGCCGCACCCTATATTGGTATCCTCTCCAATTATAGCATCCCCTACATAACTCAAATGACTGACCTTTACACCCTTTCTTAATATTGCTTTTTTTGTTTCAACAAAATTTCCTATTTTACTACTTTCTCCAACTTCTGTATCTGGACGGATTCTGGCGAAAGGTCCAATAGCAACGCTTTTACCAATATGGGATTTATCAACAATCGAATAAGGGTTGATCACCGTGTGATCATCAATTCTTGAGTCCTTGATTATTGAACCAGCATCAATTACCACATTTTTTCCTATCACACTTTTTCCTCTAAGCGATACCTGGGGATAAATAATCGAACCAGCCCCCACTTCCACATCCCAGTCAACGTAAGTACAAGCTGAATCATAAAAAAACACACCATTTTTCTTTAAGTCATAAATTTTTTCATAATTGAGTTCCAGGTAAACTTCTTCTAGTTGATCCGGGTTGTTCACACCGACAAAACTCTTATAATCATCAAATAAAATTGGTGCCACGTTTGCTTCTTCTTTAAAAACATCGGTCAAATAAAATTCCTTGGACATATTATTAGCGTCAATTTTCTCCAAATGATTTACCAAGTAATCGGTTTTCATAATATATAAACCTGAATTGACCTCATCGATTATTTTTTGCTCTTCCGTGGCATCCTTGTGCTCCACTATCTTAAATCCCTTTTCTCCCCGTAGAATTCTCCCATAGCCCGCAGGATCATCTGCAATAAATGTGGCCGCTACCGCATCGAGATTTTGACTTAATAGGCTTTTCCACAAAAAACTCAAATGGATACTTCGGATTAGTGGAGTATCAGCGCAAAGAATAAGCGTATAATCGTATTGCTTCCCGGATTTTTGCTGGTCAAAATAACTCCTAATTGCATCTGCCGTTCCTAGCTGCTCCTTTTGAAAAACCGTAGCGACATCTTGAAAATTGTGCGCAAGATAATCGTTCACCAGCTCTCTTTTGTGTCCGGTTACCGCCGTAATAAGAAAGGAAAGGTTGCTTTTTTCACAGAACATTTTAGCTTCGTTGATTGGGAAATCTATCAGACGTTTGCCGGATGCGATCAGTAAGGGCTTAGGCGTATCTGTTCCCATTCTTTTCCCTTGTCCGGCTGCTAAAATAACTATACCAATTGTTTTTTTCATAATATCAGACCTTTTTTGGTGGGTATTTTACCCTATATTTTTAAATATTAACTGGCACAATGCATTTATCTGGTAACGTATTATAATTCCGTTTTACTCCGACTACTTTAGTTGATTACCAAAGAAAAAAAAAGATAAAAACATTAAAAAGTTTAAAGACTTATCATATGTTAACCGAACAAAATTCGACAGCATTTTGTGCTCACGTTAGACACTTTTCGTGGAGGAAGTGGATGGTTACTAATTATAATGGGGAAAGTATTGAGTTTAAGGAAGTTCTCCCTCTGTTGCCGATCCGAGATATTGTTGTATATCCATTTATGATTTTACCTTTGTTTGTTGGCAGAGAATCTTCAATTGAAGCCGTTGATCATGCTCTGAATAAGACCAATCAGCTTATTTTGCTTGCCAGTCAAAAGGACATTTTAGCGGAGTGTCCAGAACCCCATGAAATATATGAAATGGGTACCGTTGCCATGATCATGAGAATGAGAAAACTTCCTGACGGACGAGTTAAAATTTTAGTCCAAGGTCTGTCCAAAGCCAGAATTACCGAGTTTGTTAAAAAAGAGCCATGCTTTATCACCAGAATCGAAAAAGTAGAAGATCTGGATGTCAATGGGCGTGATCCTCTCCCTGTTAATGCCCTCATGAGAACAATTCGTGAACAGCTTGAAAAAATAATCACCCACGGAAAAGTGCTTTCATCAGACATCTTAATGGTACTTGATGACATTCAAGATCCCGGAAGGCTAGCAGATCTGGTTGCCAGTAATTTAAATCTCCATGTAGTAGAGGCCCAGATTATCTTGGAAATCCTTGATCCCATTGAGCGGCTTAACAAAATAAATGAAATTTTATCCCGAGAACTTGAAATCATGGCCATGCAGGCAAAAATCAGGAATGTGGCCCAAGATGAAATAACCAAATCACAAAAAGAATATTTTCTCAAGGAACAAATCAAGGCTATCAAAAATGAACTGGGGGAAGACCCCGCGGAAGAAGAAGGGAACGAATTTGCAGAAATAAAAGAAAAAATAATTAAGGCTAAAATGCCCCTCGATACTGAAAAAGAATCTTTGAAACAACTTAGTCGTCTGGAAAAAATGCACCCCGATTCCTCGGAATCATCCATCATTAGAAATTATCTTGATTGGCTAACTGATCTGCCTTGGTCAATTACTACTGAAGAACAGTTTAATCTTGATGAGGCACAAAGGATTCTTGATGAGGATCACTTTGATTTACACAAAGTCAAAGAGCGCATTCTGGAATATCTTGCTGTGAAACGCTTGAAGGGCAGTGATATGAAGGGCCCGATTCTTTGTCTAGCAGGCCCTCCCGGCGTTGGAAAAACCAGTCTTGGCAAATCTATAGCACGAGCGGCTGGAAGAAAATTTGCCCGGATATCCCTAGGTGGTGTTAAAGATGAGGCAGAAATAAGAGGACACCGCAGAACCTATGTGGGCTCCATGCCAGGAAGAATTATCCAGGCAATCAAGCAAGCTGGTTCAAACAATCCGGTCATGCTTCTTGATGAAGTTGATAAGATGGCCAATGACATAAAGGGCGACCCCGCCAGTGCTCTTTTGGAAGTACTTGATCCAGAACAAAATAATTCATTCAGGGATCACTACCTGAATGTACCTTTCGATTTATCCAATACCATTTTTATTGCCACTGTTAATATGCTGGAAAACATTCCCCCTGCACTAAAAGACCGCATGGAAGTCATCAGTCTGTCAGGATACTCGCAAGAAGAAAAACTCACGATAAGCCGCAAATTCCTTATTCCGAAACAAATGCAAGAAAATGGCATTTGCGAGGAGCACATTGAGTTCTCCGATGAAAGTGTTAAAACGGTCATTCGGAATTTCACATGTGAAGCCGGTCTTCGTAACCTGGAACGACAAATAGGTGCACTTTGTAGAAAAGTGGCCATGAAAATAGCCAAGGGTGACATTGCTAAAACCCACCTGCTGGCAGATACTGTCGAAAAATTTCTAGGACCACCACTCTTTACCAAAGAAGACGAGCTGACCGAAGATGAAATAGGAATAGCTACCGGTCTGGCATGGACTTCGGTGGGGGGAGAAATTTTAAGAATTGAAACCACCCGTATGAAAGGCAAAGGGATAACCCTAACTGGCAGACTTGGCGAAGTTATGAAAGAATCTGCCCAAACCGCCATTGGTTTTATCAGAAGCAAAGCTTATGAACTTGGAGTTGACGAACAAATTTTTGAAGATAACGAAATTCATTTACATATTCCTGCAGGTGCCATTCCCAAAGATGGCCCCAGTGCAGGTATTACCCTGGCCACTGCCTTGGTTTCACTATTAACCAACACAGCCGTCAAAAGCAACGTTGCCATGACCGGCGAAATCACTTTAACGGGGAAAGTCCTTCCGATTGGGGGATTGAAAGAAAAAGCACTAGCTGCCATGAGAATGAACATCAAGACCATAATTATCCCTTGGAAAAACAAAAAAGACCTGATTGAAATTCCAGAGGAATACCGATTAAAAATTAAATTTATACCCGTAAAAACCTTTGAAGAAGTCTTAAATATTGCCTTGGTTGACTGGAAAGAGCGACAAAAAATATTGCATCAAGAATTATCGATCAGAGGAAAAATTAAAATGCCCGTCGCCGCTTAAACGGATAACCAATTAAAATACTCTAGTAAAAAAAAGCAGCTACTATGTGGCTGCTTTTTTGTTTAACCTTTTATATTAGTTTATAGTTTTATATTTTTTGGTAGAATAAAACTAAATGTATAAGCAAATTGGCCAAGTAACTTTTGAGGAAAAATGAATGACCTCCAATAACACCGAAAATGCACCAATCAAAACCACCCCCTTAAAATTAAAAATTGCGGTCGTTGATGACTCATCGTTTTCCCGGAAAACCATGATTGAAATTTTAGAAGAAGACGGACATGTCGTTGTGGGAGAAGCCAGCAATGCTGAAATGGCTATTCAAATTGCCCACACCACCAGCGTTGATTTATTCATCATTGATGTTGTCATGCCTGAAGTAAGCGGCATTGAACTAATGAATGCCCTAAAAGACTACAAGAAAAAAAGTTTCGCTTACATCCTGATATCCTCACTGAACGTGGAAAGTGTGATCATCGATGCCATATCTGGAGGGGCACAGGATTTTATAAGCAAGCCTTTTGATAAAAATGATCTTCTAAGTTCCGTAAACAAAATCGCTCAAAATATCGAAAATGATAAATAGGGGAAAAAATGTTTATACTTAAATTTGTTTTTTACTTTTTTATTTCATTTATAATTCTGAGCATCCCCCTATATCATAGGCCGCTTTTTGACCACGCCTACAAACGTATGAAACCAACCACCAGCAAAATTATTAATTATATCCACCAAAATATAGAAATTGGCCTTGGACGTGGAGAAAAAACCCTTAAAAAAATTTTTTCCATGGAAGAAGATGTAGTGCAATCAAACCAATCAGCCTTACAAAAAAGCAAATTTCGTAAATCATTTAACCACAAGTCCTTAAAAGATGAATCACCTATGGGCAGTTATACCAAAGAAGAAAAGTTACTGCTCGAAAAAATTATCAACTCTTCCAAAGAGGAGTAACGACCAAATTTTTAATTTAACTCAAATAAAAAAGGGATACTCATAATCTGAGTATCCCTTTTTTTTGGGGGGGGGGAAGAATATTTAAATTTATACGTCTGTGTTGACTTTTACTGCTGCTTCTTCTTTAATTTGTTGAACAGATTCTGGTCTCTTCACTGCATCTTGCCCTCTAGGGTTATCAAGCGTCGCACTACAATTTGATCTTAACTCTTCTTTGCCAACTTCAAAAGCTGCATACGCGTTCAAACTAAAAAAACTTAAAACAAATAATGCCAAAAATAATTTTTTCATATGTCTCTCCTTGCTCTATTCTAAAACAATTGCGTTACCAATACAGTTGCATGTGTCGTGCCAAAGGAGGATATTGAATTCTTAGCTAGTTATAAGATATTGATAAGGACCTAATTGTTTAATCTTTTATATCTGTATAGTTTCTAGACAGATACGACTTGAAAGAGCCTGCCAGTACCCAAAAAAAAGCCCCCTGATTCAGGGGGCTTAACTCAATTGCTTAAATATTATTAAAAATGATAACTAAATGGACAAACAATAATTATTACTTTTCTTTAGTTGCTTTACCAAAATCCTCATTATATTTTCCAAGATCAGCTCCAGAAACCTCACCAATCCTTTTAGTTTCGTCGACCTCGATCGGGTTACAATCTTTAGGACCTGAATCTTCTGCAGCTGTTACAGCCGGTTCTGGAGCTGTTGCAGCCGCTTCTGGAGCTGCTGCCTTATCATCTTCACCTTGCACAACCGTGCCTATAAACGCCATCAATCCAAGTGCTAATATAACCATCAATTTTTTCATATATTTTCTCCCTTATAAACCCATTATATTCTGACTATCTTTTTTCTCCAAACTATTACCAAACATATTGATCTCTTGCTAAAAAAGTGCCTCACAATATTGGCATTACATGTTTAAGTTAACTCCTGCAGGCTTAACTATTGAAAGAAGCGATTGAAATGCCTGGGTTACCTCTAAGGCCATCTTGTGTCCCTTTTGTGAATCCACTTTTTTTATTGCACCGTAATTATCATAAGATACATTGATCTCGCCTTTACCTACCATTTGGATTTTAACCGGCTTGCCCAAGGAACCATAAGTGAAAACCAGGGTTCTTTTTTCCTTACTCTCCCCCTTATCTACCATCTGGGTGATCCTGCCACCAATGTCGTAGGACAGGAATACCGACTTGCCATCGCTGCTTTCAGCTTTGGCAAGATTTCCCTTGTTATCATAAACAAAATTGGTCCAGCTATACATCTTGCCACCTTTGCTATTTTCAACTCGGTTAATCTTATTGTGTTTCTCGTCGTAGCTTATCTTGATAAGCTCTCCTCTACTGAGCTTTTCGGTTAAAAGCCCATTTTCATTATATTTAAATGAAGTGGCCAAATTTCCACGAGTGATTTTTATCGGAAGCTTAAAATCATTATATACGGTGTCCGTTTTAATACCATCCACTTCTGTAATAATCCTCTCTGTATAGAGAGAACCGTCGGTTTTGGTTTTGATATAATATTCATATCGATTTTTCATCTGTCGAGCGTTTAAGCCTTCCTTGGTAACCGTTGTCCAATAATGAAAATCCGGATTGGACTTATCAGCACCATACTCGTAGCTGACTTTGGATGAATACCTATCTGTTATAGTGGAGACAAATTGGGTCTTTGGTTCATAGGTAATATCCATTTTTGAATTATCTGAATACTTAACCTGGGTCATATTATGATTACCATCATAAGCATAGACAAATTTGTGATCGCTTGCAGCTTGGGCAAATACCAGATCATGGCCTTCATATTTATAGGTAGCCGCCTTATCTTTAGCCGTTGTAGTGATTTTTGAAACCTTGCCACTGTCGTACCATTCAAAAAATAATTGTTTGCCATCTGAATCTTTGATGGAAACCAGCATTTTATCCTTGTAATTGAAATCAACAGTGTAGTTATTTTTATCAATAACTTTTAACAATCTTCCTTCATTATCAAAATACTGCTTTTTACCTGCGTTAAAATGACGGACATAACCCGTTTTAAGTTTTTCCACCTTCTGTGGCCCAAAATCGCTGGAATAAAGCATTGTTCCTACCGCCAACTCTCCTTTAACATCAAATTTTTTGGCATAGGCATGTCTCAGTTCTGCGTCCCCTTTGAGTTTTACAATCAAATTAGCCGCATCTTTCTCATTAAGAGTGGTATTTTTCCTGATTGCTGCCACGATATTATTGGCTGCTTGGTCAACATCAAGTGAAGTTTTAGGAACAAATCGAGTCATTGCGCCAGAACCATTCTCATGAATAACAACCGAGCTGTCTGCCGAAACGCTCAGAAAGGTTTCATACTCACTACCCCAACCAAATCCAAACCATCCGATTCGAGTTGCCTTTGAATTGTAGGTTCGAATAATTTTTAAATCCTCACCTTTTCCAGGAGCTCCGATATCAGTGTATGAAATATAAAAATTTCCATTTTTTAAATTCACACCTGCATAACTGATCATAGGGAGCAGAAAAAGAAATAATTTTAGCAATTTCATAACATCTATCCTTTTTTATTCATTTCTACTTGATATTAACAATTTTTACCTAAGTCTCCAAAGTTTTTATCGGCGTATTGCCGATAACACTTAATAATATTTTATACCTTAATATCAACAATTTTAAGAATAAAATAACCACCAATACAATCCAAAATCAACGCCACAATAAGCGCAATAATTCCAAGAGGTTCTGTAAAAATCCGTATAACCGTACTTGGATCAGAGATAAAATATAGGGACAAAACTACCCAGGGCATGCAGAAAATGGTCAGCCCTTGAAATTTTCCTTGGGCAGTAGCTGAATCAATTTTCTGCTTTAATCTGATTCTTTCCCTAATGACAGACACTATCGTATCAAAAACCTCGGATAAATTACCTCCAGTCTCTCTTAAAATATTCACACTTGATACAAACATATCATTATCCTCGGTGGGCACCCTTTTGGCTAAATTTTCAAAACATTCCTCTAAGGGAACACCTATTTTATTCTGCTGCAAAATCAAATTGAATTCTTGAGAAATTGGTATGGGTAATTCATCCACCACCATGCCAATTGATTGAGGTACTGATAATCCAGCGCGGATACCATTGGCAAGCAGGGTCAACCCATCCACCATCTGACTGGAATATGCATCTATTCTTCTTTTTACCAGATAGTTCATAAATGGCTTGGGAATTTTCCAACCAATAAAAGAAATTATCAATGCCAAAAGAATTCCCCACAACCACCAGGAAAAAAACCCGCAGATAATTAAAACAAGCATGCCATTTCCAAAACTCAGAAACAACAAAACATATGTGACGTGAGTCGGGTTAACTTTTATAAATAAGTAATCAAATTTATCGACAACATAATTCCTGGTTCCGTAAGTATTATTTTCAATCCAGTCAAAGATTTTTACACTATGCTTGTAAACCAGCAAAAAAGTCATCAAGCCAATTACCCCTATGACACCTTTTAAACCCAGTAATTGCAAAAATGGGTATAACATTTTGGTCATTTTTTGCCTCTTGGTGATTCAGGGGATGATGTTGCGCTTGGTTTGGTTTGCATTTTATTGGAAAAAAGATCCCGGGGAATATTGTATCCTTTCCGTTCCAGCACTTCGATAAATTTAGGAATAAATCCTGTGGCCTGAAATTTTCCGGTAATTTTACCTGATTTATCCATTCCTTCCTGGTAGAAAAGAAAAATGTCTTGAAGGATAACCACATCTCCTTGCAATCCTCCCAGCTCGGTTATATGGGTCATCTTCCTAGTACCATCCTCCATTCTTGACTGCTGAACAATCATATGAAGAGCTGAAGCAATCATTTCCCTTATCACCTTGGGTGCCAGTCCGGTTCCAGCATACTGAACCAGAGTTTCCAGTCGTCCAATGGCCTCCCGGGGATTGTTCGCATGCACCGTCGTCATCGAACCGTCATGCCCGGTTCCCATGGCCTGTAACATGTCAAGGGCCTCACCACCACGACACTCACCAACAATAATTCGATCAGGTCTCATCCGCAGGGTCTGTTTTACCAAAAGCCTGATATCAATCTCTCCCTCCCCTTCAAGCGATGGTGGTTTGGTTTCCAACCTGACCACATGTTCCTGGGGAAGATCCAATTCCGCAGAATCTTCGCAAGTGATAATTCTTTCGTTAGCTGGAATAAAACCACCCAGAATATTAATGAGAGTCGTCTTACCAGAACCAGTACCACCACTTATAATAATATTACGATGACCTTCCACTGCAATTCTTAAAAAATCTGCCATCTCCTGAGTAGCCGATCCATAAGTCACCAAATCCTTCCACGTGAGCCGGTTTTCTGGAAATTTTCTAATCGTAATGCAACAGCCATCAATCGCTGACGGGGGTATGATTGCATGAACCCTTGATCCGTCACGAAGCCGGGCATCCACATAAGGGGTTTTTTCATCTATTCTTCTTCCAATCGGAGAAACGATCCTTTCAATGACATTTAAGACCTGTCGATCGTTGGAAAAAGTCACTTTGGATAATTTAATTTTTCCCGATTGCTCATAGTAAACCTTGTACGGACCAACCACCATTATTTCCGAAATGGTTTTGTCCGCCAGAAGATCCTCTAGGGGCCCAAGCCCCAAAGCTTCATCTAGTATTTCTTTTACAATTTGATTCATATCCTCACGTGAATCAATGACTCCCTTCGTTTCCTCCTTGCCTAGCAACTCGACCACTTTCTTTTTCGCCTTTTCACGCATTATAAGTGCCGCATTGGGATCGTTTTTATCTTTATCCCTCTCCTTCATATCCAGTTCATCCACCAGGGAGGTATGAACTCTCATTTTTAAATCAATCCAGGGGCGATTTATCGTGCCCGCTCCTTCTTTGGCTCCCCCAGGTAAAAGTTTTTTCTTTTCGGGTGCCTTCCTTTGCAGCTTGGAAAGGGTCTGTAAAACATTTTTTTGAATTATCTTTCTAACGGCTTCTTGAATACCTCTGGCAAATGGACTATTTTGAAATACCATCATCGCCGGCTTTTTCATATTCAAAGATGAAACACAAGTCTCCTCATCTTTTGGTATCAACGAAAAAATAGGTTTGCCAATTTGTCGGGAAACAACATCTGGAGTAACCGGGTGATTACTTTGAAACTGATTAAAGAGGATCTGAATCACATCTTTTGGAAACAGCTGGGTTAATAAATCGGAATACATTCTCTTGGTTTGATTAGCAGCTAAAATATCCGGAGTAACCACCAGAAATATGACCGTTGAAAACTCCATTGCTTTAAGAGCCAAATCATTTAGTTCACCTCCACAATCAATTATCGTAATCGGAAAAATATTGGGCAAAGCCTTCAAAGTCTTGGTTAATCCATCAACATTTATATTAAAAGATGCTGTAGGATCGGTGGACATGGAAAGATACGATACCCCTAAGGGATGCCGGCCTAAAAATGGTTCAATACTTCTTGGATCAATAGCACCTTTAAACTCCGAAAGTTCCTTTACGGTTTTATTCGATTTGATGCCTGTGATAAAATCCTGGTCACCGCTGGCCTTTTGGTCAAAATCTAGCAGTAAAACCTTGCTTTTTGATTCTTGAGCAAAAGAAAAAGCTAAATTGGCCGCTACCTGAGATTTACCAACCCCGCCCTTACCTCCAGCGATTGCAATCACATAACCAGCCAACTATTTTCTCCTTCTAAATTTTTTCTTTATTTCTTCGGCACCAGTCGAAGCAGACGGAATAATTTCCGGGGTGATAAACATGACAAATTGGGCCTTGCTTACTACATTCTGTTTACCTCTGATAAATGAAAATAATTTTTGCCCCTCTCCCTCTCTGGTTTTTTGTTGAGAAGGTGTATTAAATTGAGTTTCATCTTTCTTATCAAACACTCCCCCTATCACGGCAGACTCCTTGCTTTTGACAATCAAGGTTGTTTTAATATTATTTTTAAGCGTTTCAATTTCCTCTTGGCTACGTCCCGAAATCGTATCCGAATTCATAACGATCTCCAGATCAATATTTTCATCCTTCAAAATTTTAGGTTTGACTTCCAGCTGATATCCTCCCTTGCTGGTCTGGCTCTTTTGAAATTCACCACTTCCTATCGGGTTAACTGATTCAATGGTTTTTTTAATCGTACCCACCACATCCTCTTTAACAATTAAAACGCTGGATTGAATAACCCTGGCGTGTCCAGCATTTTGAGCAGATAAGAGTTTAGGAAAAAGATCAGAAATAACCGCAGACAAAGTACTTCTGGAGTTGGTGGTAAGCCCTCCACTGGTTTTTCCCAACTGTATTTCTCCACCACTTCCTCCCAGCCAAGGCGACCATTCAAAACCAAAAACATCCGAAAAGGATTTGGTCAGCTCAACAAATTGAGCCGTAATCTTGATCAGTTTGGGCAAGGGTGGCTGATCTTTTTTTTCATTAACACTTATAAAATCCTGGATAATTGATCTGGGTACGGTTTCAATTCCGCCTTTTCTTTTTGCAAGAGACTGTATTCTATCGGGTAAAAACAGGGTGGCAATCCGGGATGCTTTTGATTTTTCATCATTAGAGGAGACCACCCCCTCCAACACAAAAGTTTTATGAATTATGCGCACATTCACTTGCCTCATTCCGGCGGCGTGAATTTCTTCTTGCATTTTTTTAGCAACTTCCCTTTGCGTTTGAGGAGACAATTCCACTAAATTAACAATGTCGGGATATTTCTCTAAAATATACAAAATTCTTCCAATGTCGTCTGGGATAACTAAAAAACCATCCAACGTGATAGTATCCCCCACCACTTTTATTTCGATACCCTCGATATCCTTTAAAAATGATTGCAGATCTTGCAAAACTTTTGATTGCGCATTAGTGGTAACTTTAATATTAAGGGTGAGCTTTTTATCAGGATCAGTATTATCCCTCAAAGTAACATTCGTTGTTCCAGGTTTTAAACCTTTTAAGGTTATTTCCTTTCGACCCACCAAAAATTCATAATCCAAGACAGATCGATTCCCCACCTGAACCTGTCTATTGGGAATAAAATCCAACTCAAGGTGTTTATCCACACCTAACACGACCTCAACTTCCATTTGTTCCGGCTTGATCTCTTCTGTTTTATTATCAACCTTATTATCCTCGGCTTGTAATTCATCCGGTTTTACTGATGATGAATCCGCTTGTGCCGTCTCTTTTACCTCTGGTTCTTTTGGCGGCTCCTCTTTCACTTCCTCGGACGAAAAACCCGATGATGGAACTTCGCTAACCGAAGTAGTCTCTTCTTTCCCTGCTTCCTTTTCTTTCCCTTCTTCCTTTTCTTTCACTTCTTCCGTGACTTCGGCTTGAGTTTCAGATGTTTTAGTCTCGGTCGCCGGTTCTTCCACCTCTACTTTTTCGGTCTGCGTATCAGCTGATTCTACACTGGTTTCAGTCTCTGTATCCGTATCAGTATCTTGCGAAAAAGCCAGATGAATAAAACAAATAGTAAAAATTAAAATTATAATTTTTTTCATAATTTATTTTTTCTCACTATATTTTTGCTGAAAAAACAATTTTGCTTCCTGGGCGTCATCCCCAATGACATCAAATACTTTGGTCGGTTTGATTTTCACCCGGTCTCGGTCATTATTATTTCGTAATACCAGATAAGGATCAGCGTTGAAATTAAGTAAAAAAACCAACTGTTGCGCTTCAAAAGAGGTCACCTCTAAAGTCACCGTATTATAGTTGGTGTAGGTGTTTAATTTCATCGCTTCAATAACCTTATCCGTTTTTCTTCCATACATGGGAAGTGAATTGGTCATATCAAACCCAGTGGAAAGCACCAGCACATCCTGCAAAACCGTGGATACCTTTTGAATATCTTTTCTGCCGGAGGCATAGTCGATCGAAGCCAGGACATCCACTCGATCTCCCGGCTTGACTAATTTACTGACCGCCGTTCTATCACTAATCAAAATGGCAATGGCCCTCTTATCCGGACTAACTTGTCTGGACAATCCGGTTTTTACTCCAGGATAATCGACCCGGGGTTTGGTAATTTGCTCTCCTTTTTTAATAGGAACCATGGCCACCGTATTCATTAATTCTTTTTTACTTTTAAAGTTACCAGGCTGGGCGAACTTCATTGGCACCGCAATAGTATCAATCATGGAATCATCAATTAGCTCCAATTCATTAATATCTCGTGAGGCCACTATTACAGTTTGAGACTGCCCATATTCTTTTTTAACTTCACTTATTTCGCTATCTACATACGTCCATACGATTACCATGGCCAAAACCGCCAGAATCAGTGCTAATGAAAATGAACGTGTATTCATAATATAACCTCACCCAATTATTTGATTTTATTTTATCAGACTTGATGATGACTTTCGGACATGGGGAAGTTTTGTCCTAGTGGACAAATACCCGAGCAAAACAATTTATTTTTTGCGGGAGCAATAGGCGGAAGACCAGGCCACACCGCTCATATCTGAATAATCTGCTTGGTTATTGAGCTTATAAACATACGCACTACAAACACCATACATCGTAACCGGCCTGATAAATTTTGATTTTGCATTCCTGCCATGAACACTGCTCGTATTATCACATACATCGCTGGCCTGGTTAGTAATTAGGGACTGTAATGAATAGCAAGGTGCAACGGCTTCTTCCCCGATAGCATAATCACTCCAGCCTATTACATTGGTCCCCACCATTGCAACTCTTCCAACCAAGGTAGTCAGATCCTGCATAAATGGACCACGAGGATTTCCCTTGACCAGAAAATAAAAATACCCGCGTGTGGCTTTTTGCTGATTAATTGATCCATTGATGGATGCGGAAATAGTAATCGTCATCAAAAAAATAATCATGATCAAAGGCAAAAAAATCACAAACTCCACAATCGATTGCCCGCTTTCAAAATTATTTTTTCTATTTTTTATTTTTTTCATTATTTAGCAACCATTGTCGTATAAAGTATAGTGCACCAGTGACTCACAACCACCGCCGACACCCAGCATGGCATAACAAATCCTTTCAGCACATTCCGCCCTGGTTGGCTCACGTCCTAAATAGGATTCTGATTTTAAATTCATTGCATCTTTCACACCGATTAGGCCAAAACTGAATTTTTGTTTAAAATCAAACCCCACCCCTACGTAGGGAAATCCGACCACCGAATCGGGATTATTGACAAAAAAACTACCCTTGGCTGGATTGAGATATTTCGCAAACACCCTCTGTGCTTCACTTAAGGCGATGGCATCTGAACCATTGGGACGGTTGGCATTTACATCCACCACCAGATAAGTCCGGCTCGCCATAAACGTTGCATAATGCACGATGTATCCGTCTGTCGCATTAAAGGCAATACTAAAAAATAGAAACACTATCCCCAGGCTAAACGAAAGAGTCATTATAAATTCGATTAATGACTGGCCTTGATTAGTTTTTTGGGTACTCTTCCAAGGGAGTAAAAAAATGTGTCCCGCCTTTTTCAACATTAAAGTAGAGTTCATGTACTCCTCCGGTTCTGGTTACCGAAATATCCCGGCTTCCTGGTGCCCCATGCCGATAGGAATATTCCATATAATTTTTTAATGCCACAAAAAATTCAGAATCTTTTCCCATAATCTGTTTAAACTTATCACTTCCTAAAATAGACATGGTAATTGCAGCCATGACCGCAAATAAAAGCAAATACTCCACCGTGCTTTGGCCGGTAGATAAAAAATCCTTCCTAGTAAACATCATATATATAATCCAGAATAAACAAAACCCATGCAATCATCATCACAGGAGCAAAAGGCATTTTTTTTCCTAAAATTGCTCGCATAATATTCTTATAATTTCTCATTAAATATTCATGATAAATCATCACCCGTCTATTATAGGCCCGAAATAACAAATTGAAAATTGAGACAAAAATTGTGGTCACCAGCAAACTAGTAAAGTATTCATCATGAATTTCCAAGGGTAACATCAGGTAAATGCTGAATAAAAATTTGGCATCCCCGGCACCCATTAAATTAATGGCAAAAAGTATGAATCCAAGAATTAAAAATGAAACCGGATAAAGAAAAATATTCCAGTCAAATATATAAATTTCTGATAAAAATAAATAGAATAAAACCGTTATTGCAAGATTTAATATAATCCAATAATTTGAAATTTTCTTGTCTCTAAAGTCTAGATAGGAAACCATAATCAGTTCAATTAATACAAAAATGACAATTGTTAGCTTCATTCTTCGTCTGGAATAGAATTCCGGTAATGCTCAAAATAACAAGTATTCTTGCAAACTCCGGTTTTTAGCTGTCTGGACAGCACCACCGCCAAGCCGCCAATATTGGATGCCAAAAAACCGTGAATTGCCTTGGCCAGATTAAAAGCTATAATTGACATCATTGCAAAAAAAATAAGATATTCGATAACCGCCTGCCCGGAAGATTTTTTTCTCATAGTTAAATTATAGGAGAAAAGCCAAAAAAAAGGTAGGATCAATTCCTACCTTTTAAATATAAGCACCTAAAACGGTCTAAACTTTTTAAACCTAAAAAAAGACATTTCCCTTTCTCGAATACATTCCGTTTAAACCTTACTGAAGTTCGCTCATTTCTTGCACTAAACCATCCGCATTGTTAAACACACCATCTATAAGCTTGCCGAGTCTATCTATGGCAGCTCCCTTGAAACGAAAGACAATAAGGGCCACCACGGCAAGTAATAAAATGTACTCTGTGGAGGTCTGTCCATCCTCATTTTTTATAAATCTCAAAAAAAGACTCATCCACTTTCTCCTTAAAACTTTTCTCCGACACATTTCTATGAAAACATATCGGTACAATATAAAAACTCTTAAGCTAAGTTCACAATTTTTCTAACCCGAGAGTAGTCATATCGTACCCTTTAATTATAACTCAAAGCGCAATCAATTTCAATCAACTAAACATATTCTGTTTTAAAAATTTAATAAAAAAAATAAAAATATCATCTAACTGATTGATTTTATAATCATAACCAAAACATTTCTTGAGTCCATAGCTGATTTCTTGCTATAATCCCAAGTGGGTCTTGTAGTTGGCACAAATATTTTCTGCCCTACAACCATAAGTACGGGAGTGGTCCCTGATCACGGTGTGCAAGCTCATGTGGACTTCGGTCGACTGATGAGAAGCCTAAAGTGGTTAATTACTGCGCCCACCTGTCTAATAGAGGCAGGAAAATCCAGACCACCTACTAGACCCATTATTTGCCCCCTTAGACAATAATTCTTGACAATACAGGTCATTTTTCTCATCATTAAACATAGACATACATCTATTTAAATACATTGATTAAATTGGAGTTCAAGTATGAACGAAATCACCGTAAGACAGGAAGAATCAACCAAATGGCTTGAAGATTTAGCCTTGGATGAACTTAACATGGATGAGTCGGGGATTATTAATTTTGGCGAACACATCAATCCCTCTCACTTACTTGAAGAGTCTTCCATCGGTTTCATGAATGAACTAAGAGATTTATTTGAAGTCTATGTTACAAAATTTAACGAATACAGAGGCGGAACAACGAACTTGTCCCAAATTAAAATTTTTAAAATATCAAATACTGTAAACGATTTTATGCTCTTTAGAAATTCGCTTCGACTTATCTTTAATCGAAGGGCAAACGACCTGATCACGATTGGTTTTATAGCGTCCAATGGTGAACTCCTGTCAGCCAGAATGAGCACCGGTAACAACCATGAATCCGTTCACGAAATCAAGGCACATCTGGGACCATTCAATAACATCACCTGGCGATTCCACGGGGAAACGGTTGCCACCAGAGCACTGGTTCGCCATTATTTAAGTGAGTTTATTAAAAATTCGGCGAGATAAAAATTCTAAATTTCGGTAACAGATATTTTGGATCAATTCGTTCGCAGCGTGAAAATATTTCAGACACAAATTAATTTATTGCGAGAAATTCAGATCATGTTATTATGCGTGCAAATTAACAGTACCACTGTGCTTAAAATTAGTCCTTGTTTCTTCAGAGTGTAGAATTTTAAGTTTTGTCTAAATGACTGGTACCTATAATTAATAGTTTCTGCCTGGCAGAATTTAGTTAAACAAGAGGTACATCTCATGAAAACTTTATTTTTTATTTTCCTTTCAATTTTCTTAACTGTAAATGCATTCGCTGTGGGTGGCGGAGTGGTTGGCGATGGAACTCGCATGGTTACTTTACCCAGCGGAGAAATAGTTCCAGAAGATTTTATTTTGGAGTTTCAGGACGAAAAACTTTCACTCAAGCCTGTCATTCTTGAAGAAGATTTTTCAGACGTTTATAAAGAATTAAAAAAATTTGGCCAGTTAATACAAGTTAGACAATTTCATCCTTCATTCAAAAAAGAAGAATTTTTACCCATCAACGATTTACGTAGAAGTGGTTTAATGTTTTATTTAGTTGATGAAGTTAATAAGGTTAAGTGTGGCAGGGATCTTGATGCATGTGCTTATAAATTGCAAACCTACAATGCTTCTTCTTACAAATTCGAATATGTTTCAGTGATTGAGCTAAAAAGAAAAACAATGACTAACCCTAAAATTTCAGCAAGAAAAAAAGCCTTGATTGTGCTTCATGAAATGTTACATCATGACGATACGATTCTGCGACTTGCACCAGATTATAAGAACGAAGTACATAGGTTGATTTCTCCGTTCGTAACAAAACTAAATATCTTAGAAAATGCATATGCCAAACAAAAGGCTCTTTTTGCCAAATCAAATGAAATGTATCAACTAACCGATGAAGAATATGAGGCTTCAGTTGAATTTCAGAAGATATTGAGTATTCTCGGTTACGATAACGAAAATCCACGCGCTGGTGAAAAATGTGCTACAACGATTTCCCGTTTAGGCGGTGGTGTCATCATACTATGTACAGATACCATTGAAATGAATGAGAATAATTATGTAAGCATCGATTCTGAAGTCTCATTTCATGACAATTCTCCGCGGTTAAATAAAAAATTAGAATTTAACGACAATATGGTTATAGATAGTATTATTAATTCTTATGGTGCTGTTGCATTAAACGATTCAATAATCAAAAACAGCAATATAGTAATAGCTGCTGGACGTTTCGTGAATATGTCAAGTTCAAAGATTTTCAAGAGTGATATTCGTTTGTATGAAAGTACGTTTAATCAAGCAAATATTTTAAACACAATTATTAAGCATGGTTATATTACTTGCGACGGTTGTACAATAAAAAATTCAAAGGTAGAAAATACCTCCTTGAGTGGTAAGTGGAATTTTGTCATTGACTCTGTAGTTATTGATCTAATCGTTAAGAATACCAATTTCATTAATACAAAGTGGAACCGTGTAAAATTGTTTAGCGAAGAATTAAGTGACAAAGGGGAAATAATCACATTTGACAATTGTACATTACAAAACAAAGAATTTCGCCTTCAAACGATAATTAACAAAGCAAAAGAAGCCATTGTAGTTAAAAATTGGAATATGGATATGAACACTTTTGTGGATGGTGAATTATTAATTGATAAGAATGCTGAATCGGAAATTGCATTTGATCTAAGTAAAACTTATGTGATCTCTGGCATATATAAAAAAGACGGAAAGCGTGTACCGAAGTTACCAGTTCTAAAATCTGTTTATCAATTTGAAAAAGACTATCCACAATTCATTAAGCAAAAGTAAGGAGGACATAATGACAATCAATACTCCTCCCAACAACATTGAACTCTCCGTATTCAAATACACTGACTACCGAGAGTACTTAAATGACTTGAAAAATGCTCTTGAAAATGAAGATAACAAGCTGACTTATCAGGATTTTGCGGACATTCTGGGAATAAGTTCAAGAACCAAGATAAAAAAAGTGTTTAAAGGTGAAATTCCCCTAACTAAAAGTGGAATGGAAAACCTGTGCAAGCACTTTGGTTTAAGTAAAACTGAATCCACTTATCTTGATATGCTTCGGCTTTTTAACGAGAGTCGTGATTCCGATATGGCCTTGTCGATTTATAATAAGATCATTGATCTTAGAAAAAAACATGGGCCTAAACAAGAAAATCATGAACTCGAAGAAACTCAGCTTCGCCTGCTTGAAAAATGGTACTACCTTCCGATTTTAAGCTATATCGGACTTAAGGGGGCATCTAGTGATGTACTCGCCATTGTAAAAGCTTTTAAGGGGCAAATAACCGTGGAAGAGGCCAGTGAAGCAATACGAATTCTAGTTGATATCAAACTGCTTAGATATACCGACGAAGGAGTAATAGAGAATACTCATGATAGTGTGTCTTTGCTTGATGGTATCCCAAGGCAACTCGTTAAAAAATTTCACTCTCACATGATTAATAAGGCCCATGATGCGATCTCTGGAATGCCTCAAGAGAAGCGGTATCTGATGAGCTCAACAATAAATGTAAAAAGCAGCATGCTACCAGAAATCAAGAAAAAGATTTCCAAGTTTATGGTTGAAATTTGCAGAGACTATTCGGTAGATGATGCTGATTCGATCTACCAACTCAATACCCAGTTTTTTAATTTAGCTGTGGTAAGCGAGAACCCAAACAGCTTGGTAAAGGAATAAAAACAATCACCCCCCTCTTATTGAAATTCGATATGAGGGGGGGTGATTTGTTGTAATAGCTTAGAATTGTTGCATAATATTCCGGCGCTTCAATAATAAAAATTCTAAATATAAACGATCCCCTCGTCTTTACTTCTGCCTTTTTTATCCAGGCCCATAAATCTTTTATAGGTAAGTCCCAACGACTCTTCCACTGTAGGCATTTTTATATTTAAAAAATTTTCTATATTCATAATATCCATCTTGAAAAAGATGTCTCCCCCTTCCCATGAACTCGTTGAGGAACTCATAATTGGAAAAACCCAATTCCCCTTGGCCAGATTGCGATCCAGTTGATGAAACACTTTACAATAAATTTTAGCAAAATCGTATACTGTATAATAATCCTTGGAGCTCACTTGAAAAAGTCGGTTAATGGCCTGTTTGTCTATGGCCAGTTTAATAACCATTCCAAGATAATATGGATCTAGGTAACCATGATGTACCTTATTGTCACAAACCATTTGCTCTCCTAACTCATTTTTTTCTTGAATAACCTCCAGTAACGTTTTCTGTCTAGCCGCCACACTTCGTCCATACATCATGGAACATCTGAAAATTAAATAATTGAGTGAGGTTCTTTGAATAAAAAACTCTGCCGAGGCCTTAGTTTTACCAAGTACCGTTAAAGAATCAGGTATATCGGATTCAATATATTCCTTATCAACCCCACCAAATACATAAGAGCTGGATATATAAATAACTTGCGCCTTATATCTCTGACAATGTTCTGCCACATTAAAAAGTCCCAACGCATTGAGGGTCTCTGCATAATCTGGCGCTTTGGAACACTCATAAACGGACGATAACCCAATTGCATAAATAACATAATCTGGTTTAAAGGTAAAAATCGCCAATTGAACTTGCTCTTTGACCATGACATCACATTTGATGGTTCGCACTCCCTTCACATAAGTTCGATGCTGATGATAAGTCCCAATCACCCTGTAATAATTAGAAAAAAATTCAGCCAAAGCCGAACCCACCATGGAAGAAACCCCAAAAATCATAATCGTTTTAAATTTATTATCTGACATAAGTATTATTATATTTTAGAAACAGCAAATACCAAGACTTATTATGAAGAAAATAAAAAACCCTTGCTTCATCCGAAGCAAGGGTTACACTGGTTATCTTACTTTTTTAGTCTAATAATTTTAAAGCTACTTTCGGAAAACTATTGGCATTACTTAAAACAGACACCCCAGATTGCATCAAAATGTTATTTCTAGTGAGATCTGCTGTCGCTTGGGCCACATCCACGTCCCTAATTCTCGAATTTGCCGCCGACAGATTCTCATCAGTAATAGCAGTTGTATTAAGTACTGATGTAAGTCTATTTTGTACTGCCCCCAGTTCCGCACGAACACCGTTAACTTGCACCAAAGCATCATCCAATTTCTTAAGTGATGTTTGGGCACCAATTTTTGTCGCAACTGATTCTTCAGACAAACCCAAAGATCCAAGCGTGGCATCCGATTTAGCAGCATCATAGCGCAGCCGATCCAACATTGGGTCATTATGAATTCCAATTTGAAACTCAAGATTACCCCCTGTACCGTCCAACAATTTAGTACCGTTGAACTCAGTCGACTGGGCAATTCTATCAAGCTCTTCTTTAATTTGCTGGAACTCAATATTAGCAAATGCTCTTTCCGCATCACCAACAGTGTCGGAAGCAGCCTGTATCGAGAGTTCCCTGAGCCTGATAATGATGTTTGAAACTTCATTCAATCCACCTTCTGCCGTTTGCACCAGCGAAATAGCATCACCTGCATTTCTTCTGGCCTGTCTAATTCCTCTAATTTGCGCCTTCAAATTCTCGCTTATTGCCAATCCTGCTGCATCATCACCCGCTTTTGTTATACGCTCACCTGAAGACAAAGCTCTCAAGTTTTGATTCATTGATCTGGTCGTATTACTAAGCGATCGTTGAGCTGCCAAGGACGGAATATTTGTATTTATTCTTAAACCCATATTTAATCTCCTTTACACATAATAAACCTCCTGTTTTGTTATAAAGACTTCATGTCTTACAAATTTTGTTAATCGTT
>MEQB01000048.1 GCA_001770015.1 Bdellovibrionales bacterium RIFOXYC1_FULL_37_79
CCAGAACTTTTGTAGATTTTGCAAGAATTCTAAATAAAAACGGATATTCAACTCTAAGATTTGATCAGGCCAATTCTGGAAATTCAGAAGGAGATTACCTAGACAGTTCATATAACGAATGGGTGAATACAATTGTCTATTTTGTCAAGAAATACATAAATCAAGGATATAAAGTAGCTCTACTTGGTCAGAGTATGGGAGGGGCTGCAACTGTTATCGCAGCTTCTAAATTAAAAAGTAAAGTTCCCTGCATTCTTCTTTGGGTTCCGGGAGTTAACGAAGGAGATTTTAAAGGCAAACCTGATGAGATTTTTGAAGAAGGTGGCCAAAAATATAAAGGAAGATTTTGGATGGAGGCGAGAGACGCAGACTTTTTCAAATGTCTTAATGATTACAAAGGAGGGATTCATTTAGTATATGGAGAAAAAGACCGGTACATTTCTCAAGAACTACGCAATAAAGTTATAGATATGGTAAAGGCAAAAGAGCAACAAACTAAAATTCTAAAAGGTCAGGATCATAGCCCTTGGGAATATGATCTGTGTCAGGAAGTTTACAAAGAGGAACTGGAACTTCTGAACAAATACCTTCATTTGTTATAATCTATCCATGGATGTGTATTTTAAAAAAGAAATTAGTTACTTGTTCGGAAAGGAAGAGTTTAAATTTGATGTCGCTGAAACTTTATTTTCAACCTTTGCCATAGATCACGGTACCGACATATTAATTCGTGCCATTACTCCGAGTAAGCCTAAAAGTATTTTAGATCTTGGATGTGGGTATGGACCCCTTGGAATAATTCTTGCTAAAAATAACCCACAGGCAGAAGTTACAATGGTTGATAAAGATCTTCTTGCTGTTCGTTACACCAAATACAATATTGCAAAAAATAATATCACTAATGCAGCGGTACTGGGTAGTTTGGGTGTTGAGGAATTAAAAGAAAAAACATTTGATTTAATAGTCTCTAATATTCCGGCAAAAATTGGGGATGAAGCTATTGCCAAAGAATTTATACAAGAACCCTATAGGCTTCTTAATCCCAATGGTGAATATTGGATTGTGGTTGTTAGTGCATTAAACCGTCTTATTCCTCAGGTATGTAATATGAACAATATAAAGGTGAAAGAAATAAGGAAAAGAAGAGGTCATACAGTTTATAAAATAAATAAACCTATTGGCAAAAATTAACTGTTAATAAAATCTAAAAAATTAGCAGAGTGACTCTGATGAAAAATAAGCTAAATTCTATTCTTCAGAAAAAAGGCGGCAATAAAAACGTACCGATTGCATTTATATTTAAAAATGACAAAGTGCTAATCGGTTTAAGAAACTATACACCAGATAAATGGAAAAATATTTCAGTATGGACTGCCCCGGGTGGGAGGTGTGATAGTAGTGAAACCCTTGAAACCACACTTAGAAGAGAAGTTGTAGAGGAAGTTGGTATAGATGACCTTAAAATTGTTGAGTATTTAGGAAGTGTTCCCGGAGCTAAAGAAGGAGATATTGTTTTTGTTTTCAAAGCAGAAACAACTCAAGAACCAAAACTTATGGAACCTGAGAAATTTAGTGAATGGAAATGGTGTAAGGTTTCCGAAATTCCCTCAAATTTTATAAACCCAGATGCTCTTAAACTAATTTTGATTTAGCTTCAAATATAAGGTAATATACAGACAATGACAAAATCTGCAATAAATTTAAAACTAGTAGAAAGATCATTTAGTGATTTGGCCACGAAAATTATCTCCTCGGTTGGGGAAAATCCTGAAAGAGATGGTCTAAAAGATACTCCCTCAAGAGTAGCAAAAGCGTATACTGAGCTTCTTTCTGGGTATTGTGAACATCCTCAAGACGTAATAAAACTATTCGACAGTAATGGTTTTCATGATTTGATAACTGTCACAAATATTGAGTTTTACAGTTTGTGTGAACATCATATAATTCCATTTTTTGGTGAAGTTCATATAGGCTATGTTCCTAACGGGAAAATATTAGGTCTTTCCAAATTTGCAAGGATAGTCAATATCTACTCGAGAAGGTTACAAACGCAAGAAAACTTAACCAAAGAGATATTTGATGTTTTGGAAAATAATCTTAATCCTAAAGGTTTGGTTGTATACATAGGAGCAAAACATTTATGTATAAACATGAGAGGTATTAGAGAGAAGGGGTGCTCAACCAAAACTATAATTAAAAATGGTATATTTCTAAAAAGAGCTGATTTAATCGATCAATTTTTCAGAGACATTGAATCCAAAGAAATTTTGTAATATTAGTCTGATATTAATTAGGTTAATCTTTTAATATAAGTTCCCCCATCAAAAGGAATAATTTTACCAGTTGAGTAAAAATTCTCTTCCGAAAGAATAAAATCTATTAAATTTATTAGGCCGAGACAAGGGTTTTTTACAGAAATTAAACTTCTTTTATAATATTGTTCTATTCGGGGACCTTTTTGATCGGTTGTTGTTGGGCCTAATCCGATACCAATAACAGAAGATGTTTGAGCAAATTCGACAGCAAGAAATCTAATGTAATCTTTCAAAAGCGCTTTGGAAAATGAGTAATAAAGATAATTTTTCTTAGGTTGAATCAAACCCTCATCGGTAAAGAAAATAATCTTTGAGTTGTTTACTAATTTTAAATTATAAATAAGGTCTAAGTAACTTAAAAAGTTTATTTTAAGCATTTTAGTAAACTTGGATTTGTTCCAATTTGATTCATTAGAATAAATACTTGAAAAAAATAATACTCCGCTGTATTTATAATCTTTTAACTTTTTGATCAAATTCTTAATTGAAATATCATTTGTCAAATTTAGTTGATAAGTATCGATTTCATTCAAAAATTGACCAATATCATTTTTTTTATATAAAGTAATATCTATTTGATATTTACTAAAATATTTTTTGGTAAAAGCTCTGGCAATTTTCGAATTACCGCCAATTAATAAGATTCGTTTTTTCATTTATTTATAAATAAACTTCTTGCTGTTTGTACAATTCCTTTATCATCTAGTTTGAAGTGTGTTTCTAGTTCTCCTATAGAGCCTGACATTCCAAAATCAAAACCATGCCCTTTAATTATACTAGGTTTCAATAAAGTAGATTCCATAACTGCTGAGCTAACCACTGATTGAAGTACCTTTCCAGAACCATTATAAACAGTCAACAGTGGCGTATCATTTTCTAATAGTTTGACAAATTCTTCCCCTAATTCATTTAAACCCACTATATTGACGACCCTTGTCGGTAGATTATATTCAGATTCAAGTGTCTGAGCAGCTTTAACCGAATTGTGAGTAGTAAATCCGCAACTTGCAATTACTAATTTCGGTTTTTTATCAGGATCATGAGTGATATAAGATCCAATATTTCTTTGGTCTTTTCTCTCTCGATATAAAGGAGTAATATTTTTTCGATGAAGCCTTGCATATACCACTCCAGGGTTACTAGTAAAAGCCCAATTTAAAACATTATAAAGATCTTGAACATCGGCTGGTTCTTTAATCCTTAAACCTGGCATGTAAATCAAAGCTCCTGGTTGACCACTGGTTTGGTGTGTTTTTCCGTTTCTTTCCTGAGTTAAACCACTATACTCTCCAACGATAATCATTTTACTGCCTCCTTGTACGGCAACATTGAGTTGATCCATTGCACGATAGATAAAGGCATCACCAAAATTAAGGAAAATCCGAGCATTTGGATCAGAAATAGAAATACCGTGAGCCATAGCGATTGAATGTTGCTCTCTAATTCCACAATCAACAAATTTGGTAAAATCGGTAAAAGAAACCATTTCTACTAAATCTTTCCTGATGAAATCAGGAGTTATAACGTACATCTTCATTTTTTGACCATTTTCGGTTATTTTTCTTAATTCTTCAAAATAGTATCCTTGAGAGTAATCCAAATTACTTACATCAGTAGGATTAATTTCAACGCTTACCTCTAATTCTTTATTTTTAACGAGATTTAAATTAAATTCGTTTGGCCTAGCAATCAATTTGGGAGCTAACAATTTTACTTCATCGATTTTTTTCCTATGAGCCTCAACTTCTCTTGTGGCTAAATCAAGCGCTTGCTCTGCTAAAGATTTGGGACAAACACTAAGGGTGTGATAACCAGAATAATTTTCTTCGGCTCCAGGAACATTCTTACCTTTAATTGTGTGTGCAATAACAAATGTTGGTTTTTGAATGTGATCAAGTTCTGAATATGTTTTCATTATTTCATCAATATTATGACCATCTGAGATTTCTAACACATTCCAACCATATCCTTCCCATATTTTTTTAATATCAACGCCTCCATCAGATTCACAAGTTGCTCGAGATAGCTGTTTATTGTTTTTATCAAGAATACAAACCAAATTATCTAATCCTAAATTGGAAGCATGCCTAGCAGCTTCACTAACGTTTCCCTCCTGCTCTTCTCCGTCGCCCAAAAAAACAAAAGTCTTATAATTCAACCCTTTTTCTTTCGCGGAAATGGCACTTCCTACACCATAAGATAAAATCATCCCTAGTGAGCCAGATGGAGTTATGTCGACCCCTGGAGTTGTGTGCATATCTTCATGGCCTTGTAAAATAGATCCAAATTGACGATATGTTTTTAGTTCACTTTCTGGAAATAACCCCATTAAGCTAAATATTTTATATCTTACTGGACCTTCGTGACCTCTGATCAAAACTCTATCTCTGTTTTCGTTTTGAGAGTTATTTAGATCAAATTTTAAAATTCCTCCAAAATATAAACATGTCAATAGTTCTACAGATGATGAATTACCCCCTAAATGACCACTGTTTGCGTTAATGATCGTATCAAAAACCGATTTTCTGACTTCGATAGCTAACGTACTCAAAACAACTTTATCGTATTCTTTTATTTTGGTTTGATTTATTGTTAATCTTTCCATGAAATATTATCTTCTTTAGTTAATGTCCCGCCAAAACTGTCGAAATGAAATATATCTGAGTATCTCCTTTGGTTTTTCCTCGCCAACTCTTCTTGCATAAACAAACGGGATAGAATATGTTTGGGTTTTAGTTGAAGAACTTTCAATATATCCCTGTCTAAAAGCAGAATATTGATAATTCTCGTGATCACGATCTATACCTATACTGACAATTCCTTTTGTTGCAGATAAACAACCCCAAAGATAATAAAAAGCAGTGTCATAAAGAGCTTTGCCAAATTTAGTCATTTGTTGAGATTCAATAAACCAATTAAAAACTTCATTAATTAATTTCTGGTCGTTCTTATCATGTACAGCTTTGAGATTACTTGATCGATATTCCTCAAGTTCTTTTATCCGATCAACTGAGCATTCATAAAAAGGCATCAATCTTGATACTTCTGGCATAGTCGCTTGATAAGCAATATTTACCAATGTATCATTTTTGCTTTGAATTACCTGCGACTCTCTCCATCTATTTCCATATCTTTCATTAAGAAACGTTTCTACGAGAGACGTAAAACTATCCAGAGGTATGAGGTTTAAATGTACATTGTTTGATGTAATTATATTCATCAATCTTCCCGTTTCGTCTTGATGTAGTTTTAGTATCTTCATTAAATCTCCTATTCTGCTTGTTTTTAAATAATTTATAAAAATTTCTGGAAACATATTTGAAGAAGCTCTCAAGGTAGGAGTTTGTTGATACCAATCGATAGTTTGTCTACCAATTTGAGCATTAGCTAGTAAACCTAATTCTAAATTTAAAGCTCTGAGTACCTTTGTCTCATGGATATGGTCTCTAAGGGATAAAATTTTAACCTTATGGGATTCACGGTGAGCACACAATAGAGACCATGTGTGTACAGATGGTTTTCCGTATATTTCTGTAATAAAACTAACTCCATCATCGATAAAATTCGAATCTGCGACGAAAACATTATCTAGATGAAAATTAAATCCCGTTAGGAAATAAGGCAGAAAACCTAAGACAAATTGACGGTCCACTTTTTGCTTGATATTTTTTGGTAAATGTTCAATTATTTGCCTGCCCTTTTTAACTTCTTCTCTATTGGGTATTTGGTCAGATATTGCATAAATCATAGTAGCCACGACCTTTTCCCAGCGTGAAGAATGTTTAATACCCAGTGGATCAAAATCGAATGAAGAAATATCATCTATATAACCGTTTGATACGAATAATTTTGGGTTTTCTAGCTTTTTTTGTCTTGAAAGATCAGTCAATTCAACCTCCTTGCCTGATAAGAAAGAAAGGCTTTGGTTTATTGAAACATCATAATACTTAATTCTTTCCATATTAATTCTGAATATTACACCTTTTTCGTAATTATAGGATTATAACACCCTACGCAAGCTTGAGTCCAAAAATAGAAGTATTTCAGAACCGGCCTTAAATAAAATTTGTGGTTAAATCCTTTATTTTATCAATTTCTGAATAATAATGGTCGTTACCAGATAACTCAACAAGTTTACAGTTAGCCACATTTTCTTTCTTAAGAAACTTTGATAATTCCTGAATCGAGGCAATCGGATCATTAGTATGCTGAATTATCAACGAGGGAAGATCGAAATCCTTAAACCACTTTTTGATATCAAAACCGTATTTTTTAGCCCAATTTATAGGGATACCTATAAAAATACATTTGTGGGGGGATATTTTTTTTTCAAATATTGCTTTCAAAGTAACTAAGCTGCCAGCAGATTTGGCAAAGATAACATATTGTTTTTTCGATTTTGTTGTTTCGGTTAGTTTCTTAATCTCTTTGTTCAAGTCAATTAACTCCTTACCTGACTGCCAATGATCATAATACTGAATTTGAGTTAAACTGAAAAATGGTTTGAACGCCGATTCGACTTCTTCTATCCATTCTTTATTATCAATACTATTTCCTGCGAGAAGGATTAAATCCATAGGTTATATATTACTTACAAGATAGTTTTCTATAAGTTTTATGTGCTCAATATCTTTAGGGGAATTCCTCATTCTTTTCCATCTTAAAACATCATCAAGTTTCACAAATCGAATACCTTCTATAACATCAGATGTATCTATAAGTCTATTTATATCCCATTTTCGAGCAGGTACCCAACTGTCATAAATTTCGATTTCTCCATCAAATAAAGTTATTACGTTTCCAAATTTTAGCTTCGTTTCTTCGATTTTTCCTAACTGTCTGGCTTTTTCCCAAGCTTTTCCTCTAGCTATTAAATCTAAATCGCGAACAGACTCTTTTATTCCATGGGCAAACATTGGTCCACTTCCAAAAACTGCGTAATCTTCAAGTGGAAGGTGTAATGACAATAATTTGTCTATTAATGGGTATCTGGCTAATTTATCTTTAATCTCACTCATTTTGATTTTTCATTATATCATTTATAAGTATAAAAAACATTTTGAAGTTATATTAGCTTGGTATACAATGCGGAAGTAAATTTGAAAGGGGGTGAAAATATGATTGAATTAAACGATGATTCATTTAAACCAATAGTGGGTGCTAGATTAATTCAAAAAGAAGCCGAAGATCAGTTAAAGAAAGATGAGAAGCTAGGCACAACTGAGAGGGCTAAAGTTCAGGTTGTGACACAACCAGCTAAAAAACGGACTAGTGAAAAGAAACAATAGTTTTATATGTTTTTAAATGGAAGGAGTTGCTGAAGGCGAAGGAGAAATAGACGGCTCGGGAGCAAGAGTGGCTGTTGGTG
>MEQB01000049.1 GCA_001770015.1 Bdellovibrionales bacterium RIFOXYC1_FULL_37_79
TGATCGGGTTTGTGGATATGGGAAAATTCCGAAATTATCTGAAATAATATTGAGGACTTGCCCCAAAGTTAGCTAACCTTACATTTTATAAAATAAACGACGCTGGCATAAAAAAATTCCCCTCTAAGAACGCTCAATATCAGTAATAACAAATATCTGTGCTAATTGAAGGACCAAACGTTCTAACATCTTGATCTTTAAGAGAAGTTTCTAAATGGATTTGACATGAAATCATTTTTTAAAAGATTACTTAACCAACTGAAATCAGATAGTTTTTTCTTGTTTGGTGCACGAAGTACTGGAAAATTTTTGAATAGTGGTTATTTGACAGGCTTTAATTAATTATTTCACTATCCCATAATTCTTTAAGAAATTCGTTACAAGGATAAATTTCAATACCATCAACTATTCTTTTTTGACTTTCCCTTGAAACAACAATTGTTCTATCAACGATTTTTTCTTCCTTTAATGCCTTTAGTCCTTTAAGGTCATTTTCTTGAATATGTTTTGATAACTTTACCTCTATCGCAACTTTAGTATCAATTATAAAATCAACTTCAAGATGTTGACTGGCCGTTCTCCAATATCTTATTTCGCAGTTTAATGCTTGATAATCGATATAGGTCGCTAACTCATGATAGATGTATGTTTCAAACTCTTTGCCCGCATTATTTAGAGAGGGATCAAGGCCTATGGAAAAACCTGCTAATCTTCTAACCACCCCCACATCAAAAAAATAAAATTTGGGTGTCTCTAGCGGTTTTCTTTTTTGAGTATAAAGAAATGGCGGTATTTTTTTAGCAATCAAGGTATCCTCTAAAATTGAAAAATATTCTATCACTGTTGTTTTAGGAACTTGGGCATCATTTGCAATTTTGGAATAATTTAAAATCTCTCCATTACAATTGGCGGCAACTTCCAGAAAACGGGCAAAAGATGGTAAATTACGGGTAAGTGATTCATTGGCAATTTCTTCTTTTAAATATGTACTACAATAACTCTTAAGCATCTTCTCAGGTGTCTTGGCATTATAAATTTTGGGAAGCGTTCCGAAACTTAGTATCCTTGCTAAATCAAACTCACTATCGCTTATAATTTCAGGATAAGTTAGGGGATGAAATATCATTTGTAAGGCACGTCCTCCCAGCAAATTGACGCTTTGTTTTTTTAATTTTCGAGCACTAGAGCCGGTTAAAATAAATTTAACACTTTCTTCTTCCAATAGAAGATGAACTTCATCCAGCAGTGTAGGTACCTTTTGAATTTCATCGATAATAATTAAATCAATATCATTTTTCATCGCCCTAAAATGTTCTCTTAATTTATAAGGCCTTAATGTGAATTCTTGAAAAATATCAGTTGCCAACAAGTTGATGTACCAGATTTTTTCTAATGCAGAATGTTTTATTAAAAATGATTTTCCAGTTTGCCGAGGTCCTAAAATAAAAAATGCTGAAAAGTCTGGATTTTTTGAAAAAATTGAATTTATTTCTATTTTTCTTGTAAACATATATTATCCATATATTTTTAATTAGTTACATTGTAATTTTAGACCGTTAATATGTCTATTATTATATAATATAACCTGATATTTTGTCTATAACAATTTTTTTGCAATTTCTGATAGTTATTGCTTAAACCAAACCTGTTTTAAAATTCAAGTTAAATATATTTTCTTCTGATATAACTGGTGATCGAGTCTAACACGCCGATAGTCACAATGATGATTATCATCATTGTGGCAACTTCCCGGTAAAGATAACCATTAATTTTATCAAACATTAAAAAGCCAATTCCACCTGCTCCACAAAAACCCAAAATGGTGGCACTGCGAACGTTGGTTTCAAAACGCAGCAGGGCATAGCTGATAAAATCAGGCAAGACTTGGGGGATAATAGCAAATGAGAGTATTTGGAATTTATTAGCGCCACAGGATTCTACGCCTTCCACGGTACCTGGATGACAGGTTTCAAGGTTTTCACTAAAGACCTTGCCCAGAATTCCGAAGGTATGAATCCATAGCGCTAAAACACCCGCAAAGGGCCCAAGCCCTATGACTGCAACAAAGATAAGCGCCATCACAAATTCATTAAATCCCCTACAGATGTCGAGTAATCTTCGAATTAAAAAATAAATACTATTTCGGAGATATTTGACCCAAAGCTGATCTCCGGGAATGATGATTTTTATGGTGTTTTGAGCTGCCAAAAAAGCCACCAAGGTGGCGGTTAAAAAAGCCAGTAAGCTACCCCATATGGCGATATAGATGGTTTCTACCAAGGCCCATAAATATTCCTTAATTTTATGGAGATTGGTTTCGGGAGGGAAATATCCACCTTTTTTGTCATCTAAAATACTTTTATACTCACTGTCGATCCATGCTTGCCATTCATTGTGATTTTTTTGGTGATAGATTTGCGTGGATAATTGATTGATTTCGTTTTGCAGTTCTTTATTATTTGGAAGAGATTGATCAGCGTATTTTTCGCGGATTAATCTCTTGGCCTCCTCCTGACTCATCAATTGGGGATACATTTGTGCCTGTCTCATGGCCTCTTGGTGATCTTCCTTGGTTAATTTTTTTCCGAAGATGTAGCTATAGGCGTTTTGTCTTTTTTCAATCAGTTTTAAAAAATTAATTTCTGTTTTTTTAAAAGACAAGATTAAGATGATGAAAAACAAAAGAGTCAAAACGGTCTTAAATATTTTTTTAAACACAGAGGGGGGTAAAGTGTTCAAAGTCATGGCCTATATTCCAACCTTTTTTTAACCGACATCAGATATCTGATAATATCATATTCGCTATCATTGGCCTTTACAAAGCCACGATTGCCAAGGAGCGAGGTTACAAATGAAGGAAGGTTTAAAATAGTTTTTTCCAGCATTTTAAATTCCTGGTCTTGGGGTTTATACCTTGAGACAATGACGGCCCCAGGTATCAAATCTGATTCCCAGATAATTTTATAATCGGATTTTTGAATTTTTCCGCTGCCAAGCAGGTTCCTTAGATCTACATTGTTAGTGGCAGCCAGATCCACGGTTTTATTTTTAATGGATAAAATGCTGGCCGCATGTGATCCTGAAAACTTGACTTCTTTAAAAAATTTTTGCGGGACGATAACCGGATTGGATTTTAAAAAACTGATACTGGGAACCAGATGACCCGAGGTGGAGTTAGGTCCGGTAAATGCAAAAGTGTGATTTTTGCCTTCTTGGATGGAGGTTATCGGAAGATCGCTTCTGGCGATGATCAGGCCTGTGTATCCCGAAAATCCCTGAATATTGACCTCTTTTGCCATTAAGGAAATATTGCATTTCTTCTGGGCCTCTACATAGCTTTTAGGGCCTAAGTAGGCAAAATCAATATTTCCGTTACATAAAGCGGTTACCACCCCCGCATAATCAGAGACGGGAAAAAAAAGCACCTTATGCTTGATTTGCCCGGATAGATATTCCATAAAGGGCGTGAACTTTTCTTTGATATTACTACCTCCTCCTTCGGAGGGAACAATGCCAAATTTAAAATCATAAGCACAGGTTACCAGGGGAAATAATAAAAGGAGTAACCAGAATATTTTCACGTTTGGCTTCCCTGGTAGATGACGGATAATTGGTCGTTGGTTAAGTTTTTCAAATTGCCATCAAAGACAATTTCACCGCTATTCATGCCAATGATTCGTTGGGCATATTTTTTGGCCAGGTCAGCCTGATGGAGATTAATGATCACGGGAATATTTTTGGTGATATGGATTTTTTTCAAATAATCGAGAACAATGGCAGTGCTTACGGGGTCCAAACTCGCCACCGGTTCATCGGCCAAAATGATGCGAGGGTTTTGCATTAGGGTGCGAGCGATGGCGACTCGTTGCTTTTGTCCTCCCGATAAGGTATCGACTCGTTGATGAGCACATTCCATAAGATTTAAAATGCTAAGGCAATCCAGACCTTGGATTTTTTCTTGTTTGCTAAAGGTATGCAATAAGCAGCTTCTCAGTTTATTAAATGGGGTTTGCATGTACAGACTTCCGATCAAAACGTTGGTTAGCACATCCAGTCTTTCAATCAGATTATATTGTTGAAAAATCATGCCGATATTTTTGCGGATCATGGAAAGTTTTTTACCGTGAATCAGGGTAATATCTTGATCGTTTAGAAAAATCTTGCCACTGGTGGGGGTAACTAGTCGGTTAATTGAACGAAGCAGAGTACTTTTGCCGGCTCCCGACGGACCTAAAATGGCTAAAAAAATATTGTCATCAATTTGAAAGGAAACCTTGTTCAAAGCGCAGGTATTGCGGGGAAATATCTTAGTTAAATTTTGTACACTGACTATACTCATAAAGACTTTAATTATACCCTTTTTAAAAAAAAATGGATATATAATAACCTACAGGATTTTTATGAATTTAAATTTACTTGAAACTAACTCAGAAGCATTATTAAACCTGGTAGACTGGCAGGAAGTCATCGGCGTTCTTAGTCACAGAATGTATTTTCAAGATGCGAAAAAAAAGCTCGAACACCGTCCTTTATTTTGTCCAAAAGCTGAGTTGACCCAAAATTTTTTGGCAATGGATACCTATTTGGAAAACAAGAATGAATTTGACCAGATTATTAATGAAGAACTGGGTTATATTAAAAGTGATACTGATTTTTCCACTCTTTTAAAAAAGCTGATTCGGGGTCACATCCTGGATTTGGGTGAATTGAATACTTTGGCAAATATTTTTTCGGGTTATAAAAAATTCAAAAAACACATTCGGATTTTTCTCAACCTGACTGACGATCGAGTGGATCAATCCACCATTTCGTTGATTGAAACCAAATTTGTTCGTCCAATCCGTACCTTTGTGGAGAGAAATGGTGAGATTCATTTTGATCAACATCCGATGCTGAGTCAAATTTATAAAAAAATTTTACAAATTGAAGCGCAAATTCGAGAAGAATTATCCATTCTGGTGAAACAAAATCCCTACAAGGATGCGATTCAATATAGTGAATATGATATTATCAATGATCGTTATGTCCTGGCGATCAGAAGTGACAGTTATAAATCCCCTCTTGGACAAATTTTATTTCGCAGTAATAGCGGCATGACTTTATTTGTTGAACCGATTTCTTTGCGTGACAAAGGACAGATGCGGATTCAATTTCTAGCGGAACTAGATGAAATCAAAAATAAAATCTGCCAGGAATTTTCGCTTTTTTTACATGAATATGAAAAGGCATTTCTTGAGTTTAAAGATTATCTGCTCTTTATGGATTCATTAAAGGCAAGATGCGATTATAGTTACGAGTACGATCTGGTAAGGCCTACACTTTGTGATGATTTTCAAATAAATATAAAAAATTTTTGGCACCCTTTGATTAAAAATCCCGTCAAAAATTCCATTTTCTTACTAACTGATCAAAAAGGACTTATTATTTCCGGGCCTAATACTGGCGGGAAAACTGTGGCCTTAAAATCTATTGCAATCTCTTATATGTTTTTGTATTCGAAACTTTTTTTGCCGGCGCATGAGGCAACCATTTATCCTGTGTGCGAATTATATTATCTTGGGAGTGATGGCCAGAATTTGACGGACGGGCTTAGTTCTTTTGCGGCGGAGGCCCGGAATTATTTGTTGTTGCTTAAAAATATTCAAAGTGACAGTTTGATTCTAATTGATGAAATATTCAACTCCACCTCCAGTGAAGAGGCCAGTGCCTTGGCCATCTCGCTACTTTATAAGTTGCAAGAAAAAGTAAACACCAAAGTGATTATTTCCACTCATCATCAATTACTTAAAACATATATGCATAATAATAAGGAATACCAATCGGCCCATGTGGAATATGATCATGAAAAAAATCAACCGACTTATAAACTCATGGTGGGGCAACCTGGAAGTTCGCTGGCATTTAAAATTTTGAGTCAATTGGCCAAAAGCTTTGATCTGGACGAGGACTTAACCACCAAGGCGTTTGAAGTTTATGATCAAAAACAATATTTATATGAAAAATTATTGGATGAGCTGTCTTGCAAAAAATCAACTTATCAAAAATTATTAATAGAGCAAACCGGACTTAATCATGAGTTGAAAAACCAGAAACAATCCATGGAGGGGCTCTTGTTTATTGAGCGCAAATCTTTACTGGAGAGTTATCAAAAGCAACTGGAAAAATTATTAAAAGAAGCCAGAGATTTGGTTCAAAATGTCAAAGAGGAAAAAGTACAAGACAAGAAGAAGATTTTTGAGACCATCTCCCATCTTAAATCAAGTTTAAACCGGGAAAAAGAACAAATGACAAGCAGTTTGTTGGTTGAACAAAATTATATTGATAAAATTTTAGACATCAAAGAAGTTGTTATCAACCATCAATATTTTTCTATTAGTTTGAATAAAAAGGTTACGGTGATTTTTGTCAACGAAAGGAAAAATGAAGTAAGTGTTTTAGCATTAAAGGTGAATGTTATACTCAAGGCAGATGATCTAAGACTTTTGAAAAGTCAACCACCTCTCAATAAGCACAAAAACCAAATTGAAATCACCATTCAAAAAGATGATGATAGGCCTATGGAAATTGATTGTCGGGGAATGCGACTGAGTGAGTTTGAAACGATAGTAGAGCAAAGTTTAAGCGGACTTTATAAGGGGGATATCCCTTATGTAAATATTATACATGGACATGGCGATGGAATACTTAAAAATTGGCTACGTGAGCGTATTGAAAGTGATGGTGCCTTAATGTGGTCCACTAGTGAAGGAAATGACGGCCATACTGAAATCAAGCTTAGATAGTTAAAGTTCGAAGTTATTGACCACTGAGCTAAATTGATGTATAATTGTAGTCAATTGATGTAAATCAGGAGTCAATTATGGAATTGCTAGCAAAAATACTTTTGTCTAAAACCAGAGCTGGTATATTTAAATATTTGTTTTTACACAAGGGAGATGAGTATTATTTAAGAGAATTGGAAAGGTTAACAGGTATTGGCATTAAATCCTTACAAACAGAGATTCGAAAACTCGTTTTGCTCGATATCCTTCTTGAGAGAAAAGATGGGAATCGAAACTATATTCGTGCAAACGTGGAGCATCCCCTCTATGTTGATTTTTGCTCAATTGTAAACAAATTACATGGCCCTCCCGAGCAGTTACGAGCAATTTTTAAGGACATTCACAACATTGAATTTGCTTTTATTTTTGGATCTTTTGCAAAAGATGAAACCCATGCAGGCAGTGACATTGATTTATTTATATTGGGAGATATCCCTTCCAAGCAAATAAGCGATATATTATTTACATTTGAAAAAAGCATACCTTATGAACTCAATGAATACAACTACTCCTTGAGATTGTTTAAAAAAGAGGTTAAAGACAAAAAGCATTTTTTAATGTCGTTAAAAAGCACTACAAAAATCTTCCTAAAAGGAGATGAAAGTGAATTTAGAAAATTATATTGCCAATAAAATTCAATCCGGGAAAACGTATGTTAAGAATGAACCAACTTCAAAGCAAGAAATTGGTGATTTATTCAAAATTGCTAGAAGAGACTTGGCCGATAGTAAAAAAACTGAAATTTCGGAGGATTGGCAGTTTGGGATTGCTTATAATGCTGCTTTAAAACTTTGTACCATTTTATTACGGGCGGATAATAAGCGAGTATCAGCTGGTGCCCATCATTTTCTTACTATGATGGCCCTTCCTTTTTATCTTGGAGAGAATTATGAATCGGTTACTAATTATTTAAATAGATGTCGGAAAAAAAGAAACCGCATAGAATATGAATCTGTTGGCGGGGTCAACTCAGATGAGATTTCAGAGTTGATTTCTTTTGTATCCGATTTGCTACAAACAGTAGAAAAATGGATGTATAGCAATCACCCTGAACTTATGTAATTCACCAATCTTAATTTACTAATGAAGTTAAGAAACTCCTCATTCTTTTGCTTATTTGATTTTGATAAACTCCATACCATCCACATTGATAGAATTGACTCTTACTCCCCAATGCAAATGAGGGCCGGAGACTCTTCCAGTCATACCAGACAGGCCAATAATGGCATTTTGGGGAACATACTCCCCTACTCTGGTTTTGAGCTTATTCAGGTGAGCATACATAGTAAAAATTCCAAGTCCGTGATCAATTAAAACCGTTTTACCTGAGAAAAATAAATCCATGGCCAAAACCACTTTACCGCTGTTGGCTGCAGGTACCGGAGTGTCCACGGCTGCCCGAAAATCCACTCCGCCATGCTGATTTTCCTTTTGATTGTTATAAATTCGTTTTCTTCCATAAGTACTGGTCAAAACTGAGTTAAGTGGAGCAACGAATGGTCGATAAAACAGTGGTGCCTGATTGGGAGTGGCGTAAGCCTTGGCAATAATTTCTTTCTCTTTTAAATACCTCTCCAGATCTTTTTTACTAAGATCGATGGTCGTTTGCGGGACATTCAATACTTCGCTTTGAAATTCTTTATCGAGTATCTTTACTTTAGCAACGATGGCCTTTACTTCCTTTTTATCCAATAAATAAGTTAATTCACAAATAAAGGATTTAATACTAGTTTTTACCGGAACTGCTACATAGGCTTTTAAAGTAGTTCCCATTTCATGGAACATTATCGGGACATCATTGCAAATTAATCTCTGCGGTTTAACATCACCGTTGGTGGGAATGCTTAAAACTTGGGCTTCCCCTATACGGATAGCAAGTTCTGCTGTGGGGTAAGGATTTGATTCATTAGCAAAAATGCTGCTAAAATTCTTGTGAGAGCATGACCACAAAACGCAAATAAATAAAAAAGAGACATAGTTTTTAATCACGCAAAATCCCTTTAACATGTAAAAATGATTCTTTTATACTAAGAAGTATAAAACCGGTAGTCAAGGCCTTAAGAGATTCAAAACTAACAAAAGGTCCCCTGGACGATGATTTTTTGCGCTTCCTTGTTTCTAAGTGCAATGGAAAGACCTTTGACAATTATATTGATGGGATCCCCTAGCGGGGCGATTTCCTTAACAATCACTTCGCTTCCAGGCATTATGCCCATCGCACGGATTCTGCGGTTAAAGGGCCCATTATCTTCAATCAGGGAGATAATACCTTTTTCACCTTTATGAAGTTTATTTAATCTTTTAGTCATACTAATATAATAAATCGAATAGTTTTCCATGTCAAACAATAATACTGCTATTAAAACAATTATTATATTAATGAAATTTTATCTTCAATCTGGCCATTAAAATGGGCATAGCGAAGTTAACACAGTGAATTAAATGTCTAATTTAACCTTTTGATATTAATGAATTGTTATAAAATAATTCAAACCACTCTTAAGCAAATGAGAAGATTGGCCGATAATAATACTGAGGTATTATTAATGAAACTTTTTTATATTCTTCTTGTGCTGGTTTTAAGTTTTTCCAATCTTTTGTACTCGAAAGAAAAGGAGCAGGTTACTTATGCCAATTCAGATCAAAAAGCGGTGGATAAAAAAAATGATTTAATTAATATGTTTTTAGAGTATCCGGCCGTAAAGCCCATCTATGAATCGTGTTTAAAAAAACAAAAAGATCAGAGCTTAAAGATATCCATTGCTGAATGTGTTTGGAAAGAAGTGGATGATAACACTAAAAATGAATTAAAAAATGCCATTAGTTCAGCGGCATATAAAAAAGATGTTAAGCGGGATCCCGCCAATAAAAATGAAACTACCTCCAAAGAAAACACTGCTGATGATAAGGAAAGTGAGGAAAAAGCGTTGAAGGATGGACAAGGTAGAAATTATGAGGGAGTGGATCTGGGAACTGTAACTCCCCATAAAAGGGATAAGGCCCTTTTAAAAGTGGAGGAATTTTTAGTTAAAAGATTGGAGGAATCATTGATTGGAGTTGATCCTAAAGTGACCAAAATCGTGGATCATCAAAAGTTTCATGCCCTTTATCAATCACAAGTGGGTAAAAATATTTTGCATGCCTTATCTGGTTATTGTGTGGAAGCCAAAATGTTTGAAAATCCGGCCAAGGGGTTTATGGCCTCCAATTTCCTGGTCGAGGAGAATAAAATTGATGAAAACCGAAAAACTAATATATCGCTTTTAACCAACTTCGATGAGAAAGGCGAAAATGAGGTTTATAATGTGTGGAAAAGTTGTGTCAGGAATATAAAAAATATTTGTTATAGGGAGGAAGGATTAAATGGTGTGGATTACGGTGACCCGAAGATTTTAGTGGAAAATAGCTACTCTCATAATCGAGCCTGCTTGGTGACTCACTATATTCGAGAACACCGACAGAATTTGATCGTTACTGAAGCCATTCAAGAAAAAATGACAGAATTCACCAAGACCAATTCGAATCCTTCGTTTGCGGCGGAGGTAAAATATTATGATTATGGCAAGGGTGAAAAAGAGGAAGATTTAAACCAATTGACGACCCTGTCCTCCAGAGAGTTTTATGATGCGTACAAGGAAAAGGCCAAAGAGGTATCAGAAGAATTTGATAAAAAGTGTTTGGAAGCAAAAGACAAAGAGGAGTGTAAAAAATATGTGATAGTGGGTAAGGATAAGGAAAATTTGACCAAGGAACTGGCGGAATTTGAACTGAAAAGAAAAGTGATGGATGAAAAGATTAAAAGTATAAGATCCCCGGCAGAAATAAAACAGTATTTAAAGGAAGAAGGATATCAAAATGATGAAATTGATCTCATGATTGGTGATTCTACGGATGAACTGGTGATCAGGGACGCTATTGAGAGACATTATGAAAAAGAAAAAAACAGTCTGATCGCTGCTATTAACCAACAGCTAGAAAAAAGTTCTTCGCAAAATGATGAGATTTCTTTTGAAGCCGATAATACTAATAAAAGTGATATGGAAATTTTAGCGGGAATATCAAAAGATTTGAAAAGTAACGGTATAAGATATCAGGAGATGATGCATTTTAGTAATATTATTTCCAGCTTTTTGTCCATTACTATTGAAACGGAAGAAGAAACCGAGGAAAATCGCAATACCGCTGCTTTGTTTCGTGAACTTGAGCATGAGAAAAACGCACAGAAAGATCGGGCCCCGGCAGATGATACTTTTATGAATGGCAGTGACCGGTTAGTCGATGTGACTGAGATGGAAAATAAGGCCAGGGAGGCCGGAGTAGAGGAAACCAAGGAAGAGGAAGATCCCGCAAAGCGAAGTAATGCAAGTACTTTGGATGTTGATGAGGTGATTAACAAAAATTTTCTTGATTACGGGTCTAATGTCAAAGTGCCACCGCCTAAGAAAAAATCCCAAAAATAATCTTAACAGTTGCTGTGTTTTATAATAGAAGATCAGGGTGGATAATTCAGGTAAAATATTTTTCAGTACTTCGTTTTCAACTTATGAAATAGTGAGAACGAATGATGGCCACCCTACCCTATTTTCTAAACATTTTGATGAATTATGCCATTCGAATGTCGGCTCCTACGAGGAAACCCTGTTTAATTATATTAATGCCCTGGAAATCATAAAAATCTTAAAGACTCAAAAAGAAATCACTATTTTGGAGATGGGTTTTGGAGTTGGGATTGGGCTGTTGGTAACTTTAGATGAATATTTTAGACATCAAATTGATAGTCGCATGAGTTATCATTCCTTGGAGATAGATGAAGGGCTTTTTTACTGGTCGTTGGAAAACGTGTTTAAGGAAAAACCTTACTATGCGTGGATGAATCATTACCGGATTATTGAAGAAAATGGTTTTAAAGTATTTAATATTGATTATCAAAACATTCAGATTAATATTCATATAGGTGATGCCAGAAAGGTTACAAAACATCTTTTAAAAACGATGGCAGGAAGTGTCGATGCCTTTTATCAAGATCCTTTCTCTCCTTCCAAGAACCCTCTGCTTTGGACGGTGGAATGGTTTAAGGATCTATATAAGCTGGGCGCTTGGAACGCAGTACTTTCAACCTATAGTGCTTCCACCCTTATTCGTAAATCGTTGCTGCTTTCTGATTGGCAGTTTGGCAATTATCTGGGGTATGGCACCAAACGAGGTATGACTCGCGCCTGGAAAAACGGTCACCAAATGGATGAGGTACTTAAAGGCAAAGTTACCCGTTCCCCCCTGGTACCTTTGCAAGATCACAATTTTAAACTGCAAGATTAAACAACTATTTTTCTTCCACAGTTTGTTTCTTCTTCATCAGTACAGGGTAGCCTATTTTTTGATAGGTTTTAGTGATTTTTGTCCATAAAGTATCCTCTTCTTTCACTTCAAAATCTCTGGCCTTTCTGGACTTTTCATACTGCTCTAGATCCAGATATTCCTTGGCCTGGGCATCCGTTAGAGCTTTCTCTTTTCCGGATTCATTGTTATCCTCTGATTCGTTTGAATTTCCAAGACTCGTATCTCCTCCACTACTGGAGGATGGAAAGGCAATGCTTGAAGGCATGGCGTCCACACTATTAACGTTAGCAGCATAATCGGTATTTTTTGCATCTTCCGGTGCTTTGATCTTGCTTCCACTTTTTAATCTGCTCAAGAGGTCTTGAAGCCCAGCACCTGATCCGGCAATGCTGGTAGTGCTTTCCAGCACTTTAATTCTTTTATCGCTTTGTTGTTTGTCAAATTGAGCTTGATCAAAGGGTTGTTCAATGATGGGCGTCAGTCCTAGTTTAATGCGATTTTCATCTCGTTGTTTTCGATAGGTTTCCCCTAGTGCGTTTAGTTTACCGGCAAGTTTACGAAGGTAGTCACCGCCTTTCATGGATTTGGTCTTGGCCCCTTTCTCGCTGGTCCTGATAGCACTTAGTTTGGAGTTTGCCTTGAAGTTTAAACTGCCAGAACTGGACATCCCGTTGACACTTCCAGCTTGAGTGATATTGGCGCTTTCATTGTCTTGTATATTTTTGGGATCATCGATGGCGGTATCTTCTTTGGAACCGACATCTTTTTTACTACCAAATATTTTCATATCCTCTGAGAGGTTACCGGTTCGATTTTGACTTTCTTTAAGGTTGGGATTAGTGATAGTGTCACTTTCATCCGCCCCTTGACTGGCCAGACTTACGATTCTTGACAGGTAGGAAACTCTGCTTTCAGGTTCACCAAAACTGTTACTCATGTCGGAGGCCTCAGATTTTTTGGTTTGAATGAAAAGATTATAAATATCTGATCCAGTCTTTAATCCCAAGGCGCTGGTAATTTTTTTACCTTCAGCAAAGGCGTTATTAACAAAAGAGAGCTGTTTAAACCATCTATCAAATTTTTGCATCATCGATGCTTGAGTGATAATTTCAACTTCAAACTTTTGCAAATCAACTTCACTCACATAAAGATTTTCTCCTGCAGCTTTACAAGCTAATTTGGTATGAGTTGCTGATTCACCACCACCTCCTCCTCCACCGCCGCCTCCGCCGGCCCTATTGTTGACATCTTGAAGAGCATCGTCGGCTTTTACCTTGGCATCGTCGGATTTTTGGATAAAGCCCCACAAAACCCCTGCCAGTCCAAGGCCCAAAGACCAATATTTGGCGTTCTTGGGACACATAGGTACACAGTGGGAGGTTCCACAACACATGCCCATTCCTGCCCCGGCTGCGATTAACACCATGCCTATCCAATCTTTGGAGGCTTTAGAGTAATCGGCCTTTTTCTCAGCAGCATCATCTAAAGCCTGGGCGGCACCATCACCACTTCCACCTTGGGCCTGTTCTGCGGCTGCTCGTGCTTCTTTCTGGCGCACTTCAAGTTGGGCAACTTGTAACACTCTGGCCCACATTTTTTCCAAGACGCTTTTGGCGGCCTTAATTTTGTCACCAAAATCGACACTTTCTGTGCGCACATTTTCTGCTATCATAATCTGCTCAGTTTGAGCGTCAAATTTATCTTTTTCATTGGGGGTTGATTTTAAAATATCATTCTGGTTTTGATTATAAGCGCTGATAAGTCTAACTTTAGTGGAAACATAAACAGCGCTAGCTGCCTTGAACAGATGATAAGATACTGAGAAAGCGTCTCCCAGATTACTGCAATCCAGATCAAGACAGGAGGCGGTGGAGACTCCCAGGATATCGGTATTAGTCAGCATATCAATTTCAAATTCACGCTCGAGAGCATCCTTGTTAAGTTCGAAGCTATCATTGACACTTTTTTTCAAGAGGTTGATGGCCTCCGCTTTGGTGGCCTTGGCCAGATTGACAGCCTTATTATAGGAGGCATTATCGACATCCACCATTTTATCCACAGCATCCCACAATTGATTGCTGGTATCGTAGAGTTGATTTGCCTTTACATCGTTTTCATCTGATTTTCCGTTGGCCTTAGGGGCTGTTGACAGCCAGGCGACTCCACCAATGATGGCCCCTACTGGGGGAACCAGAGGCATTCCTGTGGCCCCTTCAAAATTTTCTATGGCCGGCTCCAATTCATTTTTAGTGTGATTTTTGAGATCGGTGGTTTCGGCTTTTAGTTTGCTGGTGAGTAATTCGATATTTGCAGCAGCTTCACCCATGGCATTTATGCCAAGTGCAGAAAGAGAGCTATAAAATTTGTTAATCAGTGCTTCATTGTCTCTTAGGATGGCCGCATTTAGCGCAGCTTGTTTTTCTAGTCTTTTAATTTCAGAGGGAGGTAACGAGTAACCCTGTTTTCGTTCCTTGGCAGCATCCACCCAATCCCGGGTCGTCTTATTAATGCCTATTTGGGTTTTACATTTACTGGTTTCCAATTCATCCACTTTGCCATCTTGGTTTAAGTCGCATTCATCTTTTTCCTGACTTGGAGACGTTGTGTTTTCGGCCAAGACCAACCCAAACTGCATTTGCAAAAACCCTACAAAAATAATTGGTGCGATCAATTTTCTAAAGATATTTATATTCAACATATAAGACTCCTAAAAAAACAATTAGATTAATTCTATTATCTGATGGATTGTTGAAAAAATCATAGGAATTACAGCCTAATAACCAAAAACCCGCGAATTTATGATTCTTTGTCTAAATAAGTTAATATAAGGTGGCATTTAAAAAGTGACCATAAATGGAGGCTTTTCAAGAAATAATCTAATAATTCTCATGATTTTTATAAAAATGAAAGAAATGAAAATAAATTAAAAATAAATAGATACTATTTAAAATTATTCATATAATATTAATTATAAGACAAATAAACAATAAAATTTATATGAATATTGATAAAATTATACGACAAAACAACAAAGTGATCATCGGTTTGTTTTTAAAAAATATGAGGGAAAAAAATCGTTCATGGCAAACCATAAAAAATTATCAGGCAGATTTAGTTAAATTTTTGATTTGGTTTGAATCTCATTACCATTATTATTTGTGGAATATTACGGCTGACGTAATGGGAGTTTATCTTTCCTTTTTAATGAATGGTGGACAATACCTTCATCAGGACAAGCCCCATCCTTTTTTTAATCTAGTATTACAAAAAGTGTATAAAAGATCTCCACTCATTATCATTGAACAAGTGCCACTTACCAGCAACTCACGAAAAAGACATTTAAGTGCCATTAATAATTTTTTTATTTTTTTAAAGGAATACCACGAAGGAATATCCCATAAATTTAAAATCAATCCAGTCAAAAGAAAATTACATGCTATTCGGGTGAAGGATGTCGATATTACCCATACTCAAATTTTAGATCCCAGTACTTTTGCACTGATTTTGAATACTCCGATGAAACTTCTGGATAAAATTCTCATCAATCTTCTCTATTATGGTGGGCTTCGCCTTAATGAATTAAATGAATTGAAATATGAGGATTTTGATTTGATCAATCAGACCATTTTTTTAAAAAGAAAGGGCGGGAACACCCAAAAGCTTAAAGTGGTGCATCCTGAATTCATTTTTCCGTTGGTGGAAAAGATGATGAGCAATCGCTTTGCCTTTGAGTATTTATGTGTCTCGAAAAATAAGAAAAAATTATCCTCACGGGCGTTATACAATCGCATCAAAGTAATTATTGAAAAATCCACCAATAAGAAATACTTAAGTCCCCATAGTTTTCGCAAGGCCTGTGCTACTAATTTGTATCAAAAAACCAAGGATCTCTTATGGGTGAGAGATTATCTTGGGCATAGTGATGCGAAAGTCACCCAGACTTACATTGATACGACTTATATCCAATAATTTACGGGAAAACAATCAAAGGCGCATCTTCCATTCGGTAGGGAGCAATGTCGAGTGTGCCCTTGTTGTTAAAATCCATGGCACCTAGTTGACCAGAGAAATTTTTGCCCCAACATTTAACCGACTTGGTGTTAAGTAAAGCGCAATTATGATAGTACCCTGCCGCAATATCTAGAGCAACGTCTGATAATCCAATGGGGGCCAAAGAAGTCGCAGAATAGTTGTGAGCAGTGGTGGAATTTCGTCCCAGTTGCCCGACACTATTGTCTCCAAAGCAATAAGGAGTTTGGCCTGATAAAATACAAGTATGATAGACTCCCGTAACAATCTTGCTGGATACTCCCGTACCTGGGATGGTAACGTTTGGCAGTAACGCCATTTCACCGGCACTATCTCCCCTGTGATTATTGTCCCCTAGTCCCAGTTCGCCATTACTGTTGAAGCCAAAACATTTAATAAAATTATTGGAAAAGTAAAGACAATTAAAAAATCCTCCGCTGGTAATCTGTGCAACTGTACCCAGGGTGGGAGGTGACCAGGTCAAAGAGGTACTGGCGGTGGCCACAATCGGAAGGTTATTATCATCCCCGAGTTGTCCATAAAAACCATTTCCCCAGCAGGTGGTTTGATTATTACTTAATACGGCACAGGTGTGAAATGCCCCGGTAGAGATATCGATAGCGGTGGTTTGGAGGGGAACTGGGATGCTTGAGACAGCTTCATCATCACCCATGTGATCGATAGTACCGTTGCCGAGCTGGCCTGAATTATTGGCGCCAAAACAGTAAACCAGTCCTTCCTCACTTAAAGCACAGGTGTGTCTTTCACCTAGGGCAAGCTTAACCGCTTTAAGTTTGGCCCCGTTATCCAGATAGACATAGGCCAAATCATCTCCCATGTCTATGCTGGTGGATGGTCCCCAGTCTGGTTCTGGAAACCCCAGTTGTCCAAAACGGTTGTCTCCCCAGCATTTTATTTCACTATTTTGGTTGAGCACACAATTATGATTGCCTCCGGCCACAATACTGGTTGCGATAAAATCAGTACCAAGATCCAGGTAATCGTATAGGGAAGTGATGGTCGTAGTAACAGATTCGCTAGGGTTATCGCCATAGTTGGTGCCGAAACCGTTTGAAACGGTATCAAAACCCAGCTGGCCATACAGATTACCACCCCAGCATTTGACTTTGCCACTCATCAAGATGCAGCTATGATCTTCTCCTAGGGCGAGTAAAGAAGTGTCATTATCAGTAATGGTTACGGTCAGTGGATTAGGGGCCCCCAGTACTGCATTGGAAGGACTGTCGGCGGTGAAAATAATGGTCTCATTTCCTTCAGTTAAAAAATCTTCTAAGATATGAAAGCTATATTGGCCGGCAATATTACCTGGAGGAATAATCATTATTCCACTTACGGCTTCATGATCGGAAGAATTAGAAGTACCAGAAATGATAAAATTGGCCGAAACTGTTTTAGAACTGAGTCGATCCAGTACAAATGTTACAAACACCTCACCAGCTGATTCCGGAAAGGTCAGTGCTGCGGCAGAAAAGGCAATATTGGGTAATGGATCATCGTCCACAATAGTTGTGGTTGCAGTAAGCATTACACCGCTTGTGCCATTAGTGATATTATACAAGGTGATGGCCAAAGTTTCATTGTCTTCATCTACAGTATCCCCTACGATACTGACGGTAAGCGTATCTGTAAGTGATCCGGCCGTAATGCTAAAAGTAGTGGCCTCTAACGCATAGTCTGTGACATTAGTGGCACTTCCCCCTGTTTGAAAACTACCCGTAACCGTTTTGCCACTGGTGGCGTTTAATGAAACGATTATATCGTAACTTCCAATGCCTTCACTCACCGGACTGGGAGCCGAAATATTGACAATTGGTAGAGCGTCATCATCAATAATAGTGGTGGTATATCCAGTTAAGGCAGTGGCGTAATCTAGATTGGTAACATTAATAATAATTGTTTCATTATCTTCATCCAAAGAGTCATTGATCACCTGGAAAGTGGAAGTGGCAGTCAGGTTTCCCGGCGTAATGGAAATATTTTTTGTGCCAAAGGTGTAATCAGAATTTTCAGAGGCGGTTCCGGATAAAACAAATAGGCCGGTTATTGGGTTAGCGCTGGTTGAGCTGAGAGTTAGAGTGACTGTAAAAATGGTGTTGATCGATTCTATGACTGAACTGACTTGGGAGATACTGGTGGTGGGGGGAGCATCATCATCCTCGATGGTGGCATAAGTGGTTCCGGTAAAGGTGGCATTTGACAAACCAGTTAAATAAAAATTTACGCTTTCTGACGGTTCATCAGTGGTGTCGTTTAGAACGGTTATACTTAAAGTGGCGGTGTTGCTTCCTGGAGGAATGGAGACGGCGGTTGCATTCAATTGATAGTCGTGATTAATGGTGGAGGTCCCTGTGGCGTTGAGGGTGGCCGTCATGGTTTGATAACTTAAGACATTTGATTGCACAATTAGATCGTAAGTTCCCCCACTCTCACTAAGGGACGCCGTATTGGTCGTTATGGCTAGGGTCGGAATTGTATCATTATCCAAAATACTGGTAGTGGAAGTGATCGTTCCTTCCATGGCGTTTTGAATATTGGCAATATTAAAAAAAATGGTTTCGCTGGCCTCATAATTAGAATCGTTTTCAAGATAAACGGTGACGATTTGAGAGGTGCTTCCGGCCGTGATCAAAACCGAGGGAAGGGCAGGTGAAAAATAATAATCCAGCGGATGATTGGCACTACCAACATAACTAATGTCAGCGGTGACATTTAATTGGGTAGTGGCGGAAAGCGTGATAAGCACATCAAAAAAAGCATCATTTTCATTTACGGTAGCAGGTGAAGATACGGTGATGGTGGGAGCAAGATCATTTTCCACAATAGTCAGGGCATGGGTTGCGCCGTTGGTGGCATATGTTGCCCCTGAAATGGTGAACATGATGCTTTCATCACCTTCGAAGGTGGTATCCTCTGAGATGGTCAACTCAGTGGTGGCCGTTACATTTCCTGCGGTGATGGTAAAGGATGTTGTAGCTACCGCATAGTCCACGGTTTCGGTGGCCGTCCCAGTGAGAGTGATATTGAAACTGGTATCCAGATAACTGGTGGAGGTAAGGGTTATCGTAATAAGGTGGGGACCGACGTCATCCTCAGGTATTTGATCAGTGGCCAGGATGGTTAAAGACGGTAGTGGGTCATCATTTAATATCGTAAAAGTCTGCGTGGTTCCAAGGGTTGCACTCATGAGATCAGTGGCAGAAAGCATGATGGTTTCATCCAGTTCAAAACCATCATCATCGGTTAAAGTGAAAGTGACCGTCTGGGTGATGTTCCCTGATGGGAAGATTAAATCGATGGTAGAAAAATCAAAATCTGCTCCCAAGGTTGCCGTACTTGCTGTAACATCCAAACTGGCAGAAACCGTCACTTCGCTTGGGTGTGAGAGGGTGATGGTGGCAGTATAGGTATCTAAGGAATTTTCATAACTTGAAATTTCAAAGATCGAAATATTCAGCGTGGGCATTATTTCATCGCTGACTAGGGTGATGGAGTGACTGGCGTTTGTTCCGATAGTTGCATTAGTGGGGCTTCCGAGGTAGAGGATGATGGTTTCATCCTGCTCATATAAGGCATCATCGTTTACGGCAAAGGTGACCGTTTTACTGATTTCACCGGCCAAAAATTCCAAATTGGTATTAACAAACAAGTGATCTTCGCTGGCACCATAAGTGGCAGTACTGGTGGCTGCCAGGGTAATGGGGACGGTGATCGTTTGTCCGCTGATGGCATCAAGATTAACTTGCAGGCCGATGGTCAAAACGGTTTCGTTTACGCTTTGGGAGGTCGAGGTAAATTCCACCGAAGGGAGAGTGTCGTCATCGATAATCGAGGTGGTGGCACTCAATATACTTCCGCCAATATCAGTGAGTGGATGATAATTAGTGAGGGTAAATACGATATCTTCATCTATTTCGTTTAAACTATCGTCCACTACGGTAAAGGCAACGGTGGCCGTGGTATTTCCGGCGGTGATCAAAATATCTTGAGTAGCGATCAGAAAATCGTTAGTAAGGGTTGCCTGTGACCAGCTCAAAGAAAGGCTGGCCCCAATATTCAGTGCAAAAGGTGCCGACAGCGTAATGGTTGCGGTATATTCGGAAGCGTCGTTTTCATCAATTATATCAGTGGCCGTAATGGTCAAGGCGGGGCGTGGCTGATTGTCAATAATGGTGATTGTTTTAGTAGGATTACTACCTAAGGTGATATGAGTGGTGGCATTTAAGCTAATAATAATATTTTCATCGGTCTCGGTTGCGGCGTCATCCAATATGTCAATGGTGAAGGTCTGAGTGGTCTCTCCTGCGGTAAAGAACACTTCGGTGGTGGTGGAAAGATAATCAATTCCTCCGCCCGTGGCGGTGCCTGAAAAATTTAGAGCGATATTGGTATCAACGCCACTGGCACTATCTAGGGTGACGGTAGCGGTTAAAGTGGTTGCTGCTTCAGTTACCGAAATAATGGGATCGGTAAAATTGCTTTCTGGAATGTACAGGGCGTCGTTGGTGTTGATAGTGATATTTTGAATAGAGGGTGATCCTCTCAGCGCACCTGAAACATAAGTAATAGAAAAATTAAACGCTTCATCCAACTCGTACAGATTATCATCAAGCATGGGAATGTTGACGGTGTAAAACGAGTAACCGGCGGGGATAGTAATCGTTCCCACGGAGGGGATGTAATCTTCCCAGGCAACGGCGGTAACATCGGAAGTGGTGTAACCTATGATCACTGGAACCGAAGCCGCTGGACTAATATTTATGGTAACATAAATGTTAGCATTAATTTCATCCGAGATTATTTGGGAACTGGAAGCCAAACTGACTGTCGATTTATACACGGGGTTTGATTGCTGGTTGCTTGGTTTGTAAAACGGAGTAGGCTCAACGCAACCGAGGAGGGTAATCAGTGCCAAAACGATGAGTTGGTTGATCAGATTAAAAATTCTTTTCTCCTTGACCATACTAGAGCTATTACCCCTATCGTCTCTTACGCCTAATCTATTTAGGAGAAACAGAGTGATATTAGAGAGTTGCTTTAAAGCATCGGGAAAATCGGGTCAAAAATGATAAAATTGGTTGTTTTCCAGGAGTAACTAATTAATTATTAAGGGGTATAAAAATATCTACATAAAATGCTAAAGTTTTTTAAAGGGGTCATTTTCATGCTTTGGTTGATAAGAATGGTTGGGTTAGTAATGGTTTTTTTTCTTTTATCCGTTCCATTTTTTATCATTTTTTTACTTTGTCCAAGGAATGTAATCGTACTTTACTATGCCGCCAAACTATTTTCAGGCATCGGATTTAAAATTTTAGGAATTAAAATTGAAAAAAGGAATTTAGCGTTACTGGAAACCGTCAGGCCTGCCATTATTATTTCAAATCACCAGTCGTTTTTAGATGTGTTAGTGGGGTCAGCCTCCATTCCCAGATATACTGTCAGTCTGGGCAAAAGATCCATTCTCTTAATTCCCTTTTTTGGTTGGCTTTACTGGATTTCAGGCAATATTTTAATTAATCGCAAAAAGAAAGTGCATGCCTATAAAACCATGGAAACCGTGGGACAAGAAATTAAAACAAGAAAGGTCTTTGTTTGGATTATGGCCGAAGGCACGAGAAATAAAACCAAACAAATGTTACTGCCTTTTAAAAAAGGTCCTTTTCATGTGGCCATCTCATCTAAAATTTTTATTTCACCAGTGGCCATTAGTAGGTATGATAAACTCAACTTTAATAAATGGTGTGCTGGGAAAATAATCGTAGAAGCTTTGGCACCGGTTTCTTCCGATGATAAAACCAAAGAGCATATCCCCTATATGATCGAAGAGCTGCATCGAAAAATGGAAGAAAAAATTATTAGTCTTACTGGTGAAGTTTGAGATAAACATCGTAGCGGATGCTTTTGCCAGAAAAACTACAGTGCGGTTCTTGCTCGAGATAAAAGGGATTCCTTAAGGGTCTTTTGATAATTAGTTTAGAAAAATTTGATTGATTAAATTTAGAAAATAAGGTTGTTTCAAATAGATATTTTGGAAGGACTTCTTGGAATATGCGCATTTCTTTTTTTTGTAAACTTTTTCGCTTCTCCAGATGCTCGAACATAGGATCAAAATACATAATATCTCCCGATATCTGCCATGAATTCCCTGGTTCTAAATAATCTCCAAAGTAAAGCTTCACGTTTTCCCTCTCCTCCAATCCTGCCCGTTTCCAAGCATCATAAAGCAATAAAAAAACATACGGGTTTCTTTCAAATGCATTTATTTCCTTTACACCAAACGATAGCATTAAGGCAAAATCGTTGCCCATTCCGCAGGTGAGATCACATACACTACTTTTTCTAAGCTCCCCCCGCCCAAGGGCCTTGGCGAATAATTCTTTATGAATCGAATATCTTTTGCGTTGGTGATAGTTTAATAACTTAGTCAGATCAATCAAAAGAGGCCTTTCTTTTCGCTCGATCATTGGTTGAGTAATCAAACTTAAAATACCGTGGTCATCAAAAAGATATTGGTCACCCAAGCTATCTACCTCAACCAGACTAAAATTATTCTTCTCAATAACGTTTTTGATATGGGGTGGCAATTTCCCATTTATTTTTACTTCATTCATAGCTCGATTATACTGGATAAATTTAGGCCTTTCATGCTAAATTTTTTTCCAAATTAATAATTATCAAGGTGAAAAAAATGTCCGAACATGTAAGAAATCTTCCATATGACCCAGCTAAATTCAAAAGAGAAACCCTTCCATACTATATCAGTATGACTGATAGTGAAATAACGGAAATTTTAAATATCCTGGGCCTTCATTCCCTGGATGAACTTTTTAATCATCTGCCTGATAACATAAAATTTAAAAAGGATTTTAACATTGGCAAACCACTTTCGTATAACGATCTTATTGAGCATGTAACCAACCTGGCCAATAAAAATAAAATAACCACTTCGTATGTGGGTGATGGACTTAAAAATTATAAAGTAGAAAAAATCGTTGAAGATGTATGCTCCATTCGAGGATTGACCACCGCCTACACCCCTTATCAACCAGAAAGAGGCCAAGGCACACTTTGGAGTCTTTATCTTTTTTCAAATACCATCCACGCATTGACTGGATTCGAGGCCGTCAACGCTTCAATGTATGATCGTTCCACTTGTTTATTTGAAGCTTTAAGTGCTTCTGCCAAGATTGCTAAAAATAAAAATACCGTGCTACTGCTGGAATCCATTTATCCTGGCGATATTGAAGTCGTACAAACCCTCAGCAAACATACCCCTTTAAATGTCATCTTGGTTCCTTTTAATAAATCTACCGGTCTCACCGACATTTCTGTGGTCAAAGACTATGTGGAAAAATATCAATCAGAGTTGGCTTCGATTGCTTTTCCCCAAATCAATTCTTTGGGAAATATTGAAAACTTTACTGGGCTTACTGAAATTTGCGAGGAATATAAATTAGTCTCGATTGCCATCATTGATCCTATGCTTATATCAACTGAGGGCCTGCTACCTCCATCTCAGTACGGAAAAAAAGGCACCAATTTTTTTGTGGCCGAAGGCCAACATCTAGCCCTAGCTCCTAACTTCGGAGGGCCAGGCCTTGGTATTTTTGGCTCCAGATATAACGAAACTGATAAATTAAGTATTCGGGCCACCCCAGGTCGCTACACTGGTAAAACGGTGGATCATGATGGCAATGAGGCCGTAACCATGATTCTTTCAACGCGTGAACAACATATTAGAAGAGACAAGGCTTCTTCAAATATTTGTTCTAATCAAGCCTTTGTGGCGACCATTGCTGGTGCCGCCCTTTTATCGCGGGGAAGTAGTGGCATTACCACGTCCTTTAAAACAGCTCGTAAAAATGCAGAAAACCTCTACAACTTGATGACATCCTTTGATGGATTTAAACCCCAATACCCTAATACTCCTTTTGTTAATGAATTTTGCATTTCTCTACCCATTAACACCTGCGACTTTTTAAAAATGGCAAGAAATGATCAACTTGAACTGGGTATTGATGTATCTGATCGGGTAAGAGCAAAAAACAAAAATGTCCTGCTGCTTTCTTGTTCTGATATCCAAACAGATGAGGATTACCGAAAAGTAGAATCTTTCCTCTTAAAAAAATTTAAAAAAACCTCCACCTCACTGATTGCCCCGAAGATTCCTGAAAAATATCTCCGTCTTGATAAGGTAAAACTACCAACGTATCCACGAGAAGAACTTTTTAATTTATATCAAAAATTAGGTCAACAAAATGTAAGTCCTGACGACAATATTTATCCACTTGGTTCTTGCACCATGAAATATAATCCTCTGGTAAACGATTATCTGGCCGGACTTCCAAATATTACTGATCTTCATCCTCAGGCAAGTGACCTAAATGCCCAAGGTTCTTTACAAATTCTTTATGAAATTGCGGAAATGTTCAAGCAAATTACCGGCCTGGCCGGGGTGGCACTTCAACCGGTTGCTGGCGCCCAAGGCGAACTAGTTGGAATAAAAATGTTTCAGGCCTATCACGCAGACCACAGCAAGGGACAATCCCGCAATATTATTCTCATACCCAAGTCTGCCCACGGAACCAATCCAGCGACTTCCACAATGGCCGGTTTTATTACTAAGGAAACCAATGGAGCTACTCAAGGAATCATTGAAATCTGCGCCAATCAGCAAGGGCAAATAGATATGCACCAGCTTAAGGAAGTGGTTTCAAAATACCATCAACAAATTGCCGGGATCATGGTCACCAATCCCAACACCTCCGGTATTTTTGAAACTAATTTTAAAGAAATGGCCGACTTAATCCACAGCGTGGGAGGTCTGGTTTATATGGATGGTGCCAACATGAATGCCATTGCTGGAATTGTTAATCTGGATAAACTGGGAGTCGATGCTGTTCATAATAATCTCCATAAAACCTGGTCCATCCCCCATGGCGGCGGCGGTCCTGGAGATGCCATCGTAGCAGTTAGTAAAAAGCTAGTTGATTACATTCCTGGCAACCAAGTAAAACAACATAATGGGGTCTATGAAATTTTTCATGCCCCTAAATCCATTGGCAGCTTTCATCGTCACCATGGAAATTTTGCTCACAAAGTCAGGGCCTACAGCTACTTATTGGCCCTTGGCACGGAGGGTGTGATCAAAATGTCCTCGATTGCGGTTCTATCCGCTAGATATCTTTTTCATCGACTGGGCAAAGCATTTCCCACCTTACCAGAAAATACTCAAGCAATTCCCCGCATGCATGAATTTATACTGACCCTCACCAAAGAGGATTTTGATCGAATTCAAAAAATAGGTATTCCCCGCACCAATATTATCCCTCAAATCGGAAAACTGTTTTTAGATTTTGGAGTGCATGCACCAACGGTTGCTTTTCCAGAAGCCTTTGGACTGATGATCGAACCCACCGAATCTTTCAGTAAGGCCGAGCTTGACCGTTTTTGTGATATTGTTCTTTGTATTAGAAAAATAATTGATGAATATCCCAATATTCTCATTACAGCTCCACATTTCACCCCTATTAGAAAAGTCGATGAAGTTAAGGCCAATAAGGATATTACACTCAATATCAATCTGGATAAATTACCAACCATTTTACCCAATAAGATTGAGCCCCGTGCTCTAAACAGCATGAGCATAAACGAAATTTTTGAAAGAATTTTAAAAGCACACGAAGAATATAAATAAATTATTCGTGCACAATGCGAAGCTGACTGCATAATTGACTTAATTCGTATTTATCTTTTGCATAAATTTTATTTTCGTGGAGTAATGTTTGCATTTTCTTTTCGGCTTTTTGCATCTGCTGAATCAGATCAAAAGAATAGGCAACCGGTCTTGAATAAGAACTCAAAAGACCTGCTTGCCTGGTTATGAAATCCATATAACCGGCCCGTTGATTAGCAACCCACTCACTATGTAAAAGATCACAATACCCATTTTTCTTGATCATCTTAAACATTTTTTTTATCCGCTTCGGAGTATAGCCAGAGGTATTAAAGGATTCATCCCAATAAGGATTGACATAATTTCTAAAATCGATTTCCGTGGTTAACTCCCATTTACCATTTTCACTGGACAGATAAGGAGTTTCCCCTTCACACATATCAATGGTCATCAACATACCTTGAAAATTGGCCTCTAAATCAGCATAAGAAAACACCCCAGTTGATTTAATACCAATAATTCCCCCTTCCATCATATAACCTTTTTTAACTGCATATTTAATAGCATCAATCTCACTTTTGCCTCGCTTTTTGGCCTTCAAATAATTACCATAATAGAGATACCCCGAGCCAGTGAAATGGCTGAGTTTATCCGTTCCAAAATAGATGCCTCCCACATTGACCACCCTATCAATTGATATAAAAAAACTTTCCACAAATGAGGGAGAAGGCCCATACAAGCTGATTGTTCTCATTTCATCGTTAGTAGTAGTGTTGATAGGATAACTCTCAATTAATGGATTATCCTGGGCCCAAAGTTCAAATTCCGCATTCAAAGCCGCCAGGCCCAAATAATTTGTACCTAGTTTCTTGATAATCTCCATAGACACATTTTCACATTCCTTATACACATGAGCGGATTGACTCCCGTTTTTCATCGCCCTATTGATTTTTCCCACAGTATGTCCAATCCGATCATTTAGAAATTGATTAAATAAAATATAACTATCTGGAATATCTTTTTCCCAGGCGAGATAATTATCGACTTCTCCTGCCCAAATTAAAAAGGCTTGCATAAAACTTAGTAACAATATTCCCAATAATTTTAAATCGATCATTTTCATCATAAAAATCCCACATCATAAGGTTTATACCAAAAGCAAAATATATCGTTACCCCCCATTATGCTCAACCCTATTGAAAAAATTACCTCTCCCCAACTTCATCCCTCCCTACTGAGGGCACCTAGATGGTTGATAAATTTCATTAAATGTCAAAGAATGGCTTTTATCCTTATCCAGGGCCCCAAATAAATGCTCCATATATTCAAAAAATTCGGCATGGGAGACTTGAGCATCCTGATTAATATCAATCATCGGATAATTAATTGAATGAATCTGCTGATCACATGCTCGTTCAAAACTTGAGCAACTCATCAGCAATACCATGAGAATAATTTTAGGTACCATCTTTTATTTACCTTTGTTAAAATGATGACATGAGTTTACTGGAAAATATTATAATAGAAAAACTATCATTTTATAAACCGATGAATAAGGGCGAAATCATTCTTCACATGAATGACGTGGAATTAAAGGAAGTGGGTAATCTGGACTTGCAGGCCTTTGATCAGGCCTTAAAAACACTCCAAAGAAAAGGTAAAATCAAATCCATTAGGAACCATGATCACACTCTTTGGCAACGAATCAACCCAGGCAAAATCTCCTGGATTAAAAAAATTTATTACCGATTGGATTTGGGGTTTTTGACCACTTTTTTTAAAAAGTAATGGATTCAAGCGACTCCACAAATTTTTTCATTCGCTGTTTTTTATATTTTAATTGAATTTTTTTGACCAATTTCCCGGGATTAAATTGGTCGGGAGTATATATTTTCATTAACTCCCGGGTAAAATCCTGGGCCACCATAGAGAGCTGTGCCAGATGAGAAATATTTCCTTGAATATCCTCCGGAAAACCAACTCCATTATAGCTACCATGATGCTGTTTAATAATAACGTCCACTTCAAAAGGAGTAACTGGCAAATCTTTGACCAACTCTGAGGCAATGGAGGCATGCTTTTCAATCACCTCTTTTTCCTCCTGGCTTAATCCATTATTAATGGCCTCCTGTAAATCATCATTACTCAAAATAGGGATAAGTTTTTCTGCATCCAAATCAGGGGACAAAAACTCTAAATCTTGAAAAAATGTCGCAAAATTCAATTTTTCAATTTGTTCCTTGGACCCCCACTCCGTTTTACTCACCATATGATTGGTTACATAGGTTAAAATTTGACAGTATTTATAGGTCCATGACTCTGGGGATTTTAATAATCTATTTAATAAATTGGTAAGTTTCGGATAGTCTTTAATCGTTTTTTCAATAGATTCAATACAGGTTTTTGCCATTACAGAGGTATGCTCATTGAGCCCTATCGATTTGATTTCTTCAGCGGTTATTTGCATCGCCATATCAGTAACAGCGATCCGATCATGGGCCGATAATTTTTCAGATTTTAACCGGAGAAATGTTTGCGTAGTAAAATAATTGGTAAATTTCAATCGATCAATGGCCGGTATATAAAGTTTTTTTAGGCCTTTGATTATATATTCTTCCAATAACCCCTGATCAAAGGTTTCACCTTTTCTACATTTTCTATCGTATTGATAACTCCCATCTGCGAGATTGATCCGTATATAAACATCCGTAATATTATTTTCCAGTCCCACAAAATAATTAATAGGTATTGAGTAGAACTCTCCCACGTTGAGCGAAAACATATTTTTAGCAGTAACATCAAAAAATTTTGCCAAAAATCTCACCAATTCCTTGAGTTCTAATGCTTGCTTAAAAATATGATAAATTCCTTCAGCTACCGAAACCTCTCCAATTGAGCACACCGGAATCGCCAGTTTTTTTTCCTTAACCACTTTCAAAACCTCTAGCGCCAATTCTTGATCCCCTGCTTGATTCACACTAATAATAATATCCACCGAGCTATCCAAATCTAAAAATTGTCTGACTTTATCAGAAGAGTTGAGTATGGTGACCTCTGTTCCAACAAAAGATCGCAAATTTAAGGAATAGATATCCATTTGCAGCATATCTTTTCCAAGCAGGATGGTTTTACTCATGAATGGGCCCTATTATTAATAATTAGTCTTTATGTTATCATACTTGGGCCTGAGAAAAATGACTCTAAGGAAAATTTGTTCCATAATATCCATTATTTATATTTTTGAAAAAAATACCAATGCATTGACCATGTGCACAATCCCATGGTAATTACTTCTGATTGAAACATTAATTAATTCTTTTATTTATTTATAAGGATAATATGTTGTGCATAATTAAAATATTTTTGGTTCTACTCTTACCCCTTTGTATTGGTATGAAATCAATATCTTACCCACCGAAATCCTATTCAACCACCCCCTTAAATCTCGAAATATTGGCCATCTATGAAATGAATAGTAAAGTCTGGGGCACCTATAAATTAGACAAAGAATACATTTATCAAGTTGAAAACAAGGCCAAAACCCTTATTAAAAAAAATGTCAGCCAATTTATTCAAGAATCATTGTTATTTGAAAAAAACAAACTGTTTTTAATCCACAACGGTTCCAACGATAAAAACAAAGGCAAGCTACTAATCAAATCCTTCTCGTATATCAATCATCGATCAGATTTAACTATTGAACTTTATAAGAATAAAAATGATTATTTTGATTTGAATTATTTGAAATTAAATGAAATTTTATCCACCATCGCCCCTGACAACAAGGTCAATTTCAATGGTCCTGATTATCTGCATGTTGGGAATATGAATTGCAAAAAAACCATTAACCGCTATATTTGTAAAACCAATCTCACCTTATCGGTAATCTAAAACCTGCCAACGATATCTGTTTATATTAGATCTGACCACACTTACCAACTACGAAGTTTCGGTTTAAATATTTACATTTAAAAATTTTCACAGTATCAACAAACCATGAACGAAAAATTTTTAGAAAAATATGCCCAACTAATTATCAAAGTTGGTATCAATCTGCAAAATGGACAAAATTTAATAATCAGAGGTGATTCCTGTCACTGGGATTTTGTCAATATTCTTCAAAAAGTGGCATACCAAAATAACGCTGCTATTATTAAAACCGAACTGGCTCCCCCGACTGATTTGACCAATCGAGTGAAATATCAAAATGCCCAATATTTAAACCGAACTCCCAGCTATTTAGATTACGAGATACAAACCCTGATCAAAGAAAAATGGGCCTTTATCCGCCTAGAGGGATCATCCGATCCTGATGCCTATGAGGCCCTTGATCAATCCAGGAATGCTATTTTGGAAAAGGCATATCGAGAAAAATCTTCCCCCATGATCGGTGCCTATATGAACGGAGATTGTCACTGGACCATCGCGCCTGTTCCCACTTTCAAATGGGCGCAAAAAATTTATGGGACTCAAAATAAAAATAGCGATTACACCCAGAAACTCTGGGACACACTCATCCCCATTTTACGTTTGGACCACGAGGATCCCACGTTGGCCTGGCAAAAACATAATGAAATGCTTGAAACGAGAATGTCTAAACTAGAGCAATTTGGCCTAGAATATTTACATTTCCAAGGCCCTCAAACAAATTTAAAAATTTATTTATCCAAATATTCTAAGTGGGCCGGTGGATACTTTAAAGATGCCCAAGGCGTGCGCTTTAATCCCAATTTACCCACTGAAGAAATTTTTACCACTCCCGATTATCGCAGAACTTCTGGCCATATTTTAATCACCAGACCGGTTATGGTCCTTGGAAAATATGTTGAAAATGCTTGGTTTGAATTCATCGACGGGCAAGTCGTGAACTATAAGGCCTCTAAAAATATTGAATGTTTGGATAAATTTTTTGAAATTGATAAACAGGCCAAATATCTGGGAGAAGTGGCATTAGTCGACTTATCATCACCAATCAGCAAAACCAATACGATTTTTCACTCTATCCTCTTGGATGAAAATGCCAGTTGCCATATCGCTCTCGGCAGAGGTATCACGGCTGCACTTAAAAACTGTGACAATATGACTAAAGAAGAAATCAATGCCATTGGATGCAACAATATGAGTATCCTGCATACGGATTTTATGGTGGGATCAAAAGAACTGAACATCAATGGATACTGCTTTGATGGAAATACCGTTTCCATCATGAAGGATGGGCACTTTGCGATTTAATGGCCGTGCTTTTTTTAAAAAACATTTCATTTTAGCTGTTTGGTGCGTCACTATTATGGCCTGCGTGTCCTCAACGGCCTTTACCAAAGACTTATGTAGTCTGGATTATGAAACCTATGGACTAACTGCCACAGAGGCATACAATTTCATCATCTCCCATGCCGAGAAAATATTCATCATCGATCTCAGGGAGCCTTCCATATTTAAAACCGGTCATATTCAGGGGGCCCACAGCATTAATTTTCTTCATAACGACTTTAACTATGAAATCTATAAACTAGATCGCAATGAAATTTACTTATTATATTCAGATACCGACGATGATTCATTTACAACTGCTTTGATGATGCTCGAAATGAATTTTCTCTCACCTTATTTTTTAAAAGATGGACTCAGGTCCTGGCGCAAACAAGGTCTGCCAACCGTAAAATAACTTTTCCCTTGCTATTTTTTCTTTTTAGTGGCCTTGGCAGCCTTTTTCTTGACCGCTACCGCTTTTTTCTTCGCAACCACTTTGGTGGCCTTCTTTTTGGCAACTTTAGCAGGTTTAACTTTGGTAACCTTTTTCACTTCTTTCGTCGCTTTCGTCGCTTTCACCGTTTTGACTGCCTTATCAATTTTTTCCATTACCTTGGTCTCAACTTGCTCCTTGATTTCTCCCATTTTTTCTTCAATAACATTGGCAACTTTTCTGACCTCTTGTACAACTTCAGTGGGGACGCTCATTTTTAACGTTTTGTATTCGTTAACAATTTGGCCATAAAATCCCAAAAGTTTCTTTTTTTGAATATTGACATTATTATAAGAGGACACAAAAACGTTTTTGAGTGCCAAACCTTTCTCTTTATCAATTTCAATGATTTTATTAATAATATCCATGCATTTCTCTTGAAAATTATCCTTGTGATGATTCTTTTTCTTATTATCTTTGTTTTTCAGTTCTTCTTTTAGTCTTTTTTCTCTTAGAAATGTATTGATATCCATAGTCCCCTCTTTGAATTAAATAATATCTATAAAATTTACTTTTTTCCGCCTTATTTAGTCAAGCTTGTTTTTCTTTTCTTTATGACCTTTTTTAATCATAATTAAACTAAGTCATCATTTTTAGCATTTAATTTGTTAGGTACACGGTATGAGAGATTACTCCAACTATAAAAAATTCACCCAAAATTTTAATATTACAGACAAAGAGCTGATGGAACAACGGCTTATCTGTTACGAATTGGAGCTGCTGGATAAAAAAAAGCATTCAAAGAATCTTTTTTTAGACAAAGATGACAGGCAAAAAATCACCAGGCAACTTAAAAAAATTTATAAGATATAGGTCTGTTTATGAGCAAAGATTCAAAAGAATGTGTTTTTTGTAAAATAAGAGACATTGATATGGCATTGAAAAATGATTTATGCTTTGCCATCTATGATTCTTTTCCCGTCAGCAGCGGCCACATGCTGATTATCCCGTTTAGGCATTTTGATAATTTTTTTGAATGTACCGAGGAAGAAATTGCATCCGTTTGGGATTTATTACAAAAATGTAAAAAGATGCTTGCAGATGACCTAAAACCAGCTGGCTTCAACATAGGTGTTAATATTGGTGAAATTTCTGGTCAAACCATTTTTCATACCCACCTCCATCTTATTCCAAGATATGTTGGTGACATTGATGATCCAAGAGGAGGAATTAGAGGAGTTATTCCAGAAAAACGGATTTATTAACCCTCTGATCACTCAATCCATTTAACATTTCCGTAGCTGATCTTCTTTTTTTCATCCCAGGTTAAAAAAGCCGCCACTACAGAGGAGACATCTTCACCCTTTTCAATTTTAGCAATGATATTTTTGGCAACTGCCAGCGGATAATACTGAAAAACTTGTTTGGTTAAATGATCTTTTTGTCTAATTTCTTGATTGATTAATTGCTTAACAAATTCTTTTAAATTCATTAACTCAATCATAGGCATCATAAATATCCTTCTCCGATAGTGAAGATTTTATTTTTTCAAATATATTGCAACGTTTGCACCCAGATGTACATTACTTTTTATCAGGGCAATATTAGCGATCAGGCTTCTTTGATTGGTTTTATCGCGCAGTCTTTTTAAAAGAAAAGGAGTGAGCTCTTTTCCCGATATTTTTTGGATTCTGGCTTCCTCCACCAGTTCCGCAATAACCGGTCTGAGTTCATTTAACTCGATTTCATACTCCTTTTCAATAGGATTACATACTAAAACTGATTCAGTGGCCCCCAAGCTCCAGTGAATTTTGGCAATTTCCGCAATCTCTTCCGGGTGGTTTAATACTTGCTTTATTTTAACACCGCTTGCGCTTGAATAAAATGCCGGAAAATCATCCGAGCCATACCCCATCACCAAAACTCCTTTGGTTTCCAAGTATTCAATGGTTTTTGGCAGATCAAGAATTGATTTTGCTCCTGCACATATGACGATCATTTTGGTCATCGCCAGTTGTTCCAAATCCCTCGAAATATCAAAGGTCTCGGTCACGCCGAGATGAACCCCCCCAATACCTCCGGTAACAAAGGTTTTTATACCGGCCAAGTTAGCGATGAACATCGTTGATGAAACAGTCGTCGCCGCACTTTGTTTTCTTAGCATTGTGTAGGCAATATCACCACTAGTAGCTTTGAATACCTCGTTTGACAAAGCTATATATTCCAATTCATCTTTCTCCAGGCCTACTTTAATCTCACCTTTAATAATGGCGATAGTCGCTGGAACTGCCCCATAACTTCTGACAATATCTTCGAGTTCTTTGGCCAGTAGATGATTTTGAGGTTTGGGAAGTCCGTGGGCAATAATCGTAGATTCAAGGGCCACGATCGGCAACCTCTGGCCGATGGCCATCTTAACTTCATTTGAATAATATATTTTAGCTGCTCTCATTTTTTAGTGTGCTAGATGGTTTCTTTGATGATTTTGGTATTCACCAAATCGTTTACAATAGGAGTTATCAGGAAATCAAACCAATCATAAAAATTTTCTTTGGAAACATCTAAATTTATTTTATCATTTTCATTCCATTCAAATAACAGATTGGTAAATATGGTATTTTTATTTTCTTCAATATAGAGGAAAGCATTTTCTTCATCCTCATACTCAGGGATTAAAAAAACCGTAGGTTCCGTGTTGATTTCCTCGATGCTCAATTGTTCATGCTCAAACCCATCCTGCTGGTTGACCCAATCGAGCATTTTTTCTTTTGCATAAACAATCAAAGCACCCCGTTTAACCAGTTCCAAGCTAGACTCCCCATGGTGGTATCTGAATTTTTATTCTTTTCTGGTATCAACCACTTTATTAATTATTCTGGACCAATAATCAAATTTTTGAACCGCCATATTGACCACATTTTCCAGCTCATCAAAATCGAAAGGCTTTTTTAAGTAAGAAAGAGCGCCATCATAAAAACATGCCGAACATAGGGCGAAAGAAGAAGATCCCGTCAGGATGATCACTTCACACTCTTGTTTCATGTTTTTGATTTCTCTTAAAACTTTATCCCCACTCATTTCAGGCATGGATAAATCCACAAAAGCTATATTGATGTCCTCGTTTTTAACAATATCTAGCCCTATAAGAGGATTAGGCGTGATAAAAACCTGTAACGTATCAGGATACTTTTGCTCAAGATACTGCTTTAAAATGTTTAATAAGGCTTCTTCATCATCTATCACTAATAATTTATAAGGTCTTTTAATCATTTTTTATCCTCGTTCATAAAATTTTTATTAATCAAATACTTTTTTATGTCCTCTAACGACATTTGCTTTGCCACGCCCCCCCTCTCAAAAGCAACTTTTGGCATACCATATACTGTAGAACTTTTTTCATCTTGTCCCAGCGTATATGCCCCTGCATCCTTCATTTCCAGTAAACCATTGGCACCATCATCTCCCATCCCGGTGAGAATGATGCCAAGTGCATTGGGACCAACCGTTTGGGATACACTCCGATAGAGTACATCCACTGATGGTTTATGGCGATTTACCAGCTGGCCATCATTTAGTCTTACATAATATCTCGTTCCACTTCTTTCCACAAGCATATGTCGATTGCCGGGAGCAATAAGAATTTGTCCAGACAAGATGGTATCATTGTCTTCAGCTTCTTTAACCAGCATTTGGCATTCGTTATTTAATCTTTGCGCAAATGACCGAGTAAATCCCTCTGGCATGTGCTGGACTACCACAATTCCTGGTAATTCTGACGGCAATTCGGGTAGTAACTTGGACAGTGCCACGGTACCTCCTGTAGAAGCACCAATCGCAATCACTTTTTCCGTGGTAATAAAATCAATTTTTTTAGTCTTTTTCAGGAGGACTTCATCGGTAGAATATTTTTTTTCCACTTCTAATTTAGTGGTTTTTAATTGTTTGACTTTAGAAGTTACACAGGCATCCAGCTTATCCTTGATTTCTTCATGCAAATATTTAAGATTATCTTTAATCGCCGCAGTTGGTTTATGGATATAATCGACTGCGCCAAGTTCCAGGCCTTTCAAGGCGAGATGAGAGTTTTTGGCCGTCAAAGAGGAAATTAAAAGAACCGGCATAGGTCTTAGTCTCATTAATTTTTCTAAAAAAGTCAGTCCATCCATCTTGGGCATTTCCACGTCAAGCGTAATCACATCCGGTTTTAAAGTCATTATTTTTTCTGCACCAACATGGGGGTCTGGAGCAGTGCCTACGACCTCATATTCAGGAAAACTATTAATGATATTACTAAGCACCTCTCTAATTAAGGCTGAATCATCAATAATTAAAACTTTTTTTACCATGTATTATACCTGTTTAAAAGAATGTAATCTTATCGGTTTTATCTTCAAACGTTTTTTCTTTTTGCGATTCAATCGTTCTTTTGTATTTAGTTTCTTCTAGGATAATTTGATCTTTTTTATCCTTACCAATTCGAAATAATTTTACATGCCCAGTAGTTGTATCGAAATAAACTCTTCGAGCATGATCAAGCCCCACATCCCGGTTAATAATCGGAATCCCTTCCTGTGCCAGATATTCTTTACAAAATTCTATATTCTGTTCTCCCACCGAGACCCGGTCACTATCTTTGGCAAAACCAAACATATTGGCCCCACCAAACATTTTTGCCTTCAACCGACTTCTTTGTGCCCCCGCCTTCAGGGTTTCATTAATAAGCATCTCCATTGAATTAATGCCATATTTGGCCTTTCCAAATACCAGATCCTCCACTTCCATGGTCGGACCGGGAAGCATATAATGGTTCATGCCACCCACTTTGGCATGAGGATCAAAAATGCAAGCAGAGATACATGATCCAAGAGTGGTACTGATAATTTCGCTTTGATTGGAAACAAAAAATTCACCTTGTCCAATAAAATACACATCCACCTTAAATCTTGCATCGTACATTTTTTTCATTACAACACCTTATAACACTTTCGAGTAAATTGTGTTTTGTCTAAACTGATAAAGATCCTTATACATAAATAAATTCTCACTGTGCCCGACAAACAACGTCCCGGTATCCTTTAAATACTCATAAAACATCTTTAAAACATGGGATTTCATCTCTTCACTAAAATAAATCATCACGTTTCGACAAAAAATCAGATCCATTGGTTCTTTTAACGGGTATCTCTTCTCCATCAAATTTAAGCGTCTAAATGAAATTTTATTTTTAATACTATCCTTTACTTTGATTTTGCCACCACTCACTCTATCAAAATATTTGTAATATTTATTAGCATGCACATGCTTGCCTAAATTTTTTTCATCATATATCCCACGATAGGCCTCTTCCAAAACTTCCGTATTGACATCAGTTGCTAGAATTTTGTATTTAATGGACGGATTATTTTCATTGTATTCGTTGATGGTCATGGCAATGGAATAAGGCTCCTCACCGCTGGAGCAAGCACTACTCCATATCCTCATTTCTTTGGTATCTGACAGATTTTTTTTTTCATTTTGCATCTGGGGTAGCAGCACATTGGTCATATACTCAAAATGCTTGAATTCCCTAAAAAACGATGTCTCATTGGTGGTGATGCGATTAATAAGGTCTTCCATTTCCCGGGCGGGTTCCGCACATTCTTTGAGATAACTGATGTATTCCTGAAAAGTATTAATTCCCAGCTCTCTTAATTTGGAAGAAAAACGAGAAATCACCAGCACTTTTTTACTATCAGACAATCTAATACCCAAAATTTTAAGTACTAATTCCTTAAGCGTATTAAATTCCGGGTCAGTTATTTGATACATATTTTTTAGACTTCTTTGCTATCAGGCAATTCTTGATTTTTACCACTTGATAAACCTTCAATCTCTTTATTGGTTAAAATTTTATCGATACTTAGGATAATAACGAACTTATCTCCCACTTTGCCCACACCACTTAAAAGCGAAGTATCGATATTCATGGCCATCTCTGGGGTATCTTCAATATTTTCCTTGTCAATGGTAAGAACATCACTAATTTTATCAACGATCATTCCAATCGTCTTACTATTGCTTTTGAAGATAATAATGACTGATTTCTTATCAAAAACTTTTTCTTCCAATCCAAACCTAACCCTCGGGTCCATGATGGGAATCACATTCCCCCGTAAATTTAAAATACCTTTGATGTAATTGGGGGTATTGGGAAGAACCGTTAAATCCTTAAAAGCGGTGATCTCTTGAACTTTTTTTATATCGATTCCATAATCCTCACTACCAATGGAAAAAGTGACAAATTGATTTCCTCCGGTAGCCGATGAATTTAAAAGATTCATGAGGGCCTCTTTTATATCGGCCTGTTTAACTTTCTTTTCTTCTTTTTTATCTTCCAAACTCATTTAATACCCCTTTAATGCTGGCTTCAGTTAGACGCTTGTGCATTAATATGTTTTTTATGTGTTATAATCGTGGTTTTTTTATAAAGCTTTACTAATTCACCTGGCTCAACAATGGGAGCAATACTTCCGTCCCCCAAAATGGTGGCCCCGGCAAATCCTTCAACATTACCGTAATTGTCATCAAGGCTTTTTAAAACGACTTGTTGTTTACCAATGATATCATCCACCAGGAATGAATATTGTTTATGATCCACCGTAACATTTAAAACAATTGATTCTTCTGGTTTTTCGTTAGCATCCTTGATTTTAAAGACTTCAAACAACTTAATCAAGGTATTCGGTTTCCCCCGGACATCCATATATTCACCTTTGCCTTCAATCGTTCTTATACTTTGTTGTTTAGGTCGGATGGTCTCATCAACTGATAAAAGAGGAATTACAAATTTTTGTTTTCCTACCGTAAATAATAAACCCTCGATGATGGCAAGTGTGAGTGGCAAGCGAATGATAAAGGTGGTCCCCACATCTTTTTGGGTTTTAATATTGATTTGTCCATGTAATTCACCGATCGCTTTTTTTACCACATCAAGACCGACGCCTCTACCTGACACATCGGTCACTTCTTTGGCGGTTGAAAAACCAGGTACCATGATTAATGCAAAAATCTGATCATCTGTCAGCATTTCATCTTTTTGAATAAGCCCTCTCTCGATCCCTTTTTGAATAATTCGTTCCCGATCCAGCCCTTTTCCATCATCTGTTACTTCAATAAAAACGGCTCCCTCTTTTTGATAGGCCTTGAGTTGAATTAAAGCCTGAGGGTTTTTACCATTATCTTTTCTCTCGGTTTCATTTTCAATACCGTGATCAATGGCATTCCGAACCAAATGCGTGAGGGGGTTATTTATTTTTTCTATGATATTTTTATCAAGTTCAGTTTCTTGTCCGGTTAACACCAACCGGATATTTTTATTCATTTTCCCTGACAAATCTCGCACCAGTCGATGAAATTGGGAAAAAACCACATCTGCCGGAACCATCCGTGTACTCATAATCCTTTCTTGCAGATCATTAATAATCCGAGAGGTTTCTTCACATTTTGAATGCATAAGTCTTTGCAGTTTTTTATCTGCAATTTCTTCAGAGAGAGTTCTAAGCCTTGATTCTGTAATAACCAATTCACCGACCAAATTCACCAAACTATCCAGTTTCTTGATATCCACCCTTACGGTGGTTGGAATCAGCTTTCTGGCCTCTTTTTGAGCGTCGAGCGCCTCATCTACATCCTTTTTGGAAACTTTCTTCTTTTCCACCAGAATTTCGCCAAGTTTTTTTTGTTCGCTGGCAGCTCGCTTGACATCTTCTTCGGAGACCTTGCCTTTTTCTATTAAAATATCTCCCAACCTTTTATCCACATTAATTTTTTCGGTACCATTATTTAAATACCTTCCCGTGACATCCTCGTATCTGATATCACTTTTGGATTTCACAAACATAAAAATATTCATGATTTCTTCAGGCATTTCCTGGGTTTTGACAATCAATTCCCAGGAAATGTAGAGCTTTTCAAAATCAAACTGGTCTATTTCAGGAATAGCTTGGGTGGAAGCCGTGATTGACACGATATCCCCGTATTCCTCAATCTCTCTAAAAAACATCAAGGGATCGGTACCAGTTGAAAGCAAATCCGCATCGAACCGAATAATAAATTGATAATACCGGTACGCTTCCCCACTTGGCACGGTGGCAGGCGAGGTTTTTTTATCGGCAGATGGCGGGGACTGTTGTTTATCTGCCTCCACCAAACCCAGTAATTTTTTAAAGGCCTCACTATCTGACAAAGGCCCAACATCTTTCTCGTTACTGATCAAGTCTGAAAAACCATCCCTCATGACATTGACTGCTTCAAACATCGTAGCGAGAATTTCTTTATTCAATTTCAATTTTTTGTCTTTGGCATCTGTCAAAACACTTTCAAAAGCATGCACAAATTCTGTCATATTATTATAAGACAACGTGGCAGCCGAAGCCTTTAAGGAATGAACAATCCTAAAGACCTCGTTGATTACCGGTGCCAGCATGTCCAAATCGTCAATATTATCTTCCAGAAATCTCATTTGATTTTCTAGTGAGGTTAGAAAATCACTGCATTCTTCTGCAAATATTTTTTTTAGTTTTGTATCTAAATCGTTAGATGCCATACAATGTTGCCCCTTCGTCCTTACACTTTTAAAAACTTTTTCATGACTCCTGCAATTTCATCTGGTGAAAGAGGTTTAGTAATCCATCCAGCTGCACCAAAATTTTTTCCTTGAATTTTTATTTCGTAGTCCCTTTCGGTGGTTAACACGATAATGGGAATAAACTTGGTTTTAGGGTTTGCTTTTAATTTTTCTATTAATTCAATACCATTCATATTAGGCATATGAATATCCGTAAAAATAATAGTCGGCATGCGTCCGGCCTTGACCACCTCATTAATTTTATTTAAAGCATCTTGCCCATCTTCCGCTAATAAACATTCAGCTGACACGAGTTTTGCCGCCTCCTCATAAATCAAGCGATTAATTTTGGAGTCATCTACTCCTACCATAAAAATATTACTCATAAAACCATCCCCTCTAGGCCTAATCTTGCCAAGGTATCTAAAGACTCCCTGTTGGTTATTTTAAAACTGATATTGAGATCCTTGGTTTTTTTCAAGGAAATCAAGTATTGTGCACCGGCCGTATCCAGCACCTCACTTTGGATTTTCACCATATATGATTTGCCCTTTTCAAATTTATTTTCCTTTAAAATTTCGCTCATATTAGCAATCGTAAGATTTTTATCAATAACAATGTCCATAACTTTGGCCCCTTGCTGGTTTTCTATTTTGTCTCCATGATCTTCTAAGTGAAATGGAGCTGCCTGAAGATGAGTGTTGTCAGATGCTGGTGCCTTCATACCAACGGAATTTTTAATAGCACTAATCCGGGCATCAAGCCCCTCATCAATTGGAAAATAATTTTTATCCCGACTAAGACCTTCCAACCAAGATTCAACAAATGAATGCACATCCAAAAATAATTCTACATGGGTCAGATTAAAATCAATTTGTTTTTTTCGAAGCAAATCAATCACATCTTCCACTCTGTGTATAAATTCACCAAATTTTCCCAGATCCACCATTTTAGAGGAACCTTTAATGTTATGGGCAATCCTGAATAATTCATTAAAATCAGGATTACTTGAATCTTTTTCCAAGGCCAAACATTCGCTTTCCCATGTTTGCAACATATCAAGCACATCTTCCAAAAAAAAGGCCATCATGTCTGATTCGCCCATATTCACTCCATCTAATTGCAATAAATCTCAAGCATTTCTTTAAAGGCATAATAAGGTGTTCGGTAATTTCCCTTATCAAATGTTCCCTTCATTTTATCAATCATCTTTAAACATTGGTCCCGATCCAGCACCTTATCGTAAATACTATTGACGAAGGTTTCACCAATAATAAACAAAGCCGCTATCTGTGAAACCTGGGTGGCCCTAAGTCCTCTGGGAAACCCCAGTCCATCTGGACGCTCATGATGGGTTAGAATTATGGAATCAACATCAGGAGGGATATCCTTCATGTTTCTCACCATTTCCGAGGCTTCCAATGCATGCATTTTAATTCTCTGTTTATCTTGTTTGGACAAATCAGCTGCCTCGATCTCAGCCATAGAATCAATCATGGCCTCCTTGGAACTTTTTAAAACACAGTCATGTAAAATCGCCGAAAAAGTTATTTTTTGCAGGGATGAATCAGTATTCCATTTCATCCGCAGCGCTGCCAGAGAGGTTAAATAACCAATCAGCAATGAATGCTTGTGTAAATACCCCATTTTATCACTCATAAATTGTTCAAACAGATTTTTCAAGGTGGCAAGCTTTTTCACTGTTTCAATACAAGATAGGGTGATGTCATTTAACATGGTTTCCGTATCTTCATCAATTTTAAAATTTTGAATATTTCCACAGACCATTTTAATACCTTCAACCTGGGCATCCAACACGACATCCAAAGAGGTATTCATTTTGAGTTTTTCTTTAAGCTCACCATACATTTCCCGGATTAAACTGGGATAATCTGAAGTTTTGACGTAGAGATATTTCACCCTATCGCTATATTTAGTAATTTGTTCTTTATCATAATTTTCATCTTTGTTGATGATTTTTAGCATTTTGTCATCGGATAGCTTGACATAGACATCTGCATTCAGCTTTTTATGTTTCAAAATCCGGCTAATTCCAATCCTGACAAATTTGGAAACTTCAATATTTTCTTTTTTTAAAATAATCTCTCTGACCAGCTTAAACAACTCCTCGCCAGATTGTTTTACATCAATGTAACCATTAAGTGGATTCACCTCATAGAAATCTTTTTCACATAATTGATCATAGGGCGTTTGGGTGTACCAGATAAAAGGAACATTGCTACCGGTTTTTTTTATAAAGTTAAAAAGTTTCAAAGACTGGGGCTGCGTGCCACCGGCCACTACCAACAAGACCTTATTATTTTTTAAAATATTTACAGCCTCATCAATATTTTCAGATATCAATGGGTCAACTTGTTGCAATTCCTTGATTTCCTCTTTTAGGGATTGAGGATTGTTTTCAATGGCAAAAAACAAAATCTTCACTATTTATCATCCTTGATACATAATTCCCAAACACAAACTTTAGTTTATTATATATCAAGAAAAAAAGTCTTCAATAACGAATTCGTGACATTAAGGTAATTTTATAATTAAAGGCTTACTGCACTCAATTCGTCGGTCATCCCTGTCTCTTTTCTTTTTAATCTGCTTAGGGTGGAGGGGTTAATCCCAAGATAGAGGGCAATTTGATTTTGAGGAAGTCTTTTCACCAGATCTTTTTTTTCCTTTAAAAATTTATAATACCTATCTTCCGCTGATTGAAGCATTAAATCCCGCTCCTTGCTCTCTTTCTCTGCCAATTTTTTTTCAATCACTTTTCTCCCCAGATCGGCCCAAAAAATGCTGGTGGCATTTAAACGTTGTAAATCATCATACGCCAAAGTAATTAACTCTGTTGCTTCCATCGCTTCAATATAACGAAGGGAAGGAAGATTATTTTGAATCTCATGGTAGGGGGCCACAAAATCCCCTTCTTTTTGAAAATTAGAAATGTACTCCCGTCCATCTGAAGAACAATAATAGGTTTTTAAAAGCCCTTTTAAGACAAAGGCAATTTTCCTAGTGTAATCACCAGGACCTATATAGATATCACCTTTTCCCAAGGAAGCCGAAGTGGTAAAAGCTAAAATTTTCCTGACTTCCTCATACGGAATATAACTTATTTTATTAAATTCTTTTACTAATTGATCCAGCATCATTGACTCCTTAAGAACAGTTTTAGGCAAGACGTTTTGATGATTGCAAATTAAAGACCAAAAATTGACAACAGTAATCGGTAAGTTACAATTTTAAAAAAATTGATCAGCACTAATTGTCACCAGTCGGAAGTGTCATTTTAAATTTAGCACAACATAAAAAAAACCAATGCAATGCAATGCATTTATTTTAATTCATTGCGCTTTTCGACCTAGATAATAATCTTGTTTAAAATGACCTTGTCCGCTACTATTTAAAGAGAAAAAAATTTAAGGATTAGCATGAAAATATTATTCGTTGATAATGATCAGGCCATTTGTGAGCTCTTTCAAACCACTTTGGAAAAAAGATATCAGGCAAACGTTATAACGGTGCAAACAGCGGCTCAAGCAGTGGCGATAATCAAAAAAACCTCTGATATTGATATCGTGGTATGTGATTACATTTTATCTGATGATCATGGTGCCAATGTTTATCGTTTTATCAGGGATAATTACCCTCAAATGATCTTTATTCTGCAAACATCTAATTTACAAATTTTAAAAACGGACACCCGCTTTTTTGATTTTTTTGACAATATCCAGATTAATCGGGCCATCAGCCGGCCATTTACCCCCAGCGAATTATTTTGGGTGATCGGCGATAATCACATCCGTCAATCCTTGCGCCCAGAAGCGAAGTTAAGGCAGCAGGAACGTTGTAACATCATTATTGATGCATTTATTTTGGGTAGCTCCATTAATTCCAAACAACATGTCCGAAGTTTAAATGTTTGTCAAAATGGAATGTTTATTATCTGTGACCACGACCTGCTTCAAATTGGTGATATCATAAGCTATGAAATGTCAGTAAATTTTTTTAATTATGATAAACCCCAGGCCATTGTCAGATGGAAAAGAAAAGGTAATATTTGTAACTTGCCATCAGGTGTAGGTGTTGAGTTTATCTAATAGAACTTTAGAACTTGACGATTAAATTAAAACCTATCTAGAATCATGTATTTGGATTTATACAATCATAACGTGGAGGATCCCTTTGGTAGTCAACATGCTCTATCTCATCACCATTTTCATCTTTACCCTTTCCTCACTTGCCAACGAAATTTTTCTCACCCAGATAACTCATTCGGAGTCCGATACTGTTCGCCACTTAAGCATAATAACCGACCAATCCGGGAGCCTTTTCGCCTTTCAAATTACCGAATTTGAAGAAGCCGGTCCCATCTACAGCACCATTAGTTTTGATGAGCTGACCGAAGAAATTTATACCTTACCTGTCCCCATCAACAAATTTGCCAGTATTGATGCTCGCGAGCTTTCCCAGACGCAGGGAGGAAAAATGATCGTGACTTACACTCCCAATATTTGGGTGCCCAAAAAACAGATGATTGAATTTGACCTGGTTAAAGATCATGACACCTGGAGGCTTTATGATACTATCAGTTTCCGACCAATTATTCATCTTAAGATGATTATTAATAAAAAGGCCATGGTGCCCGTCGGGATTAAGCAATTTATAATTAATCCTAGCGCTTTATGAAATATTCACTCGTCTTTTTTTTATTATTGTCCTGCTCTTTGTTTGAAGAAAGCAAGGTTCACTATTTTAACAATCAATTAACCCCCACCATTAATGCCTCTCTGGCCCTTTTTTCGGCTTATATAAAATGCAAAAAATCCACTGATGCTGGCAATCTTTCAAAATTTAAGGGGGTCACCTTCACGGTAAAAGGCAGGCAGGATCATTTTTATCTTATCCAACTCACCTCCGTTATGGGTGAATTGAATACTTGTGATCAAGTGGTCACTTTTTCTCCCAAAGAAATCCCCTACCAGAACCAATTGACCAGATGGTATGATAAGGAAAAGAAAATATTAACTTATGACATTGGCCATGGAAAACTATACAATTTTAATCAAATGTATGTGGATACCACTTATCAATTCCAAATAACCGTGGTCAGTGAAAATGAAATTGAAGTTTTTATCAAAAGAACTGATCCTGCTAAGAACCTAAGTACCCAAGAAATCCAAGCAAAAGGCCCCTCCTTTTATGAGCAACATAGTTTTCGTGGCATCCTGAAAACCTATGAACCTGTCCCAGTTATTTATATACCTCCTGGCACAGAGGTTGAATTTTCTTGGTGACCTACCAACCATCAACCTCCCAGCTTCTCTTATAAAAAACTTAATTAATGCCCGTTTACATGTTACCATCCTACTAATAAGGAGATGAGGATATGTCAGTCATTCAAAATTGCAGATTTCTTTTAATAAGTTCTGGTACCGAAATCATGACTCCTTTACAACAAAAATTAGATGAGCTGGGAGTACTGCACTTCGAAATATGCTTAATGATCAAGGCCGCTAAACCCTTTATTAATAAGTCGCTAACTAACGGACACATTTTTCAATATATCATAGTGGATGAAGACTGCGGCAAAGAGGAGGAGATCTTGTCATTTTATTCCTACCTTGAAACACTTGAAAAATACAAAGATACCAAATTTATCTATATTAAAACATCAGTGGATTCCTTTACCTCTGGCCCTAAAATCAAAAGTTCACTTGAACTGGAAAGTAACTCTAATATCAAATTTTATTCCAAACCTCTTGACTGCAAATTGCTTATTAAAGATATTGAAAAAATGTTCCTTACGACTTTTGATGAGAACAAGGATTTTATTGAATCCATACCGATTGACGATTGTATCATTTATAAGATGGGCCCTATCATTGACAAAACCACCGCCAGAGAGATGGAAAAAATTATTTTAAGGGCCATCCAAAAACAACAAAATACCCTGATTTTTAATTTTAAAAACACTCTAAGTTTTCCCAGCGCTGAAATGAAACATATCTCTCAAATTTTGTTAAAATCTCAAAAAGATTATCCTTTTATCCACACCACCTCTTTTACCAGCGATGTTTTAGCTGAAATGAGAAAAGGTGGCTTCACTCAGGTATTTGATACCAAAACCAGTTTTAAAGATCTGGTGCTGAAATATAAGATTAATACTGAAAAATTAAAAAAAATTTTGGTATCCATCTAATAGCTTTTAATAATTTCTTTTATACGCTTGGTGATTTTACTATTTAAGTTTATAAATTGCACTCCAAAACCGTTGTGGGTACCGCCCTGCCTTTTATTTCTTACCACTGAGTGAATCGACATATCTTGGCCGGTAAGATCAATCAAATAATTATCCCCAATATGTAATTCCCGACTTTCACCAATAAAGGCTCCTTCGGGAGAAATATTTTGAATGATTCCATCGATCACCTCATTTTCTGGTGAAATTAATTTGCAGGCCAGGTTCACTTCGATTCTTCTTTGCTTTCTCCACCAGACTTTAGTCATATCCGCAAATCTTTTTCTTTCATCACTTAGAAATAAGTAAACAATCAGCAACACGTTGATCAATAAAAGCAGCAAGGATGAAACATGTGGGGCCTTGCTGACATAGGGCCAGGTAAATTTTTGATAGGTTAAATGGGCAAAGATGGAATAAATCTGCAATAACAGAAAGATAATAAAAAACATCTTTCTAAAAAACAATAAAAGCAAACCACTGACGGGAAACAACAGCCAAAACTGAATAAATTTCAATCCCAGAGGTATTCTTTTAATATTATCCAAAACGGTCAATATTGAAAAATCGGTCATCATCCACAGATAGAGAATTTTCATGAATGGTTCAAACAATAAAAAAACTATCACCACTTTAAAAATTACCGGCAACTCCCGTTTGGAAAAACGCTTCAATCTTTCATCCAGCTTATGCACCAAGTTTCGATTTGGCTTAATACGATTGTAAATTTTTTTCAGCTCATCATAGTCGCCCTTAATTGTCGGATATATATACATGGATGAATGTTTGGATTTTAATTCCATTTGTATTGCGTTACTACTCGTTAGAATGATAATCGGTATCTCATGTAAACAGCAGATATCTATAATACGGTCCATTTCGTTACAAGTGGCCTCGTCATACTCGGTGATAATCAGCTTAGGCCTTTCCAATAAGATATCATTCATTAATGAATTAATGTTTTTAAAAATCACTAACGAATCATGGCCTTCATGGATTTGTCCATTTTGCATTGATTGATAAATTAGATCCATGGGGTCGTTAAGAAAAATCTTCATACAATATCCTTCATTTAAAGATTAGACTATAATATTATAAAATTCAATTGGAGAAAAAATGATACCCAAGGATAAAGAACAACTACTCAAAGAATTCGGCGACGAGTTTGAAGACATCATTAAAGAATTCTACAATTGCAACGAGGAAGTTGCTGACCTGTTGGAAATAGGAAAAATCTCCGCCTCCATTGAAGGCAAGCTGCTTGACATTTATAAGGATAAGTTTCCCAAAACGTGTCAAAACTGCAAAAGGGTATATAAGGATCATCAAGAATTCCTAAGGGAGACCACTCCCCTGGAAAAAACCTCCACCATCTATTTAGAAAACTATACTGAGACCAAAAGAGTCCAGGAATATAGAAACTGCCGATGTGGATCGACTCTGTTAATTGCTTGCATGGATCGCCGAGATAATAGTGAAACCGGCAAGCTGCGCAGAGATATTTTTGATGTGTGTGTTAGTAAAATTGAAAAAATCACTGAAAAAAACCCCCAAGAAATTCAAAGTGTCTTAAGACAAATTTTTAAAAAATTATTTAAAAAGCTATATATTGGTTAAATCCTGAAAATAAAAAAAACTTTATCATTTTTATCATTTGTCTTATCATTAAGCTAAACTGTGTTTAAAAAAAATGAGAGACCTATGAGAATATTATTAGTCGATGACCATGAAGCAATCCGGGACATATATGAAATATTTTTAACCAGCTATTTTAATTGTGATGTCATCCAAGCAGAGTCAGTGGTAGCGGCGGCCACAGAAATACTTAAAAATACCAAAAACATTGATATCATTGTGTCCGATTACCATATGCCAGAAGGAAATGGCGGGGTGCTTTATACCTATGTCAAAAAATATCTACCCGAAACACCTTTTATTCTTTTCACCTCAAATGTTGGCATCATTGACACTGACATTGTCTTTAAAAATTTTTTTAAAGATAATCCTTATAATAGTGTCATTTCCAAACCTTGTCCGGCAGATGAGTTTGCCTTTATTGTGGGAAATATTTATCAGGAATCAAACTCATGTGCTTTAAAGCGTATTTACCCAAGAAAACATGATCGTTATAATATGGTAGTGGATGCTTCCATTAAATTTACTGCTAACGAGCAGATCAAATACACCAAGGTCATGAATCTTTCAAATGGTGGCATGTTTGTCCGCTTGGATGATCAATTTCCTACCACCAATTCTTTCATTGAATATGGCCTGTTGTCGGGTAATTTAAACCAACCTCATGGACGTGGAATCGTCAGATGGGTAAGGGATAAAAAAGTCAATCATTTACTCACTGGTTGTGGAGTGGAATTTATTCAATAGCCTTTTCATTTCATGCTTTAACTTGTACTAACAAAAGATGATAAAAATTTTACTAGGTCCTTTTTTAATTAGTACTTGCATGATGCTTAGGTCCACTGATATTTTTTTCCGGACCAATCTGTTAATGCACTTCTTCCCCTTTTTTTTAATCACCCTCGAACACCTGATCGGCGCTTGTATTCTTCTACCCAAAATCGGACTATTAAAAAATATCTCCAGGATACAAAAGAATGACATTATACCCATCATTTTTATTGTCTGTGGAAGTTCGGTGGGTGGAATTTATTTTTTTACCAAGGCCTTTATGCATCTTAATCCTGCCGTGGTTATCCTTTTGCAAAAACTCCAACCTATTTTTGCCACCTTGCTGGCCATGGTGTTACTTAAGGAAAAACCTTCCAAAATCTTTTTGCCGTTGGCAGGTATGGCGCTTTTATTCAGCTATATTCTTACCTTCAAACTCACCAACCCCCTCACCATACTTAATGCCATCGAACTGGAGGGAAGTTTTTATGCCATCTTGTCGGTCTTTTTCTGGGGTGGTGGAACAGTGGTTGGTAAAAAACTTTTAACTCATTTTTCATTTTTTGAATTAACTCTTTTTAGATACTTTGGCGGTTGTCTTTTTTCGTTAGTCATTTTTGGAATATTTTATAACACTTACTTTAATCAAATCCGACAGGCCAATCAAGCCGATGTTTTTTCCATCATCTACGTTGCCCTTATCCCAGGGCTTCTGGCATTATTTTTATTTTATCGGGGTTTGGAGCAAACGTCAGCGATTCAAGCATCGTTTTTAGAACTTATCTTCCCGGTTTGTTCCACTTTTTTGGCCTGGAAGTATTTAAACCGACCACTGGATATGATTCAAATCACCTCAGGAATTGGGTTGCTTGCTTGTGTAACTTGCCTGGGGATTAGCAAAAAACCAGCTTAACTAACCCTTATAGCGTTCAAAATTTTTGTCAAAATCATGATCATCCGCTTTATTATCACGAACATTCTGAGTAGATATAATATGCACATCATTTAATTTGGGACTAATCGAAACCTCACTTGATTCCGATCGTGAAGTATTGACCACTCCAATAAGTTTTTTAATATTTAACTTTACCTGGTCTCTAATTTCCTTCAAATTGCCCACATCATCCATGGTTTTTAATGCTAAATTATTATTATTCGAAGCTGCATCTCCCAGTTGAATAAGCGCCTTGGAGGTTTGAACTACACCTTCCTGCTGCTCATTTGAGGCTTGCACAATCCCTTTCACCTGGCCATCCACTTGGATAACATCGGCTTTAATTTGTGAAAATATCTCCAAAGCAGCTTGAGAAGTTTGAATTCCACTCTCCACTGAAACCTTGGTTGACTCAATAATTTTATTAACTTCCTTATTACTGTTATCAAGCAACTCGGCAATTTCCTGAGCGGCATTACCACTCATTTTGGCCAGATTCCCCACTTCCTCGGCGACCACGGCAAATCCTTTACCATGCTGTCCGGCCCGGGCCGCTTCGATCGAGGCATTAAAAGAAAGCAGTTGGGTTTTAAAAACAATTTCATTGATGATGTCGGTTTTTTTACGAATGTGTTCGATAATCACCCCCATATTGGCCATATCAACGTTCGCTCTTTCAATACCAATCATGGATTTAGACAGCTCATCCATAATGGTATTACCCTCAGTGGCCTTAACACTGACGCTATTGGTGGTTTGTTGACTATTACGTGCGTATTCATGGGTATAACCAATCATCGATCTCATCTCTTCCATCGCCGCCACGCTCTCTTGCGTGGCTGAAGCCTGTTCAGTGGATGTAGATGATAATTCACCACTGGAAGATGCCAGTTGTTCGGATATTTTAGATAAGTCATCCAGGTTCTTTAAAAGATTAATAGCGATTTTTTTTATTGGATCAGAAATAGATTTGGATATCACAAAGGCGGCCACTGTTCCAAGTGCAATGATGGCCAAAAAAACCACTAAAGCAAAAAAACTTTGTAGCTGGGTTTTAAAATAATTGGACATGATATAAGTGGTAACCATTCCAATAATTAAAGGACATAATGAGACAACTAGAATCTTATTTTTAAGTGACATCTTTCACCCCGCAATTATTACTCATATTATCACCTATATTCATGATATTGAATAATTTCAGTTTTTGAAATCACTTTTAAAAAAAGCCTTGATTACCCGACTGGATTTATCTGCCTTGTCTGTTCTCTTTTTCTTTTTTTCGATTTTCCAATACTATTTTTTCAATATTTTCAGAAAGAAGTTCATAGTGATCAAATTCCATGGAAAAATTGGCCCTGCCACTTGAAAGACTTCTTAAGTCAGAGGCATAGCCGAACATTTCCATCAGAGGAACTTCACCAGTTAATTTCTGGCTCCCTTTTCGATGTCTCCTCATGCTAACAATTTTTCCTCTACGCTTATTCACATCACCCACCACATCCCCTATGTAATCATCAGGAGTGTTGATCTCAAGCTTCATGATAGGTTCCAGCAATTTAGGCCCCGCACTTTTAATCGCTTGTTTTAAGGCAATGGAGGTACAAATTTTAAACGCCATATCTGATGAATCCACCGGGTGAAAGCCACCATCCGTTAACGTCATTTTAATATTTACCATTGGATAATCCGCATAAAGTCCTTTTTTAATTTCATGTTTAAAAGACTTTTCAATCGCTGGTATATATTCCCTGGGTATGGTCCCGCCTTTTACCTGGTCAACAAATTCGTTGTCGTTGGTATCGCTGGGGGATATTTTAAATTTAATATGGGCAAATTGTCCCTTGCCGCCAGTTTGCTTTTTATACTTATGATCGTATTCAACTGCCTTAGTTATGGTTTCCCGATAAGCAACCGCAGGACGGCCCATCTCAACGGCAATGCCGTATTCCGTTTTGAGTCTATCCACAATAATTTCTAAATGCAATTCGCCCATGCCTGAAATAATGGTCTCCCCGGACTCCTCATCCCCTTTTACATCAAACGACGGATCCTCCATGGATAATTTTCTTAAGGCCATGCCTAACTTATCTCTATCCTTGTTGGATACCGGGTTTATTTTTAAATCTATAACCGTCTCTGGATAAGTAATGTTTTCCAATACGATTGGTTTATCAATATCACACAAGGTATCACCGGTGGTGGTATTTTTAACCCCGATAATGGCCCCAATATCCCCTGCTGATAATCTCTCCACATCCTCTCTCGAATTGGCCTTTATCCGCATGATTCGCCCGATTCTTTCTTTTTTCATTTTAGTGGAATTATAGATGGAACTTCCGGCCTCAATAACACCCGAATAAACTCTGATGAATGTTTGTTGGCCCACATAAGGATCATTGATAATTTTAAATGCCAAAGCTGCATTAGGCTCACTGGTGACCGGGGCCCTGGTTTGGGGTTTTTCCAAATCATCAGGATCGTGACCAACCACCGCTCCTCTATCAATAGGTGAAGGTAAATAGGCAACCACGGCATCCAATAATAAACGCACGCCTTTATTCTTAAAAGCAGAGCCACAAAAAACTGGGGTCAGACATAAATGAGTCACCGCTTTTTTAGTTACTTGTTTAATCAAATCTTGCTCAATAGTCTCTTCTGACAGTAATTGGGAAAGCAACTCATCATCAAACTCGGAGAGCTTTTCCAACATTTTATAACGATATTTTTTAGCCTCATCCAAATATGCAGAGGGAATTTCCTCGACGATCATCTCCAAACCATTATAAGTAATGGCCTTCATTTCCACCAAATCAATGATACCTTGAAAGTTTTCCTCCGAGCCAATAGGAATTTGAAATAAAACCGCATGGGCCCCCAGCATGTTATTCATTAAATCAACTGTATGAAAAGCATCGGCACCTTGCCGATCCATTTTATTAATAAAAGCAATTCGGGGAACTTTATGTTTATCGGCCTGGTGCCATACCGTTTCGCTTTGAGGCTCAACCCCACCTACTGCGCAAAAAACCATGACTATGCCATCCAGTACTCTAAGGGATCTTTCCACTTCCAAGGTAAAATCTATATGTCCAGGAGTATCTATAATATTTATTTGATGATCTTTCCAAGTGGCGGTAATGGCCGCAGAGGTAATGGTGATGCCTCTTTTTTGTTCTTGTTCCATAAAATCCATCACCGCATTCCCGTCATGCACTTCACCGATTTTATGAGTCTCACCAGTGAAAAAAAGAATTCTTTCGCTGGTAGTTGTCTTGCCTGCATCAATATGGGCCACGATACCAATATTTCTAATATCCTTAATATGCACTTTCCTTCTCTCCGCTAAAATATGACTACTATTATACAACCTTTTTAGCACACATTAAGCGTTCTCAAAAGAATTATTCTCTGATCAAGGAGAATTTATATTAGAAAACTAAGCGTACTGTTTTTTCAGATAGAAACGTACCCTTCTCATTTTTTGTAAAAAATTATGTTTTATCCTTTTAATAAAAAAATCCGGTGATCTTAAAGGAAAAAGATAGAGGTTGCTTTTTTTAACATATTCAACCACCTCATTATCGTAATCCTCCATGCCTGGAAGAATTTCGGTTTTCCCTTTGAAGAGTCTCACTGGTCTGGCAGGCTCATACATTTTCCCAATTTGAGGATTACTCATACTGAAAGCATAGACAAAATTGTCTTTTTTGGAGCGAAGAAGTTCCACATATAACCTTCCCCAAAACCGGATAGACTTGCTTCGATCTTTGGCCGATGGAACAAACCAAAGCCCGGTCACTTCACAGGTTTTATCCAAATTTAATCCATGGGGATTGCTACTGGCAGGAATGGAGTCCAGTACTCTAAACGGGCCTTTCATAACCAGCACAAAACCACCACACATCCGGTTTTGAGAATCGTAACAACAAAAAACCCTTGACCTTTCCAAATATTCAATGGGAAATAAAACATGAATATATTTATTAGTCAGCTTTCTAAAATGATCAAGCTCCAATAAACCTCTAATCCTTCTAATTTCCATACATACTCCTTGGGAAAATTCCCCTGTCCTTTGACTACTATAAAAAATAAAGAAGGATAATGGCATTGATATTTATCATAGGATAAATATTAGCGTTCCGAGTTTAAATAGGAGTTCATAAGTCGGAACATAATAATTACATTATTATCTTAGATCAAGATTTGATCAATTTATAAGCTCAATACCTGAGGAAATGACAATTGTATCCACTTGGAAACTTGTCCAAATAGTCCTGATGGTATTCTTCAGCTTCATAAAATTCCTTTTGCCTAACGATTTCGGTGATAATTTTTCCTTTGTAAAATTTACCATCCTCCACTTTTTTGAGTATTTTTAATGCGATTTCTTGTTCTATATCATCACTTACAAAAATCGATGAACGGTACTGATGACCAATATCATTTCCTTGCTGATTAGGAGTGGTCGGATCATGTATTTTGAAAAAATATTCCAGGATTTCAGCATAAGTCACCAAAGAGCTGTCATACTCGACCTTTAAGGCTTCAGCATGACCGGTATCCCCTTTTTTTATCTGTGCGTAGGTGGGATGGGCCACAAAACCCCCGGTATAACCAACTCTTGTGGCCACCACTCCCTTTAATTTTTTAAAATAAAATTCCATACCCCAAAAACAGCCTCCGGCCAGGATGGCGGTTTTAAGTTGCGGTTTGATCGAAGTATTAAACAAGCTTAGATATTCTGCATAGCCATTTTTTTCTAAATCAGCTTTGGGAATAAATTTCAAAGCCGCCGAATTCATGCAATATCTTTTTTTCCCAGGCATAGGACCGTCATCAAAAACATGTCCCAAATGGGAATTGGCCAATTTACTTCTCACTTCCGTGCGGGGAAAAATTAATTTATAATCCTTGCGATGAACCAGGACGTCCTCAGTTATCGCTTTAGTAAAACTGGGCCACCCAGTCTTGGAATCAAACTGATCAAGTGAACTAAATAGTGGTTCACCAGAAACAATATCCACATAAATGCCTTCTTCTTTTTTATGGTAATATTCGTTTTCAAACGGCAACTCAGTACCATTTTCCTGGGTCACCTGATATTGAAGCGGAGTCAAAGTTTTTTTTAAGTGATCCTTGCTGAATTGATCGGATTTATAATTTTTCCAAGTCAACGCTAACCTCCCATTGCTGGCGATGACACTTTCAAATAAGTTTAAAAATAAAATAAATATTGAAAGTTGCCTCCACATATTATTTAGTGTCATTTTATAAAAATCATTACTGGACAAATTCTTTCACCCAGTGTTTTATGATCATAAGGATAAACTCATTTCAGGAGATCATTATGGCCTATTTGATACTTATTTCGTCAATCTTGATGAGTGCAATGTCTCTAGCGGAAATTCGCCCGATTGAAGATTTCAACCTTTCCTACTACCGCATGGCCTTCGGGGAAGCTCATTATCAAGAAAGTTTCCCCATCAACGACCCTCTTTCCCAGCTACCCACCAACCAGGATATTTTAAAAATCTACAACGATCACTTGCTTTTTCTTGGATATATCAGAGAAATTTCCACTGATGTAGGTTGCGATTCTTTTTGCAAACCGTTGGACTTTACACTTGCCATTGACAAAAATCCTGCTTTTATCAAGCTCCTGGTATATGAACCCCTCACAAAACTAGGCCACGCCGAATTTTCTGATGCAGATTATAGCAAACTGCACGCCATTTTAACCACTGCCCCCACCAGTTATCAAAACATTTTAAAACCTGACGACATGGTTGATGCATCCACTGGGGCCACCAAACTGGAGCTGGCCAATGACGTGGTGGCCACCGCCGCCTATACCTGTTTTAGAATTCACCAATACAAACAACAGACGATTGAACATATCACCCAAAATATGCTAAAAGAATTCCTTTAGAATTTCCCTGGTCGAAGATTCATTGATTTTATTTTCATTGAGCATTTTGATGGCGCTTTTTATATTTTCTGAAATCACCTGGAGCATTTCCTCATAAACGTTTATCTTCAACTGATCCACCTCACAGCCTGGTGATAAAAATTCAATTCGATATTGATCAGAATGTTCTAAAATACTCTCCGGCTTAGCAGGATTTTTTTCCCCCACCGCTCTTACCTGATATAGGTATTGATTGGTTTTATGATCATTGGTATTTGGTACGTAATAAGCCTGGATAATCTGGTCAAAACTAATTTTGCCGCCCTTATCCTGGTAAATGCCACCCAAATGGATTTCTACCCCGTACTCGTCATACAAGGCATTGATCCTTTCCTCAATTTCCTTCGAGTTAAAGATACGTGCCACCTCTTTAAGAAATTTTTCGGCACAATCCTGATTAGTGGATTTCTTGATCAAATTGGCAGTTTGATCTTTATTTAAACGTGTATCTTGAACTTGATGATCAAACATAATAATAAAAAATGCGCGATGACCAACTGGCTTGGTAACAATTGAGGCCATAAGACGCTCATTGGAGTCATATGATTGCTCCATAATCGAACAGGCACTCATTATCAGACATAATATTAACCACATATTTCTCATCATATTCTTTCACCTTGTTTCAAAAGAATCCCGCCAAGGCTTCTCGTCACAAAGCATGAGATCATTTAATTTTTCTGATTGTCCGACTATTCTAAGCGGTCTTTTTTCCCTAAAAAGAACCCATTTCATCGCCCATAATCTTAATGTTAACCTGGCCCGCCCTTAGATAGGTTTGACACAGTTCTTGCCACTCAACTAAATATTTCCTTAAAATGCTTCTATCGATTAAATCCTTAGCACAATAGATAACCCCCAAAGCATTTTTACAATCAGAAAAACATTTACACCTCATGGAGTCTTTGACGGGAGTGCCAAATGGCCCACAATCATCAGACAGCGTAATTAAATCTCTAAGCTTAATATCATGACCAGCATTATTAAAAACATAAGATTCCGTGGGAAGTCCCAACCGAAGCTCCACCGGCCCATTTATTTTATTAAAATCAAAAATACTGACAGGAAGATTGCTGCTCATGGAAATGTAATTATTAAGATCAACCATGGGGTTAATGCTTTGAAATTGGCCGCTGGTTAGATAGGCATTAATTAAAAATTCACTGGCCGGCTTGACCCTTCCACTTGGAGAATAAACACCATTGCGCAATAAATTGCGAATGCCATGTTTTATCTTTTCATCCACCAGCTTATCTTTTAAGGTCTGGAGTTGGGCATGAATGAATGCTGATAATTCCAGATTTTCACTGTTATCAAAATCGATTACTTCAATCAAGGCCAAAACCACTTTATTAGAGATAGCAGTAATAACGACATCCATTATTCCCCCCTTATTAATTCCGACCAATTCACTTGGTTTTATATGTTAAATACTCATATTGCGACCACTTTTTTATTAGGTTATAATCAAAATAGCTAAATTCCAAGAAGAAGTAGGGGTCGTGATGTATTCCAACGAAATGAAGATACTCATCGTAGACGATATGCTTACCATGAGAAAATATGTGCAAAAAAAATTTGAAAAGCTGGGTTTTTCAAATTTCCTTGAAGCGGAAAATGGTAAAGTCGCACTGGATATCCTGCTTGAGAAGGCCAGTGAAATAAAACTTGTCGCCACCGATATTAATATGCCGGAAATGACGGGCATTGAATTTATTAAAAAGGCCCGCCAAATTGATTCCATCAAAAACATTCCCTTTATTGTGATTTCGGCAGAACGGGAGCAAAAAAGCCAGCAAGAGGCCAGTGAGGCAGGTGCCAACGGCTATCTTTGTAAACCTTTTGATGAAGATTCACTCAAAGCAGAGCTAGAGCATCTCTTTGTTAAAAAGACCGGTCAAGACCATAAAAAAGTTAGTGCTACGAAACCAAAAAGTAATTTTTTAAACCACCTGGATGCTCTTTTCAACCCTATTTCCGACAGTATTAACAAAACCCTATCCCAACAATGTGGTGTTGTACTTAAATCAGGGGTGTTTTATAAAAAGGCCTTTGGCGAAACCTGGATACCAAAAGGTCATTGTCAAATTGTTTCCAACGCCTTTCTGGCGGATGGCAATCAAAACTGTTCCCTCACCCTTTATTTTGATAAAAATGTATTTCTAAAATTTGCATCGGTTATGTTCGAGGAAGATTTTCAAGAAATCGCCGATGACATTAGGGACTTGGTAGCAGAATGGCTCAATATCGCTCTTGGGAATTTGAAACATGAACTCAATGATGTCATGGGCTGCAACTTTACCAGCACCATTCCGATTATTGTAATCGGCAATCAGCTGGTAACCAGTAGTACAAAAGAAAACCCGCTGTTTATCTTTCCTTTTAACTCGGACTTAGGCGATTTTCACCTGCTACTCAATCTGGGCGAGGAAAGAATTATTCCTTGGGATAATTCCATTTTTGATTTTCTCTAAAGGGCACCCTAAAGCGACGAGTGACCGTTTATAATCATAGATATATAGCCAAGCTTTGAGTTAATCGGGATGACGATCGAGGTGGGGTTAGTCATTTCTTTCAGGATGGATTCATAACTGTGAACCAACTTGATATCCTTCTCATCTTCAAATATTTCGATCCCATCACTGGCCAGCTTTTCTTTAGCTTTGGAAAAAACCTTGTCCAATAGTTGATTGATCTGACTCATGATCACTTTCACATCGTGAGTATTACATTGTAAGGCCACCAGCCGGCACAGTTTAACAAAGGTTTCCTTGGTATAAATTTGCGCAATAGTTCCAAAAAATACCGGTGACTCCAGCCGGATAACCGTGGCAAAACTGCTCATAGGCGGAATCACAAAATTTTCCGTCATTCTTGGTTGTTGAGGTTGTAACTGGATATCCATATAATCATTAAAACAATTGATACTGGCCTGAATGAACGGTTTAACCATATTGGTATTGATCGAAATATATTTTTCAGTTGCTTTAACCGGAGTTTTTGGTTTGGTATTAACGGAAGTAACACCGGTGGTACCGGCCGATTTGGGAGCGGGTCTTTTTAAATTGAAGCTATCCAATAATCCATTTTGTTCCATCATCTGGGCCACTGCTTCGTTCACATTGACCGATTGAAAAACCACTCCAAGTTTCTTGGTATTAAAAAGCATTTGAAAAATCAATCTGAGATCCTGAAACCCCATATTTTCAACTCGGCAAAAATTAAACACCATCTCCTGAATACTTTCGCTGACCACTTCTTCGAGCAATTGCGCCAGCTCATCAAAATTAACCTTATCCATCACGGTGGGAACAATGAGTTCGTACTGGTTTTCACCTTTTTTTATTTCAAAATTACACACCCCTTCCGGATAGGCCTCATCGATCAAATTTTCCATATGATCAACGACCCAATTCATGTCAAGGGGACGATTTACAAATTTGGTCAAACTGTCGGTAAACCAAGCATCCTGACCGGTTCCTGCACCTTCTTCCTGACATTCAGAATCATCCAAAGATTTTTTTTGTTTATTATTCCAATCCTTATTCAAAATAAGAATGGGGGTTTTCTGGGTCAAAGGAAATTTCCTTACATAATTAAAAAAATTCAACCTTTCATTATAATACTCACCATCAATATCGATGATGAGTAGATGGACCTCCGTATTGGTACCCTTATACTCCTCCATCCGTCTTTGCACCTGTTCCAAGGCCGCAAAGTTTTCGAAACCTTTGATTCCATTTTTTTCCACTAAATCTTTAAAGGCATTCCGAGCGTCTAAATTTGAACTCACTAAAAAAACTCTACAATTATAAAGCCGGGCCTTGATATCTTCACTAAACATGAACTTACTCCATTTGACATGTATATGTTAAATCGCTTTGGCAATTTAGTAAATGCTTCCCAAAAAATTTAATAAAACTTAACTTTTTCCAATAATGGGCACTGATCGTATCGGTCAACTATATTTCATGGGCAAGTAAACGCCGATAAGGCCTGAAATATGTTCTGGGAGAGTAATCCAATAGATCTGTGATGCTAGACATGTAAATACAGGCATAGCGTTGTACCAGATCAGCATAAAAACTCTCTTCCTGGCCGGCCCTCATCAACTCTCCCCAGTAAGGATTAAAATGTTTTTGATAATTTTTTATTTCATTTTGAATGCCCCGATCAATTGACTCGATCTTTTCAAATAACTTATTTATTTTCTGAGTATTCTTTTTTTTATCACCAAATAATTTATTAAGTTCATTTTCGAGACTGCGTTTTTTTATCATCCAATTATCAATTTTTTCCTGGATCGGCCTGACCTTATTCAAAGATTCAATTTCCGATTTGAGCGATTCGATCACCATTCCTGTACGCCAGCCAGATTTTTTTTTAAGTCTTACCACGTCCCCATAAATATGATCACCCAGATAAAGAATATCCTCTCCTTTTAAAACAAAATCTTCCTCAAAGATCTTGCCGCTTCCCCCTTGATAAACACCATTTTGAATAGGACGTACGACATTTTTCATAAAACCAGTGGTTTTATCAATTTCCAGTATTTTACCTTTTTCAGTGAAAAAATCCGGTTTTTGTGCCAGGGTCACCACCACGTCAAATAACTCGCTCCAATCCTTATAATTTTTAATAAACGGATTAATCGCAAAATCCAGAAGGATCTTGGTATATTCATAATCCGAGTTCGTTATAAGAAAAATTTTTTTCTTTGAAGCTTTCAACGTTTCGAGAAGTAAAACAATTTTATCATCTTGAATAATAAACCTGCCCAGGTTTTTTTTAACCTCGTTTTTTAAACTACCGTCAGTATGAATTTCATCTAACACATCTTTTATGTCTGCCGCTAGCTGCGGATAAGATGGCAGCTTTAATCCATCCAATTTTAACTGGACAATATCCGAATATAAGATTCCGTGGGCCATGGCAAACGAAGTGTTTAAAGGCATGATATGTTTATCCCGCGGATCAATGATATTGTTGGAATACAATTCCTGGGTGGTCTGATAATCAAGTATTTTGGCCCCTCTCATACACATTTTAACTTTGCCAAAGCGAGAAATTTTAATAATTGTCCCTTGTAATGAATCCAGCATTAAGCCGTGGGACATTTTCTTTAAATTAAATTTCAATTTCCGGATTTTTCTAGGATATTTTTTTTTAATGATCAACCTTTCAATCAAAGTCTTATAGGTAAGATTTTCAAAATTACTGGTTTTATATTTGACCAAGGTGTGGTCCATATCAAAACCAATCGCCTTGATTTTTCTCATGTTTAATACCCGATTTACATAAATACTCAATTCACACCTCGATTTATATATTCCATAATAGCGCTTGCCTGGATGGAATCAAGTCCAATTACCGACAATCGATTGCCTTTTTTTAATAATCTGCACTTTTGCAAAGCTTTAATGGTCTTAAGTTCAGACAGGGTGATAACTTTATGATATTTTTGTTTAAAGGACACTTCTATCGCCCACCACAACGGGTTTTGCTCAGAGGATTTTTGATCATAATAAGGCCCTTTGATGTCAAAGGCGGTTTCATCTGGAAAATACGGCGAACTAATCATACCATATCCTACAATTCCATTATTTTTTGTACTAGAATGATAGATAAAGGCACCATCCCCCACTTGCATTTTTTTTATATTATTTCTGGCCTCAAAATTTCTAACCCCTTCCCATGTGGTTTTTTGCTCCCTTTGAAAATCATCAATGGAAAAAAGGGATGGTTCTGTTTTTAAAAGCCAATAATTATTTTCAATTTTCATCATAATTCCATGCACTAGTATAATTGACGTTTTTTTTTCAATCTTTCATTTTTTTTATTATGATATCAAATTAATTAGATATATATTAATCAAAATTTATGCGCAAAAAAATTAAATTTCACATTGATCATCTAGATCCCCTGGCCCAAGGGGTTTACAAGTCAGACGGAGATATTTTCTTTATCAGTAAGACCCTTCCTGGAGAAACCGGAACTGCCATCGTCACCGATAACAAGAAAAATATCCATTTTGCCTACCCCGATAACATAGAAGTTATGTCCCCTGAGCGAATTTTTCCACTTTGCCCCCACTATCAGGATTGTTCATCTTGCCACTACATGCACACCTCCTATGCACAAGAAACCCTTTTCAAACAAAAGGCCCTCTACAAACATTTGCAAAAAATAAACTGCCCTCACCACCAGATTTTTGTCCATCATGCCCATGATCGGTTTCACTACCGCAATCGGATACAACTGCATTATGATCTGGCCCGGGAAAAACTTGGCATCATTAGCAGACATATGAATGAAATTATTCCCATTCCTGATTGCCAGCTGGTTCATAAGGATATTTCAGATAAACTAAAAGCACTATATCAAATGAAGCTATCAGACATCGTGGATGCGTCCAAGCATCCACCCCAAGGTCACCTGGAGCTTGCCTTAAACGAAACTGGTAAAATGTTTATCAACCAACCCTACGCTTATGAGGGGTTTTCCCAGGTTAATGCTCAACAAAATCATATTCTACTTGATCTGTTATCCCAGGCGGCTACTAAATATGTCAAAAACAATCCGGTTATTTTGGATTTATTTGGGGGAAATGGAAACTTAACCCACCACATAGAGGCATCCCAAAGACATGTTTTTGATCTTTATAAAAAAATTCCTGCCCCTAAAAACGGCCAAACTTTTTATTCCCAAGATTTGTACGCCAAGGATGCCATTAACCAACTGGCAAAAATTTGTCCTCACCCAGATTTGATCATTTTAGACCCACCCCGCAGCGGGTTCAAAGAATTGGGCCTGCTTGTCAAAAATTTTAAACCAGATATGGTTTTTTATGTCAGCTGCAACCCGGCCACCTTCGCCCGAGATCTATCTTCCATCGAAAATTATTCAGTTTTGGAAATTCACCTGATTGACTTTTTTCCTTGCACTTATCACTTCGAAACCTTTGGCATTCTTGTCAAACAATAGATTATAAAAGAATCCCCACCGAAACGGCATTACAAGAATAGTTACCATTTTTCAGCCTGGTTATTTGATCAACCGTATTGCATTGGACATTTTCTTTAAAGCATCCTTCATTGGCAATTTCTCTGGCCTTTTTACATGCTTCAAAGGGAGTTTTATCTTCGCAGGACGCCTTGCAGGTAAAATCCTTATTATCCTTAAGGCAAATAGCTTCGTCCAAACTGGCCGTTTTAGCATTAAAGCAAATCCCTGCTGCCAATATAAATGCCACTAAGACAAAAAGCTTGATCATAGAAACTCCGATTCATTTAGGTATATTAAAATAACATTTGGCAAAATTAATATCAATGAATTCGATGCAGCGTGTAGTTTTTACAATGTTATTGATTTTAGATAGTTAGCTTGATTTTAACGCTTTTTTAAGACCAATGAATACACATGCCACTTTTTAACATCACCTAAGGCAGTCGGCCGGTGAAAATGTTCCTCATCAAAATACATGATATCAAACCCCTTGATTAGTTTTGTCAATTCAAGATGTCCGATGGTCTTTACCCGGGTAGAATTTTTCCAATCATCTTGGTCACCGAAAAGTTCACCGCTTAAGGTTCCTCCCGTTTTAAGTGATTCCACCATTTTTTGCCATAAGAGATCAAACCCTTCTTCCCCTGCAAATCCAAAAGAATAAGTGCCGTGAATCAGCTCAGATGATTGAAAAACCAGCTTAGTAAAGTCTTCCTTAAGACAATTTAACCCTTTAAATTTAGATAAATCCTTTTTAAGCGTTACCATGGCCATATCTTCTCTATCAATGGCCAATACATTCCATTTTTTGGTTAATAAAAAACGGGTATCGGACCCGGTTCCACAACCAACATCGTAGGCCACACCATTTTTATAAAAATTATTGGTCAGGGCGATTTTAAGTAAGGGCGACGGCGGTTTATTATAAAATTTTTTGTAATAGATTTCCCAACTCATTTTGTGCTTCTTCTGGTGGTTTTAATTGAAATCTAAAATACCTTTTTGTCCAGAAGAACGCAATTTTTTGTTTTTTAAAGTAGATATCTCATCATCCAATATGGATATTTTTTCTGGTTGAGTCTGACTTATAAACTTGGCAAAGCTTTCTTCCGTTTCGATCTTTTTATTGTTCAAATCCTTCATGCGATTGATAGACAGTTTCGTAAAACTTTTACTTTTCATGGAACTGGCCTGCTCGGTTTTAACCTTCCATTCATCCTGTCTGGTGATTTCTAGGGCATAAAAATTTGACTGAAGCCTGACATTTTTTTCCGGATTCATTTGCCAATTTAACCGCAAAGGCCAGGCGTATTTATCAGGTGATGACAAACGCTGACCATGCAAAACCCAGGCACTATATCCAAATTGCAGATCAATATATTGGCCCCAGATAAAATTAATGATTTTAAAACGCCCTTCTTTAGCACTAACCCACAGATTATTATGTACCAAATCGATTCCCACCAACAATTTACCTTTACTGAGTTCAACCACCGTATCCCTGTATCTAATCTCCAACTGGCCATAGGTACCATTTATTCTCGGAAAATTACTCTTATGGGCGGAAACCATTACTGCGCCGGCGTTCAGTTGAAAACCTGAATAACCTTTTAATTTATTTTTATCTTTTTTAATCAAGGTTTCCACCAAGACCACCGAATTAGGATCAATTTTTACCAGGCTGCTATCTTCTAATTTTAAAATTAAAAGACCATCCATATAGGTTTTTATGCCCTGTTGTCCTAAGATAAGATCACCTTTTTTAGCAACTTGCACAGATTGCATTGAACTTGAACATATTTCCACTTTACCACGCAGATAAATAATTTCAGCTTCCCCTAAACAATATCCTCTAGAAGCAACGAAAATAAATACCCCAAAAACCACCAGAAATCTGATCACCATATGGAATCCATGTATTCAATATCAATATCGGCCAGATCCTTAACTTCTTCAAAATCCAGCTTGAGTTGTTTAATCAAAGTGGCAATCTGTTTTTTGAGGCCATCCGACGTGGTTAGTAGTAATGCATACTCATAGTATTCGTCTGACACCAGGATATTTCCCCAATATTGATGAATAAGTCCTATGAAGAAATTACTAATGGCCAATTGCTGAGGATTATAGTGTGAGCAAACTCGGGCGGTTTGCAATACCTCCAGCGCTTTTTGCAATTTCTGATTGGTTATAAGCACGGCCCCATAAATCAAATCATAACTGCAATCCATGGATTGCTGATGGGCCCTTTCCAGATGTGCTTCTGCTGCCACCGGGTTATTATTATGTCCTAACTCATTATAGGCCGATATGAAAGAATCAAAGCCATCACTGGTTCCGGCCGCCAATTGAGGGGTATATTTGGGAGGACGCTTATTTTCCAACTGCTCAAAACTGAATTCATAAAAACCTCGCACGCTAGTGGGGGCAGGTCCTTCTGAAACATAAAATTTTAAGGAATCTGGATAAAAAATAATACTGTTGACCTGATTGGGAACAATAATTGAGCTGGGACTAAACTCCACTTGGGAACTAGAATAAGGTGAATAGGAATCCCTTAATATTTCCACCGATCGAACCAGATCAATATCGGTTTCTTCCACCAGCTGTTTTAGTCGCTTATAACGATCCTCATTATGAATACGCACTCCCTCATAGGTATATGGTTCACGCTTTCTTTGCACATCTGATAAATAATGGTTTGATAAAACCATATAGTTATTTTTTGACCACACGATCGTGTTTCCCTCTGGATTAAGTTCAATCACCGCACTCCTTGGGGATTTAGTTTGCGGGTGTCGATCACTGATATGGATCATCCAACCGGTAAATACCGGATTTTTTCCGTATAACTCAAAGGCCTCCTCAATCGTTTTGGCCTTTTCTAGCACCAATCGATTAATAGACAAGACGGGAGCAGATTTTGAAATATTATACTTTTTAGTAAACACCGAGTGAGTGGATAAAACCAGGCCATGCTCGTTCATCCCGCTGATTCCCGGATTGGGAAATCCCTTGGGCCCAATCCCCACATATTTATAGCCGTTGGTGGGTTTGATTAAATAAACGGCGGTGGCCTTATCAAAAACCCCTAGTCCAATATAATCAAGGTTTCTTCCAAATATCCGGCTTCCATCGGCGGTTTTCTGGCCGTAGGCACTAAAGGAGGAACATGAGATCGTCCTAGATAGAAATTTTCTACGAAAATTTTTTTCCTTTTTAGTTAGTTTATTGGCAAAATTAAGAATTTTTAAAGCATCGGTTACAACCGAGTGGAGTCCATCAGGAGTAATAAAGGCCTTTTCAATTTCTTTGGGTTTCACCCCGTAGTATTCTGCCATGCCCTTTAAAAACTCCCTATCATCCGGATTGATATTTTTGATCATACGATTGGTGACTCTTATGTCATAAATATACTTGGCAATGGCACTTAGAAATTCAGATTTGGTAGCATTATAAAAATAATCATCGTAAAATTTATTCATGCGAAACATCATGGTGTCTTCATATTTTAAATTAGAAAGTTCCGCGGCTTTTTTACCAATTTCGTAGCGGGTTCCTTCCAATACCTCGGTATGTAAATATCCGTTAGGACTGGTCCAGTTTAATTTCTCCTGATGATTGTCGTCATCCACGTTCGCAAAAACATTAAACACCAGTAATAAGAACAATATTATCCCGGTGGCCCTATTTCTCTTCATGGGATTACTCCTTCAATCTTTAGTCGGTTTTCATTTTCTTCGGAATAAATCGCTAACAATAAAGGAAATCCCGTGATTTAAATTCTAACATCCTTCTTTGCTTATCCGAGAGCATTGCTACGGTTTTAATTAGTCATTTATCAATGGGATTATTTTTCTTTTTGTTTACAGATAGATATGGTGGTAATCTTGACTCATGTTAATGAAAAATACTTTGCTACCCATTTTTACTATATTAAAAAACATATTTAGTTACAAGATATCCCATCATGGATTAAGTAAACTCATTTACTTGACCGTTATTTTTATCCTATTGCTGGTAAGTTTTTACGCCTACAAAAAAGAAAAACAGGAAGTCGAAAATAAATATAATATCTGGGGACAAAGAATAAGCGCCCGCAACAATATTGACGGTGTTTTTTCTTACTATCAAAAAGACTATCCCTTTATCACCCAATTTATGAATCATTTGCAACAAAAAGATTTCTCCTATAAGGAACAAAGTATTTTTTTGGAAAAAAAGAAACAAGATACCCAGCAAAAGTTCACCCAGGAATTCATTAAATTTCGTGATTGGATAAATGAAAATAAATGGCCCAAATTAACAAAAATTGTTGAAGAATTACTTCCTTTAATTCAAAACATTACTGCCCATGATTTAGAAACATTTTCCAAAACATTTAGTGAACAGCTGCAATCCATGGAGGAAATTACTGACGGCAGCACCCTGGATGCATTTATCAAGGCCAAAATATTTATTCATATCCGCAATTTAAAAAATCTTTTTGCTGAATTATCCAGCACCAATAAGGTCAACATCAAGGAGAAAAAACCGATTGCTCATGATCAGGTCAAAAAAGATTTCCAAGATATTTTTATGACCATTTTATCTGACGCCATTGAAGTGCAAAATGAAAAAATTAATGAGTGGAATACCATCAAAAAGCAAAGTTTTTTTCTGGTGGCCTTGCTGACCTTGGTTTTACTGATACGTTTTGTTCATTCCATCTATCTAAATCATAAAAAGAAAGGAGTTCAATTTTCTAAAATCAAGACTTCCCAACTGATCATAGATTTGCTTTATGAACTAGAAGAGATTGGTCAATGGCTAAGTCAAAAAGATCTGTTTTCCATTGAACAAGAAAACGATGATATTTTTATTGACATAAAATACACCATCGGTGGAATCGAACTGGATAAGAAGTCTCTGCATTTTGAACATACCCTAAGAAACGGTAAAAAAAGATCGCTATTTGACCTCTTCAAGGAATTTAAAGACCGCAGTGTAAAATTCAATTGCTGTAATTATTACAAAGACAATGATCAACCTCACAGCTTTTCCATAACCTTAAAAATAAGAACCAGCCGATAAATGTGATCACACCAAAGTTTGAATATAAGTGCGCAGAGAGTTGGCAATAAATTGCACGGCCAAGGCACATAAAATAATCCCCATCACCTTATCAATAATATTCATACCGGTTTTACCAAAGACCCGGGAAAAAAACTCGCAATATTTCATCACCAGAGCAGCTATGAAAAAGGAAATCACCATCGCCGCAAAAATTAACAAGTAATTACTTATTTCATTGTTTTTTGAAACAAACATTAACAAAGTGGCGATGGTTCCAGGCCCTGACAGCATGGGTATGGCGAGTGGAAATACTGCCACATCATCAATTTCTGACAAGATGGTATCGTTGGAGATGGTCTGTCTTGGATCGGAACGCACCATTTGCAGTCCCACCACGAACAAGAGTATTCCTCCCACCATATTAAGTGAATAAAATTCAATCTTTAAATAGTAAAAAAGAATTTTTCCCAAAATTAAAAAGATCGTGCCAATAAAAAAGGCAATCAGCGTGGACTTAATAATCAATTGATTCCTTGAATTGCTGGAAAATTTATTAGCAATAGGTAAAAAGACCGGGATAATTCCCAGTGGATCAACCACCGTGATAATAGTGATAAAAACTGTTAAAATATAATCAACCGTCATTTGTCTTGCCGAGTCTAATCAGTGTTAACTCCATATGTAATATAAAAAAAAATTCTTATTTTGATTTTTTACCGGATTTTCTTATTTTGGCAAACCGGGAGGTGATCTCTTCCAAACTTCCCACCGTAACATACACATCAAACTCTTTGTCAAAGCCTTTACTAATCTTGAACCTCTGAATAGGACTCATATAGGCACAAGCGGGTTTGTCTTTAAAATAATAATAAGTAAAGATATCTGCCCCGGGAGTCATGACGCCTACCCCGTGATTATCCTTTAAAAAGGCTGCCCAATGATCTTTAACTTTGGCCTGTTTATTGGGAAAACCTGGTTTTTCCTTCACGATACTATTCCCTTTACTATAGACAAAATCAGTGAGGTCAGGATGTAAAAAAATGGCGGGAATTTCCTGATCCCTTTCGGCATGACTAACATTGCCCTGATAAGTGGCCTTGTATCTTAGGTGTACAACATCTTCTTCCAACTTTACCCACTGCTCAAACACAATCTCCCTTAGGAGCTGACCTCCACCCCAATTACGAGGATTAAGCTTAACGTAGATTTCATCTTTCCCTTGATTGACATCCAGCAAATGGGATTTTTCATGATTGGCCGAGCCTGCCTGTACTGGATTCCAGACCCATGCCTTGTTGGCCGAAGGACTGCCGGCCCACTGAGACCCATCTGGATTTCCGTACAATGATAACTGGATATAGCGTCCCAGATCGCTCGTATTTATATAATTGGTACCTGTTTTTTTATCAGATAACAAACTAAGGGCACCACCAGCAGTTTCATTTATACCGACTTTAAGATAAGTATTTTCCAAAGTAATTTCGGAAGCAAGAACGTGAACCGCTAAAACCATCACAGCAAAAGAAAAAAAGCTTTTCATTGTATTCATAATAGACTCCCATTGATTAATTATAACCGTGGAAATCAATCCTTCATTTGAAAAAGCTCACTTTCAAAACATTTTTTTACAAAAAACAAGATAAGCCTTTGTTTTCAATTTGTTACAGTTTGTTTTCAGGCTCCTTACAGGAGATGTAAGGAGCAATAAACAAGAAATTTATACCTATTTTTGTGGGCACTGGCCTAAAAACTTATGGAAATTGCAAGAAAATATTTAGGCCATCATTTCTTGAATATCTTGTTCCACATCACCAATAGGCTTAATATTGAATTTTTCCACCAGCACTTTTACAACATTAGGGGATAAAAAAGCAGGTAAGGTTGGCCCGAGCCGGATACCTTTTACTCCCAAATGTAAAAGGGCGAGCAAAACTGTTACGGCCTTTTGCTCATACCAAGCAATATCGTAGGAGATAGGTAATTCATTTATATCTTTTAGGCCAAACACTTCCTTTAACTTCAGAGCAATCACCGCCAATGAATAAGAGTCATTACATTGGCCGGCATCCAGCACTCTAGGAATTCCCCCGATTTCTCCAAGCGACAGTTTATTATAACGATATTTAGCGCAACCAGCTGTTAAGATAACGGCGTCTTTGGGTAACTTGGAGGCCACTTCCGTAAAATAATTACGATTAGTTTGTCTACCATCACATCCGGCCATAACTATAAACTTTTTAATTGCCCCGCTTTTAACGGCCTCAACAATTTTGTCGGCCAACTTTAAAACCTGATGATGGGCAAAGCCGCCAATAATTTCTCCTTTTTCAATTTCAGTAGGAGGATTTAATCTTTTAGCCTGATGAATAATTTCAGAAAAATCCTTCTTTCCATTTTTTTCATGAATATGTTTAACCCCAGGATAGCCGACCACTCCAGTGGTATAAATTCTACTCTGATAGCTTTTTCTTACAGGAGTAATACAGTTGGTAGTCATAAGAATAGGGCCATTAAAAGAATCAAATTCCTTATGTTGGTTCCACCAAGAACTTCCATAATTGCCTACAAAATGATTATATTTTTTAAATTTTGGATAGTAGTTGGCAGGTAACATCTCACTGTGAGTATAAACATCCACCCCGGTACCAGCGGTTTGTTCCAATAATTGCTCCATATCTTTTAAATCATGCCCCGAGATCAAGATGGCCGGATTATTTCTCACCCCAATATTAACTTTAGTTATTTCGGGATTTCCAAATCTTTCCGTATTGGCCTTATCAAGCAGTGCCATGGTTTCCACCGCAATTTCTCCGGCCTGCATAACCATGCCCACCAATGCATCTACCCCTAAATTTTTAGTAGTGGAAATCAAGGCGTTATTCATAAAGTTATAGATATTTTCCCTTTCATAACCGAGCACATAAGCATGATGAGCATAAGCTGCAATGCCCTTGAGTCCATAGATTAAAAGTTCCCGCAAAGAACGTTCATCCTCATTTTCGGTGGAGAGGACCCCCACTCCATTTTCTGGACACACCTTTTTTAATTTTGTTTTGGCGGTGTTAATTAAATTAGTGATCGCTTCATCATCAAAATTGGCATTCGTAATAGTCGCAAACAGCGCCTCCATGATAAATATCGAATGATCCTTATTAAAGGTGGATGCCATCTGGCCTTCCAGCGCAATGTTTTTCAGGTAATGTACCAATATGTCTTGTAAATTGGCAGTGGACGCCTTTTTTCCACAGGCTCCCACTTCCTTGTTACAGCCCACACAATTCATGGCCTCTTGACATTGAAAACAAAACATACTCATACCGTACTCCTTATTAAATTTTTATAATGTTATTTCTTTAATAGTTAAAATATGACCCGTTACCCCCATGGTGTGTTCTTCGATCACCAGATCATTTACCCTGGCCAATGTTCTAGCTGCATTGGTTATCATTGTTAGCCCGTGACAGCAGGGAACTTGCATCCGTAACACGATGACTTTTAAAAGCTTGGCCTCTCTAAAAAGCTCCGCCAATTTTTTAGTATAGGGGGCAACATTATCCAATTTAGGACAGGCCACCACCACACTTCTTCCCTTAATATATTGTCGATGCACATCCCTGCTGGCCACTGGTGAACAGGTACTCAATATCACCAATTCCTTATTTTTAAAAAAATCGTTGAGGGGATTAATCAAGTGCAGTTGAACTGGCCACTGGGCCACATTTTCACTTTGCTTCAGATGTGCACTCACCGCCTTCTCATTAAACGCAGATGCCTCTCTTTGTTCAATAGTCAAGGCCCCGGTGGGACAAGTTCCTATACAGGCCCCCAATCCATCACACAAATCATCCCGTATCAATTTGGCCTTGCCATTGATCAGTTGAAGGGCACCTTCTAAACACCCCGTCGTACATTGCCCACATCCATTACACAGATTTTCGTCAATTTTAATTATATTTCGTGGCATTAAACATTCCTTATGCTTTTAATATCTGAACCATCTTCGTCCATTTTCACCATTACTGTCTTGACGATAATCAAGGAAATTGGACTTTTTAATAAAAATAGATCTACGAGTATCGAAGCTCAATCTCCGATCAGATCATGAATTTTATCCATGGCAATGATCTCAAAATGATTTTGATTTTCTTTAATCAGTTTATCCTTTTTTAATTTTCCCAGGTTTCTAGAGAGAGTTTCGGGAACCGTACCAAGGATTTGGGCCAGCTCTTTTTTGGTCATATTCAGTTCAACCACAAATTTACCTTGAACCAGCATTTTATTTTTAAAAAAGTATCTAAGAATCCTTTGTTTCACATCAACAATGGTAAGATATTCCACTTTGCTGACAAACTCTCGAAGACGCATGGAATAGGCGCTCATCATTTTAAGTGCCGTTTCCGGTCTGGTCATTATAAGGTTAATCAAAGCTGACCGGGGAATTTTGACCAGAGTAGAGTCTTTGATAGTTTTACAACTGGCAGGATATTTTAACCGATCAAAGATGGCAGCTTCGGCCACCACTTCATTATCTGTATGAATATGAATCACCTGCTCTTGTCCATGTTTATTAACCCGAAAAATAGAAATTTTACCAATGACCACCACATAAAAATAATCTGCCGGGGTATCTTGATTAAAGATCAGGGTATTTTTTTTAGGCCTTATTAAAGCACAAACTTGAGCAATGGCCAAAATGTCTTCTGCATTTAATGAATTGAATAAAAATACATGTGGTAAATATTCTTTGATATTGAATTCTCTGGCAGTCATAATTAACATTGTAACGAGTTTTGATATTGCCAGTAAATCTAATAATGCCCGAAGGATATTTTAAATCCCGGTCTAACACGCTGCCTAGAATTGCCACATATTTATGCCAACTCTTTACCAAATCTTTACTTTTGTTTCATTTTGTCCAAACGTCTTTTTGGTGTGTTACCATAATTAACCACCCTATACTGGAATTACTATATTAATTTTTGCATTCTTACTTTAAAATATTTAGATATCCCCGGTTAAGGAATAGGTCCCTTATGAAACCAATTTATGCCGTATAATCCTAGGAAACTGATATGAAAAAAAGACTGCTACTTACTGGTTCGTTTTTTCTATTAACCATATATGCTTTGGCCGACAACCAAACCAATTCCGACGCCCAGATAGCGGTGGATACCAATGAAGGTCAACGCTTTACCAATTCCGTGGCCGTTGGAATAATTTTCAGTTCCATGTCCAAATGCATTGGTGAAAATCCCGATTCAGAAATTGCCAAAGTTGCCGGTAGCTTGTTGGTTTCCACCGCCATTGCCGAATTTCATAAGGCAAAACTGGATCAGATAGATCCCTATCGTTACACTTTCGACCAAACTGGACTGGTTAATGACGCCCAAAAACTATCCATTACCGGGGAGCAAATTGTTAATAACAAAAAGTATCTGGATGTACTGAATGATAAAAGATACTCCGAGGAATCCGTAAAAAAATTCTTGGAAGTTGCCGAGGGTATTGCCCACCGAGAAATGATTGCCATGGAAGCGGCTGAAAATGAATGCCTCGCCGGCATCTACGATGGGGCCTATAAACCAATCTGGCGCCAAACGGTTACCGTACCTCCCCATTGGATTTATGGCGAATGTGCCAGGGATTGGGGGGATAGTCATTGGTATTTTACCCACGTCTGCCCGGAGTACAAACAAGCCGAAGGCGCTTACCAGGCTGCCATTGGAACCAAGAAGGCGGCTGATCTAAAGGCCACCCTCGAGAGTAAACGTGCCGTCTGTCAAAGAGGGGCCAATGCCACCTCCCATCGTTCACGCATGTTTGATATCAATACCCCTGATGACTGCTTGTTAAAATGCGGAATTGCTGCGGAAGTGTCCCTGGTGTGCAAATACGCCTTAATTACTGCCAGGGAATATGGCCTTCCGACCATTGCCCAATTACAAAACACCGTTGAACCCTCTTCTCTTAATGCTGCTAAAATTCTTAAGGTTCATCACAACTCCCTCACCAAAATGTTCCAGATATGTAAAAGAGATGAAGTTTTGTCAACGCTTAAAAATATAAAATCTGTTTCCACCAAAGTGGATCCCCAATTTGAAAAGATCCAAGGAGAATCTGCGGAAATCTATCAACGATACGGGGGACTTGCCACCACCGATCTCAATAAGTATAAAACCGATGTCAATCGGAGCGTCGATGATGTTCATGAAATCGAATTAGGAGTTAAACCTCCCGAACATATCATTAAACAATTTCAAATCTCCAAGGAAAATCTCTTCAGCGATATACCGGTGGACACCACCATCATTGGTCCCGGCAAACCCACTTGCGGGGATTGGGCCGCCAGATCATGTGGAGAATACAGTAAACTGCTTATGAAATCACTCAATAGTTGCAGTGAAACCCTCCACAGTACGGTTTATCAAAGATTATATAACGATGTTATTAATCACTATGCTGCCACCCCAAACACCGACCTGATCTTTTATAAGGACATCTTACAAACCTTTAAATATTTTACCAGCCATGGAATGGATTTGATCACTCCCAGTGCCCATGCGAAAAGCATGACCGCCACCGTAGGCGGGGCAATTGGACTGGGAGGAGATTGGTTGAATATTTTATATATGAATCAAAGAAATTTAATCAATACCTTTGATCCTTTATTATCCACCTATAATAAACGTATCATTGCTTATCAGATCGCGAGAGATCTGATCGATCTTTCCCTGACCAACACCATAAGAAGTATAAAAAAAGTGGAAACCAGATTGGTGGAATTAGGCCAGATTAAATCAACCATGGATAAAACCACTCCGATTGCCGTCTTACCGATTATTTCGGCCAGCATCACAGAAAAAGTTGATCATAAATGGGATCCTGACATCAAGGATTTTCTGGACATCGTCTGTAACCAGGCCGATTGCAGCAACGTTTCCAAAAATATTTCGGCCAATATATCTGTGATCAAAAATCCTGGTCAGCAGGTTAATAACGCTGACAAATCCATTCTAAAAGCATCCAGTATTGTCTCCTCTATCGGTGACAACCTGTTTAAGGATAAAAAAATCACCCAAGGCATTCAGGATAAAATGTCCAACTTGAAAGAATTGGGGGACTCCATAGGTAAAAGCCGCCTGACCTTGCAGGCCATGACCTCCTCAACCGAAGATGCACAAAATAAATCCAAGTTAGTGGCCATCAAAAATGACCTTTTAAAAGTTTTAATCAAGGATACTCCGGCGAGTTATTCCAAAGAAAAAATAGTTGCTAAGGAAAAAGCGATCAAAACTGATGAAAGTGTTTTTTATACTTTGGTTAAAGAGCAAAATAAACCCTCACCTAAAAAAGAGGAGGTTGCCAATAAGACACCTGAGGCCGTTGAATACGAGGAATTAACCGACAAGAACCTTTCTATCTTACAAAATGATATTGTGGTCAACGATGATGTAACGTTATGGGATATTATTTCCAGCCGGTACTTTAAAACCAAGGAACGCCTTGAATCTTTTTAAAAAAGAATTATTTTTTTAATTTTTCTAAAGCAGCATTCAGAAACATCTCAATCTCACGGATGTAGGGTGCGGTGTCTATGACATTGTTTCCATTACTGTCCAAATAAACTGGATGTTTAAAGCCGCTTTCGATTTCCGAAACATAGTCCATCATAAAGGCAGGGTATTTTTCAGATAAAATGGCCACAGTTTGTGCCACTTCTTTACGCAGCTTGAAAAATTCCTCAATTTTTTCGCTATAGATCTCCTTTACCGAGATTTCTTCCGTTTGAAAATTTTCTCTAAATATTTGCAACATTCTTTCTATCAAAATCGGATAACTATCGGGCGTACTCGAAAAATCCATTTTAGATATGGCCTTTACCAATAATTGTTTTGCCGGGGAGAAATTTTCAAGACCAATCATAATTTTTTCAAGTTGTACCTGAGTATCTTGAGGCTTTATTTGTTTCATAAAATTAACAATATCAAGGGCGCATGCTTCATCATTTTTGATGATGAATTTTTTTAATCCTGCCACTTTTTGAGCATATGGAAACTCAGCTTCAGGCCTTAAAAAATGACTACAATTAATGCCTTCTTCACCTGCCACATCTCCTATGATAAAGGATGGTTTCGGTGTTTTAGCGTACCCGTTTGCGATCATGGTTAAAAGCAGAAAAGTAATCATGCCCATCTTCATATAATCTCCATGTATAAAAAAAATACACCTATTCAAAATTTATACAATTCAACAATGCCTAACCCACTTAATTTTGGTTTTTTCCTTTCTATTTGAATTAATTTGCAATCTGATGGCCAAAACTTTGATTTGATCGATTAAATAATAAGACTCTGCAAAAAATTCAGACCTATTGCGCATCGCATTATTTTTCTTTATAATCAAGCTCCATATAGCTTCGGAGAAACATCATGAAAGCAATAATTTTTTTTCTTACGCTGGCATTTTTTCTTGGACTCACTTCCTTTAATAGTGAGGCAGACTCCCCTAATGAATCCATCTTTGGTGATGATACGTCCATTGAACAAATTCTAGACAGTGAGAAGCTTACCGATCTTGCTCAAAATATCTTGAAACAAGATCATGCCATCGGACAATTCCTACAAGAAGATGTCAATTCAGCGTTTGATACCCTTGATATAGATTTTAAGCAAATTGATTTACTTGCCAAACGCTACTCCATTCAAATTGCCCGTGAATGTGCCGACTCACCTCAATATCAACAATTTCCTCAAGTGTTTGTCAAATCACTTAAAAATCAAATTTATGAGGTGGCAAAATATATTACCATGTTACATACTTCAACGCTAGGTCAGCATTACGCAACTTTTACTCTGCGAAAATTTGTCGTCTGTTCGACCAGATATAAGAATTCTTTTATTACTTATGAACAGTTTGATACGCTTTACATTAATAATGATCTATTTTTTAAAACCCAGCTCCATTTACAAAAAAAGCGTGCTCACTCTAACCCCAAGTTATTTGCATCCAATTATTTGACATTGGCAGATATAAAAGAATCCTGGGACAAAGGAGTCGTTTTCCCTGAATCCGATAATAAAATAAATGGAGAAAGCCTTATTTCCAAAATTACTGCCTTAAAGGCAAATGACACCTGGACACTGCTCAATCCCTACGGATTGTTCCGCACCACTTTAAGAAAAATTATTCATGATTATCGATTAAACCTTAAACGATTTTTAAATGAAAAAGAAAATGAATCACTTGATCCCAGTGAATTATTCGATCATATTGCAAGCGATGTTGAAATCCACAAACTCCCTGCAAGTCTGCAGGAAGCCTATAATAACCTACAAGATGACCAGCATAGCGAGAAAAATAAACAACGGATCATCAATATTTTTAAAGCGCTCTTAAATAACGATAGTTTTTTTCAAGAGATTGCGTTGGCGAAAATGTCTGCAGTCCAGGATGCCTGGGCCTACACTACCAAAACTTCCGGTGGCAAAAATAGAATCAACAAGCTTAGCCTGATTCAGTTTGGTTTTGTAGGGGTTGCCAATCACCATGATATCAAAATCAAAGTAGACTTATACGATGAATTTAAAGACCTGCTGCAAGTCAATACCGACGACATTATTGAAAGAAAAATCATTCAATGTAATCTCGTCAATATATACACCATTGATGATATCGATGTATCACTCATTATCAATGCCGGCGAAATCAAGTCCCTTTTGTTTGGCAAGGCATTGAAAAAAATTCAGGGTATACTCTCTGGACAAAAATAAATTTTTTATTCTTTTGCGAATTCCCCTACGATGTCTTTAAACCAAGCTACATGTTTATTAATATAACTGGCTTCAACACCGTACCTGGCCTCATATACTCCAGCAATCGTGCCATATTTTCCATAGAAATAATCCATACTGGTACCGTCCGGGGCATACCATAAGATATCCGTCACCGGCCCATAAAGGGCATCGTCAAATTGTTTTTTTAATAAGTCTCCCAACATATCTTGTTTCAATCGATCAGGAGGCGCAATCGGAGTCTCTGTATGCGACCAGGGTTGTAATAATGCGCCATTAAAACAGCAATGGTAATCCATTGACAAAACAAACTGGGCACTGGTTTTAGATAAAAATTGATCTATCCACTGAACCGACATCTGGGTTTCTTTTTGAGTAAACCGGTTTACCCCGGTTAAAGGATTCGAGTAATCCCGGTTCAAATCCTTCGAAGCAGAATTGTACCTGACTCTCTTGGTGTACCCGTAGGGATTAAAGATAGGGATCACCATGAACGCCCCACCCCTTTCATAAAATGAATAAAACTCTTCGTTGGTGTCATCTAAAAAGGCATTTATTAGGCGGTCAGCGATATTGAGATATTCATCACCATGGGTGGCACCTGAGATATAAATCATTTTTTTAGTAGGAATATTTTTTCTCCGAAGAATCACACCGTACATGTTCTGACGGTCAGCAGTTTGCCCCAAATTATCCAAGGTCACCAGTTCAGGATATTTTTTTTCTAATTTTGTTAATATATCCACGACACTTTTATAACTGGCCCCCACTACCCCGGAATTGCTTTTTCCTTCCTTCATGGGACCTTGGGCCCATGGAAAGAAAGCATAGGTTGAAAGTGATAACATAAATGTTAAGATGGAAATCAAGCTCGTTTTTAATTTCATTTTTTCCCCTTTGCTTCATTTTACAAAAAAGGAAAAAATAAAACGTCACCGCTTGCGTTAACGGAAATAAATGCCGCTTTGATCAGCAAAAGGATCATCCATGATGATCTTCAAATCATGCCGGATAATTTCAACGATGGATGGAAAATGTTGGGTTGGTATTAAATTATTAATTGTTTCGGGATCATCCTTAAAATAATAGGAAATCTTTTTATCCTGCCAGCCCAGATTTGACTTCATCACAACTTCCATAAACTGACCAAAATCAATCCCTTCAATAAAATCCAGCTTGGGAATCATAAGCTCCACCATTTCACTAGGCCTTTGATTACACGCTCTCACTCCAGAAACCTGCCAAGGTCTTACAACCTCATCAAATTGTCCATAATCCAAATGCCTCTTGATAATTTTTTTATTATTTACCAATAAATATTTAGGATTCCACCATTTATTAGAAAGACTTTCCGTAACCTCGATGGCCTCACTTTTTTCAATGGGTTCAAGCATATTGATGTAATATTTTAAGTGATAATCAGCTGCTTCATTAAAAGGATAACGTGATTCAGCTGCCAATCCACCAATAATAATACCTAAAAGATTTGAATAATTATCCTCGAAACTAAAACCCGACGGTTTTTCGGTATAAAGGGCATGAATATATCCACTCCAAGACACAATTTCATGCCAAACCAGCGAATGATAAGCAATCTGTTGGGCAACCACTATACTTAATTTTTTTGCTACTCGGGCCTTTTGCTCATAGGACAATTGACGGTATTCATCTGGATATTGAAAATTCAAGGTATAGAGAGTCGGTTCTTCCCCCCTATGCGTATAGGTTTCGATATCTTTTAACAGATATGGATAAACGTTGGCAGCAATATATCCAACCCAATCAATGGCGTTTCGCACATGGGCCACATCAAGGAAACCGCCACGGCAGGTATAGAGGATTCCATTTTTTTCATCTTTTCTTCTATTCCCTTCGTAGTATCTCATCCAATAGGTATGCTCCCCATAAACATTTTTTTTAACATAGCTATTTTTGATAAATAAAAAGACATCTCGTACAGGTAAGGTTCCACTGCGAATGTTTGGGTAATGATCGGGATTGACAAAAGTGGCATTCCCATTCATAGAAAAAAACAAAACCGCCAAGCAAATAATTCTTTTATAACTATTGATATGTCTCATGATAGGCATTATCCCCGCTAACCCAAAATAATGGAAGTCTCTATGTATTTTATTCATGTTACTTCTTCAAGCTAGAATCTTACCTTTTGAAATCACATATTCACAGGGCTTTAATCTTAAATTATAATTGGAAGACATAATCTGCCCATAGGCCCCCGTATCCTTGATGATTAAAACATCCTCCTTAGAAGGAGTTTGGATCAACAAATTGGCGGCAAATTGATCGGTGGTTTCACAAACGGGGCCCACCACATTGGTTCTAATCTTTTTAATTCCCTTCGTCAGTTTACAAGGTAGGATTTGATGGTACGAATGATAAAGCCCGGGACGGATGAAATCATTTAAACCAGCATCAACCACCGTGAAATTAAAATCAGCCGATTGTTTGTTCCTGATCACTTTGGTCACTAAAACACCCGAGGTGGCCGAAATGCTTCGCCCTGGTTCAAAAACCAGTCGCAGCTCTTTGGACTTTTCATCCAAACTACCCAACACTTCTTTTAAATAATCCCGAGGATGGGGTCTTTTATTTTTTCCCTGATAATCAATCCCCAGTCCCCCCCCAAAATCAATAAATTCAATCTCCCTATTAATGGTATTTTTTAATTTGACTAGTTTCTTGATGGATTGTTTTAATGCGCTAAATTCCGTTAACTGGCTTCCTATATGGATACTTAATCCCACCAGTTTAAGGTTTCGGCATAAACTCATTTTTTGGTCCAAACGACAAATATCATCTTCTAAAATTCCAAACTTATGATACTTACCACCGGTTTGAATATTACGATGGGTTTTGGCAATAATATTTGGATTAAATCGAAAGGCCACCCTCGCCACTTTATGCATCGAACTGGCAATTTTATCAATTAAAAACAATTCATCTTCTGATTCCACATTAAACGAATAGATTCCCTCGGGAGAACAATTGAGGGCCTCGAATATCTCCTGACCAGTTTTACCCACCCCCGAAAAAATAATTTTATCTGGCCTGATTCCCGCTCGCAAAGCATAGGCCAATTCCCCTTGTGAAACGATATCCGCACCAGCACCTTTTTTGGCAATACTTTTGAGCAAATGAAGATTGGGGTTTGCTTTAAGCGCGTAGCAGATTAATGGATCATTTAGGTGGAATGCTTGGGCCGCCAAACGGTACAAATCATAATTATATACAAAGGCATTTTCGCTATATAAATAAAAAGGGGTTTTTAATTTTTTGGTAAGTTTGACAACATCAAATTGGTCAAACTTAAGATGACCATCAACATACTCAACTGGGTTGAAAAAACACTCTTTCAATGGATTACCTCTTCTCATGCTAAGTTCTTTTTATAATAAAAATATAATATCCCCCCTATTTAGGCAATTGAAATAATTTAATATTTTCAATTAGTTACCAGCTAAATGCCTACGATTTTAGGCACAATTTTTTTTGATTAGGGACGGTAAAACGATTATTTTCATCAACAAATCAACTACTTGATCTTTTATTTCATTATTCTTACTTAAAAGAGCACCGTTTCGATGTAAAATGAATCAATGCTAATAATAACCATCAAGTAAAGTTTTTTGTTTGTGGGGGAACTATTTATGAAAATTTTAATCAACCTAATCGTTATTATATTTTTTTTCACCTTTCAAATCTCCTATCAATCCCCACTTAAAATCCACCCTAATACCAGCGAGGCTTTTGAAAAAGGGGACTGGGTGGCCTTGGCCCTCATTAGCTCCGTGGCCTTGGGAATCTATGCCTTCGGTTTTTCTGATAGCAAAAAAAAGGATAATGCTTCCTCCTCTTCCAATAATTCTGATAACGACTCCGATCCCTCCTCCAATACCTCAGGAGGCAATTGGTTTGAGGTCATTAATGCCACAGGTGGACAAACCAAAACACTCAAAGGTTTGGATTACAACCGGGATTGGATTTTTGAAGTAGAAATGAAGAGTATTAATGTAGGTTATCGTCAAAGACTGATCAAAGAAGGTGATGGATATCTAGATGTGTGGTTTGAAGGGTCCAACAGTCTGGCGTGGCGGCTCTATAACAAGAAAATTTGGTTTATGGAAGCCTTTGCAGGAATTATTGAACACAATCCCTATCCTGCTGAAGATGATCATTGGTCACAAGTTACTGGGGGAAACTTCAAATCGGGGGATCATATCCTGCGCATTGAATATAAAATATCCAAGAATGAAACCAAGTTTTATTGGGATAATAAAATGGTTGGCCATTATAAAATTTTTAGAAAATCCAGCTTTGCCCCTATGAAAAGTATCCAAATTTTAAATATGTCATCGGCAATCGTGCGGTACAAGTATGAATAAATTAACATCTCTGTAAAACTATTTATAAACTCCCAGCATTTTTTTTAAATCCAGCACAAACTGCTTGAAAGATTTGATGGTGCTGGATTTGATTTTATCCATAAATAACGAAGCCTGTGGGTGTTTAATATGGCCGTTTGAATAGCTGATCAAGATGGTGCCGTCCTGGTAAGGGATTAATTTAAACATATTAAAGGCACTTTTAAACATTTTATCTGACGCCACTAAATTTGAATAAAGGTTGAGTGAGTCAGCATACCTTAAAAGCATAGAGTGCTGAACGACCTGATCCACAATTCTAAAAAGCCCTTCCCCATAAGTCACTTTTGCCTGGAAGATTTGGGAATGAGCAAAATCAACATCATTATGAATTGATGCAAAATCAGGATAACAACGGGCCAATTCCTCCATATTGTTAATATCAAGCACACTCAGTCGACTAGTATTTGGTAACAGTTGGTCCAGGCTATCGGTATTAAATAAAAGACCGGCAATCCGGTTGGCCTCTGCGGGAATAAAGGCAATCATAGCAAATTGGACTAATTGTTTAACCTCACTTTCGATTAATTTGGTTAGAACTTCCTGATTTTCAATGCGCTTAATCGTATCTACATGGAGTTCATCCAGGGTACAGAGATCTTTTTTGATAAGACCATTATCAACTTCCACCTCGTAAGACAATTCTTCCCCGGAGTTACTATTGAAAGGACAAATATGTAAAACGGTACTGGATGCATGCAAATGATTCAAATGCATAAAGATGATCATAGTGATCATAGTAATAAGCAGCGCTCTTGATAATTTACCCATAGAAGTCTCCCACCTAATGGCCTGATGACCATTTGTGTGCAATTACTATTCCACTTGAAAAATGATCAATTTCGCAAAGATGATGCAAGACAAGGTGCACATTGAACCAGTATCTTTTGACCTATTTGGTGACACATTTCATATAATCACCCCCAAACTCAAGGGCCGCATTTTTAAAATGAATCATTTCCTGTAAAACATTTTTTTCATAGGCAGAAACACTGATATTAGCGCTAAAGGATTCAATCCCACCATTTTTTTTAAAACCTTTTTTGGTGGGTATGGATACCGAAACAAATGAATCGGGTGATGCCCATGCTGATACTTGCAATTTTCTTTGGGCAGATCGGGCGGTTAACTTCAGCTTTTTTTTACATGGATCAACTTTATAGGTAATCCTATTGGATAAAGACACCGGCGCAAAATACCAATTTATTTTCTCGGTTTTAATGCCCACGGTGGAGGCCTTAATAGGAATGAGACCAAACAAATTGACGACACCTCCGGAAAGCGCCAGTTTTTTGGTATGATCTTCGCTAATTGCTTGCAGCCAAATCCATTTATGGGGGAAGGCCATTCCCCAATTTTTTTCCTGATGGGATAACCCATTTCCCTGATAAATTTGCCAGGATTTTTCACCTTTGGTTTTTATTTCATAATGTGTTTTTGATCCCATACTGTAGACATACCACCTAATAGGTTCCTTGATTTTTAGGAGGCGATCAGATTGATACCAGCTATCAACAAAGGGATCAAAGGTGGAGATCTGGGCGTGAATTTCAATCACACCTGGAATTTCCAGATCAATCAAATTATGTGCAATTTCTCCATACCCCACAGCATTCCAGGAATAGGTGGAGTTGGCCGAATATTGATTATGACCCAAAACCGGCATGCCATCGGACAAAATTTTGGTATGGCGTGGAAATTCTTCATAAACTTCAATTTTATGGTTTTTCTCATCGTTAAAAATAATGGCCAAATAACCTGGCAGGGAAATATGAGGCGAAAAAATTTCTTTTTTTGCCAGGAACGAACCACCGATAATGGCGATGGATAATTGATTTTCAGTATCCACAATGCGGGTGTACCATCCTTCAAATTGCGGTCCTTCCTGGGCCTTAATACTCCTAGAAAATAATAAACAGGTCATTAGGACTAAGGTGATGGTACTAATCTTCATGCGAGAAATCCTGGATTAAGGTGCTTTTAAAATATTTCCTTCCCTATCAAGAATAAAACGAGCAGTACTTTTAGGGTTATTGAAATAAGACAATTTATCCACTTCCAATCCAAGCATTTCAAGAAAGCTTTGGGAAAAATCGATCATCGAAAGTGGTTTATCTTGAGTTTTAATGATTTTATTATAAAGCAGATGAGCGTTTCGCTTGTATTCATCCGAACACCACACAAACATGGGAATTTCATATTGCTTGATCATGCTTTCATTGATGAGCATTTCACTATTGTCATAATCAAGTGGAGTGGCCAGATACCAAACAAATGAGTGAGTGTTTTGTTTTTGAATTGCGGTGATAATTTGATCTATCACATAATCGCTATATTGTAATAAGTTGTAATACTGATTATCGACCGCCCCGGGCTCATCTAAATACTGGCCAAATTCATGGGGATACCTTTTATAGTATTTTTTTTGGGCACCAATCAAATTAATCACGATCAACGTTTTAGCATGAGGAAGTGTTTCCAATTCTTGATTGAGGGTGGCCAAAACCTGGCCATCAAAGGAGGCATTGTCCTTATCCAAATTTAAAATAATACTTTGATAAGCATATTTTGACAGCTGAAGGTAAACGTCTGGTTCACCCATTGGCGGCCGATTAGTGATATAGAGGATGTTGATGCCCGCCTGTGTAATCATCTTGAATATATTCCCGGCAGTCTTATTGATCTCAAGGGACATGGTGTACTCAAGATTTTTAGCATGATCAATTGAGACGGCCAGGACATCCTTAAACACCAAGAGGTCAGACCTGGAATCCAAACGTAAATTGGTATCCTTGGTAAACCCATATAACGACCAGTGATTCCTATTTTGTTCTCCCCCTAAAATTAGCGCATGAATGGATTTTTGGGAGGGATCAAGTTTGTTAATATACGAGTGGGTAAATTCCGGAGCATTTTGCATTGCTTGATCAAACCTTTGTTTTTCTTCCCAAGCATCCCCTACTATCTGAAACGGACGGGTCAAAATGTTATTTAACAGATAATGCCGAGGGTATCCTTGTTCACTCACTTCATAATATTTGAACAAGGTGATAAAACCCATTACGACCGCCATGATGGCAAGTGGTAGCGTTTTTTTATCGGGGGTTACCGGTCTGATCATGACCAATCCCAAAAATAACGCTAGCATAATCAATAACCAAAAGGAATGAAAGCTTACATACTCGCCCAGCAACTGCCCCCAAGGCCTCGAATGCATGACCAGATAGTACGCAACAGTGTTTTTGGTGATTATATTTTCATACTCAAACAGATAAGACCACCCAACCCATGAAAAAATATAATAAGGCAAGAAAAGAAGATAGATCCTTCTGGTATTTAAAAAAGGAATCCAGACTAACCCCGCAATAAGTATGATATTAAAAACCATATCAAGGTAAAAGGCCCAGTTAAACACACCCTGCAGATATTTTTCGGCAAAATAAGGGGAACTAATGAACAGGCCCCACAGTATATAGAGGATAATCTTAAACTTTTTCATCATAACAATTTGGTCAGTAGAATAATAATTTCCCAATCATCCTAACAAATAAAACCATCTCTTGCCACAAGAACTTGCGGTCCAGGAAAATGCTCTTAAAATCTAATGCCCATACTAAGTTCAAATGACATATAGGAAAGATTAAGCGTACTATAAAGAATCGTTTGATGTAAATTGAGCTTGGTCCAGAGATTCTTATAAAAAAATTGTTTATAATTTAGATCAATTTTATGAGCGGTGATGGTTTCCGTTTTATCATATTCATCTGCGGTTAGATTGCCACTTAATGAATAACCGTAAACACCTTGAAGTGATCCAGTTTTATTGGTTTTAAATAACGTAAAGAAATATTCCAGACCGGCATTTAACCATAAAAAATTCAATCTTGAGTTTTTTACTACATCACTATACAGTTCCGAGGTAGTATAACCAACCCCTGATTCAGCCAGGATTGCACTCAAAGTACCTACACTCTCCTTATGCAAAGATAGGGACATTTGCCAATCGGGATCTGGAAATATTTTGGTTAGGCCCAGTTCATATCCAAGCGTTTGTGACTTATCAAAACTATATTCCGTTTCTTGTTTGATTTGATGAGTGTATTCATTATACTTCAAATTTAAAAATGCGTAATAACGATATTTGAAATAGTAATTAATATTCAACGACATATCAAAATAACTGCTGGTTGCTGCAATATAATCATCGGCAAAATAATTGGTTCCCCCTCCCACCGATAACTCATAATCAGGAGATTTTTTTTCATAAATAATCAAAGTTGAATCTTGCAAATAATTCCAATCAAGAATATGGGGATTTAATCTTTTAATGTTTTGCTCAATTGCTCTTCTTACTTTTGGATTTTCCACATCCCTTTCATTAAAATAATTATCAATTAAAAAATTCATGGTTTTGATTTCACTGGATAAGGCCGATTTGGGTACATGAATAGTTTCCGCCCACACCCTACTGGATATGAATAATCCAAACAGCAAAACCAAGGTGATGTTAAACTTCAATTGATACAATCCTTTGGCAGATCATTTAACTTCATTTCCATTATAAACCTATTTTAAAATGGGTATTGAGATCTGGAACAAACTTCCTAAAACCTGATTAGTGAATTCTTTCAGTCGGATAAAAAAAACGACTTTTAAAACCTGTCAATAATAACATTACAAAGAAAACCAGATAATTTTAAGGCCCAGGCGGGGATCTTTCTCTTTAAATTCCTCCGCTGCCCCCAGTATCTTTTTTAATTGCAACAATGGATAGCATTCATTTTTTATATTAATTAAAAAATCCTGATCCCAAAAAGGGGAATTCAAACAGGCAATCACCTCGCCTCCCTCTTTCAACCATTCCGGGAGTCGCTTGAATATTTTGCGATAGTCCTTTTCTATTTGAAAATGTTGTTTTTGACTGGAGGGTGGATCAATAATGACAATATCAAAAGGTCCTTTTTTCCTGATGGCCCCCAGTGATTTCATAATATCGTGGGGCATATTCAATACATTTTGAACACTAAGATGATTGATCAAGTGGTTTTTTATTCCCTGATTTAAAAAATTCTTTTTCATATCCATGTTAATGACACCGGCGGCACCATGCTTGATGGCCACCACTGAAAAGGAACAGGTATAGGCAAATAAATTCAATACCTTTTTACCAGCGCAAATTGATTGCAAAAGCTCCCGACCCGGTCGCATATCCATAAAAAAACCATGGTTTTGATTATCTTTAAAGGTCACCTCATAGCAAAGATTATTTTCCCAAAGTAAATGTTTTTCGGGCAGTTTTCCTCTTAAAGCTTGATAAACCAGTGACTTTTTCCGGTTGCGCCAAAAGATACCTTCGATACTGGTTTCAAAATGTTCAAGCAATATGTTTTTTATTTTGATAGGCCGGGATTCATCATCATCCTCATAACATTCAATCAAAACATATGGGGGTATAAAATCGATTGCGAGATCCTTAAAACCATCAAAGCATCCTCCTCTTCCATGAAATAGACGTCTGGCCTGTTGGTCATTTTTAAAATTTTTAGTAATTTCTGCTTCAATTATGCTGGTGTTCATAGGGTTCATTCCATTGTAAATGGAATCATCCGAAAATATCAATAAAACATCTCTCCGGATTGAAATTATTTGACAAGTGTAGTGAATCACTGGATAAATTAATCATCATATTACATTTAATAAAACACAAGGATGTCTTTTATGTTCTCGCCCAAGTTTTGTCCCGCTTTACTGGCGTTGCACCTGTTACTTTTTTTGATTTCTATAAGCCTCTTTGCTCAGGAAAACCCTGATGTCCCCACTTCAACACCAAATGCCACTGCTTTGCCAACCCCATCGGCTACCACTGAGATAGAACCACCGATTGCCCAAACTCCCAGCGAAACCATACAAGAAAGTTTTTTTGATTCCTTTATTGGGGTCAGTTACATTCCTAAAGCTACCTGGAGTTATCCCAAGTTTCTCAACTATGAAAAGGACAAATTGGCGCTAACTATTGATAAAAATAGTTTCATAACCTATGATGCCAACGTTCGTTTAAATAAAATTCAAACCGTATTAGGATTAAGTGCCATAACCGACGAAAACACTATCTCTGGAAAAATCCACCGCTTCTCAGGTTATATCGGACTTAAAAAAATGTATTTTCGCTTAATGAAAGGTAAAATTGCCGGTAATGGTGTGTGGAATGACACTTTGGCCACCAATATGCCCGCACGCTTTAACTTTGACAATTCCATCTCAAGTTACGACGCCCTCTATTCCTTCAGCGAAATAAAACCCAAAAGCTCTAAGCTACCTCCGCAAGCTAGCAGTAGTGCGCCTCCTATGGATACGGGATTTTACCTTGGACTTGGCATTACTAAAGGTGAAGTTCCGGCCACGGTCAGGACACTTATCACCACTGGTGGCAAAGAAAATCAAAAATATGGAAAATTTGTCTATGACAAAGACTACGCTTTTTCGGTAGTCTCTTTTTTATTTGGATTTGATACCATAACGGGCACCATCCTGGCCGACGGAGTAGTGCCTGGCATAATCCAACCCTACTTTTCCTGTTACGACCGCATCGGATTGGGTTCAGGGACGATCAGTGACGAATCCGTCAGATACGCAGAAGAATTAAATCCCGGCAAAACTTTTGTGGATAAGAAGAGCACCCTTGCCTATTTGGAAAATAACACTTCCATTGGAGCGTCCTGGACACCATCCTTTTTAAAAGGAAAGGCCATTATGGCCATTGGGTATAATGTATTTTTTAATTCCATTATGCCTCTAAGTGGTGCTGCCGAAACCTCTACGGAACTAGGTTATGATGCCAATATTGGTATGCTCAGACACGGGCCTGAGTTTAGAATTTTTGCCCTTTGGTAAAAATAAAATGTTCACTAATAAGTATGAATACTTTGTCCAGCAGTGGGCAAGTAATTAACCCCAAACCAACAAATAAAAAGCATGATCAAAGCGCCCAGCAAGTAAAACTGGGCCAGTCTGATTTTTTTTAAATAGAAATATCGCAGGTGAAAATAGATCAGATAAATCATCCAGGTTATAAAGGCCCAGGTTTCTTTGGGGTCCCAAGTCCAATAATGTCCCCACGCTTCTTTGGCCCACAAAGCACCAAACAGCAGTCCCATGGTTAAAAAAGCATACCCCATTGCTATGATTTGATCGATTGATTTGATTAAACTGTCATCATTAAGGCCCGGTTGATGGAACATTTTATTTTTCCAAAAAAAATTTTTTGCTCCCATGAAGGTGGCCACCGTCAACAAGGCATAAGCAATGATATAAACGACTACATGTGGAATAAAATAAATGGATAACAAAGCAGGAGGCAACAACGTCTCAAATGCTGCTGGATTAAAAAAATCAATCGTTAGAAATAAAAGGGCCAGACTTTGGCAATACCATAATGGCCATGACAGTTTTAATTTGACATTAATCACCATCCCGCACATTGGTAATAATAAACAATACCAAAGACGGGTTTCTCCAAGCGTTTGGAGTGGTGGACGCTGATGAGTTATCCATAAATGCAAAATCAAAACCAGCAAGGCAAACATGCCTAGCAGATTAAAAAGATCCCCCATCCTCTCGAAACCTTTTAGCTTATGGTTTATCATGACACTGAAAATCCCCAGGCCAAATGAAAATAAAAACATCCCAAAAGCAGTTAAAAGAAGATAATCCACCATTTTTATCCTCCCCACTTTTTAGGAAAAAACGCCAGTCCTAAAGCTCCGATCAACAAAAAAAACACTCCACCATACACAATCTTGATCCACGGATCATAAACCAGCTCCAGGACACTTAACTGTGACCATTTCCCTAGTTTCTGATCATAAGAATGTTGATAGATCTGATAGCGATCAAAACCAAACGGTTTATTGACTTCAATACTGGTTTTAAGTTCCGTTTGGGAAGGCGTAAATACCTTCACCATGGAAGTAAATTTTTGGGGACGGGGTGACAGATATTTAATGATCATTTTATGATCATTATTATCAAGCAAGAATATTTGTTCTGCTTGCAAAAAACTGCCAGTTGCAATATCACCAGATCCCAGCAATTGTTGATTTTTCTTATCATAAACCTGGATATGGGCATGCCAGACATTTCCCGGATGTTTTCCTCTCTTCCATTCATTATTAAAAAAGACTCCGTCATTAATGACCTCATCAAAAAAGACCTCATAATTTTTTAAAGATATCCTTTGCTGTTTCATACCACTGGTCTTTTTCTTGCTCAGAAGTTTTCCAGATGCACTGATCAGTGCAAGCTCGGGAGGATATTCTTGCAATATAAAATCACTTAAATAAATCGCAAATGGCAACGGATATATTTTAGAATTTTTATCATAGGCTTCCCAGGTGGCCTTGCCTTCATACAAATTCATTTTCCATGAAACCTGATCACCACTACCAAAAGTCGCCACAACCAAAATGATCCACAGTCCGGTGTGATTGAGTAAAAAAACACTCTCCCTCAAGGAAAACCGGGCAAACCTTTTGATAATCGTTAGAAACAAGGAAGAAGCAAGCAAAACCAAGGTGAAAAGATAAGGCCAGCTAACTACAATGTGGGTTAGGCCAAATTGATTGAGCAAATTTTTTTGCCCGTGATCCTGGGGAACAATCCCTGAAATAATAATCAGAAAAACCCATCCTCCCAAAAATGTAAAAATAAATTCTTTAGCAAGGAAAGTTTTTAATATTTGAGGAAATTTAAAATTAATAATCAGCAAACTCACATGCCAGATAATTAAAAAATAAAGATTATCCGGAAATTGTAAAATATTTTTTTCAAGTCCGCCGGTCAGATATTCCAGCTGTATCCCCACAAACCAAAGCGAAATGAGAATAAGCAAATTTTGCTCATACCCAAATGGATAATTCCAAAAAGAACTCAATTCTTTTTTCGGCCCATTAGCATCATTCATGAACTCAATATTTCTCTTCTCGAATTTTGGCCTGTTCATCCCACTTGGGGACCATCTCATTTAAAAAAATATCTTTTTCAGCTTTTAATGCATTCATATCGAGTCCTATAAATTTTTGGGCCTTTGCCTTGGTGGACAGATCCGGCATGGTCACTTCTTCACTCACTCCATGCTTGGCAAGAATACGGGCCAGTATGACTCGGGCCTTACCGGATTTATCAATCGAGGTCCCGAGCACCCTGCTCATTTCTGTGGATGCATGAAAAGAGGCACCGTGGGAAGCCACCGCAAAATCCCAGCGCCATCCAGCATGACGAATCAGAGTTAAAACCGGTTTCATCTCAGCTTCCAAGGCTCCTTTCTCCCACGCCAGTTTTGCTTCAATATGGGCCTTCGCCAGTGATTCCTCGGCCTTCATTCTAAGTTCCATCACTCTATCTTGCTGGGTATAAACATTTTGTTTTAATTCCTCTTCGCTTTCTCGATGACATACCTGACAGGAGCGATTGATCGTTTTCAGTGGTGTAGTGATATGATGATCGGTGAATTTAATTCCGCCCTCACTAATATAAGGCATGTGGCAATCTGCACATGAGACTCCCCTTCTAGAATGAATCCCCATCTTCCACGTTTCATATTCGGGATGTTGGGCCTTTAACATAGGGGCCCGGCTCAGGGCATGGGTCCAATCAACAAAGTTGATGCTATCATAATATTTCTCGATATCTTCCACGGTAATTCCCTTATCCCAGGGAAAAGTCAGATATTTGTCTTCGCCTTTAAAATAATATTCCACATGACATTGGGCACACACCAAGCTTCTCTTTTCCGCGTGGGTCGCCTTGGTTATATCGACTCCTTGTCTTTGAAAAGCCTCGACCAAGGCCGGACGGGTAATGGTTAAATTCATGGTTTTGGGATCATGACAATCAAGACAGCCTATATTATTGACCACCTCATGTCCTTTAGAGGCCCATTTCCCCTTGTAAAACTCCATAGGCCCCATCTGCTGCATCAATCTTACCACATCGGGACTTTTACAACTCCAACAAGTATTGGGCTGAGGGCCGTCATGCGCATCTTTAGGAGCTCCGGTGCGGAGAGTTTTTCTAATATCTTCGATGGCGTAAAGATGGCCACGGGGACGATTATAGTCACGAGAGAATAGATATCCTGCCCACAACACCACCATCAAGGGATCCTCTTCCAAGGCATCCTTAACATCATTCCCGTTATATTTGGTCACAAAATTGGTTTCCTGGGTTTTAAGGTAAGTGACATATTCTCGTGGGAAGTTTTCTCCCCACACTTTTAGGCGAGGTTCAAAATCCGGAATGGGTTTGGCGGGAGTGTAGGCCACCAATGCTTCGGTTCTTCGCTCCATGATCGAAGCGGCAAACAACCCCAAGACAAAAACCGTCACCATCGAAACCAAAAAAATACTCCACCCAATCCAAGGTTTCTTTCTTATCACTTCGTTTATATCAGACACGTTCGCCCCCTATTTTTCCTATTTTATTTTCTATTTGATTGTTTTGCTTGCTCTTTTTTCAAAGTATCCACTAGCCACTTGGGAATCATACTCTCCGTGGTGGGCACTCTCGCATAGGGATTGGAGGACAAGCTTCTAAGCGATCCATGCGGAGTTTCCCGATGGCAGTGCCAGCATAATCTTCCTTCACTTGTATCCACGTTATAGAGATTTTCATTTTTCAGTGCAGGACTTAAAAAGAGTAGTTCATGACATCTTTTGCAATTATCAGATACCGCCCGTTCACCCTGTTTTTTGATCATAATGGCCTGGGGTTCTGCCCTGAGGGTAAAAACGTAGGAGTGGCGCAGGCCATCCATGGCCTTGAACATATATTTCTTTACTATATTGTCTTGTGGAACATGACAATCATTACAAGTGGTCACTTCCCGATGAGCACTATGCATCCAGGTCGCATACTGGGTACCCATGATATGACAATTCATACAGGTTTCCGGTCGATCAGAAAGATACGAAAAAAAATTGGAAACATGGATAATAATTAAAAGCAGCCCCAATACCACCCCCGCCAGGGTGGCAATTAATAGTGGGTATTCCCTTATAATAGACAGGCCCGCACTATATAATCTATGAAAGACTGTTGTTTTATCCATCCAAAAATTGCTCAAGGTGTATGTCAGTTATGCTTGCATACATTATAAACTTTTTTTAAAGCCCTAAAAAGCTTTATTAAGTAATTTTTTAAAAAAACGCATTTATTCAAGGACAAAAAAAAAGGAGAGGTAAAAATCCTCTCCTTATTATTAAATGTTGTTAATGTTTTTATTCAGTAATTGGGAACTAATCGAGTGTTTCTACATACTCATACTGATAATTTGGTAAAGAAAAGCACCCCTTAAATTTTTCCACTACGCCTTGCTCGGCTTCTCCTGAACCATCTGTCTTCGTCCTATTATATTCAATCTCAAGCTGATCCCCGTTAGCAGAAAATTGCACAAACGGACAGTTCGGAGCGGATGTCAATACATTACGTGAAAGTGGCTTGTGCAAGTTTTTAATTAGATAAACATTGCTCTTGGCAAATCTTTTAACACAATCCGCTTCGTGATCGCGCTCTCCATAATACATCTTCTTTCCGGTGATTTTCATTGTGTAATTTACAACCGGTTTTTGGTCATCAGAAGTATCAACGTTCAGATATAATTCGACCAGACTTTGGTTGTCCGAGGAGCATTGTAAAACTTTAATCGTCCGAACTGCATTCGCAAAAACTGAGCTATACAGACACGATAGTAAAAGCACAAAAATTATCTTTTTCATAGAGTCTCCTTGTTTAAATTCATCTGGCAACCAAGCCTTAAGATTTTTGCGCATAATACCAAAAACATATCCCTTTTCACAACAAATTAACACATGCTGCAATTTTTACAAGACGATTGAATGCCGAGGATAACTCTCTATAATTATTAAATATGACTACTTGCTAAAATCGCTAAAATTTCTGATCAATCAATCTCGGGATAATAACCACCCTTGATAACCAACTTCCTATCAAACAGACAAATTCAACCCGGAAGATATTGACCACTTTGGATCTTCCGAGTTAACCTAAATTTAACAACATCATTTAAATAGGAAAAATCCAGATGGGCATTGAAATCATTGAAGATATCTTACGTCAAGAGGAAGGAAAAAACATTGAATTTAAAGAAAATACAAACTCCTTGCCCAAAATTATCACTACGGCAATTGCATTTGCTAACACTTCAGGGGGGGTGATTATTATTGGGATTGAGGATAAAAATAAAAAAATCGTTGGAGTAACAAATCCGTTATTAGAGGAAGAAAAGCTGGCAAACGCTTTCTCCGACTCAATTAAGCCAAGATTATTACCAGATATTCAAATCATTTCATATAGGGAAAAGCAATTAATTTTAATTAATATTCCACACATTAATGGTCCCTTTTATCTTAAAAATCAAGGTCTAGAAAATGGTGTTTATGTACGCTTAGGATCAACCAACCGTTTGGCCGATTTGGAAATTATTGAAAATTTGAAGCGACAAGCGCTAAATATCACCTTTGATGAACAACTTTGTTTTCAATCCAACCCGGAAGATATTGACCTTACGACTGCTTCCGAGTTACTTGGAAAGAAAGTAAAATTAAATGAAGCAATTTCCCTCGGTCTAATTGGAACTCATGGAAAAAACTCCCTTCCTACCAACGGTGGAATTATTTTGTTTGGAAAAAATAAAGATAAAATCTTTCCGGATGCCAGGATTTTATGTGCCAGATTTAAAGGCATTAATACAAATGAATTTCTAGATGAGCAGACCATCAGCGGACACCTGGCCATCATGCTAAAACAAATCTTGAGTTTTATAAGTCGACATACAAATCAAGCAATCAAAATTAAAACCATAAAATCACAACATCATAGCGAATATCCCATTGTTGCCATCCGAGAAGCAGTTATAAATGCTTTAGTACATGCTGACTATTCACTAAGTGGTGAGTCCATCAAGGTTGCAATCTTTGATAACCGGATCGAAATCACCAATCCTGGTGGTATGCCATTTGGAATTACAATTGAGTCTGCATTAAAAGGTATTTCCAAACTAAGAAATAGAGTGATTGGTCGTTTTTTCAAAGAACTTGGTCTTATTGAGCAATGGGGTTCAGGCCTTGGAAGAATTATCGATCAATGTCATAAATCCAAATTGCCACCACCTGTATTTGAAGAAGTTGGTAATTCCTTTCGAGTTACCATCTTTAACCATCTATTGATTACTAAAACCAAAAAATGGCAAAATGAAATCATTCATTTCTTGAAAGAAAAAAAAGAAATAACCTCCCCTATTGCTGCCAAATTATGGAAGATAAGCGATCGCGCCGCCCGGGATCGCTTACGAAAATTAGTTATTGAGGGGCTCTTGATAGAGATTGGAACAGGGCCAAATGACCCTTATAAAAAATATAAACTAAAAACTCGTGGCGCACTTTAATTTTCAAACAGGGAGAGGTTTAGTGTCTCTCTTAGTTCATATTTTCTAATGTTTTAAATTAACCTCAGTCCTTCATTTACCTTTATTCCACACAGTTCATTATATATGTAAACCCATTATATAAAACATGTGAGCCATCTTGCTTAGTCAAATTGATATAAACCATAAGATGGCCATGCGAAGGTGAATGATTTCCTAGTGTGACAGACTCAGTTCCATTTATTGTGTTATACTGGCCATTTTCAAACTTAAATATATTATACAAGACCTGAGTGCCAGCCGATCCTTTGAGGGCCTCAACCGTTAAAGACCCTTTTGCTACTTTGAAGAGCGCAGGATTATGAGGGTTTTCCATTAAGGTAAGAACGCCGCTTACGTTGGCGCGAAAACCGCTTGAATAGCCTTCTGGTGCTTGGCAATTAACGGTAATTTCTGTTGAACTGGCAAGTGCCACTAACGAAATTGAAAATAAACCAAACATGATCATTAATTTTTTCATATATATCCTCCAGGTAACCCTTAATATAACTTAAAAAAAACCAAGAAATCTTACTGACGCATAGTATCAAAAAAACGCGCACTTGTGGTAATTAATGCTGTAACGCTGAATTTATTTCACAACCAAGTTTATCTTTTTTATTAACTTAATTAACATACCGTAATTATTAGGATATTTAGTTCATTACAAAATAATTCGTTTCTACGCTTTAAAAAAATTTACACGAAAAATATTTTTATACAACTCATATTTATACCTGGATTTAAATTTGATAATCAAACCAATCGATACACTTCCAGGAAAAGTAAAATCATGAAATCATAATAATTATCGTTTGACATCAGATCAACTCACCATTTTTATCATAAAAACTTTTGATTTGGCCGTTAAAAACAAGAAGATACTGAGCCACATTAAGTTGCATTCAACACTTGAATTATCATCTTTAAATTATGCATAGAACCTAAAGAGATGAGCAGATTTACCAGGTCACAGGCTAGCCGAATCTATCAAGCTCTGAAAGCCCCAGCAGAAGCTGAGGAGGGGCTACCTTTTTAATTAGTTATTCGTTGCAAACATCCAAGGAATCTTTTTTCAACATTGGCCAAAATAAATCATTCACCAATACATCTCTTATTTGTAAATAGTTTTTTGCATTCAAAATGGATCTTTCCACTTGATAACTTAATACCTTGCCTACTTTGTTGAGAAAAAGACCTGGAACCTTTTTGTGCAATTCCATCTCAAGTTCGTTTAGAAAGTTTTGATCAAGATACCCATTTTTAATTTTTTCTACGAGAGCGATAGTGTCACGAGGAATTTGATAAGCTGCTGCGACTGCCGACAAAACGATTCCGTTTGCTTGATAATAAACAAAACTGCTAAATCTCATATTAAGTATAGCTGCCATATATCCAAATGAAAGAGCATTTTCATCACCTTCCTCAAGGTTGAATATCTTATTCGAAAACTGATGCAACAAATGCTTATGCATGGATTTTACTGACGAAACGACAGGTTCTGAGTTTTTAAACCCAAAATTAAAAGCAATCTCTCCGTAAGCTCCTCTTGTTATATGGTGTTCATACAAACTTGCAAGTTTCAACATTTCATAATTTTCTGGTACTTCTCGACTTGTTCTTGTTGATAATTCATGCCTAAAGCATTTTACAATAGTTTCTTCACCAAAAGAATGAAATGATTGGGCAGATGTATTTAAATAGTTGGAATAAGTGTTGTCATTTTTATCTACAGGAATCATTAGGGAGAGCTTCTTTACGATCTGATATTCAAGAAAAGCAGTAATTTTATTAGAAATGCTATAATCTGATTCTTCTTCAAGATTGGTTTCAAATCCAGAAATACCAGCATATTCATGATGGATGAGGGTATATTGTTTGTCCTCTTTAGTTTTATTAAATCGTTCAAAATTACACTGTACCCATTTTATACCCTGTCCATCTTCGAAATTTTTACATGTCTTTTCTGCGTTACCAATAAATATCTTTTCATCGCTACAAGTAATTTTTGCGTTAAAAGCATTTAACATTTGTGTATTATATTTCTCCAAATAAACATCTTCAGGCAATTTCAATCCTTGTGATCCACCTTTTTGTATCCAGGATTCAATATCATCCCGTATGATTTTTATCCTGTCTTCGCAATCATCTCCTCCATTACCAATTTTTACGCCACTTGAGGCAAAGGCACCGAAAGATCCCATTAAAAAAACCAATGTTAAAATTAATCTAGTCATTATAAAACTCCTTGCAAATCATCTTCGGAATTGCTACCCATAAATCTCTCATTAGTCTCTGACGCATTTGAATGACAATGGATGAGGCCACTACTTATGGGAATATTATTAATATTTATTTGAAAAATTTTTTTCCCTTTTCCTTTTGATTTTTTTGTATATTTCACAAGCAATTGATCCGTAAAATTGGACAGCTCATTATTCAATGATTGATATTCTTCTTCAGACAAGGCCACTAAGACACTATTAAAATATCTTTTTTGAGGGTCTTGGTTTATGGCCTCTATGGCAATTTCAAGACTTTTTTTGTGAAATGATTGAATAGCAAAATTTCCACATCTATCATCATCACCCACATAAAAATAATTATTTTTTGCAACCCACTGATCACCCACACATTCGGTCAGCCCTTGCTCTTTTAAAGCTTGGAGGTAATTATCCACTTCAGACAGCGGAATACTCAGCATCTTGGAAATTGCACCGGTAGAACGATCAACATCATTTAAACCTAATATAACTTGAATTTTGGGATACCAATGTGAACTTAAAAAAGCATATGAATCTTGCAAAAATCGATTTTTTTTAAGGCATAGCTGCTGTAAAGCAATAAACTGGCGGTCTTTTTCATCAATGGTTTTTGCTTGATTAAACCTTACCAGATTGACAAAATAATTTTGTTCTGTTTTTTTTAATTCCAAGGTGGGTAAGATTTTTTTAATTCCTTCGTCGGTTAAATTGCGATGCCCAGTAATCACCAAACGTAAATAGCTCCGATTATTAATTCCTGCCTGGCTTCCCCATAAAGTATAAGAAAACTGTGCATTTTCGCATTTTCTCATTTGATAAAATGCTTTTAAAAAAGCTCTAAAGTCCAGATATTCAAAAATATTCAAGTTTTTCATGAACGCACTTAAGCACATCAACAGGTTGATATCAAATAAATTTCTCAGTTTTGTAAAATTTTTATGCGTTCACCCATGAACTCAGTCCTCTACAATGACCAGGATCGGTGATCGATCACTAATCTAGTCATTAATACATGTAAAACTAATTAGACTTGGAACAGTGAGTACTTCGGAGCAGTTTCCTACTTTGATATAGCAAACCGATTTAGTCGTATATTTTTATTCACTATTTCAACAAAACACCGCTTACTTCTCTTACTCTCCCATTGTTCATTTTATTTATTACCAATAATCCATGCTTCTCTCCCTAAAAGCAAAATCACTTTTATTAAAACATTCGCAACACAAAAACATTTCGACAAACATCGAAATAAATTTGACATTTAGATTTAATTCGATCAATATCGAACCACTTTAAAACAGAGGATGGATCATGTTTAATATTAAAAATTTCAAAGATATGATAATAGAACTTCAGGTCAGAATGAAAAAATCGCTTCGAGGCAAACTCGATGAGAAAATCGAAAAGAAAATCATAGATGAATTCTCAAACACCTACATGGCCATGACCGACAAATACTCGAACGCTGTCCAGTCTGGTATTAATTTACCCATATTACAAAAGTTTGCCTCATTTCCTGTGGAGGAACGTGTTTATCTTGCGCTTTTAGATCTTTTGGAAAGAATGGAGATTGATTTTTCTCAGAAATTTGCGATGGATTTAAAGCATGGTTTAGAAAATGAAATAGAAATAGGGAAAATTAAAATAGCTTTTTTAGATGGGATACGTAGAGAATTAAATTTTGCTAGGTTTATTGAATGAAAACGTTAATGATCTTAAAGGCCTTAGCAGATGAATCTCGATTGGAAATTTTCAAGCTTTTGCTAACTAAAAATGCGTATGTTGAGGTCATTTCAGAAAGATTAAAACTTTCTCCCTCTACGGTCTCTTTTCATTTGAAAAAATTATGTGAAGCAGGGTTAGTAACTTCGCATCGTGACCAGTATTATACAATTTTTGCTGCAATCCCTGACGTTGCAGAATTACGAATAAAAGATTTGCTATTAAGTACGCCCTCCAAAATCCATGATCAAAATAAAGTTGAACAAAATTATAAAGAAAAAGTTTTAAAAAGCTTTTTTAAGTATGGCCGACTCATAAAAATTCCTGTTCAAAAACAAAAACGACAATGGGTTATGGAACGGATAGCAAACAACTTTCTAACGAATAAAAATTACTCTCAAAATTCTGCTACTAAATTATTAGCTGAAGTTTATAAGGACACGGCACTCTTATTAAAAGAACTTCAAAGCTGTGGGTGTGTGAGTATTAACAATGGAATCATCACAAAAAATAAAAATTAACATGAAAGAATTAAAAAAATCTCTATTTCCTGTGTTTGAAGATCAATTCCAACTGCCGCGATCACGGGGGGGGGGGGCTTATTAGATACAGAAAAGTATAGTTATCACAAGGAATACTTTTCTTGCGTCTACGAATTATCAAAGCGTATTAAACTTTTATACTTTGCCAATAACAAGTGCCAAAAATTTATTAAAGATCAGATAAATTGTACCAATATTAATTAACAAGGTAAACCCCCAGCTCAGCTCTAACTATTACCCATAAATCTTTATGGAATTGTGGGTAATAGTTAGTTCAAAGAACATGGTTGGTTTATTTCGCAGATACGAACGAGAAGAAGCTGCTTGATTTATCGGTAATACAACCCATCCAGCTTTTAAGTTCCCGCTTTATTTTCTAATGAAAAAAAGAAATTTCTAATACATCAATCATATCACCATTTTTATATGGCAAAACACACAGGTGATTAGTTACGATGGCATCGCTTATATTCCAATCTTTTTTCATGAGTCGTTGATAATATTTGTTTATTCCAGGATGAATTTCATGCAACGATTTAAATGTCTTAAACGGAAGTAAGTGAGATGGGACATGAAGTGTTAAGGACAATATTCCTCCATTAACTTTTTCTACAATTCTAACATCCTTATCATTTCCGAACAATTCTTTTTGCGCATTTGATAGCTCGCTATAGGCGATCTTGTATATTTCTCCATTTCTAATTTTTTTAACTTTTTGATTATTTTCATATTTTCTTTTTTGGTTATTGTTCACCAGTGTAGGAAATGTTTCTTCTAGACAGCTGAGAGTTATTTCGCCATCAAGATATTTCCTTTCTGCGTTGGAAAATTCATTCAGCATTTCTTCAAATAAATCAAAACTACTTTGAACATTAATCTTTACAAAAGAATTGCTTCTTTTTATTTTTTCAACCAAATCTTTTGAATGACTATTTCCAACAACTACATGTAGATCTTTTTCTTCAACAAGAGCCTTGCAATATAATTCACAAATTTTATTCAACATACTTTTATTTCTTAACTCATTGTTAAAATAATTCTGATCTTCATCATCTAATCTATCTCCTCTTGAAATTTTTGCAATAATTTTGCTTAATTTTTCATCATCAATGTTGTATTTTATAAATTCCTTTTTTTGAAGATATTCTTTCAAATAAAGCAATGAAACAGTTAAGCCTTTTAGATATTTTTCATGTGTAGTTTTAACACCTTTTCCATTTTGGAAAAAATTTTCAAAATAATCTAGGATTTCTTTTTCATATTTTGGAATACTGCCAACAATAAATTCATGGAATCCGGGTACAAGGAATAATGCAAAAGGTATATCTGAAGACATTGTTTCCACTGGTGAGCTAAATATTTTATCTGAGGTTTGTCCTAATGCTTTTTTAAGGTTCATTCCACTTTGAAGTATATTATAATTTATAACCAAAGATCCCAACGCATATGTCACTTTATCATCTAAAGGAATTGAATCTTTTGATTTTAAAGGTCCTTCTTTGGCAAAAATAATTTTATTTTTCTCGCTTAAATCTCTTAGATACTCTTTATATCCCTTCGATAATTCTTGTTTTTTTTGTAATTCAAGATCATCACCATAATAACTATCATGAAATTCACCATGAATGTGAATAGTAGGTCTAGTTTCATTAAGGTATTTTTGACTCAATTTTTCCACATCACAAGGATAGGTATTAGAGGCAAATAGATTCGCCGTAATGAGTAGAATAAATATACATATAACGGTATATCCCATACTAGCTTTTCGTTGCATTTGATTATTTTATTAATAAAACTACTGCGATTCGGAGAGATCTGTATTATTTTATCCAGTTTGAAATAAAATCCTGTTTCTGAATATAGTAAACCGATTTAGTCGTATATTTTTATTCACTATTTCAACAAAACCCCTCGAAATTATTCCAGTCATTCATCATAAAATGATGACATCTTTCCTGAAATACGATTTCCTCAGGGAACAAAAAAACTTTTGACTGTGAACCTCACCGGGTTTTAGCCAAAAAATTGGAGCCAGTTGTTTTAAACCAAGTTATATCTTATATGACTGACAAAAATTTTGCAGAGAATATTTTAGAACGGGCAAAAGCAAAGTATACACAGAGGACACATCAAGACGAATCTAGAAAGATCAGAGGAAGAATTAATGCGGTCGAGGAACACCTTGAAGCTTTGGCCGAAAGGCTGGGAGGTCTTCCTAAAACTATTTCAGCCATGCCGATTTTTAAACAGATGAAAAAGCTTCAGACCAGAAAAGAGGAGCTAGAAAAAAATTTAATTGGGATTGAGGATGGATTTTATCCTAGGGACATGCCTATTGATGAAAATTTACAAAAAATTACGGAGGGAATGAAAAAGATTCTTGAAAATGAGGGGCATTTTGAATTGAAAAGCAAAATCATTCAAAAACTTGTGCATAGAGTGGAAGTAGGAATTGATTTGCTGGCTATTCATTTTATTGTGGGAAAAAAGAATTTATTAAGCTGTTCGAATTTTGGTTCATATACCTTGACTACTGGATATCTAGAATTCTTATTCCATGCAACACATTTTAAAATTCATGAACAATTTAAAATCGTTAATTACATCTTTCAAG
>MEQB01000050.1 GCA_001770015.1 Bdellovibrionales bacterium RIFOXYC1_FULL_37_79
TGCCATCTTATCTAAGAGAATCTCATGGGTGAATCCAATGGCCAAGGGCGGTGCGACATCTTGAAAAATTAAAAAATCAGAGTACTAGGCCTTTTGTTGTATGCCATAAATTAACCTTCAAATAAAATAAAAGTAATCGATAAACTCCAAATTGAAATTGAAAAATTCAGACCAATTGATAAGGCTTTGCTTAAGCCACTTAAAGAGTATTATCGCATTGGGTTTACCTATTCCAGTAATGCTATTGAAGGGCATACCCTGACGGAAACTGAAACCAAGGTTGTGCTTGAAGATGGTCTAACAATAGCTGGAAAACCATTAAGGGACCACTACGAAGCCTCAGGGCATAGTGAAGCTTATGATTTGATTTATAGTTTATCAAGAAAGAAAACGATTACTGAGAAAGATATTTTGAATATTCATAAACTTTTTTATTATAGAATTGATCAGGAATCGGCTGGGCAGTACCGAAAAATACCGGTGGTGATTACTGGGACGACCTATGTTCCCCCGCACCTTCGAAAGTTTCAGTTCTTGTGAAAAAATTTATAAAGGAAATTCCTACCTTAAGAAAAAATTATCATCCGATCGAAGTGGCTGCCATGATCCATCAAAAGTTGGTGGATATTCATCCGTTCGTAGACGGTAATGGTCGGACGGCAAGGCTTCTTATGAATCTGGTGTTGTTTCAAAACGGGTATACCATATCAATCATTCCGCCGATGCTCAGGAGTGATTACATTTCCCTAATTAAAAAATCCCAGACGGGTACCAAAGATAATTCTGCTTTTATTAATTTCATAAGCTCTATGGTCTATGAATCCAGCAAAGATTATTTGAGACTTTTAAAAGAGTTGCATAAAAAATAAAGCGACTGCTTAGAAGTTATAAACAGTCGCTTAAAAATCAATTTGAGTTATATTTAGTCTCAGCTGTACATACCACTTGTTTTTTGCTGGAAAAAATTCCGCCTTCGCATTTTTCTTCAACACAAGAAGTAGGACATGAAAATAATGATATGTCAGCGTGTTCCAACTTTTCTTTTAAGAAATCGTTACACTTCTTGATTGCTTCTTCTTTGGTTGACTCAAGATAGTCTGAAGGTTTTTTTGAGCAAGTGGAAGTGGCTTTAAAATTACCGATGAAATCTTCGTGCTCGAAGATGGTTGGCTTTAGGGGACCACATTTCATATTATCATAATAATGAGGATTACCTTGAATACATATCGATTCAATTTGACCATCTCCGTCTTTGGAAAAAACTATCAATGGTGAAATATACCAATTACCGTTATAATTAATTTCTCCAGGTTCATCATCGGATCCGTAAATTGTGTATTTGCCAATCAAGAAACCTGATGGTGAGAAAAGTGGTTTCTTAGTTTTTATTCTAATTTGGTTGTTGGAAACAAGACATGAGTTATAGAAAGTAACTGATTGAATTTGACTGTTTGAGTGAAAAGTAACTGAGTAACCGCTATTAACATCACAATTTGGATTTTCATATTTCAAAGATAATCTGCCTAAAGTAGCTTGCACAGAGTAAAAGTAAAGTTCTTTAATCTGATCGTTTGGGTGGAGATCAACTCCAAGAAAAGAATCATTATAGGGAAGAATGGTAAGTATTCCTGCAATGTGAGTTAAATTTTGTGTTTTATCAGGTAATAAACCCTTTATCCGGCTCAATTCCCCATCTTGGTAAAAATCGATATAATAGCTATCAATTTGAGAAGGACCGAAAACACTTCCGGGACGTACGTCGAATAGTTCCTTAATGGGTATATTACGCCAGTCACCTTTACTAAACAAAACATCATAAGCCAGCATGTATAAATATTTATCAATGGTAAAATTATCGAATTCATAGGAAAAGAATGTAGCATTTAAATACCTTACTCTCTTTGAATTAGGGTGAATGTAGGCATTTTCTTCTTTAGCCTCACGATAAATCAGCTCATGAATGACCAGACCGGCTTTATTGGTATTATCCATCTGATCCCAGAGATCTTTTCTAATTTTATAGCGTCTTTCGCCACTCATGGGTTTCTTTTGGTGAGCTGCTTGGACGATCTCACAGTTGGGAGGAAAACTAACTTCGCCGGTGTCCGGAATATCGCTTAAAGTATCGCTCGTGAATGTAGTATTTTCTGGTAGCTGAAATTCTTTCCACCACTTTTCATAAAGAGTGGCGCGGGTGGGATTTAGTCTTTTTATTTTGTTTATAATGGATGTGACTTTATCATTTAACGACGTTGAATTGTCATCAAGGTCAAGTGTAATGTCATGACGAAATTTAGCCTCATAGAAATCATAGAGAATAATACTTTGAATGCTGCTATCAGGATTTTTACAAACTAAAACATCGCCACCATTTCCTGTGCCCTGTCCGTCCAGGGCTGCAAAGGCGCAGAAGCTGTTTAAATAAAGGGCGATAAGTGCGCTTAAGGATAATTGTTTAATCATTTTTATTCTCCATTTGGATAACGTCCATTTAAATTAATTCGAGTTATATTTAGTCACAGCCGTACATACCACTTTCTTTTTACTGGAAAAAATTCCGCCACCATCGCATTTTTCTTCAATACAAGAAGTAGGACAGGAAAAAAGTGATATGTCCGCTGATTCCAACTTTTCTTTTAAGAAATCGTTACATGCTTTGATTGCTTCTTGTTTGGTTGACTCAAGATATTCGGAAGGTTTTTTGGAGCAAGCGGAAGTGGCTTTAGAATTACCGATAAAATTTTCATGTTGGAAGAGGGTTTGCTTAAAAGGACCACATTCGTCTTCATCAAGGCATATTGATTCAATTTGACCGTCTCCTGCTTTAGAAAAAACAATCAACTTTATGGTATACCAATTATTGTTATAATTAATTTCTCCAGATTTAATATCGTATCCACCAATTAAGTAGCCAGATGGTGAGAAATTGACTTCCACAAATCTTTTCTTAAATTCAATTCTTATATTTTTGTTGGAAAGGACACAGTGATCCGAGAAAAAAAAACGTTTTATCTGACCGTTTGAATGGAGATTGATCCAATCTGCAAGAGTACAACGAGGATTTTCATACTTTGATGATAACTTGCCTGCATAGAGATACGAAGCCGGGCCTAGCTTCTCAAGTGTGCCGTCTGGATAGAATTTAAAAGTTAAGTCACCCAAAGGAGTATCGCCAGACAAATTATCAAGGATGATTGCACCTCCTGCTATAGATACACTTGAGCTAGGTGGAATTTGAACTCTGCGCATCTCTTTTAGGAACCCATTTGGGTAAAAATCAACCTCATTCTTAATGTAAGGGATTCCAGGATTGTCATCATAGGTTGCATACAGCAGTTTGGTTAGTAGGCTATTCCATTCACCATTACTAAATTGAACATCGAAAGCCAGCATGTATAAATATTTGTCGATGGTATAATCATTAAATTCATTGGAAAAGAAAGTAGCGTTTAAATATCTTACACGCTTTGAATTGAGATGAACGTAGGCATTTTCTTCTTTAGCTTCCCGATAAATCAGTTCATGAATGACCAGACCTGCTTTATTGGCATTATCCATCTGATCCCATAAATCTTTTCTGATTTTATAGCGCCTTTCTCCACTAAAGGGTTTCTTTTGATGAGCTGCCTGGACAATTTCGCAATTGGCGGGATAGGTAACTTCCCCAGTATCCGGAATATCACTTAAAGTATCACTTGTGAACAAAGTATTTTCTGGTAGCTGAAATTCGTTCCACCACTTTTCATAAAGAGTGGCGCGGGTGGGATTTAGTCTTTTTATTTTGTTTATAATGGATGTGACTTTATCATTTAACGACGTTGAATTGTCATCAAGGTCAAGTGTGATGTCATGACGAAATTTAGCTTCATAGAAATCATAGAGAATAATACTTTGAATGCTGCTATCAGGATTTTTACAAACCAAAACATCGCCACCATTTCCAGTTCCCTGTCCGTCCAGAGCTGCAAAGGAGCAGAAGCTAGTTAAATAAAGGGCGAGAAGTGCGCTTAAGGATAATTGTTTAATCATTTTTATTCTCCATTAAATTAAAAAATTGCATGCTGAGGCAATATACTTTATTAGCTTTTTTATTTTCCAGTTTTTTTGCGATCAATCGGTCAAATTCGTTTCTAAATTCTTGTATTTTCTTTTTTAAAACTGGCAAATCTTCCGAGTGAATGGCCACTGTCAGAGTTGATAATTCCCGCTCGTCAACACTTTGATCGGTGATTGATTTCATGGCTTTGTTTAATATTTGCTGACAAAATTTCTTGATGGATAAGGATGGAACACCGTGGGTGGTATCAAGCTGTATCCCGGTGGAAATGTACTGACCGCCGGTTTTTTTTATGAGTTTTAAACGAAGTAATCTCGCAAAGGCCTCGTCAACTTCCAAGGTGGTTAACCCAAGAGTCTTAGCGATCCACTTATGATTACTTTTAAAATCGCTTGTTGTAATCAGTTCAAGGATAGCGTAGTAATACCAATCAGAAATTAATTTAAAGGTATCCTCTTGTAATTGTTTTTTTTCTGAAAAGATTTTTATTTTTTCCAGGTTGCGTTGAGCAATATTTCTGTCTTTTTTTGATCGAGCGTCGTGGGCCATGACCAAATTAGTAAAATATTCGCTTTCTTGTTTGTTTAGTTTCAAAGTGCTGGCAATCTGGATTGCTTTTTGAGGTGAGATCCCTTGTTTTCCTCTTAGGATTTCGCTTAGATTGGAGGGGGCAATTTCTAAATCTCTGGCAAATGCACGTAGTGAATACCTGGTGTTTTGAATTTTTCTAAATTCCAAGTGTTCTTTCAAAATATCTCTGTAATGTTCATTCGGTTGCATGGGCTATAAATAACAAATTGCGCTTGTCTGGTCAACGGTTCGCATAACAAAGTGTTATGCGAGTCAGGGATCATTTGAGTGGTGTCTAAAACAAGTAGGTGTAAATACCTGAATGTGCAACAAACCTTATCTGGAAGACTGAACTAATCATGATTTTATTTTAACGGAAAGTATTAAAAGTCTCTGTAAATTTTACACTTCAGGGAAGAGTATTAAGGTAAAGATCCATCTTCATTTATTACAATTGCTACAAAAAAGGTTATACGGAGTACATTAAAAATAAATTTGTCGATGAAGTTGCGGATTTACTTCAATATGAAAAGAACTGACTAAGGATACCCAATATTTCTTAGCTTTTAATATCAATGAATGTTCACTGAATTAATGATTGACTAACCAATTACATAATTCCGCCTGCGGTTTGAATTATTCTTTTTATTGATTCAGATTCAGCATAAAACAATGCCGTTTTTTTATATACATCTCTAATATTTACCAGCGCTCCATTCTCAATAAGAAGTTTAACGTTCTCGAGATTATCATGCTTGGCGGCAAGCATTAATGGAGTTGAATCATAGGGCGTTTGTCTATTAACATTATCGCCTCTTAGAATAATTTCTCTTAAGACTTCTGAAGAAGAATCCATAGCTGCTAAGTGAATTGCTGTGTATTGAAAAAGGGATGTAGACTGAAATTCTAAATTTGCACCAGCCCTGATTAATTTTATGGCTAATTTACGAAGAGCTGAAGTTGATTCTTGGAATAGACATAAAAGTAATGCCGATTTCCCTTGGTCATTAACAAAATCTAAGTAAGCTCCAGCATCAACCAAATACTCCCCATATTCAGCATATGAATAAGAGTCGGAGGCAAGCATCAAAGCTGACATTGCATCTGAGCGTATATTTAAATCGGCACCAGCATCAATAATGATCTTTGCAGCATTTACACGCCCTTGAGAATAATTAGATTGAAAGAAAAATGGGTACATAATCGCTGTAAGACCTCTTGAGTCTAAGGCATTTAAATTCGCTCCATGCGAAATAAGGTCTCTAATCAGATTGAGAGAAACGCCATTATTAACCAAATTCATTAGCGGAGTCGTCCCGCCAGAGTCACATGGTGTATCCAACAACTTAAATCCCGCAGATATTATTGTATGATAAAAATCATTTGTATAAGCACGCTCCTCTTCTGTCCAAAAACCCATTACAGAAGTCGGGCCACATAAAGCAGTAAATTTACCATCTTTTGAAATATTAATTTCAGCACCATGCTTTAATAATGCCTTGAAGTGGGAAAGTTTATAGAATAGGGCTGCTCTTAATAAAGGTGTCCACCCTGAGTTTGATTTACGGTTAGGATTTGCATTATTATCTAATAATATTTCTGTTAGTTCTACTTCGTCATCAGGCTGAGATACCGCCATCTCCAAAATAGTACGGCCATCATTAGAGGCCTGATTAAGATTTGCATTCTTTTTCAAAAATATCTTTAAAATCTCTTTCTTTTTTTCAATTTTCATTTCGTCTGAAGCAGCAATCCAAGCCAGAGAAGAAAGATTATAGTAACTTTCTTCAGCATACATATCACCACCCAGCTCTAAAAACTTAGAAACCATTTCAATATTTCCTGAAATGACTGCTGCGTGAAGGGGAGTATTTTGAAAAACTATACTACGCTTCGGGTTTGCCCCCTTTTCTAACAGATAGGTAGCAATATCATTAAATTGCAATACAGTTGCCAATGTTAAAATATCAATGCATTCTTCTGCCCCGCAACCCATAAAAGTAAAAGTTTCATCGGGACTGATTCCATTATCAATTAATTTTTTTACTTCAATAAAATCATGGCTACATATGGCTTTTACAACAGGTCGATTTACGTAATTACACCCATAGAATTTAGCTTTTAATGTAACGTTTCCATAGTCATCTGAATTTGCAGGCAATGCCAAAACTGAAGTAGCTGAAATAAAAATAATGATAGCTAATATAAATAGTTTCATGCATCTCCAACCTATCAAATCTTTTTATCTAAAATGTTATTCCGATTTATTTTGATGTTCAACATTTATTTAGACTCAGGTGATCTACCAAAAAAGTGTAACTACTTGAATACGCCTCAGATGAGATTGGAAAATTAGGAGAAGGATGCGTTCGCCTTTGGTCTTTATCTTCTATCAACGAAAAGTCTCTGTAAATTTTACACTTCCTGGAAGTGCATTAAGGAAATGATCCATCTTCTCTTGCCCAAAATCCTTGATCGCTTTGCGTTTATTACAATTGCTACAGAGTAATTGGATATTGGTTAAATTATTGGTTCCACCTTTGGCGTAAGGGATTAGGTGGTCAAATTCCAAGTTTTGAGTGGATTTACAGTTTTCACATTCTCCGTTTGTTCTTTTATAAACAGTCTCTTTGATTTTTCTTGGGATATGGCGACTGTTTTTTGCTGGAACATTTTTAGACTCCCGTTTGACTTCAATCTTTTGATTGATATAGGTATCAGCCAGCAGCGAAATGATTTTATCCAGATCATCTTCCTTAGTTAAGTTTTTAACTTTTTCAATTTTCTTCAGAGTTTCTTTAGAGAGGTTTACGTGAACTCTTGCGATTTCAGTTGTGGCGTTGTTAATAATGGTTCTTTTGGGGGTTTTATCAATGCCAAAATCTTTTTTCATTTTATAAACCTTATCTTCACACTGGGTCTTAGTCAGGTTTTTCATTTGGTCAAAGATTTGCAGTTTGTCTTGTTTGGATATTATGTTTGCCTCTTTAAAGAGATTGCTCGCAAGATTGATACTTGATAGGGAGAGTGATCCATTGTCGATATTTTTTTTAAGCTCAGGAAGAGTCTTAAGCACGCGCATTGCATTTATCCGTCTCCATGCTTGTTGTTCAGTATAGTTTAGTTCTTTTAATGAGTAGTCAAACAATGAAGTGTATCCCAGATCTGAGTAGAGTTTTCTTCTTTCAATTTCTTCCAGGTGAGAGATAATTTCAGAGAGCAGTTTTCGTTCTTTTTTTATTAGATTTTTTGTGCTGGTTAGCAGTTCTTGGTCGCTATAATTTTTGATATCCATAGTCTTTTCCTTGGTTGGTTTTATAAAATATTATCTATCACAAATGAAGAAGTATTAAAAATGTAAGAAATGCTAAACCCATTATCTGCATGGGCTGACGGCGGTTAATTTTGTGAATTTTTACTTGGTAGGTTGGTCCTAGGAAGGCATGAAAAGAAAATTTTAAAAATTATGTTTTTAAATAAATTTGAAGCAAAAATATAGTGGTTTTTGTGATTGAAATTTATTTTTTTAAAATGCTTACTTTCTGCAGCAGTAATAAAAAAACCTTTCGGGAAGGGTGCAGATAGGGCGAGACCAAGGTTATAAACAAAGACGGTTAAATGAAAAGCATATCCTGGTTGGTATGCTGTAATGAACAAGAGGTTCGGACTATGATCAAAAAAGTATTCTATCGTTGATAATGATTCTTTTATTTTTTTTCCGCGCAAGAATTGAGATGTCTCAAAAATCTACTAAAACAAAAGTAGAGAAAAAAGATCTAATAAAAAATGTGCTTTATTTATCGTGTGGAAATGAAAAGGTAATGCAGAGCTTGAAAACTATGGTAATCAGATAAAAGAGCTATGGCTCGGCGCTGGCCTATCATGCCGCTTATTTTAAGGTAAATCTGGACGTACCTCTCTCAAAAGTGCTAAAACTTACCCGTAAAAACAACAATAAATTAATGCACATAGTCCCAACCGCGGACATACTACTAAAAGGAGATTCTATGAGAGATAAACTCAAGGTTAATGAAAAACGGTTAAGAGAAATTAATGACTTTTTAACTAAATCCAATCAGCCGATTATCGATAATATTTTAAATGTTATTAAAAAGTACGGCACTCCTGAAGAAATTAATAAGAAGGCAAAAGAAAACATGAAGCTTGAAACCAAGCTTAAAAAATTAAAAGATATGAAGTCCCCTTACCTGGAAGGAATCAACTGGTTGATCGAACAAAAAGAAAAAAATGCTTTTGTGTCAGTTGAAGATTATCGAAAAAATATTTTAGGAAGCAAATACAAAGCATCTAACTTTAATAAAGATTATCAAGTGACTCTTGAACTTTCTGCTCTCCAATATTTTCCATGGTTACTTGAGCAAGTAAAACAAGTCATTGCTAAAAAAGAACTGCTGCCTGCCAGATTTATTAGAGTAAGGATGATGAAAGAACAAGAGGCTGATCAGGGTGATATCATTGCCGTCAGTGCAGCGATGGATATTTTGGGCGCAACCTGGGTTGAAACGCTTGATACCAAAGGAACGGATGGTAGTAACGTTCACCTTGGTGGGCCAGATACCATCACTGGATATTTTGGTGGAGTAGGGCAACCAAATGATTACCCACTTAAGTGGCTTGATGAATATCTCTACTACTACACTAACTACGGCGTAAAACAAGTTTTAAATGTAAACCCAGGAACCATCATGATTGCCTACCTTGTGCATAAAATGGGCGTGGATATGGAATTTAAAATTTCTGTATTCATGGGTAATGATAATCCTTATTCAATTCTGGGAACTCTCATGTATGCCAAAATGTTTGCCAGAGAAGACGGTTCAACTCCGCTGGTGGGCTTTAACTTTTCTAACTCAATTAACAATGAAAATATTGAACTTTCGGCAACCGTCAGGAAAGAGCTTGGCTTTGAAGATCTGGTGCGTTTTGAGCACCATATTACAGAAACCTATAAATCAATTGTTCGTCAGCCTTATGATAGAACTGAAGAGCTATGCCAGGTAGCTAAAAAAGTTAGAAATATAGCTGCTAAACATGAAGGCGCACTCCCGCAAGTTGATTCTAAGCGCGAGCACCCCTCTGATATTTTGGATTATTTTATTACGAAAAAAGATGTGGAATCAAAAGGCCTTATGAAACACTTACTTCAAAATTATCTGGATAAGCACGATGCGGTTAATAATACTGCAAAAAGATTAACTGAAAACAACATCCCGGTACTTGGTGCTTGGAATGTTCATAGATAATTTTTAAAAATGTTTAAGGGAGAACGGTATGACTATCAATCCAGTAACACTTAATTGGCCAAATCATATTGAATTTGGCTCGGGTAAAATAAAGACGTTGGTTAATTATTTAAAAGATTCGAAAAGAGTTTTTGTGCTAATTGATCCGCCGATTTTACCACTTGTGGAAGATATTTTTAAGGAAGTATCAAAAATGGGAGTTGAATTAAGTATCTCGACCGATGTCGTACCAGAACCCCCTATTGTTGAATTAAAAAAACTTCTTATTCTTACAAAGAAATTATCCTTTGATACCGTCGTTGGTATCGGTGGAGGATCGGCCATGGATATGGCAAAATTAATTGCAGTATTGTTTGATGGATCTCAAAAAATTGAAGACGTGATTGGAATTGGTAATGTTAAATCGAGACATGTTAAATTGATTTGTGCCTCTACTACTTCTGGGACGGGAAGTGAAGTGACTCCAATTGCGGTCTTGACAGATACAGAGGCTAAACTTAAAAAAGGTGTCGTGAGTCCTTATCTGGTTCCCGATGTTTCCATCATTGATCCGGATTTAACTATCGGATTACCTGCGTCCATAACCGCAGCGACTGGAATGGATGCCATGACCCATTGTATAGAAGCCTATACCAATAAACATGCTCATCCCATTATTGATAATATTACGCTGGAAGGAATCAGATTGATTGGCAGAAGTTTAGAGAGAGCTTGTAATAATGGAAAAGATATTGAAGCTCGAACTGATTTGGCCCTGGGTAGTCTTTACGGTGGATTAGCGCTTGGTCCTGTTAACACCGCTGCGGTTCATGCACTCGCATATCCTTTGGGAGGTGAATTTAAAATTAGTCACGGAGTAAGTAACTCGGTACTTCTTCCTTTTGTTATGCAGTTTAATTACACATCATCAAAAGAAAAATATGCAAATGTTGCCAAGGCCCTCGGAGTTAAAGATACCGGAAACATCGAAGAGATGGCCCAGGCTGCCGTTAAAAAAGTTCGAGAGATTTCTAATAAGTGTAAAATTCCAGCTTCTATTAAGGAGCTGGGTATTCCGGAAAATGCCATTAATGAAATGAGTGAAGCTGCTATGAAAGTTGTTCGACTACTTGGTAATAATCCAAGAACTGTCACTCTCGAGGATGTTAAAGGTATCTATCGAAAGGCGTATGACGGCGTTGTTGGATAAGAGGAAATAGTGATGAAAATAGTTATCTTAGATGGAAATACGGTAAATCCAGGCGATATCGATTGGAAACCGCTAGAGAAAATCGGTGATATAACCTATTACCCAAGAACGAATCCCGAGGATGTTACCAAGCGATCCAGAGGTGCAGAAATTTTAATTATCAGCAAAATTTCCATGAGTAGAGAAGTCATTGAGCAGTTACCAGATCTGAAATACATTGGAGTGATAGCTACCGGTTATAATGTGGTTGATACGAATTTCGCTAAAGAACGTGGCATCATTGTTACCAACGTTCCTGATTATTCCTCTGATTCAGTGGCCCAAATGGTTTTTGCTCATATTCTAAATTTCGCCAGGAGAGTTGAACATTATACCGAGGAAGCACGTAGGGGAGTGTGGGGAAACGCCGAGGATTTTTGTTATTGGAATACTCCGCAAATCGAACTGAGTAATAAAATTTTAGGTCTTGTAGGGCTTGGTGCAATTGGAGTGAAAGTTGCTCGCATCGCTCAAGCAATGGGGATGAACGTAATTGCCTTTGATCCTTATTCCAAAGGCCTTCCCGGGGTTTCGCTTACTGATCTTGACAGTGTATTTAAGCGCAGTGATTTTTTGAGTTTGCACTGCCCTCTTACTAAAGAGACCAATTACATCATCAATAAGAACAATCTTTTGAAAATGAAAAAAAATGCTTTTGTCATTAATACCGGCAGAGGTCCCCTCGTAAAGAGTGATGATCTGGCGGAGTTTTTAAATAACGATGTTATTGCCGGAGCAGGTCTGGACGTTTTGGAAGTTGAACCACCAAGAGACGGTAATCCACTGCTTAGGGCCAAAAATTGTTATTTTACACCACATCTGGGATGGGCCAGCAGGGAAGCAAGAATCAGACTGGTGCAAATGGTTGCAGATAATTTGCAAGCATTCCTTGATAAAAGACCAATCAATGTGGTGAATCGATGAAACTGAGCAAGGTTGAAATTTCTTTTGATTCAAAAAAACTTGAAGATATTGATCAAACTATAGATAACGAATTAAAACCCAAACTAAAAATTTTTAAAAAAGGTGAGAGAGTTGCGGTAGCTTGTGGAAGTAGAGGAATTAATAATTTAAATTTGATTGTAAAAAGGGTCATCGATAACCTTAAAGCAATTGGCACCAATCCCTTTATTATTCCGGCCATGGGAAGTCATGGCGGCGCAACGGCGCAGGGGCAGATAGAGGTTTTAAAAAGTTTGGGGATAACCGAGGAATATATTGGTGTTCCTATTGTTTCGAACATGGATACAGTTAAAATAAAACAAAAAAAACTTCCTCTTGATATTTTTATAGCGAAAGATTCTTATGAGGCAGATAAAACCATTCTAATCAATCGTATAAAGCCACACACTGATTTTCATGGCAAATTTGAATCAGGACTTTTGAAAATGTCTGTGCTGGGACTTGGTAAACACGATGGTGCATTATCGGTACATCAATATGGAGTGAAGGGATTAAAAGAATATATGCCCAAAGTGGCAAAATTTTTAATTGAAAAAAAGTATATTGATATGGGAATTGCTATCGTGGAAAATGCCTATGATGAAACACTTCTTATTAAAGCATTAGAGGCAAATGACATCGTCAGTGAAGAAGCCAAACTTTTAAAAATTGCTAAAAAAAATATGCCCAGCCTTCCGGTTGATGAAATTGATTTACTTATCATTGAAAGACAGGGGAAAAATATAAGTGGGACTGGAGTGGACCCTAATATTATTGGAAGAATGAAAATTCCAGAGACTTTGGAACCTAAATGGCCATCCATTAAAAGAATTGTGGTGACTGATTTAACCAAAGAATCCCATGGAAATGCAGTAGGAATGGGCTTTGCCGATATCATAACCAAAAAGTTGTTTGAAAAAATTGATTTGAGAGCCGTTTTTGAAAATGTTTCTACGGCCACCTTTTTGGAAAGAGGCAAAATCCCGCTAGTGGCTGACACTTCCAGACAAGCATGTGAAACAGCGCTTAGATCCCTAGGCTTGGGAAAAATTGATTATAAAAAGATCAGGATTATTTATATTTTAGATACCCTTCATCTTTCTGAAATATATGTAAGCAGTGCAATTTTTAAAGAGATTAAATCTAAAGTCAGGTTGATTTTAAAAGACGTAGAAATTTTTGATCAACAAGGAGAGCTAAATGGATTTAAGAATTAATGGTAAGATAGCATTGGTTTTTGGCGCTTCAAAAGGGCTTGGTAAGGCGGTGGCGGCACAGTTGGCACAAGAAGGTGCGAAGGTCATTCTGGCGTCCAGGAATAGAGAATTGCTGGAAAAAGCTAAAAAAGAGATTGGTGCTTTGGATATAATGGTGACGGATTTGAAAGTGGAAACCGACGCCACAAGAGTGGTGAATGAAGTCAGTGAACAATATGGCGGGGTTGATATACTGGTTACCAATAGCGGTGGTCCGACCAACGGATTATTTCAAGATATAAAAATAAATGACTGGAAAGATCAGTATCAAAATCTTTTTTTATCACCGATTGAGGCCATTCATGCAGCGTTACCCTATATGAAAAAAAATAGCTGGGGAAGGATTTTGCTGATTACATCAGTGGCGGCCAAAGAACCCATTATGAATTTAACCATCTCCAATGGATTAAGGGCCGGACTCATGGGTTTGGTCAAAAGTATCAGTAACGAAGTGGCAGCAAATGGGATTACTATTAATGCACTTCTGCCAGGTTATACTCTGACCGAGCGGTTGAAAGAATTAAATGTTAATGAGCAGAAAATCAGCGAACAAATCCCCGCCAGACGCCTGGGTAAACCAGAAGAGTTGGGCAGTCTGGCCTGCTTTTTAGCATCTGATAAGGCAGCATACATTACAGGGCAGATGATTGCCTGCGATGGCGGTTATCTCAAAGGGCATTGATTAGGAGAAATAAATGACTGAGATGGATAAGATCCAAAAAATTGCTAAAAGATCATATTCTGGGCTAGTGGTGAGAGCATTTGTCTATTCAATCATTCCAACTTTTGTGGTTTATGTAATTGGTGTGAATATGGGGATTTCCCCCAACGACGTTGTAGCACGAGGTTTTGTCGGATTTATGTCAGTGATCTTTGGGGTATTGATGATAAAAAAAAGAATCGCCATGGGAAAAGTTTTAAAAAAATAGTATTATTGCAGTATCTTTTTGTTGGAGAAGATACTGGTTTGATCTTGTAAAGCATCTATTTGTTCCTTTATTTCCTTGTTGGCTTTGCTAATGCGGTTAATTTCTGGAAGTAATTCCTCTTTTATATATTTGGCAAAAAATTCATTCATGGCCTTTATTCTTTCTTCAGGGTTGGTGCCCGCCTGTTTTTTTATTTGATCAATTTGAGACTGAAATATTTTAAGTTCGGGCCGGGTGCTTAACAATTCTTCCAGCATTTTTTCCAAATATTCTATTATCTCATCAGGGGACATATTTTTTAAATTTACCATTTTAAAATATTAACATGGTAAAAGGCCAAGGAAAATAAAATATTTTTTTGAAAATGTTTAGAAAATAAAGGAGAGGCCTCCTCCCCACATTTGTTGAATAAAACTTCGATGCGCACCTATACCCTCCGCTATATTTCTCATATAAGAATAGAAGCAATTCAGTCGGAGATATTCCCCCTTTTTCCGAGTTAATTCAAGTTTGTGTAGATAAGTGAATCCTTTATCAAACTCCTCTTTTTTCTTAGAATCACTCCAGAAAAAACTGCCAAGATAACTGATATTGGTTTTTCTAACCAGACTCAGCCGAGTCAGGGAGAAATCAACTTTTGAAATAGCAAATTCATTATTAAACTGTTTGATGGTTCTGTTTTTAAAAGAATAATTAAATTCGATTTCCCAGGGGAGGTTGGGAGTTAGTTTGTTTTTTATAAACGCTTCATGAATGTTTCCATGATTTTGATCTGCATATCCGTGATAGGCGGATAGTTTTATTCCTAAATCAATTTGATGAAAACGGGTGGTTTTCAGACGTTCCAGTACCGTACCGCTTACCGATTCGGTATAAAAATCCCATCTTTCTTCGCTCTTATAGTCCTGATAGATGTTTTCAAAATTCAAATCGAAAATTAATCGGGCATCTCTTTTTAAAAAATTATGTTTCCGATGCAATTCATACCCATATGTGGCCACTACCCGGTCATTGCGCTGAATCGAAGGTTCTCTTTGGCGGTTATGATAGATCATCTCCATGCCAGCTTTTAGATAATGCAGGTACCGCTTGTTGCTATAGATGTAGCGGCCAAGTTTTCCGGCAAAATTGAAAATCATGCTTTCAGCGTTTGATATATTTTTAATTTCGCCATAATAGTCTTCATAAGTTTTTAAGGAATAAAAATATCTGGCATCAGTATAAATATCCACCCTAGTTAGGTTTTTATATTTGTCAAAAAGCTTGCTGACCGATTTTGAAAACGAATCAATGGGTATTTCCTGATTATTTTCAATTTTTACGAATCCTTTGAGCGGATCAAGTTTGATATTTTCTGGAGGTCTATATTGTCCGGTTTGACTGTCGATACCACCATATTGCGGAGGAAGTTCGTAGGTGTTATTTTTTTCATTAAATGTTGCTCCTTGGGGGGGCATTATATAAATACCCGTGTTCATATCGAGTAGACCACCTTGTCGTATAGAATTTTTATCTAGGGTGGCAGAGGGCCCATTTAAAAGTCGCTCTTCATTAATTGATTCAGCTGGTTCAGGAATTAAATTTTTATTGGTTAGTTGAAAATGCTTCATGGTTGGATTGATAATCGTCGAGCTATGCTTGGTCGTCGTGACTCCCAGCGATTGATCAGTGGAAAGTATTTCAGCCTGCTTGGGGGAAATATAAATTGGATTCAGTGGAAGGTCATAAGTTGGGTAGGCTCCGGAAAACTTGCCTTGGTCGATGAGGACGGTTTTGTAATCAGCCAGTTCATCTTCGATCAAATTCATTTCGGTTTCATGGTCTTTGATTTCACCAGTTTTATCAAAATCTTCCCTTAAAGATTCTAAAATATGTTTATCCTTTTTTTTGAAAAAAGCGACTTTGCCATTTAGAGTTAGATTAGAAGTGATATGATTTTGATCGTTATAAACGACGACAAAATCAGTACCACGCACCCCTAGAGAGGCGGAACGGGTTTGCAGGTAAAGTTTATAATTATTATTTTCCTTACCCGTGATTTGTCCTCTCACGATGCCTTTTAAAAGTTGCAAGAGAGTTGGTTCATTTTTTCTTTTTTCATTCAGGTGGATTTGACTGTTGGGACCTACCGTGATGGTTCCTTCCTTACCAAATAGCACGGCCAGACTTTTATCCGAGGTGGTCAAGGTTCCTGGGGCAATAATCTTATCCCCTTCATGGAGTGAGAAATTATTATTATAAGTTACAGATCCAATAATTCTGTTTACAACAAAATCTGATGAAAAAATATGGGTTGACCAGGCCAGTAGTAAAACTGATATCCACCACAACATTGTTATCCCTTGACTGTTTTCATAATTAGTGTTTTCAATATTATTTTATAATAATGTTAAGATTTGTGGAGTTTATAAGTGGATAAAATAAGCGATTTATTACAGTTTAATACCTGGGGAACTCTATCGGTTATTGCCGGTGATAATCGACCAGTCTGCATTCCAATGAGTTATGTCGCTTATAAAAACCAGATATTCTTTCATAGTGTTCCTGAGACTCAAATAGCTAAACTTACTACGAAGGAAATGTGTTTTTCTTGCGTTGATGAACTTAGTTTTATTCCTGGCGCCTGGATGACTTTGTCTGGTAATCCAGGAATTGGCACAGTCTTTTACCGGTCAGTGTTAATATCTGCGCTCCCCCTAGTGGTGACTAGCGTAGAGGAAAAAAGTGAAATTCTCAACCAATTATGTGAGAAGTTTGAGCCGGGAGGGAGTTACAAAAAAATTCATCCCACCAATCTGGCCATAAAAAGAATGACGATTTGGGGACTTGATATTTCAAAAGCTACTTATCGTGCACGCCTTGGAGAAAATTTAGGACATGCTGTACAAATGAGAATTATCCGTAATTTAAAAGAACGTGGAAGAGTGCTAGACCAAAGAACCATAGCGCTTATGGAAAAGAGATCGTTTATGGGTGATTCCAAAGAATAATCAGACGATTACTTAATATCTCTGGTAAAAATTGATATTTTTTAGCAATCCAGTCAAAGGTAAACGAGCGGTAAAAACAAACATGGGTGGGATCTTTAGGATAATACCAATTAGAAAAATCATTACTATCTTTGTAAAGCAGAGTCTTTATAATTAAGGGTGCGTGGGGACGAAGACATTGTTTAAGTTTTAAAAATTCATCTGCTGGGTTATAAAAATGTTCCACGACTTCACAGCTAACAATAAAATCATATTGGGTGGAGAGTAATCCTGGATCATGAGCAAAATAGGGGTCATAGCAGCACACCAAATAACCTTGGGAGCGTAGTAGGTTAGTAATGACCGGGCCTGGACCTGATCCAAAGTCCAATCCAGTGGCGGTGGATGGGATATGGGTTTGGACAAAGCTGATTACATCGTTTACAAAATTTTGATATCGTATATCGGTAACGTCATTTTGATGAAGAAGATATCGAGCAAGTTCCTGATCGTGAGAGAGATGGTTTTTTTTATGCATGGAAATCAGTCGGCAATCCAAACAATCAAAGTAGCTGTGCACTGGCATTTGGGTGGTAATGGTTTGTCCGTCAGTGCTTCCGCAGAGCGGGCAGCTTATATCTTCTCGCATATAATTGTCTTATCCTTGTTTTTATTATTTATTAATTGAATTTGTTTTAAAAGTATTTTTAATTCATTTAGCTGTTTTGGGTGTCCATCCTTCGAAAACCGGTACTGCTGATAAATTATTAAAAAGTTATTGATTAAATCTTTTTGAGTTTGATTTAAGGCCTCTGAACGGTTGACAGTAAGCAAGAGAGAGTAAGCCGGCTGTCCGGTTGTTCTTATAATTTCAATTTTTTTAAGCTTCGAGCATAATTTATAAAAAAGTATTATTTCATTTCTAGGATGTAAATTGTGCCAGTTTTTAAAGGTATAAAAGGCAAAGAGAAAAAGCAAAAAAACAATAGGAATGATAAACGAAATCTTATGGAGAAAAGACAGGTTGACGGTAAGTTTTTGGGCAATTTTTTCCTGATAAGTGGTATCAAATGAAAATATAAATTGACCAAAGCGGGCATTGATATAATCGACGGCATTAACAAATCGGCGATATTGTTTATATAAAATGTTTTGAGCATTGAGATTGAAACCAGTTTGTTCGAGTGATGCAAAAAATGAACTGCTTCCAAGCGCAATTCTCAGGGGAGCAACACTTTCAACGGGATCATATCGTTTCCATCCATGATTTTTTATATACGTTTCCACCCAGGCGTGAGCATCAAGCTCTTTAACGAGAAAAAAATGACCAAATTCATTGTATTCCCCGCCTTGAAATCCGGTCACCACTCGTGCAGGTATTTTGGCAGCTCGTGCCATAATTGCAAACGCTGACGCAAAGTGAATACAAAACCCTTTCTTGTTTTTAAAGATAAATTCATGCAGGCTGCGGGATCTACCTGGTTTTAAAGTATATGAAAAATTGTTGTTGGAAAAAAAGCTGAGGATGTTGGCAAGAGTTTGCTGGTCGTTTTCGGTCTTAAAACTTGCAATTAAAGTGGTAAATTGGTTATTTAGAATGGTTGGGGGAATATGGAGTAGTTTGCTGAAGTCATTTTGGTTTTGGATAAGTTCATCCATCACAGATTTTCCGCTATAATAAACTTTTTTAGTATTTTTTCTTCTCAGCTGAAAAGTCTTGGGGGCGATTTGTAAGATGTTCAGATCTTCTCGGAGTGTTGGCGGTTCAATAGGAGTATCCAGCGTATAGAGGTAATGCGACATCATGCTTTCGGTTTGAATGCGATACTCTATAAAATTTTTGTTAGTCCTTGGCTGCCATGATGGGTTTGTAAAAGTAGTCCCTTCTTTAATTTTCCAATTAAAACCATCGGTATCTTCTAAAACAGCACCTATCCAATAAGCTTGTGCGGTTATCAGTTGATCTGATTTATTTAGATAGGCCCTAAATACTTTTGTCTCAGATAAAACGATTTCGTCAACATCGGAAGGAGAGACTTCAGGGGAAAATCCAGAGGACGCAATTTGATCTTTTAAAGATATAAAACCCAATTCATACCTGGGAAAAACAATAAATAAAATGGTAACTAAGCCTGTTGAGAAAATAGTATAGGGTATGGAACGCTTTAGAAAAATAATGACTGAACCAGTTTTGTCAAAGCTATTTTCGATTAAATAGATATTGATAAAATTGGTAATTATAAGCATAAACATAATTAAGGTTGTAAACAGGGTCTGTGAGAAAAGCGTTGCTCCGGAAATAATAAAAAATACGATCATGGCGTGGATAAAAAGATCTCTTTTGCCTTTGGCCTCAGCGATTTTTAATGCTTGTAATAAGACTAGATAATTAATCGCTGCCTCTATATCAAAGAGGGTTTGAAAGCGACTGATAATGAGATATGTACAAAAAATGGTCACTGGCCATATAATTAGTTGGATAGGTAGTTTGACCCGATATTTTAAAAAATTGATGGTAATAAGCAGTAGCGAAAGTAAAACAATATCTAGGCTAACGACTTCCGTTGCAAAAATGGAGGATATAATTCCAATTAATATTGGAATTATTACGGCCCGATCTCGCTTAAGAACATTATTCTTAGTAAGTGGCCAAAGCCTTAAGGCAGTCTTTATAATGTCGGTCTCCTTTGTTAATAGAAATTAGTGAACGCTTGGGTATCTGCAGGCTCCAGTATAAATCTTCATGGTGGCATTCCATAATCCATTTTGCTAGTTGCGATAACTTGTTTTCCATATCCTCTTGAGGACACTTATCGATAGTTATTTTAATGCAGTTGGAAGAAGAACTCCCAAAGAGTTTGGTAAGTTTTTGTTTTTTTCTGGCCAAGATTTTCCAATCAACTGATTTGTATGATTCACCGGTTCTAAATTGTCGATGTTCTTGGAATTCATCACTGCCTGGTCTGGCATTTCTAATATAATCTGCTTCGACTTCCATTTTTTCAAGTGGAGATTCAATCAGTGAAAGACCCAAAGGACGGGGAAAAATATAAAATTCAATTTCTTGTTTTAGAAGTTTCCATGCGTAGAAAAGACCAAGTGGGTAAGTGGAATAAAGGGAGAGCCGGGAGATTTTATAAACACCTCTTTTAGAAATGGGAAGAGAAAATGGAATTTTGATTCTTTGATGGGGTTTTAGATCAAATTTTATACTGCTCGTTTGAAATTTTCTATCCTTTACTCTTATGCAAACACCTGGTCGTTCCAATGGGGAACCATTTTCGATTATACACTCTGCCATAACAGTGTCTCCGGCAAATTGGGGAGCAATCACCACTTCGGAAATTTTTAACCCCTGCAAGTTATAATTGGTTACAAATAAAATTGTAAATAGCACGCTGGCATTTATAAATGAAACAAGAAGTATTAAATTATTGGTATAAATAAGTCCCATGAGCAGTAGGGCAACGTTGGTCATAATGAAAATCATTCCATTCAAAGAAGGAAGTATATATGTTTGATGCTCTTTTAAGAGAGGATATATTTTTTTTTCAAGGAGATGAATAAGACTCATACAATTTCAATTTTACCAATTATTTCAAGTGCCAGTTGTTCTCCCACTCCCACTTCGTTTCGGCTGCCTTTGTTGATTCGATGGCCAATTACCGCCGGAAGAATATGTTGAACATCTTCGGGGATCACATGGTCCCTGCCTTGTATATAAGCATAGGCCTTAGCAGCACGAAGAATATCAAGTCCGGCCCTAGGGCTTAATGATCTAAGATTATGACTGCTGCGAGTATAGTTAAGAATATCTAAAATATATTTTAAAATTGGTTCACTAGAAAAAATTTCAGCCGCTTTTTTTTGGTGTATAGCCAATTGTTCTAAATTTATAAGTGGAGCAATGGTATCTAATTTGGACCCAATTTTTTCTGATTTGAGCAGTCGAAGCTCATCATGAGCGGTGGGAACATTTAAATGAATTCCCATAAGGAAACGATCAATTTGGCCTTCAGGAAGAGGATTGGTTCCGACTTGCTCAGTGGGATTTTGGGTGGCAATCACATAGAAAGGTACAGGTAAGGCAAATGTTTCTCCATCCAAAGTGAGTTCGTATTCCTCCATAACTTGAAGTAGGGCACTTTGGGTTTTAGGAGTTGCACGATTGAGTTCATCTGCGAGTACCAGATTATTAAAAATAGGTCCTTTTTTAAAAATAAATTGTCCCTTTTGTTCGTCAAAAATATGAACTCCTAAAATGTCGCTGGGGAGTAGGTCGTTGGTGCATTGAATTCTACCTAGGTTCATTCCCAGAATTTTTCCAAGATACTTAACCATGGTAGTTTTGCCTACACCTGGAATATCCTCGATCAAAAGATGTCCCTTGGCCAAAATTGCCGTCAGCGCAAGGGTCACAATATCTGCCTTGCCTATGACAAAATCATCGGAATGCAAAATTAGATCTTTAAATGTTTCATTCATATTTATCCCTTAGACCAATAGTATAAGCTGTAGAACTTTAAGATACAATTTTAAGTTAAATATTGTTATTGAGCTAATATTTAGCTGCTTGACAATTTAATTTTAAATAAGCAACATGGAGTTATATAGCACAAGTGGTTACACTAACGTGTATGAAAAAGGAATCCAGTGAGAATCTGGAACTGACCCGCAGCGGTTAATGGGAACGAACCCTCTAATCATGGCACTGGGAAACTGGGAAGCCCGAGGTAGTAGGAAAGAAATTGTGCCCATAAGTCCGAATACTTGCCACTTATTAAAATTATGTCGAGGATTACATGCTAGAAAAATTAACACTTTTCATTGTTTTTTTCTTTCTTCACCACGTTTATGGTCAGTCGGTCATTGAAGTTAGTGCAACCCGACTCAAGGATTATGATCCTTATCAAAATCTTACAGTTGAAATTTTAAATGATCAGTTTGAGCAACAGAAATACTCCAATGCGCATCAGATATTTAAGGAATTGGTGGGGATAAGCACTAATGAAACTTTTTTACAACTTTTTTTGCGTGGGGGAGAAACGTATCACACCTTGGTTATGGTCGATGGAGTAAGGTTGAATGATCCATCTCTTCCTAATCGTAGCTTCGATTTGAATCAACTTAGATTTCTTGATATTAAAAAGATAAAGATCTTCAAAGGGCCATCAGCAGCTCTTTTCGGTGAAGGAATTAGTGGCGCAATTGTCATTGAAACTAAAACGGGTAAGCAGCAAAAAACTAATATTGTTACCGGTTATGGTAGCTATCAAAAATATCTGGTTGCACTCAACACCGGGGTCCAGAAGGAAAAGCTTCAATATTTTATGCAAACCAATTATGAAACCCAAGAGGGGAAAACTCAAAAAAATTCGCCGACCGGAAAGGATGAGAAAGATGCAAAGAAATTTACACAAATTGGATTCAATACTCAATATGATTTAAGTAGCCGGTATCGTGTGGGATTATTAACCAAGTTGAATAATGATTACCAGGAGATTGATTCATGGCAAGGGGATCAGTCTGGTTATTATAATCAAAATAAAATGATGATGGGGAAACTTAATTTTGATTTTGAATTTAATAAAGAAATTGATTCAAATTCATTTTCATATAATTATTCAAATCATCACCGCTTTACCAATGATGATTGGCAAAAAAAGTTTAAGAGTGAAATTCATGTACTTAAATTTCAAAGCAAACTCAGATTATCAGATTATCAACATTTAACTGGTGAATTGACCTTCAAGCAAGAAAAAGATTTGTCGCCAGGAAGTCGGACACAAAGGACAAAGAATAATGAAAATGATTTTGCATTTATTCATGCCGTAAGCTTTTTTCCGGTAGAGACGACTTATTCATTCCGGTTCACCCGCAACGAAATGAAAAGTGATTTAATGAATTTTTTTGTTAGAAACACTGTTGCAATATTTAAATTATTAATTGTTGGTTATCAATTTGGTAACTCTCATCAAATTCCCTCGCTTTATCAGTTGTCAGATATTGGTTACGGCAATCCGGATTTAAAAATTGAACAGTCACAAAGTTATGAAGCATTTTTTCAGATTAAAAAAGTGGGTTTCAGTTATCAACAGAGTTTTTACTTAACCCGTATTAAAGATCGGTTTAGTTATGATCCGCAAACATACCAAACTCTTAACGGGGATAGGGCAGAAATTCGTGGTATAGAGAGTACGGTGGCATTTCAAGCGGAAAGTGGAGTGGAATTTGGTACAAGCTATGAACGATTGATGACTTTTGCCTATGAAACAAAAAAGCAGCTGCCCAGGCGTCCTGCTTATAAACATTCCGGTTATATTAAAATAAGTGAATTTTCTTTGCGGGGAATGTGGGTTGGAAGGTCTGATGATCTTGATGGGGTCAATTCTTCCTATTATGATTGTGATTTTTTATATCAAAAAAACTTATCTAAAAATCTTACGGTTACTGTCAGTGTCAATAATTTATTGAATCATCATTACTATGAAGTTTTAGGTTATAGTTCAAAGGAGAGGACTTTTTTTATGCAATTTGAAGGGAAAATATGATTGAAAAACTTGGCTTCTTTGGGGTTTCGGTATTTGTCCATTTATTTTTTTTGCAAATCAAACTAGATGATGGAGGAACTGATATCCTGGGTCATCGTGAATTTAAGCGAATTAATATTATTCTTTCCAGTTCCTCATTGATCAAATTTTCAAAAGTTAGACAATTCCAAAAAATCTCTAATAATAAGCAGACATCAAGTCCGGTCATCTCATCAGAGGTGGTCAATTTAAAGGAAGAGGTAAGTCCGATCATTGCCCCTTATTATCCTAGAGTTTCAAGAATCAAGGGACATCAGGGAAAAGTAAAAATAGCATATTCTATTGACCGTGATGGTAATTGGATTTATAAAAGAATTGAAACATCAAGCGGTTTTATTGAATTGGATAACGCAGCTTTTGATGCGTTGGAAGTAAATCGTTTCAGGTTGCCAAGATTAGGTATTAAGTACATCGTTTTTAATTTTTCTTTGGAACCATAATAATTGAAGAGTAAAGATTGCCAATAAGCTAAATTTGCCATAAATGTGTAAGATATGCAGGCAAATGACCGGGATAATATACAAGATAATACACAAGAAACCAATGCTTCCAGTCTGGTTTTGTTTCCAGGGGGCACGATAGGTTTTGTTCAAGGGGATGATGATTTTCTTTCCAACGATGTTAGAGAAATAATTCAAAAATTGAAGCCTTTATTTTCAAGTCCCAATACGCAGGGTAAGGGATTGCTCGAGTTGGGATTAAGGGATGCCATCTTGCTTTCTTCATTCCGGTTCTGGCATTTATTTTCTCGTACCTTGTTGAAAAATTTTTATTTAAAAATTTATGCTTCAGATTCAGATTACGATATAAAAAAAGCTTCCCTAATGCCCTGGCAGTCAGATGATGAACTTATGCAGTTAATTCAAAATGCTCCCTTTTTAAAAGGGATTGAGTATTTAACGCCAGAGGTTGCCCAAATGCTATGGCAGTCCATGCTCTATCATTTAACTGACGAAATGAAGAATTTTAATGATGATTTTGAAAAATATTTACGATCTTATAATTTCCCGATTCATCTACCTGGAAAAATCTGTTTTCATTTGGCGGAAAATAAGAGTGATTCCCAAAGACCGTTTGCTTTTTTGGCAACTTATCAAACTACAGGTCAAGATCATAAAGCCTTACATCGTCCATTGGCCAAGGCACTTTCTGATTTTGCCCATGATTCAAAAAAACTTTTTGAACTGCTTTTGCCTATTCACCGAGCAGCAAAGACCAGTACTTTTATCAAAAATTTGGTTGATTCGGGAGGAATTTTTAATCCTATAGCCTGGAGTCCAAGTCAGACGTATCAATTTTTAAAAGAAACCCCGCTTTATGAAGCATCAGGGATTGTCATTCGTGTTCCTAATTGGTGGAAGAGCAAGACTGTGTCTAAAGTTAAAGTTGCTGCGAAAATAGGAAGTAAGACTGAAAGTATTGTGGGGATGAATGCCATGCTTGATTTTGACATTAGTCTCTGCTTGGATGGTAAGGAGGAGCTATCTGAAAACGAAATCAAGGAAATTTTGCAATCAAAAGAAAAATTTATTGTTATCAAAGGGCAATTGGTGGAAATTGATGCAGCTAAATTACAAGAAGTGCTGAACCACTTTAAAAATGCTACCAAGAACGGTATTGCCTTGTCGGAGGCTTTGCGTTTTATTTCAGGCGCGGCATTATCTGGAAATGAGCAGGTGGTCGAGGATATCCGGGTCTGGGGTTTTATCAAGCCTGGAGAGCATCTGGCTAAAATTTTAAACGATCTCAAAAATCCTTCCGCTGTCGATTCAGAAGAAAATAAAATTATTGTACAAAATCTCAAGGGAACCCTTCGTCCCTACCAGAAAGATGGTCTATTTTGGCTGTGGACGCTTTATAGGCTAGGTCTGGGAGGTTTACTGGCGGATGATATGGGACTTGGTAAAACTATCCAGATGATTGCTCTTTTTTTATTAACTAAGCGCCATCAGACGGCACCTCATTTGCTGGTTATTCCAGCATCACTTATTAGTAACTGGCGCCGGGAGCTTTTGGTTTTTGCTCCATCTTTGAAAATCGTCATTCTTCATCCTTCAGAATCTTCCAAGGAAAAATGGGAGCTTGGTGCACTAAAAAAATATGACATTGTTATTACAACATATAGCTTTATTCATCGCCATCAGGTGTTTAGAGAAAATGTTTGGGATCTTATTGTCCTTGATGAGGCCCAAAATATCAAAAATGCCGAAACCAAACAATCCCGTGCCGCAAGAGAGCTTAAAGGAAAAATTAAATTGGCTTTGACCGGAACACCCATTGAAAATAATCTGGGTGATCTGTGGGCCATTTTTGATTTCACTTCTTTGGGATTGCTTGGTAGTCGACAGGTATTTTCTTCTTACGTTAAACACTTATCAAATTCAGGAGAATCTTTTTTTCCTTTGCGAAGCCTGGTGGCACCGTATATTTTAAGGCGCTTGAAAACTGATAAAAAAATAATTAATGACCTGCCTGATAAAACCGAACTGAAATCATACTGCTTTTTAACCAAAAAACAGATGAACACCTATCAAAATCTGGTGGAAGCCTTTTCGCTGGCGCTTAAAAAGGCCCAGGAAGAAGGCGATCAGATGAAACGCAGAGGACTGGTCTTAGCCTACCTGATGAAATTCAAGCAAGTTTGCAATCATCCCAAGCAAGTGGAGGGAATTGTAAATGTTTATGAGAAAGAAGAAAGTGGTAAGTTTTTGCATTTTGAAGAATTAATTTCCTCAATAAAAGAAGAAAAAATGATTATCTTTACCCAGTTTAAAGAAATCATGGATCCACTGGCCACTTTTATTGAAGAAACGTTTAATTCCAGGCCGCTGTTATTACATGGACAGACTTCGATCAGTGAACGGGGAACATTAGTTGAAAGATTCCAACAGGACGAGCAGATTAGATTTTTTATTTTGTCTTTAAAAGCTGGGGGAACTGGTCTTAATCTGACCGCCGCATCGCATGTGGTTCATTTTGATCGTTGGTGGAACCCGGCGGTGGAAAATCAAGCTACCGATCGGGCTTATCGGATAGGACAAAAGAAGAATGTTCTGGTACATAAATTTATCACCAAAGGAACTATTGAAGAAAAAATAGACCAGTTGATTGAAACTAAAAAGTCTTTGGCCAGCGAAATCCTGGGGCAATCGAAAGACCAGGAAATAAATCTGACCGAGATGAGCAATGATGAGTTGTTAAAGCTTGTTTCGCTTGATATAAATCAGGTGTTTAGCAAATAAAAGGATTCAGGGGAAGCATATGGCTTTTGGGAGTCGTCGACGTAATCGATTTAAAAATTATTGGCCTCCATATGTTCCGGTTGCTCAAAAAAAGAAACAGGCCGCAGCTAAAATTGCCCAATTACAGAAAAAAGATAAGAATCTTTCACCGGTACTCAATGTCGGAAGAAAAATAGCTACGACTTTCTGGGGTAAGTCTTGGTGTGAGAACATTGAATCCTACCGGGATTTTGCTTATCGCTTGGAACGTGGGCGTACTTATGTTCGAAGTGGATATGTGCTGGATTTGAAAATTAATAAGGGTGAAATTATTGCGCTTGTGCAAGGGGCGTCCTTGTATCAGATTAAGATTAAAATAACCCAAGTCTGTGAGAAAAAGTGGAAAGCACTGGTTAAAAAATGTTCTGGTCAAATTGATTCATTGATGGAAATTCTCCAGGGAAAACTTTCTTCGAGTGTGATGGAGATTATGACTGATAAAAGTTTTGGTCTTTTTCCTTCGCCATCAGAAATAAAATTTTCTTGCTCTTGTCCTGATTGGGCCTCTTGTTGCAAGCATGTAGCCGCGGTTTTATATGGAATAGGAGTGCGACTGGATGAAAGGCCCGAGTATTTATTTGAACTTCGAGGGGTAAGTGAGAAGGATTTGGTGGTTGGTCAGATTGAAACTTTGGCAACCAGTAAAACAGATATGCATCAGCTCCATGTTATTGATGATAGGGATGTATCTTCCATTTTTAATGTGGATTTTGACGACGAGAAGCCGTCTAGTAAAACGCCCACAGCTACCAAGATAGTGGCTAAGAAGACGGTTGCAAAAAAAAAGAAAAAAATGGCAAAAAAATCTTTATAAGGTGAAATTCATAGGATGAATGCGGTTATTTGTTTTTGGATCATTATCTCTTCAGGCATTATCTTGGGTCAGGAACAAAAAACTCTTATTTATAACGATAAAAGCGATTTTAATCCGGCTGGCTATTATTTCAATTCGGCTTTTGATGTTGTTCAAAATCCTTATTATTTTACGCAGGGAAATTATCAAGAAAAGTATAGGGTGCTTTTTAAACGAATTATTGATCCTGATGAGTCAATTAAAAAAGATGGTGGTTGGAAAAAATTTTTTAATGATGAATTTGCGTCCTACCGGGTGGCCCCTAATATTGGTCTTCATACAATTGGATCAGGTTATGATTCCAGAGAAATGTATGAATATTATTATGTGCATGCATATAAGTTTCCCATGTTGCTAACTGTGGCCACCTTGTATGCCGGGCATTTGGGTAATGAAGCATTGGAGTTATCCAACGAAAATGTAAGCAGTCATGACAATATAGCGGATTTGTTTTTTTACGATGTTGCCGCCATCGTTCTGTTTAGAAATGATGAGGTGGTTTATTTTTTTAAGGATGATCTTGGTATGCGCAGGTGGAGCTATCAGCCTTTTATTGATGTAAAAGAGGGAAAAATCAACAATGCCGGGCTTAATTATATTTTCAGACCTAATGTTTTCAAGGCAAAAGCCAGGCCATTTTTTTTTATTGGTATGCAGAATCTGGGAGGGCTTAGCTATGAGTATAGCTCTAATAGATATATCACTTTAAGTTCAGGCATAGCATTTACCGATCCTTTAAAACAAAAAGGTTATTTGGCTACCGCCGTTTTTTATGATTCTGATGAGCTGCTTAGTGCTTCTTTAATTGTAAATGGCTCAGAAAATTACAAGGTCAGAATTAATCTTTATCCCAATTTGTTTTCAGGTGATTACCAATTAGGGCTTATGTCCGGAATTAAAAGAGACAAGGGCGTGATGTTAGGGGTTAATTATATCCTTCCGCTTGGGATCGGAGTTGTCTTATAGCTTATGAGCGAAGGTTTTAATCTCGCGCTGATTGTTTAAAATATTTTTTTATTCCATAGATCAGTGAGAAAATCCTGGTAGGGGATAAGTTCAATCTGATCGATTGTTCTTTTATCGGGATCTCTGGAAACTATTATTTTTCTTTTGACCTTAAAATCATCTGAGAAACTCATTAAACTTTTTAAGTGATCTTTATGAATATGATTGGAGGATTTTACTTCTAAGGCGATTTCATTGTTAATAATAAAATCAACTTCGCATTCTTTTTCCAGGCGCCAAAAAGAAAATGAGCAGTCTTGCGAATAGTAATCACGATATGATTCCAGTTCATTAAAAATAAAATGTTCGAAAAGATTTCCAAATTCTTCACCTTTTTCATGTAAGGTTTTTCGTCCCACCAAAGCATTTAAAATCCCCGTGTCGAAAAAATAAAATTTCGATGAGCTGATAGCTTTTCTTTTCCCCTTTTTTTCAAAAGGTAATAAATTTTTTCCAAGGAGTGTATCCTCTAAGAGGGAGTAATATTCTCGAATAGTTCTGGCCGGGACTTGAGCATCTCTTCCCAGTTTTTCAAAATTGAGTATTTGTCCACTATTTAATCCAGCAAATTCCAAAAAACGGGAGAAATTTTCAATTTTTCGGACAAAAGCCTCTGCCATAATTTCTTCTTGTAGATATAGGCCGGTATAGTCTCTGAGTTCGTCCCAAGGGTCATTGGATGTTACAACTGAAGGTAGGCTTCCATAAAGAAGGCGTTTTTGAAGATCATACTTTGGTAATTCTTCAAAAGTTAGTGGATGAAAATGAACTCGTTTGGCCCGTCCGGCCATGAGTGAAGTATAGTTTTTTGATAATTTTCGAGCACTACTGCCGGTTAAAATAAAACGTGTTTTGGTCGATTCAATCATGGCATGTACTTCATCCATAAGTGAGGGGAGTTTTTGGATTTCATCGATGGCAACCATATGATCTGTTTTTTTAAGGGAGTGTCTTATGAATTCCGGGTTGGCAGAAATTTTTCTAAAGGTATCTGCTTCAAGAAGATTGTAATATCGGTCTGGTTTTAATTGATGAGTAAGAAAATAACTTTTTCCAGTTCTTCGAGGCCCTAGAAGAAGCACACTTTTTCTTTTTAATATTTCTTGAATATTGTTTAGTCTTGTGATCATATAGCACCTGTCTTCCTTCCTTACATGTTAAGGGATTGTTTTCAAATCCGCAACAGTTATGCGGAAAATAGGTATTAATCCGCATCATTGCTGCGGATTGGGAAATATGGAGGGAGATCCAAATCCCCGGACTGAATGTCTTTCAATATAACTCCAGTTTGTTAAGGTCAGGCTTTATTTTCCGGGTAAGCCGTTTATTTTTGCTAAAGGTGCCAATCGCAGTTTGCCTCTGGTTGGTATAAAATTTCAAGAATCCTAAGTCGTTTGGTCTTGCCGTTTGGAAACTGCCAAGCGATCTCTTGATTGACGCTAAGGCCGATGAGTGCCGATCCTAAAGGGGCCAAAATGGAAATTCGTCCTTTTGAAAAATCTGCATCACTTGGATATACCAAGGTGACAATCATTTCTTTGTCATCATTAATATTTAAAAATTTAACTTTAGAATTCATGGTTACCAAATTGGGAGGAACCTGGTCATCGGTAATGAGTTTTGCTCGTTCCAGTTCAAGTTTTAAATTTTCGTATTCTGGAGAGTTTTGATAACCCAATAGATGCATAATCCTAGCATGATCTTTTTCCGAAATGACAATATTATCATCTGCCATAAAGTACTCCGAAAAAGGAAATAAATTTTATTTCCGTAGATTATTCTACACTTTTAGATATAGATTCTACCCCGGTATGGAAAATTTGACCAGTAAATTAGAGCTAAACTATTATTTTGAAAATATAAAAAGATCAGTTTTTCTAGGCATATTTTTTCTACTAGGTTTTTTTACTTTTAGTCTTATCATCAAAAGTATGAAACAGATTATTTCACTCATACTTGTTACGTTTTACTTTATTATACGATTTTCCTTTGATTTTTTTGGTATAGAGCTGCCCTCTTATGGTGGATACTTTATTGATTTGATTGCTATTTTTCTTGTGATCTTGATAAATTTAAAATCTTTTTTTGCAAAACCTATTTGGAAGTTCTCTCTGATTTTTTATACTCTGGCCAATCTTTTTTTGGGTATTGGTATTTTTCAAATTGGTAAATTTCTTAATTATCTTCCACCTTTTGATTTTAACTCTCTTGAACTTCTTGTTTTTTTACTATTAATAGGACCGGTGTTGGAGGAGCTTCTCTTTAGATTTGCGGTTTGGGAAGCACTAAAAGAATGGATTGCTTCACGTTATATTGTTCTTATCTCCTCTATGCTTTTTTCACTTTTTCATTTCACCGTTATTTTTAATGCGGACCCATCTTATAGAGGGTTTATCTGCTATCAGACAATCTATGTCTTTGGTATTTCACTTTTATGGGGATATCTTCGGCAAAAAAGTGGTAGTTGGGTTTGCCCTCTTGTCGCTCACTTTCTTTTTAATTTAGGTTTTTACCTTGGAACCTTTGTCCCCTCAATGATTGAAATTTAATGGGGTAGCAAATGGATTCAGATAAAACAGAAATATTTATTGAAACCAAGCGTCTGTATCTAAGGCAATGGAAACCTGAAGATAAAAAAGTATTTTATGAACTAAATTGTGACCCTGAAGTCATGAGGTATTTCCCAAGCGTGCTCACTTTGGAGCAATCAAACGAATTAGCGGATAAAATCATTGCGTTGATTGAAAAAAATAAATGGGGACTTTTCGCTGCAGAGTTAAAATTATCTGGAGAGTTTATTGGATTTATCGGATTACATGTTCCTACATTTGAAGCTGCTTTCATGCCATGTATTGAAATTGGGTGGCGACTTCATAAACATTTTTGGAAAAAAGGCTACGCTACGGAGGGAGCATTGGCGGTTTTGGATTTTGGTTTCAATTCCTTGAATTTAAGTGAGATCATTTCGTTTACCTCCAAACAAAATGGACCATCCATGGCGGTAATGGAAAGAATTGGGATGAAGCGTGATTATTCAGGGGACTTTGATCATCCCAAAATTGAAGAGGGACATCCGCTTAGATCTGCAGTACTTTATCGAATAAATAAACAGGGTTTCACTGGATTTAATAATAAGAAATGATAGTTAGATGTTTTCTTATTGAAATATAAAAATCTCTTTATTTTTGCATGGGTTAGCCTTAGAAGGTTACTTTTTTTGGGGAATTCCCTTTTGTCACCGAACTTGCTAAACTCGGAAGTATGAGAAAAATAGATAAATACGAATCCTTATGGCAACAATTTAAATACACTAAATTTTTTCGGGCCCCAATGTGGTTTGTTCGTAAATTATATAGTGGTAGGCTTATTTCAAAAAAAGAATATATCATTCCCATGAGGCTTGGGCACAAAATTCTATTGCGCCCAACTGAACAATATTTAAGAGCAGTCATGTTTGGGGCACAATACCATGATGAGACTGTTTTTTTCTTAACTCGTTTTTTGAAAAAAGATGCAGTTATCATTGATATCGGTGCAAACATTGGTCTCTATACCTGTGCATACGCTCAATATTTTAAACACCTCAATCTTAAAATTTACAGTATTGAAGCACTTAAAAATAACTTTGAATTATTAAAGAAAAATGTTGAATTGAATCATTTGTCCAATGTCCAAATTGATCATCTTGCTCTTGGAAAAGATAATGGTACGCTTACATTCAAACTACCAAGCGATGATTATATAGGAAATGCGGTTGGCGAAAATATAAAGAAATCTTCAAGCGACTCAAAAGATGTTTTTATTCTCGAACAGGTAGAGATGCTCACCCTTGATGCTTACGCCCAAAAAAATAATATTACTCGTTGTGATTTTATTAAAATTGATATTGAAGGTGCTGAATATTTTGTTTTTCAAGGGGGTAAGGATTTTATCTCTAGATATCGACCCATTATTCAAGCAGAATTTAATGCATATTGGATAAAGCAGTCCAATTTGACTTCTACGCACTTTTTTGAGTTTTTTACCAAGCTGGACTATGTTTGTGCAGTTGAAAGAAATAATATGTTTATCATTTTAGATAATCCGTTTGAATACGTTATCGAGGAAGAATTGATAGATCTGTTGTTCATTCCAAAAGAAAAACAATTTTAGGAAATTATAAAAAATAGTTTGAAAAACCCCTTATATTTTATTAGCTAACAATATAAGGGGCGAATTATTAAGCAGCTATATTATTTTGTTTTAGCTGGTTTTTCTTCTACGGCAGGAGCAGCAACTTCTGCAGCTGGAGCAGCTACTGCTTCAACAACTGGGCAAGCGCATTTTACTTTTGCAACTTTGCCAGCAGCTTGAGCTTTTTGACAAGCAACAAGGGCCTTGCCTTCGCAAGCTTTTTGCTCAACTTTTTGCTCTTCTGAGTAAGCGCTGAATGCAAGTGTTGAAAGAACGATAAGTGCTAGAACTTTTTTCATAAATATCTCCTGTAAAATGTTAATGAAGTATTACTTCTGCTTCAGCATACTTTATTAATGATTAAAAATTGGTTGGAAAAACATTAGAATTTTCTAATGTTCAACGGGAAGGCTAAGTTGAACCATGAAGCCATGGTTTTCTTCGCTAAAAAGGTCCATGGTACCTTTGTGAATATTTATAATTGAGCGCACGATGCTTAATCCAAGACCTAGTCCGGACTGGTCGGACCGTCCTTCTCGGTAGAAGCGCTCTGATAGTTTTGATAAGTTTTCTTTTAAAACACCGATACCAGTGTCTTCAATTTTAATAATGGCATTATTATTCTCAATTCCCCAGGAAATTTTTATCTCACCATGTTCTGGAGTAAATTTCAAAGCGTTGTCGAGGAGGTTGATAATGGCCCTTTGGATTTTATCCTTCAGTATTTTAACTAAAACACCATCGGTCGGTGGATAAAAGATAAGTTTAACATTTTTACTTTTTGCAAAAAGTTCCCAGTCTTCTTTTAACGTGTCCATTATGGCATTAAGGTCTGTCAAAATAAATTCATGTTTGCTTTCAGCACTTTCGATCCTTGATAATACGAGTAATTCTTCGACTAATCTTTGGAGTCTTTGAATCTCAATCAGGTTGGATTCCATTATGCTGATATATTCGCTTGTATCCCGCTTGCGGGTAAGAAGCACCTCAATATCACCTCTCATTATGGTAAGAGGTGTTCGTAATTCGTGAGAGCAATCGGTAAGAAATTTTTTTTGGGTTTCAACACCTTTTTGAATTTCGTCGATCATCGCATTAAATGTTCGCGAAAGATCTGAAATTTCGTCGTTACTTTTGGGGACAATGGTTCTTTCTTCCAGGTTGGTGGCGCTGATTTTACGGGCGGTATGGGTTAAAAGTTTAAGTGGTTTTAAAATAAGGTTGGCTAAAAAAAGGCTGGTGCTTATAGCGGCAAGAAAGGCGGTAAGGGGGATAAAAATAAGCAGTGAAATTTGCAAGCGTCGCAACGATTTTAGCACCCACTCAAGGCTTTGAGCGGTCTGCACAATATAAACTAGTTTCTTGTTTTCAATAACCGGATAAGTAAGCACGCGGAAATCAACCAGTTTTTGTGAGATGGTGATAAAGGACATTTGGGCAAATACTTTTTTCCCTTGGACAAGTTTTTTAATGGAGGTTTCATCGATAGGCTCAGGGTTTTTTAAGTATTGTGAGCCTGCAATTAAATTTCCACGATCGTCAAAAACTTGCACGATGGTATTGAAATAGTCTAGGTCATCACTTTGGCTTTCGATAAGCTCATCTACGGCATCAATGAAATGAAGATTGTGATTTTTACGATAGGCGATAGATGGGTCTTTGGGGCGAAGGACGTCTTGAAATTTAAATTGCCAGTAGGCATTGATTGATGATGAAACATCCTGGCTTTTACTCAGGAGAAGATCGTCCTTATCCTTGTAAAGATCGATTTTATTATTTTCGTAGATAATTGTTCCCAGCACACATAAAATTCCGCTCCAGATAAAGAAATACCAGATAAAAAATTTAAATCGGATTGATTTTAAAAGGCGTTTTATCCCTTTAATATATAACCTCTTCCCCGTACCGTCTGAATCAATTTATGGCTGAAATTATGATCGATTTTATTTCTTAAATAGTTGATGTACACATCAACTATATTGGTCATTGAATCATGATGAATTTCCCAGACGTGTTCGGCGATCATTGTTCGAGTAAGCACAGTTCCTTGATTTTCTAGAAAAAATTGTAAAAGATTAAATTCTTTAACCGAGAGGTCGATTTCATTTTGAGCTCTAAAAACTTTTCGGGTTTTTAAATCCATTGTGAGATCCAGAACTTGGTATTTGGAGGTGCTAAGATTATTGGTTGCAGACATCGTACGTTTGTGTAAAATTTTTGCTCTTGCCAGAAGTTCTGCGAAAGCAAATGGTTTTGTTAAGTAATCGTCAGCACCAACATCAAATCCCTTAAGTTTATCTTCCACGGTATCACGGGCAGTAAGCATTAATACCGGGGTATTGATTCCGTATTCTCGAATTCTTTTGCAAAGAACAAAACCGTTGAGCTTGGGTAGCATGACGTCAAGAATAAAAAGATTGTATTCATTAACACCAATGCAAAGATCCGCTTCTTCACCATCGCGTGCTACTTCTACACAGTGTCCTTCTTCGCAAAAACCACTCTTGATAAATGAGGCAACTTTTTCTTCATCTTCAACTAATAGGATTTTCATCAAGCGAGAATATTACAAATAAAATGAATTAGTCTATGAATATTTCATCAACCATAGTATGGATCATCGCATGTCTTGTTTTGCTCGATTACTGGTAAAATCCATTTCGTTAACCTGTGTAAACATAAATGCTGGCTGTTTATATTTTTTGAATTGTACCAAAAGATTTTGTCTCTCAGTTGGTACATACCCATGTTATGTTTAATAATATCAATTAATTTAATAAGTTATCTTGGTAGCCATAATAGATTGTTGGTGTGCAATATCCTATAAATAATATAGTGTTTGCGCTAAAATATGCACGGAGAATAGATAGTTGATCGGGGGATATGACAAGGCTGAAAATTTTTATTTCGGGCCTTCAACTCTAATGTCGGAGTATGTAAAATAATATCCCATTCCGTTGCCATTTGGAAAATACCCTATCTTTGTCGTAACTTTTGCAGATACCTCAAAATAGCTTTCCTGTTGAGGAGAATCATATGGCAGGCTTCTTACCGGACCAATTTTTTGTGTAATAATTTTTGTTTCACCATCAGCAAGACTATAATCGCTTGGTGTCCAATAATATTCGATTGTTTCTTTACAGAGAGGTTGTTTATGCAGTCCGATTGTATCAATTTGAAAGAAACTGATTACATCATTTTGAAAATCTACAAGGAATTTTTTTCCACAACCACTATCACCATTAATATGAAGTTTTATTGCCGTTGGATTAAAAGTAGCCGCTTCGGTACCGTCAACGATTCCATTAACTTCAATGTTGGTGACAAATATTAATTCCTGTTTTTCAAGTAAATCCTTGTGCTTCACGGTGGGATCTCCAGCATGAACTGTTCCTATAACAATAATCAAAAATAATAATCCAAAAATAAATTTCATAAAATCTCCATTTGTTGTTTGTGTCTATTTTTATGTAAGAAAGCAGTGGCTGTTTAGTCCACCGTTAAAAAATTAATTACATTTATCATAGTTGTCTTCAATCTCTTCTTGAGAGCTTTTGCATTCTGCATTCGCTTTATAAAGAGCATCCGAGGTGAAATTAGTTATGAATATTTCTCCACGGGGAGGAGTTTTATTTTCCAGCTCCCTGTAAAATGTATTCCAGATAATGTCATCTTCAGTGTGAGAATCAATAGTAGTTATAGAGTTTAAAAACCAGCCATCGGTAAAATGCGTTTGGTGATAATGGTCTAGGCTTCCCACCTTTTTTTCTACACAATATTCCTTCTTTTTTAATCTAAGTGAATATTTCCAGATCATCCTGTCACCAGATGGGTTCACTTTAAATTCACAATGGGATGGGCCTTCAAGAATACAGGCAGTCACGGTGTTACATTCAATTTGATATCCTTCGATTGCCATTACGGCGCAAGTATAGAATCCTGCTATTATTAAGCATACAGTTTTCATGATTAACTCCTAAATATAATTGTTAGTTTAAAATTTTAAGTTCTGCGAAGTTTTGGATAAGAACGAAATCATTCACATCGCGGTTTAAATCATAATGATTTTTTAGATCGCATTGTTCTGAAAAATTCTCATCATTCAGTTTGTTTTGATACACATTTGCCTGATAGATATAGTTTTTGATGTTTTTTAATTCACTATCCTTAAAAATAATTTTATCTCTAAGGAGTGATTTTCGGTTACCCGACTCTTGGTATGCAACATGCTGGTAGATCATTTTATTGTTTGGTGGATAGTAATATAAAACATTATCAATATACATTTGAGGTGCCAAATATTCTACATCGTCCCTGTCGCTACAAACTTCCCACGGAAATGCCCTGACATCACACCAGGGAAATAAACCATTGTACCAACCATTAAAATTTGAAGAAGAAGAGATATTCCACATAATCGTTTTTTGTTTCTCATAAAGTTTCTGATACTCCGTTACTGCATTGGAAATAAAAACTTTAATTTGTTCATTGAATTCCCTGCATTCATTAGCAAAATGATCTGAATTGAAATATTGATATTCTTCAAGACTTAACCACATCTTATGCCAACCCAAGGTCGCTAATTTAGTGACGACTTGTTCAACGCTTTGATATTCAAAAGTTGGACTAAAAATATAGATATTTAGTTCCCTTGCATTTTCTGAAGTATTATTGGAAAGTTTCTTGGCCATAAGAGCATAGATGGCTTCGTGAAAAATAGTTCCAAGTTTTTGATTGATACTGAGTTTTTGCCAGATATCCTTAACGATCCATGCTACCCGCTTGGAATCATCTCTAAAAACCATAGGAATTTTTTCGATGTTATTTCCAGAAGTCGGATTTCCGTAGGTATTGCCCAAATCATTGGCGGCAAGGATTTGCCATTCAGTGGTTCTCCATTGGTATGTTTCAATGGTCTTCACTAGCATTTCAGCAAGTTCTGGAAGCAAAATATAGATCTCATTGATTTTTTTGATAGTCAGATTAACTGCCTCTTCTCCTAGTGGCATTATGACTGAACGAAGTCTTTTATTGATTTGCATTTGATCAGTTTGTGTGTGATTGATGTAGATATTGTCGTAGAGTTGTCCTTCAACAAAATCGTAAAGGTAGTAAGTGTTACCTCTTTTGGCGGCATATCCACCACCGCTAGTCCAGCCACCTAGAGCATAGACGGACAAACAATAGAATGTTCCTAAACAAATAATGAATATTTTTTTCATTCGTATCTCCAATTTGGTATGGTTATACCATAAAAGCCCAATTGCCTGGGGCGATTATTATTTTGAAGAAAAAAATTACCGGACTTTTCTTCTTCTGCTGCAAAGTAATTCTTATAGGTAAAAAGATCAATGAATTGATAATTAATAATTAACATGATATTATATAAAAAGTTAACTGGAGGGTGTTTGAACTTATTTAACTACTTGGGATATAAAGAAATTTTAAAAGAACTTTTGGCCTATAATAAGCGTGAAAAAAATACACGTTTTACTTTTCAGGATATGGCAAAAGCCGCACGTGTTCAAAAAACCTATCTTTCCAAAGTTTTAAACAGGGATGGAGATCTTAGTTTTGATCAACTGTATTTAGCGTGTCGCTATCTGGAAGTTACCAGTGAAGAAATGCATTATATAGAGTTGGTTTATCAAATGAATTTAACTTATCTGCCTGGGAGAAAAAAAGAGTTGTTGGTTTTAATCAAGCAAATCCAAAAAAAATATAATAAATCGGAAACTCATTTACAGGCAGATAAAGTGAATGTTCTGCAGAAAGATTTAAGTGAATACTATCTTGATCCAGATATGCAAATTGTTCATATGGCATTAACCGTTGAGCGCTTCAGGCGTACACCGCATACGATTTGTAGGGAATTGCAGATTCCTGAATTTAAATTAAATCAAATTTTGGAAAAATTGGAAAAAATGCAGGTGATAGGAAAGAGCGAAGGAAGGTATATTGTTCTTAGAGAGAATTTGCACCTGGCAGATGATGCAGGATTTGTTATTCAATATAAAATTATGCAAAAGGTGAAATCAATTGAACTGATTCAAAAACTCAGTCCTGAGCAAAAATATAATTTTAGTGTGATCTTTTCTGCTACTCCCGAAGTAAAAATGGAAATTCAAGAAAACTTTTTTAAATTTTTAAAGAAGTGCCAGGCAAGCGTACAAAACGCTAAGCCGCAAGAGCTTTATCAATTAAACTTTGATCTATTTTCGTTATTTAATAGTACCGATATGTAGTCGACTGCTAAATCCCTGAATAAAGTGCTGCTAGCAATGCTTTGCTGTAAAGGTTGACACCCTCACCGGCCCTCTCTAAAATATAGGAGGGGTTCTTATAGGGGACCGGGGGTATGTTTTTGAAAAATATTTTTTTGTTACTGTCAGCCGCTATTATTTTTAGTGAAATAATTACTGATGTATGTGCCCAATCTAAAGAAATTTCTCTAGATTGGAAATGCGACCAATCCTATAACACCAAGGTTCCTTTGTCAGAAACAATAAAATTTAGACTTGATGCTCAATCAAAAAAGGTATTTTCTAAAGATTTTGAAGTTATATTATCGAAAGCGTATGCGGAATCACAATTTGATTTTTTTGATTGTTTCCATTATTTTTTAAATTCAGCAAGGTATTCAAGGTCAGGTGATATTACCCGTTATGTACGAAACTTAGTGGCTCAATACGGGGCACAGTCCTTTAGTAAATCAGCAATATCTCCTTACGAACCTGGAGAAGATTCTCGTTTGGAAATTACGAAGAAGCAGCAGAAACTAATTGATAACTGGAGTAATAATCCTTGTAGATTGAATTTGAACGTTCAAAAAAATAAAATACTGGAAAAAAAATTTTTAGAGGAACAATTGCCTCGAATAGTAAATAAAATGAAAGTTGGTAGAACCTCAGATAAAGTTCGAAAGTGTTTAGCGAATGTTGCTCAAGTTTATCTTGACGCACTTTTGGATTCAAGTTTGTCACCAAACCAATGTGCCACTTTTCCTGATATTTGTAGTAAAAGATATCAATCAATCCAAAAAACCTTGAGCATGATTTCAAGAATTAGTGATTTGAGTCCCTTTTTTGAATCTGTTGATAAGGGGATAAGTTCATGTTCGTCAGAAGGACAGAGAACAAACAAAGTACTGTATGAACTCAATCGGAATGTGAACGATATTGTTCACATTCAAACCTGTGTAACGCTTAAACCCGGAGAGTCGAACCTTATTGGGTGGGATTATAGCGGTTCTGGTGTGTACAGCGACTATGTTTTAACCAGAATGCCACCAGCGAATAATGGTCCTAGCTATGTTGCAACAGTCAATTTAAAATTCCAACAAGAAGATAAGAACGAATTTGATGAAAATTTTAATCAACAATATATCTTCAAAACAAAAAAATGTTTGTCGGAAATTCAGGATAGACTTAGGGGACCTAATGGAGAAATTTTATCAGTTCAATTATATGAAAAAAATAGTTTTAAAAATACAATTATCCCGTCTGAAATTTTTGTGGAAATTACCAAAGATGAAATACGGGATAACTCGCTAAAATGGAGCCCCAATTCAGATTGCCCAACGATTACTCATGAAATTTTTCATCATCTAGGACTGGTCGATGAATATGAGGAAGTTCAAAGAGGTGTTAAAATCGAGGCTGACGGATCGATAATTTGGGTTGAAAATGATGCAACTTTTCCCCAATATAATTGTAGGACTTTAGGCCCGGAAGATTCTATTATGCATAACCCACATAAAGCTTTTGATAAAATACATTCAGGATTAACGATACTCGCCTGTCAATGTGGGGGTACTACAGGTTTTGGGGTTGGATCAGGTTATGGATCTGGAACGGGAGGAATGGATGTCGGTGTGGGAAAAGACTTTATGAAAGAAGAAAGAGCAGACCTAATGACTCAAATGCATAAGCAAATGGAGGAATTCAAAAAGAAATGTTTTCAAAAATTAAATAATATCCCTGTTAATAGTGATCGTTGTCCAGGATCGACTAGCAAAATTGAAATAGAAATCAATTTTGCTGATTTAAAATCAAATTCTTATTTGAAAGATCAAGTTGATATGGCGAAGAAAAACGAATTTGATAAGAATTCCATGTCTAGAGTAATAAGGGTACAACCGCATAAGAAAAATGAGTCACTGCTTTATCCGGCTCATTATAGGGCCATCACTCAACCGGGGTGTAGCACTAATCATTTATATTACTCATGTGCGAAGCAAGCAGAATGGACATCTCGATATGCATATGGAGAAAAGAAATGTAACCATGGCGTTCCACAAGAGTGTTTGGATGGAGGGGCAACATGGTTAAAATAGTTTTAGTACTTATACTTTTTGCTCTGAATATGCAGGTTGTGATGAGCAACGAAAAAATTCTTATAAGGGTACAAAAATATGCATCTAATTTACTTCATCATCGATCACTTTTATTTGAGAAGGAAAGAATAATACTTGGTTTGAATTCAAATATTTTTTGTGGTCCTGAACTTGAAGTTCCATTGGGGGTTTTTGAAAAAAAACAGGATATCATGCTAAAAAGTCATCACAATTTTTTAGAGCAAATTTTCATTCGAATGAAAACTAGGGAGAAAAAAAAGACTGATAAGCATATTGGGATTGTGACTCAATATTTTCTTGGAGAAAAAGATATTTCTGATGACTTTGATGTTTTAGTAACGGTGAAGCAATTATTGAGCGAAAGTTGTTCGTGGAATGGATGGATTGCACAAAAGGCAGTCTTGGTCAAAATTGTCTTACGGGATGGACAATTTTATCTTAGAGTGAGTCAATTGGTTGATAACAAAATTATTTCTGTTCAAGATACGCCTTTATTGCTTGCGAAATGCAAAAAAATTGGAAAAGCAGATAATGATGGCGAAATTTATGATTGCTTGATTGAAAGTTATGGATTGGTACGTCTTCTGGTGGGAAAAAATAGCCAATAGTTATCAATGAACTTTTCTGTCATAGTGTCTCATTGGCAATTCAGTGTGATTTTGAATCAACCACTTTTGACAATGGTTTAATAACTTGCGGGGGGAAAATAGTTTTTCTTCGTCTTGTTCTTTGACTTCAAAAAAAAGCTACTAAAATCTGGCAGCTCTTAAATAATATAAAAAGGTTGCTTTAAAGAGTGGTACAAATTCCTAAATATTTTTCTTGTAATTTGTTAGAACACTTCTTATTGCGTTTTATGCAAATATAAATGCTATGAACACTGATTATTATCAATCTGAAAAAATTACCTGATTTATAAGTAAGCTTGGCTACATGCTACCTTCAATATCAGAAAGAATAGATTCTAATGTTCTTTTAATTTCTTCATTGTAACAAGGAATATCACCTTCATTAACGGAGTAATAAGTAAGATCTGCATTGCTTAAAGCTTTTTTTAACAATTTCAAGACTTTTGAATTAAAAATTTGGGGACGATTAGTTAGGGTAGAAAAATTGATTTCTTCAATAATAGAATTTTTCACATAACAAAATGTATGAATTTCTTCTAGGTACACACTGTGAGAAACAGTTATTCCAATTGATTGTAACGATAGACCAAAATTTGTATCGTAATCTTGGTTAAAGATATCCAACACCACTAATAGATCATCGCCAGTAAGATTTTCTTGTTTCAAAATATCCTGTGCCAATAACAACTTTTTGATTGAACTATTATCAGTTTGTGAATATTTTAATAATATCTTGCTGCGATCTGATTCGTGGGCAAATGAAAGATATGAAAACAGTATAAATAAAAATGTTAAGATGGTTTTCACTTTAATCCTTTTTTTAATTTATGATACGAGGATTTTACAACACCATGGCGCGGTGCGCAACGTGCTATGTAATAAGTTCAGTATATCTGTTACCGAAATTTCAAATTTTAAAAATTTAAGTGTTATAGTTGGTAACCCAATTATGAGTTTCAGGATGGTTACCTCATATCTTCCTTCTCGGCTAAAATGGAATTTCTTTCAAAAAATTAACCACTTAACTCAACCAAACCAAAGAAAGAAACTATGAGTTACCAAGCTATTTTAGAATATATTTTTATTTTGTCTAAGGCATCTTAAATCATGAAACTATTGAAGATTACTACCGAAAACCATGGGATTTGTTACCCAAAAGAGGGGGATCTAAAAATAGTTAACCAGATGCACCATGCCCGAATCTTTTACCTTCAAAAGAAAAAAATACAGTTGCATAATTAACTAAAATAGTTATATAATATAACTATGAGTGACTTAAATATCCTTCTTAAAGAGCTTAATGATTGGTTAAGAGAGCAAAATTTCGAAATTGAATTAATCATTATTGGAGCTTACGCTCTTCATCTCCACGGTATATCTTCAAGGATGACTATGGATATCGATACTTTAAATCACATTGAACATCCAAGAGTTATTTCAAAAATCTTTGAAATAGGTGAAAAATATGGACTTCCAGAGTGGCTGAATAGCCAGGCTCAAGGCCTTATTCTCCCAGGTGATTTTTACAAGCGGATCATTCGTTCTGATTTATTCTCAAATATTCTGTTAAGCTATGCTTCACGTATTGATCTAATAAAATTAAAAGTAGCTGCCTATTATTATCGCCACAGTTTTGAGCAAAAAGATCTTGATGATCTTAAACTTTTAAAAATTTCCTCTGGTGAGCTGGACGATGGTATTGATTTTTTGCTTGAATCGCATACCCCAGAACAAAATAGGTTCAAGAATGATTTTGTTCGTGACGTAACCCTAATCCATCTTAAACTTAAGGAGTTTTTACTTGGATAGTTTTATTCAAAAGTTCAACTATCTTGGAGCGGCATTGGGGATTTCACCCCGCATGAAAAACTTTGTAGATTTGGAAGAATTTTTTTTAGAAGCGACACTTCACATTGAAAATGACAATAGAATGAAGCAGGCTATTTTAAATTGGTGTGCTCGTTATGCAACTCTATTATCACCTTCAAAAATTAGAAGATTATGTTCACTTATAAAACATAATGATGAAAATTTAGAAGTAATTGTTCATTTTTTAATCGAGCGCAGTTATGTCAAGCATAACTGGTCAATTTTAGTAAAGAGAAAAATTAAAACCCGAATCAATTTTCATGAGAATTTTAAAAAGTATTTAAAGAGTAATGATTTCATCATTAAAAATGTGTCAGAGATCAGGTATCGAGCAGAAGGGCGAAGTCAGGTGATCTCTGATATTTTATCATTTACCCAGAAGTCCAATTTTGGATCACTTTACCAACTTGCCAAAGGTATTCATTCTCCTAGAAATCGGGTGAATGAATCATTTAGGCAACTGCAAGCATTTGGGGTGATTTAACATTATTCCCCCCCGGTTTTTGGGGATTTGGGATTGAATCGAATAATATCTTTTAAAGCGGTGTAATATTTCTGAACCCTGTGTGGGTTTTCGCCAATGACAAATTAACCGATTTAAAATTGATTCTCTTCTTGGTTATTATTTTTGTCTTATTATAAGTTCTAAAAATGTTGATCTTATAAAAAAAATTGATAAAGAAGTTGTGGCGTTTTTTTTTGATGAAGCCGCCTGATAAGAAATTTAATTTTGTCAGCCGGTTATTGAAGAAGTTTATAATGCACGTGGATTCCAAACAGTACCAAAGTATGCAAAAGACTTGTCTCTAGATATTCTTAAGTACCATTTCGTCCAAATAGCGTCGTTGTTCCTGGCACATGTTCTGTGGGAGATATTAGGAAACATATATTTTTATTTTTTAGGATTTTGGCAAATTGCGATTGTTAATCCTGCCTGCCGCCAGTGGGAAGAGCTAAAGTGATATCGTTTGAATTCTAGAGGACAATCTATAAAAGCGGGATTAATTTTAAGTTCGCTATTAGCTATAATATCCTCTTTTACTGAATTTTCCATGAGCTGTATCTTTGATGGTAAAACGCTTAAATTTTTTATAACATGTCTCAAATTGAAATAATCAAACTTAAACAGAAGATTGTATAAAGTTCCTTTAGGGCGAAATTGTCCAATCATTTGAACATCATCAAAATGCTTCAATAAAAATGTTCTTAACTCTTTACTGCGAAAATTATTTATATGAAAGCTGGGAATTGATGAACGACTTTTTAAAACAACGTCATGATTCGGAGTACTGATAATAATTTTTCCGCTTGGAGATATTGCACGTTTTAAAGAAGTGATAAACCCATCGTTTAGATCAGAATGAATATGTTCAATAGCCTCGAATGCAGTAATAACATCAAATTTATCTTGCAGTTTTTCTAGAGATAGGATGTCAGCGATTTTATAAGCCAAATTATCTTTTTTAAATACCCGTTGCGCTATTTCAATGGATATCGTGTTCAGATCAATGCCAGTTACTGATTTGGATGAGGATGCCAGAATATATGTTCCATATCCTTTACCACAAGCACAGTCTAAAACAATTTTATCCTTAGTTAATTTAGTTGCCCACCAGTAACGAGTAACATGATCCCAAAAAAAAGGAGACTTTTCATTTAAATGAAGAGAATCTTCTTTGTATGCGGTATAGTGGCTTTCCATTTGATGCCTGGTAAATGGTTTTATTATAATTATAAATTATTTTATTCAAAATTAATATTATCATAGGTTTTGAGGGAAAGGATGGCAAAAATATTATTATTTTATGTCGGGCCCTCACTTTGTTATCATTCAAATCTGAACTAATCTAGACGTGAAAAATCATGAATTATGATGAAACAAGATGACTTCCGTGTATATTTGGAACTCCCTCAGATGTGGTCTGTAACCTTAAACGGAACCGTGTACCGTTTATTCTAAAGAAGGTGCCAGGGGTGGCTTCATTGATAGATATGAACGCTTTGGATGGCAAATATTGTGGCAAGGTTGGATAAAATTTTATGAGCGCGTTGCTGGATATATCTTGGCAATAAGTTAATTTTTTATGTAAAAAATGTGGGTTTAGCTAAGGTTGTCTTACTAGGAAAAATTTTATTTATAATTCGCTTGAACAGCATTTTTATATCCCCATCAATCATATAAAGAGAAGGTGTTATAAATAACGTTAATCCTGTAGCAAATAAAAGCCCGTACCCCATTGCCATCACGATAGGCACCAAGATCCCCACATCGCCACCGAATCCATATATTGTAGGAAATAATCCTGCAAGAGTTGTTAAGGTAGTCAAAAGGACAGCTCGCAACCTTTCTTTTACCCCTAAAGCGATTAACTGTATTACGTTCTGTGCGTTGGTGTTTGGGTCTCTTGCCAATTTGTTGATAAAATCAACAATGATAATGCTATCATTCACAACAACACCAGTCAGGCCAATCATGCCGATTATACCAAATAAAGATAAAGGGACTCTATGAAGAGCAAAAGCGATTAAGGCACCCAGAAGACCAAAAGGAATTATTGTTATAATTATTAATGGTTGAGAAAAAGATCTAAAAAGAGCTACTATTATTAAGTAAATGGACAATATTGCGATTAAAAATGCTGCGGCAATTCCTTCCATTGCTTCATCCGTTTTTTCAGCTTCTCCGCCAAAATACATTGTTAAATCTGGACATTGCTCTATTTCATTTCTAAATTTTACATTAATTAATTGATTTATTTGATTGGATGTTGCTATTTTTTCATCAATTTTTGCCGTTATAGTTAGAACTCGATCTCCATTATAATGATTTACTTTGGATTTTCCATCCTTAACTTTAAAAGACACTATTTCTTTAAGTTTTATCAATCGGCCTGATTTATTAGGAATTAAAAGATCATACAAAAATTTACTATCTCGTTGGTATGCATCATCAATCTTAACCCTAAAATCTATTTTACGATCAAGAGTCTGAATGTGAGAAGCAATAGTTCCCTCATAGGCGGTTCTAATTGTCCGAGCGATATCCGCCACGCTTAGTTCATATTGAGCAAGTTTGTTATAGTCGAAAACCAAACGCAACTCTTCCTTTCCTAGTTTCTGATCATCATCAATATCTTGAACTCCTTTTATAGAGGCAAGGAAGTTTTTTATTTTTTCACGATAGGTTTGCAATGTGTCTGAATTGTTGCTAATTAATTTTATATTAACAGGATCTCCTGCTGATGGCCCCAAGCCGCTTTTTTCAAATGACGCTAATTTTAAATCCTTGATTGTTTCGGGTGAAATTTCTTTACGAAGAGAAGCGATGATTTCTGCGGCGTTCTTTGTTCTCTGAGTCTTTGGAATTAGATTAATCGTAATTTGTGCCCAATTTGTGTGATACTCTTGACTCATTCCACTTGCATGTAGCCCTACTTTCGTTAGAACAGAAACTCGTTGTTTTTCAGGAATTGTAGAAAAAACGAGATTCTCAACTTGGCCAGATATTTCTTTCATATATTTTAAACTGGTTCCCTTGTCTGCTTCAAGATTAATTGTGATTTTATCACTTGAATCATCCGATAAAAGAACAAAATTGCTTATTACGCCCTTGCATAAGAAAAGCGCTGGAGCAATAGACACAAGCAACAAGACAACTACCAAATATCTATACTTTAAAATTTTCTTTAGATATTTTTCAAAAATATTTTCTAGGGAGATAAACCAATCAGATTTTTTTGCTTCTTTTGGGCGCTCATCTTTTAAGTGAACTGGTAAAATAAACATTGCTTCAAAGAGAGAAAAAAGGAGGGTTGCTGTCACAACAACAGGGAAAACATAAATCAACTTTCCAATAATTCCCTTAATTGCGAGAAGGGGCAAAAAGGCCATAATAGTTGTTAATACCGATACAATGACAGGGGAAAAAATACTCTTTACACCAGCGACAACAGCGTCCATTGAAGACATTTCCATGCTTTTATTGTGATGAATCGCTTCGGCAGCAACAATACCGTGATCGACCAACATGCCCAAAACTGTAATGATTGCCCCTAATGTCATGGTATTAAAAGTCATATCTGTCTTATACATATAAACAAACAACATCATCAGAGAAATAGGAATACCGAAGGCAGTCCAAAGTGAGGTTTTAAGATCTAAAAAAATAAATAATATAACTACAACTAGAACAAAACCAATGGCCGCATTATTTATTACAACATCTAAAAGTGATCTTATTGAATCAGACATATCTCTAATGACAGTTAATTCAAACTTGTCTGAGAACATTGCTTTATTTTTATCAAAAAAATCTTTTATATTATCAATAGTCTTTATGATATCTGCGTTTGCTTTTTTAGAAATGGATAAAATAACGCTCTTTTCTTTGTTCGCCCTTATATAAACATCCGCATCCTTAAATGAATCCTTAACATTGGCAATATCTTTAATGTGCACCCTTTTTTGTTCAAAATTTGATCTAACAATCACATCTTTAACATCCATAGGATTGGAAAATTCTCCAATAGAGACAATGTTCTGTTCATTCTGTAGAGATTGTAAAGTTCCACCAGTTGAACGAACATTTCTAACCTGAATACTGTTTACAACATCATTCAAAGAAATATAGTAACTGCTCATTTTTTCAGGATCAATATTGATATGAATTTCTCTATCCAGATATCCAGACATGCTGACATTGTTGACACCATTTACCTTTTTTAACATATCCTCAAGTCTATCTGCTAAATCAAAAAGCTCTTTATCTGAAACATTGGCCGCTTCCTTTGCTGAAACACTTATCTCATAAACTGCAAAAACATCGGGATCAATTTCTGTTAAAATAATTTCCTTAACCCCACTAGGAAGATCTTCTATGGTCTCTTTAGATATGTTCCTATAAATTTCATCCTTAACTCTTTGGACATTCGAGGCATCTGGGTCAATATTGACAAAAATAGTTCCTCCATCGTCTGTTGAGATAGAAGTATATTCTTTAATATTACTGATTCCTGCCAATTTATCCTCTATTGAAACAATTACATTTAACTCAACATCTGTGGCACTTGCTCCTGGATAAACCACCTTTATGGTCATTGCATCGAAATCAATTGAAGGCATGAAATCCTTCTTCAATCCTTTATAAGTTACAATCCCTGCAACAAAGGTCATTAAAATAAATAAAGTGATTAATAGTTTATTCTCTGTAAGATATCTTAATATTGTGCTCATGTACCACCTAGTTTGTTAAATCTTCGTAATCAATGCTGTATGAAATAAGAGAATTTTTAATCTCAAGTATATCAATTTGTTCGCTGACAATTTGATCACTAGTATCTAGCAAATATCGCAAGTTTAACCTCGCTCCTTTATACTTCTTACTTTGAGTTTTATATTTAGATTCTAATGATTTTATTTTTTTTTCTTTTACATTTAAAATACTTTGATATCCATATATAGACGAGAGAAGATCGTTTAATGTTTTTTGATATTGATTTTTGGAAAGAAAATATTCATGGTTTAATTGGGCGACATCTAATGAAACATCCTCTAATTCCTTTTCTGCCGAAATATTTCCCAAAGGAATAATTACCGATAACCCAACATAAAGATCTCGATCACTCATGCCGTTGACAGCGTTATCAAGAGAATTGCCCGAAGATTTTAAAGTGTATCCAGCTAAAACATTTAATTCAGGTAAGAGTTTATTTTTGGCAACACCTTGCGTGTATACTAAATTTTCTTTGAAAAGTTCATATATTTTAGTATTTGCTGTTTCAGCAAATGGAATATCAGCAAAACTTTTTTTCTCATTTTGATTCAGTCTTTGTTCTAAATATTTTTCTGAAGGTGTTTCTGCATTTACATAAATCTCAATCTCTTTTTTTATTTGATTGTAGGCAATTTCATTTATCTTGTATTGTTGTTGATAATTCAGAACAGATGCAACTGTTTCCTGTAAATCGTCATTATCGGTCATCCCTAACTTAAATTTTCGCCTAGTTTGATTTTCTAAAAGTTCACTATTTTTTATGCTTTGCTGCAAAAGTTCTAATTTTTCTTTTTGTACAATCCATCGATAATATAGTTTTTTATAATAATTAATATCTGATTCATCAAATTCTTTCTTTTTTAACTCTTCTATTTTCACCTTCATCATGGCATTATTTTTTGTGAATCTATCTACAACACCAAAGGCATTTTTCAATATCGGCTGACTGATCTCCATATAAGCTACAGGACGGTAATACTTATTGCCATTATTGGTAATTTCATCTTTAATTTGAGAATACTTAATTCCTGTTTCAATATTTGTCCCCGTCAGTGAAAACTTTTTTTGTAACCCTAAATTGCTTTCATATTTTTTTGATGAATATGTCGAGAAAGGATTTGTTGGATTGTAATTATCATTAGTATAGTGAGTTACTCCTCCCACAGCTGTAATATCGTTAATACTGCCAGTTCCATACAAAGTGTTTTGGGATTTTTCTACTTGGATTGCATTGTTCTTAATACTGGGAAGTTTTTCCTTAATAATTTTAATAAACTCAGTAAAACTTAAATCTTTGATACAATCATCATCTTTTTTAGTGTTTGCTAAGGCGGTGTTAACCACAACGAGCAAAAACAAGGACAATATCCTTAAAGCACCTAACGTTTTCATGATTTTTTCTTCCTTTTTAGGGGAATTTGACCAACAACATTTTTCAGCATCAAAGCATGATCTTCTACAAACTGTAAGAGTTCACTCATCCCTTCTTCGGTAACAAGAGAAATAATGTTTTTACTACCTGGGGGGCCTGAAATAATAAAAATTTTATCTCCTGTTTCAATTCTGTGTTCTTGACGAGCTTCCTGCGGAATTACGATTTGCCCCTTGCTGCCAACAGTCGCAACGCCATAAACTCTAGGTTTTTCTTTCATGCCTGTATTCCTTGTATAATTAGTATTACCAGTAATACCAATTATAGCCATTTTTTATTATTATTTCAATTTAAAAGCTAAGTGATGACATTCCACCCACCATCAACTTTCTAGGCCCCTAAAAGGTTAGTAATATGATAACATTTTTAAAAATTGCATCGAACAGGCCAAAACCCCTTACAGTAAAAGGAATTTACTTAGTAGTAAAATATAAATCAAAAGACCCAAGTTTCAGACCTAGCTAGTATGATAAAAAATATTGAAGAAAATTTGGATATAGATTATTTTTTCAATTTTTGCTATAGAAAATTGCGGATTGTGAAATAGAGAACTGGTACCAGCCAGTGGACGATAGGTTTCGAGGACATCAGACATAATGGATTAACTGTAAGTGAATTACGAACGAGTTCTAGGTTTAAATGAAGTCCAGAAATACCTAGCGAAAGGCCGTGACTGATCGGAATTGGCACCCATTACCATAGTATCTCATGCGAAACTTAATAAATCCTCAGGCATAACTGCCGACAAGAGGTAAAAAGCGGGGATGCGTTTTTTAATATTGAAGAAAATTTAAAATGTTTTTGAACTAGGTAAATACATTACTCGCTACCCACCGCCATTTCAGCTATCGCTATTTTGAAATTTAAACCGGACAGCAGTGAATTTGTTTATTAAAAGTAATGTTAATTTTCTATGAAGCAATCAAGGGGATTCGAACTGCCACCATCAGATCCTTGTTCTCTAACATAAGCCTTAAATCTGTTTTGTAGAGTGAGATTTTTTGGCATTAAAAGCTTAATGTTGTAATAATTTTTTAAGCCATATATGATATTGATGTTGACAAAGTGGCGCTGCATTGTTGGCTTGAAAATATTTAGTCTTGAAATTCATCTAAATATTTGTATATAGAAGAAAATTCCGACAACGGACTGTGTGTTTAATATGTTGAAAACAACAAGCACCTGCTTCCAATGTTGTGTTTTCGGATAATTAGGCAATAGTATCCAAGTTTTCTAGAAAATTGAGTATCCGTGTTCTCTGTAATTGAGCACAGGTACGTCCATATTTTAAGACTTATTATAAAAGAAATTCACCATTTCAATATCGTATTATTTAATAAAATAAGTGCTCCAATATTTCAAAATACGGAGCATTTTAAACCGTATTTGACTTGTCATTTTATGATTGAACATTTTATAAAGACAGTATGCAAAAACATGATTATCAACATTTACTTGAATCGGAGTTTCATAAAAGATTAGAAAGAAATACATCATATTCTTTAAGAGCTTTTGCTTTATCTCTTGGCCTAACTTCTTCTGCCATATCTGAACTATTATCTGGAAAACGAAAAATATCTGTAAAAAAAGCTGAGAGCTTTGTAGATTTACTCGATTTAACTATTGAAGAAAAAGATCGATTTATAAATTCAGTAAAAAGTACTAAAGCTAGATATAAAAAAAAGAAAGTTATAGAGCAAAATAACTACCACGTAAGCGGTAAATGGCCATCCTATCTTTAAGTTATTTTTTTTGATAAAATCATCAACTTTATGCCAAGAACTGGCCTTTGAGAGGAAGAAGTCGCTCATAATCTTCCACGGTTTGAGCGAGAGGGAGTTTA
>MEQB01000051.1 GCA_001770015.1 Bdellovibrionales bacterium RIFOXYC1_FULL_37_79
TATCAGGCAAACTCGGCCAACAAAAAAAATCTAACAAGGCCTGTCTTTTGACAAAAAAAATTTACGTTATGGGTGAGCAGTTACGTATTAAATAAATTATACTAGAAGTATATTATGGACATATTGAAATTTGATGATTACAGACGGGTATTAAAGGAAATAATTGAAGAATTTCCTCATAATGGCCATGGGAAAATGAGAGAGATTGTTGATCCTTCTCCATGTGAAGAATTTTACTGCTTTAACATGGATTGGTTTAAAGTCAGTAATAGAAATCAAAATAACAACAACTAAACTTATGCTTTTATGAATTAACTATGGGTCTTATTGTTTATTCGACGGTATGTCTCAAGTATTAATACAGTCGATTAAAAATTGACAATCCTTTACAACCTTTCACTATTTTTTGAAAGTTAACTCTGACGAAAACTTTGACAAGGAAGAAATTCCCTTATCCAGTTTGAAAATAGTCTCTTGCTTGAACTTTTCAATTAATCTTAAAGCAAGATAATTCCCCGATACCAATAAAATAATTGCCGCCACTATTTCCACGACTCTTTTCATGCTTGTTCCTCCCGTGATTCACGTTTGATGATGGCAGCAACAACAGACCTATCCCACTTACCACCAGTTTTATTTTTAATATTTTTATCATTTAAATGTTTAGCAATTTGCCGCTGCGATTTACCTTCGCCACTCAATTTAAGAATAAGTTTAATCACACTCTGTTCTTTTTCATGAGATACAAGTTTTCCCCTAACAAAGCGAACTCCATATTTTTGCCGTAATGGCTCCAAAGATTTTGGCTTGATGATCTGGCCTTGTTTAATAGCTTCCAATATAGATGTTTTAGGCCAGGCAGATTCCGTCAACTCAACAATATCTCGCATCGAAAGGCCTGAATCGATATAGAGTTTCCGTAGAATTCCGTAATTGTCCGCTGGCGCATTTAAAAAATGTTTAATAAAAATAGATACATAATTGAGTTGAGTCAGTGGTTCGTCTAGAGTTTTGGTTGCCCGACCATTTGCGTTATCTTATTGAAATCAATCGGTTTTTATAGATTTCAATAAGATTTGAACCTTCTTCAAAGTACTTTTTAAATTCAAATGTTAACCCAAACGGGTCATCTATCGATTCTACCTTTCTACTCTTGCTACAGTGAAATGTTTATTAGAAAAATTTAGGTATTCAATATCTATTTTTTTATTTACCGTAGAAATCTTGGCATAAAAGACCGTATAGAGCTGATTTCTGTACATTGCAAGCTGATTTACATACAATTTAATGTGAAATAAATGTTTTTCTGCACATGGAGATGTTTTGTGTTTCAACTACCCAAAAAAACTGGCGAACTCAGAGATGCACCAATTAGCGTCCGAGTTAGGAAAAGTGTTGCTCAAAAAGTAAAGAAAATGGCAAAGGACAATAACTTGTCTGTCGCTGATGTCATTGAACATCTTGTTGAAGCAGTCTTTGAAAACCTTAAGAAACATGAAGATAAAAAGAAATAATAAAACGATTATGCACAATGCTTGATATGGGGTCATAAAATGACAATTGACTTTAATGATCTAAAAGAAAATTCAGATTATGAATTTAAACTCGCTGAAGGACAGTTCGGCCAAGGTGAACTTCCAAAAGATTTTTGGAAAACCTATGTGGCGATGGCAAATACTGATGGCGGAAATATCATTCTTGGCGTTCGTGAAGTCAAAGAGGGGGTCTTTGAAGTTAATGGTATTAAAAATGTTGAGCATGTTAAAAAAACGCTTTGGGACACTATCAACAACAAGGACAAAGTAAGTGCTTCGATTCTTTACGAAGCTGACGTGATGGAAGAAATCGTTAATGGCAAGAAAATTTTAATCATAAAAATCCCCAGGGCCGCCAGAAATAAACGCCCAATATATATTAATAATAATCCTAAAACCGGAACATATATTCGCCGTCACGAAGGTGACTATCAATGTACCGAAGATGAAGTAAAACGGATGATGACTGACTCAGATGTCACTCATCCTTGGGATGTTAAAACTGTTCAAGGATACACACTAAGAGACTTAGATCAAAACGCTATTCAAGGTTACAAAAATTACTTGAGAGCAAAAAATCCGACTCATGTTTTTTTACAAAGCGATGATTTGAATTTTCTTAGAAATATTGGTGCTGTCGCCAGAGAGACGGATGAGATCACCCACGCAGGTCTTATCTTTTTTGGAAACCATCAGGCACTTACTCATGGCCTTCCATACTTCTCGCTTGATTATCGAGAAATTTCAAAAGAATCAAATTTAAATGACTCACGTTGGGCAGATAGGGTCATTTCAGATGGTAGTTGGGCCGGTAATATTTTTAATTTCTATTTTAAAGTGGCACCGAAATTGGTGTCAGGTCTTAAGATACCTTTCAAGCTTGATAAAGATTTATCCCGAGTTGATGATACTCCTACTCACCAATCAGTTAGAGAGGCCTTAATAAATACACTGATCCATGCTGACCACACGGGAAGAGTTGGTGTACGCATCTTTAAATATCCTGATCGGTTTGAATTTTTCAATTTTGGAACTTTTCTTTTTCCTCCCAAAGAGGCCCTCCGAGGAGGAAAAAGTGAATGCCGCAATCCAACCATTCAAAAAATATTTGCTCTTATCGGAATTGGAGAAAAGGCTGGTTCTGGACTCATTAGCATTTTGCAAACGTGGAAAGAAAATCAGTGGAGAAAACCTCTTCTGGAAGAATTATTTGAAACCAATGAAACACGACTTGAACTCCGTATGATCAGTCTCTATCCCGATCATTTGATTGAGGGCCTTCAGCACAGATTCGGTACTACTTTTAACCAGCTTGATCAAACAGAGAAATTGGCCCTTGTCGTTGCCGAAAGCGAAGACAGGCTCACCAATAGAAGACTCCAAGACCTCTCTGATTTGCATGGCCGAGATTTGACCTACCTGCTTAAGGGGTTAGTTGAAAAAGGATTTTTATCACCTTTTGAGGACCGCCAATCGAGATATTACACAGTTAACTTAGGGGATAAGGCCCAAAGCTTAGGGGGTAAGGGGGCTAGCTTAGGGGATAAGAGTTATCTTGCCAAAGTCAGGGAATCTAAGAGAGTAAGGGCCGATATTATGGAAGCGGCCATATTAGAAATTTGTGTTGAAGAAAAAACGATAGAACAAATAGCGACAGAACTAGGACGAAAAGATAAAACAACGCTGAGGAAACATTTTATTTCCAAATTAGTTAAAAACGGCCGTCTAGAACTGAAACATCCTGATTCTATTAACCATCCACATCAAGCATATAAAGCGAAATAACTAATGATGACCGATGAGTTAATCAAACTGCAAAATAGGTTAACCCAATTGAATCAAGAACGATCAGAGATCTTGATCCAAATTGCCAACATCCAAAATGAGAAAATTAACAACTGCAGTAAAAGTTTTACAGGGATGCCAGCGTTCAATAAAATCCCTGATACTCCTGAAGAAAAACGACAATTATTTTTAAGTTTATTTCGATGTCGGAAAGATGTGTATCCAAAACTTTGGGAAAATTTATCTCAAAACAAAAAAGGATATTCTCCAGTCTGTCAAAATGAATGGGATGAAAAACTTTGTCCTAAAAAGAAAAAAACAAAAATTAAATGCGGAGAATGCCATAATCATGCCTTTTCTCCTCTTGATGAACAGGCATTAAAATCACATCTACAAGGACCGAACACTATTGGAACTTACGCCATTAACGATGATGATACCTGTATTTTTCTTGCTTGTGATTTTGATGGGGATGGATGGGAAAAAGATGTTACATCGTATAAAAATTCTGCCGCCTCTTTATCGATAGATGTCTCTGTCGAAATTTCCAGATCAGGAAACGGTGCTCACGCTTGGATTTTTTTCAATGATTTCATATCAGCAAAAATAGCACGGCAGTTGGGAACACTCATTCTCTCTAAGGCCAATGAAGATCGTCCCCAGATGAAGATGGCCAGTTATGATCGTTTCTTTCCCAACCAAGATTATATCCCCAAAGGAGGATTTGGTAATTTAATAGCACTCCCCCTTCAGCTTCAGGCCAGAGATAAAAATAGAACTGTTTTTGTCGATCAAAATTTTATTCCTTTTAAAAACCAGTGGGAATATCTCTCACAAGTGAAGCGACTAACTTTTGTTGATGTGAATCGCATTATAGAAAAACATTGCCCTAAGGCACCGCCTTTAAAAAACATGGATGACTCAGACGATTTTCAACTAATTGTTGATGAAAAAATAACCGAAGTGAATATTAGCAAAGACGAAAACATCAGGTGCACAAACGACATTCATATTACCCTTAATTCCAAAATTACAATTTCCCTAGATGGAATGCCTTCAAAAATTATTGCTAAGATAAAAAGGATGGCGACCTTCCCTAACCCAGAGTTCTATAAAAAAAATAGAATGAGGATGTCTACTTTTGGAGAACCCCGATTGATTTTCACGGGTGAATTACAAGACTCTCAAATCATCGTCCCTGCTGGACTCAAAGATTTGGTGATTGAATTATTCAAAAAAATTAAAGCGAAAGTCATACTTCACGATAACAGGCCAATGCCTCAGCTTCTTGACATAAATTTTAATGGTAAATTAACATCCATTCAAAAAAAAGCCACTGAGGATTTACTAAAATATGAAGCAGGAGTCTTAGTAGCTCCTCCTGGTGCTGGAAAAACAGTAATGGCCTGTTCGCTTATTGCAAAAAGGAAAGTTCCAACCTTGATTATCGTAAATAAAGATACCCTTTTGACTCAGTGGAAAGAACGATTAGGCACCTTCCTTAATTTAAATCCAAAGCAGATAGGTACTATCAAAGGAAGCAAAAAGAAACCGTTAGGAATAGTTGATGTCGCTATGATGCAAACGTTGACCTCATATCAAGAATTAAATGAACTACCTTCCTATGGGCAAATCATCGTTGATGAATGTCACCATATACCTTGTGTCACCTTTGAAGATCTTTTAAAAAGAGTGCCATCACAATATCTCGTTGGACTAACCGCAACACCATATCGCAAAGATCGTCTGGAAAAGATCATCTATTATTATTGCGGTCCTATTAGGCATGAGATTACTTCGAGCGAGCAAATCGAGATACCAAAAATTGTTAAGATTAAAAAAACAAATTTTAAATTACCCGAAGAGCTTGGCACTCAACCTCCAATTCATATCGTCTGGGAATATTTAATTCAAAATAAAGAAAGAAATAATTTAATTGTTTCAGATATTGTATCTGCCATTAATATGGGACGAGTTTCATTGATTATTTCTGATCGAAAAGAGCAGCTTAAAACCCTTGAAGAAAAACTACTGGCCAGAAATTTTGAACGAATATTCAAATTATTTAAAATAGAAAGTGGCGAAGGTAAAAAGAAAAGAGCAAAAACACTTGAGGAAATCTACGCTGCAACTCTGGCCCAAGAATCAATTTGCCTTTTTGCTACATCGTCATTAATTGGGGAAGGATTTGATCTTCCAAGGCTGGATACTTTATTTTTACCGATGCCTCTTTCGTTCAAAGGCCGAATGATTCAATATGCAGGACGATTGCATAGAAAGTCTGAAGAAAAGAAAGATGTTTTGATCCATGATTATTTAGACATAAATTTACCGCTAACTCTAAAAATGTATCGGAACAGACAAAAGACCTACAAGAGCATGGGGTATGTCTTAATTGAAAGTTGAAAGCAAGTTTTTCGCTTACCGGTAATTTCAATTCTTCTTGAGCTTCTATTATCAAAATTCTACCTAGTAATTTTCCTTTTTTTAAGTCGGCTAATATCGCCTGACTGTCTTAATTAGCCAACTTGTTGATAGCAAAATATTGGAGCAACTGTACTACTCATACCTGAGTTGATGTTTTACCTAAAATTTCTTTTTATCATCCAAATCTGAACCAATCTGAACCAATCCATGCATGAAAAACCATGAATTATGATGAAGCAAGATGAAATACTTATGGAAAAAATGTTAAAAATATGAATAAAAAATCAAAAAACAGTAAAAATATTTCTTCGCTGATAAATAATAATGGTTTAACTGGAGTTTATTGAGAAGAAAAATTATGAAAATGAAGAAACAGGAAAATGATTCAAAACCCATAGTAAATAAAGCTTCAAACCCGGATTTGGTTCAAGTCCAATTCCTTCGCTTGCCTCCCAAAATGTCCTAAGTTATCATTTTGAAATCCAGTATGGCATAGTTCGGGCCTTATTTTGTCCGAAAGCGAATGAATTCTAAAACATATTCAATAGGAAGTTAAAAATTTGTAGATCAAGTTATTTAATAAAAATTCTTTTACTTCTTACATAGTTTTTAAAAAAAGATAGCGTCGTGCGTTGGACTGAAGTATGTTCGAAATATAATATTTATATTAACGATGTTTCGAGGCTGGAAATAAATAAACACAACTGTTTTGGGACAATACCCCAAATTGCGAGGTCAATCAATATGAAAACATTAATGAATAAATTGTTAATAATTTCAACTCTAGCGTTATCGATGAGTTTATTCGCAAAACCTGACCAGCATACCTGCGAAAAAATACGCTCTTTGATGTTTAATGAATCAAATAATCGTTTTACATGGGGATGTACAGATTTTGTAGAACAAGGTAGCAAATTTGATTTATCAAGAGATATGAACCAGATCTTTATTAATGAATTAATTGAAAATGAGAAAGATAATGACCTTAAAAATAGTGCTACTGATGCTGTTAAAGAATACTTGACTTTACTTTCTTCCAGTAAGGTTAAACAAAAAATTGATAACTTATTTTCTAATATTTCACATACTTTGCGAGAGCCTGGCGCATGGAAAGCCTGTCCTCAAAAGCTTTCGAGAGAGTGTAATGTGATAGCTCTTTCCAAAAACATATCAGATAACAGAGGTAAGTATTTAGATGGAGTTCCTGCTCCAACTCTTTACGAGCAGAATGTTCAATCACAATTAGAATTACTCGAAGCGTTTGTAGAAACTTATTTACCTGAAATATTAGATGGTAAAACAGTTCACATTATTGAGAGCGTAGAACTTAATTTAGGAGATCAAGAGAAGCTTCATCAATATATTGAAAAGTTTAAATATGAACTTGATCAACTAGATAAAACATATGGAAAACTAAAAACAGCTAAGGACACTGCGATACGTTCTTTGGAAGAAATATTGAATAAAATAATTAGCGAACTTCCCAGTAATGATTAGTTAATCAAAGATTGACATAAAATAAATAAAATCCAGTCAAAGTGTGATATTGGGCAATAAATCATTTATATCGCAGATTTAAACTAGTTTCCAAGTTTCTTCTTCAGTTCTCATACCTGATGTGAGTTATGTTTCTGTTTTCACTACACATTTTTTAAATGCTCCATCGGAAAATTACGGAATTTTACGGAAACTCTATATCGATTTAGGCCTTTCGCTGCGAGATATTGTTGAATTTACGGAATCAGCCTGGCCAAAAACATCTATACTTGAAGCTATTAAACAAGGCAAGATTAACAAGAAAAAGTCTTTGGAGCCATTACGACAAAAATATGGGGTTCGCCTTGTTAGGGGAAAACTTGTATCTCATGAGAAAGAGCAGAGTGTGATTAAACTTATTCTTAAATTGAGTGGCGAAGGTTGGTCGCAGCGACAAATTGCTAAACATTTAAATGATAAAAATATTAAAAGTAAAACTGGTGGTAAGTGGGATAGGTCTGTTGTTGCTGCCATTATTAAACGTGAATCACGGGAGGAACAAGCATGAAAATAGTAGTGGAAATAGTGGCGGCAATTGTTTTATTGGTATCGGGGAATTATCTTGCGCCAAGATTAATTGAAAAGTTCAAGCAAGAGACTATTGTTAAGCTGGATAAGGGAATTTCTTCCTTGTCAAAGTTTTCGTCAGATTTAACTCGCAAAAAATAACGGAAGCGTACATTGAGTATCCCCGCTTATAACATTGCGCTGGAATTTTCATTTTTTCTACTGTCACTTATTGAAATTGAGTAAAAGATTTTTGGTTGGTGGAATTATTTAATAAAATGTAAATTAATAATTTTATTAAATTTCTCAATAAGGATTGGAATACTTATCCACTCACTCCTTCCTTCTGAATAAAAATGTGGTCTTGTTGTGCCAATAATTGCCTCAAGGACGGTAATCGATTCTTTCTTGTCTTTTGTTTTTTGAAGAACACTTAACGCTTGTAAAGCAACATCACTTTGTACTTGAAGATTATGCGCATTTCTTTGATATTCGCTTAATTTCTTATTCAAATATGCATCTTGGACTTGAGATGACATATTTTTCCAGTTATTTGGTACACCAATGTAATGTTTAGATTCTTTACTCCCAAAGTTTGAGATAAAAATAACATAATCTTTTTTTTCCAAACCATGATAATAGTATTTGGGTTTAATCCCTGATTTGAACTGTTTCATTACTTCATCTGCAATTGCTTTATTTGTTTTGGCAATAGTAGACATTCCGTCTGATGTTAGAGAAGACATTTCTTTTTGATACTTTTCCCAATTAAAATTATTATCTTTTTTAATTTTTTCCAAAAGGTTTTTTGCCATCATTCTTAAACTATATGAACTTTGCTCTACCTCATCATGGCCCATAAATTTAGAATAATAGCCTTTTATAGAGTAAGGCAAAGAGTCTGATGATTTAGAAAAACCAAAGTTGCGATCAATATTTTTAATGGTATTTATATGGCGTAATTCATGCCCGAGCGCAATATCTTTGGGATTTAAATCAAGGATAATTTCAGGATTCAGTGATATTTCAATGCCATCAGTTGAGCCAAGATTGAATGGATTTGTTGAAATTGTGAAATCAATTTTTAATTCCTTTGCTCTTTGATTCAAGGGATGGTCACCCTCTTGAATAATTTTAATAATTAAAATTTCGTTTTCTGTTTTTTCAATTTTAAGAGTTACGCCTGAATCTATTAAATATCTGGCCGTTCGTTCAGCTTTTTCTTTAAGTATATCCAAAAATCTTGTTTTTATAGCTTCTGGATGTTTATGTTTAAATAGCGCTAGATTTTGCCTAAAAGCTTGTTCATAATCTAGTATTTCTGTCAACGATTCTTTACTTTTAGAGATAACATTTATCGATGCTTTTTTTCCTAGTATTATCCCCTTTGTTGTTTCTTCTGACGTCAACATTGCCACTCCAAATGGAGTAATACTTGTTTTTTCAGTAATAGAGTTTCTTTCCATGTAGGAGTAATCAAAATCATCAATAATTAATTTTCGCTCACTAAATCTTGTAATTTTTGGGGATAAAACAGCTTTATAATTTGAACTATCCCAATCAGCGGATAAATGTAAATGTTTGGGTTCATTTATCGCTTTTAATGTCTTACTTGACCAACTATAAATGTTTGGTGATTGATCTTTCACCAACATTTGTTTTAAACAGGATAAAACGACAGGAGGCTTTAAAGTGTTTACTCCACAATAAGCGCTGAAAGACAGTAAACCGATTAATAATTGGATTATTAAATATCTCACTTTTCTTTATCGGTGCATGGTCAGTAAATTTTATTAAATAACTATATCAATAAGACCGATACGAGCTATTGAATATGTTCAATTAATATTTACAAGCAGTTACGATCAATTGTAGTAGCTATTGGTACTATAGTACTTAGAAACAGCAGATACTCTGGCCGGAATAAACAGTGGTAAATCAACTTTGAAGTACCACCGGCCCCTGTAATTGACTCCTAACTCACCGAAATTAGAATTGAACTTCCTTAAACTACAGACAAAAAAAATATGCTGTTTCTAACAAACGAATAACTTAATCAGGAATACAAACTTGATGAAAGAAATTCCCATATAGCAATTTATTATTTTACGTCATAAAATAAAATAGGAATTAATTTTTCATGAGGGAACCATATGAATTTATCAATAATTTTTTTTACAGTATCACTAATGATTTTTTGTAATTTTGTTTATGCTAAAACACTTACTTCTATTGATGAGCTTAAAGGTGGGAAGTATCGAGTGTCATATATGACTTTTAAAGATGATTTA
>MEQB01000052.1 GCA_001770015.1 Bdellovibrionales bacterium RIFOXYC1_FULL_37_79
CTCACACCGAAGCCAATGAATTTGAAGCTGAGGCATAATGTGGGATTACGTTTTTTTATTGAAGAGAAAGCTAAAATTGCAACCAAGGAAACTTCACTCATGGTAATCAGGTAATTTTTTCAAATTGATAATAATCAATGTTCATAGCATTTATATTTATATAAAACGCAACAAGAAGTTTTCTAACAATTAACTATGATTCCAGGCAAAAGGAACATACATTTAAAACAGGAGATAAGTATGAAAATTACGATTATGATTTTTTTACTGAGCGTTTCATTTACTATTCTTGCCAAAGACCTAATTTGTAAAAATGTGGAAAATCAAAAAATGGTATTAAAAATGTCCTCAGTAAATTGGGATGAAGATTCGGTTAGTGGAAAAGTTAAAATTAGTTTTTTATTTGACGACATCCCTTTTTCCGTCGACGAAGATGGTGGTTTCGCTGATTCTCCCTACATCGTTGGAGGTAAAATCACATTACCTGATAATGATGGATCATCACCTATGTTTATTAAAATTTCAAAGAATTTCAGGCGGGCAGATGTAAAAATACTTGCTGATGGTGAAACACTCGATTTTGGAAAATTTAGCTGTAAATAAACGCAGCAGTTTGGGGGTAATCGCAAAAATTAACTATAGGAGATTAGAGAATGAAAAAAACAATTTTATTAACTACAATTTTATCAACAGTACTTTGTACCAACGTATTATCAGCGAATGAAAATCAAACTTTAAAAATTTCTGGCAAAATTGATAAGGGTTTGAAAGTTCAGGCGAGAGTAGGTTACGAGGCAGGTAAAACAGCGCTAGGCTGTGGTCACTATAACTGGAATTGGACTGATTTGGGATATGAGTGGAGTGCTAAAAGTAAAAAAGAAACTTTTGTCGCAACTGTTGATGTTGACGGTAATTATTCTGTTACAGTTAATTTTAAAAACAAGCCCTTTGATTTTTGTAAATGGGAAATAGGTAGCTTTAACCTCGATATTCTTCCAGCAACTACCACTGATCTTGATAGGTATGATTATTTTATTTATGATCGTTTAGATTCTGGAAGTTATGATACTGATTTGCCACTCTCGGATATTTCAAATATTGCGTGTAAGCTTGAAGATAGTGATAATGAGAAAGTTACAAGATGTAAGATTAATGATGAAAGTGATTTCTCAAATTCAAGCTACCGCTATTCATTGGATTTTATGAATGACGGTGAAAATAGTGTAAATTTTGATATATCTTTGAGCAACTAAGTTGCAACATGAGAAAAGAAGTAATCATATTCATTATGATAATATATCCCGCTATAGTCTTCTGTGGCGGGATTGCTTTTCCAGGAATTGATGAAATTTTCAAAAAAAATAATATTTCTGTAGAATATAATCAGGATTCATATAAATCTTTTAAAGATTATGTTCAATTGTTGATGACAGAGTCTTCAGTGAAAAAAAAGCAATCCGCTTATAATTATGCTTTTACTTTATTGGGAGATAGTTACAATCCTGGTTTGGAAAATGAAAATAGATACTTTAAAGCTTTACGTGTTATTTATGCAGCACTTGCTGATGGGCAATTTGAGATTAATCCTCCGAATATTGCGATGGTTCGGCTTGAAATGGCGACGCAGCCAAAATCATTTAAGCAAATGGATGTGGATGAAATATTTAAACAGATTGGTCTCAAAAAATCTGTAGATGAAGCTAGTTTTCTTTATGATACTTCATCTGGAACTTTTGTTTCAAATAAACACGATCTACAACACCTGACACCAGAGGAAATTTCTAAATTAGATATTGATCCCGATCATGCATGGTGGAACCAAGTGGGAAAGGTAACTTCATGGAAGAATTTAGAGGATTGGGCAGAAGAGATTATTACCAAAAAAATTGAAAAGAAACTAGGTAGCAAGATTGAGCGATATCAAATTTCAAAATTTAGAAAAGTTTTATTCTTGCAAAAAATAAAATCATCTGGAACAAGTCCCAAGGCGCAGGCGAAGGACGCTTTGGCAATTGAGTGGAAAATTAAATGGGGAAACGAAGTTCAAACAGAGCCGGTCGCCAATCGGTTATATCTTGCACTTGGCGCTAAATATGTCGACTTGGTCTACGCAAATAAACGAGGCCAAGAAGGATTGACGCTTATTTTAGGAGACCCATCAAATGAGCAAAGATGCGATAAGGAGATTGCCTCGATATCTTTTTTGAGAAAATGTCTGATTGAGGATTCTCCTTATAGGTTCGATATATTTCCTTTTATTTTTGATCAAGGAATTATAACGGAGGACAATGTAGATCAAGTGTTGCGATATTTACCAGAAACTCCTGTTGATAAATATCAAAAAGATAAATTAATAGGCAGACAATATGTAACATTTAAAGAATCGTCGGTAAAACTTGATGCGGATTCAATCATTAAGAAAATTGGACCTGCAACGACAAACCTTTTTGAAGCACAAAATGATAGGGCACTTAGAGGTCTTTTTCTTTATAATTTATGGATTTCAAATACTGATGCGAAAGAAGATAATAATAAAGCAGTTTTTCTAGAAAATTTTAATTCTAAATCTCAATATTATATAGAAACTCAACACGATATGGGTGCCAGCTTTGGGCCTTTAGGATTTCCTGGTTTGATTAATGAATTAAATATAGATAAAGATTTTTTGAAGGAAAAATACTTTTTTAAAAAAATAATATTTGATACAAAATTTGGTTATTTTCCGACATCATGGAAAAATGCAAGCTATTCCGATTTTTTGTGGTTTGCTAAAAAAATAGCATCCATTCCCAGTAAGCAAATCGAATTAATCGTAGCGTCAAGCAAATGGCCTGTTCACATTCAAAAAGTTTTTAGCTACAAAATGATAAAGAGGCAACATCGAATTGCGGAAATATTTGGAGTTACTTCGCTACTCGACTTGAAAAATGTACCGGTTCCAAACATTGAAATTGATCTATCCACTGCAGACAAAAAGATTGCAGCGGCGATGGATTTTGGTTTTCCCCCAGAAAAATTTGTAAAGATTCTCGGACAAAACAATATAGAAAAAGATATTCTTGTCCGAGATGGTTTGATTATCACTTGCGATAAATCAATAATAAATAATTTGTTGGAAAAATTTTATTACCCGACAGGCCTTTCCAGGAGAATTAAAAGAAGTGACGATGATAAACCATTGGATCCATGTAAAATGAAGTTTCCTTGGTAGAAAAAAAACTTATACAGATATAATCTCTTTTATCTTTTCTTGGTTCTCGAAATTTCAATTTTGGTTTTAAATTTTTAAAAATATTTAATGGATGGTCTGTCTGATGGATTATTATTCCAATCATGATTTTTAACAACTCTTAGAATTTCCCTTATATGTTTTTTATCGTTTGTAGTCATATTATGCTCTATTGAAGATGGAAACAAAATTCATGATTCAACATCCGCTTCATTTATACATTTTGCTTGTAAAATCTCTAACCATGTCATTCTACTTAAGCCGCCCAATCAGTGATAATCTCTTTCTCTGAAAGATTCATTGCCTCAGCAATCTTATACAACGTTGTTCTCCTCGGCATTGAGGCAGCGCTGAAAAATCTACTAAGTGAAGGCTGAGGAATTCCTGTTTTTTTTGCAAGCTTTGTCACTCCACCCCACTGATCAACAACCGTTTTTAAATGAGCTTTAAATCCCATTACGTCTTTAGCAATTAGATCTAAATCAGTATATCTAATATAGGGTTTTTTAGTTGGTTTTTTGGGTTGCTCTTCATATTCGTCAATCTCACCTTGAATTTGCGCCACAATGTCTTTTTTAAACTCAACATCATTCTCGGTGGCCCAAAGCTCAAATAATTCGTAAACCCCTTCATAATAAGCCGCAATCTCTACCGCATCTGCAATAAATTTATTTGAATATATTCGGGAGGTAGTTTGCCTTCAAAAACTTTTCCTGAAAATGGTGAATAGTATTTATGGAGAAGAAATTTAGTATTATTTAGATTAAAATTAATGTCTTGGATTACAACCTCCCTGGTACCTTTATATTGTGCATCTTGGGGAAGATCTTTTTTGTCGACATTTATTTCTTCTGTCTTATGGATTTCTATTATTTTAGTTTGCTTGTTTTTACCACGACCAGATTGCCCTCTGTCCTTTTTTTTATCCTTATTATCGATTTTGTTATCTTTATTTTTAGTAATAACAGGTTTCCCTTTTTCTCCCTTGAAACGATTGATTTCATCTTTTAGTTTTTGAATTTCTAAAGACAAGTCAGTTATTTTATTTTTTTGTTCGTCAATTTTATTAAGAAGAGTCTTAATCGCCTCACCTAATTTTTTCAACGGAAGCTTTAGAAATAATTGAATAGAAAAATTCTTAATATCGTCGAATGGCATTCACCAATAATTTCATAACTGAGGTAAAAGGCCTTACATTTGCAGAATATTTATAGAATTCCCCTATCTAATGAATAGATACGGGACAGGGAAATGGGGAATAATCTATTAATGCGTTGATATTATTAAAAACTGCATTTCAGATTTTTGGGAAGTCCACCATTCCCGCAGAATGGTGGAGGTGGTGGAATTTTTCCAACGTCTTATTATCATTAACGTTGGAGTGTTGAGTGTAGCCAAAATAGCCACGGCACTTCCAATCTTTCCTTAAACGTCAGCACTATTTTTCAGTGTAACGTAAGAGCGTATTTTTTATTAAAACTATATCATCAAATAGTCTAGAAGCTACAGGTCAAAGAATATCTAATTGAAGTTTCCTATTGCAACATTTTCATTAAGCAATCCCTCAGGATTGGTATATTAAGAGTAATATGTTTTTCCAGAAATGCGGTTGCTTGCTTTGATAATATATTTTTAAATTGATTTTCAGTTACATATCCATTTCTCGAAAGAGTAAGTAATCCCTTTAATCCGAACAAATATGGTTTTTTTAGAAATCCACCTTCTTCTGATAATAGATTTAATACTTTAATTATTTTCTCGCTGGATTTCTTTTCACCAGCAACTGCAATCGTTAATTTATCTATTAATGACTGATTTATATCTATTTTTTTATCTGCCATTTTATTATAATGTTTTAGGACTTCCTCAATATTTCCATCTTTTAAATGTCTTAGGAACTGCACAAATATAAATCGCTCATCAGCAAGTTTAAATATATTATTGGGGGCAAACTTTTGAGACTGACCAAAATCTATTGGATAAATTGTTTTAGTTTTGGGATTAACAAGAAAGTTTCCGCTGTGGCGATCTGGATCAAAATGGCCATATTCAAACATTGATCTCAAAGATGATTCGACAATATGAGGACCTATTTCTTCTTGAATTGCCCGATCAAGCTTTCTAAAAGTGATCCCTTCTCCTTTTTCCATGAATAAAATATTTTCGTGTACCCCAAGTTTGTCATCAGAAGATGGAACGTGAAACTTCCAATCATTCATTGTTTTTTCCATTTTTGTATTTATTTTTTCATAAACTTCGGCGCTTGTTTTTAACTTCTTTTTTTCTAATTTAAAATCAATTTCTTCGTTCAAAAGGTTCTTCATATGAAAAATATAATTTTCAACTAAGTTTTTAGAAAATTTGACATCACTTTTTTCTAGTTGTTTTAAATAGTTTTCGGCCCTCGTAATATGATATTTAATTTGATTAACAGCATTAGGGTTTTTAAAAGCTGCCACTCTTTCAGTACCATCAACCATTTCCAATAATACAACCGTTTTAATACTAGCACTACCAAGCACTGATTTTACTCCTTTAATTTGAGCGCGAATCTTTTGAGGAAGATTATTATCCATTTCTTTTAAAATATCATATTTGCTCATCGCCTTAGTTGAATCTTTATATTCATCTAGTTGTGAATTAATTTCTTTGTTGAAAAAATCAAAATCAGGCGCTGTTTGTGCAGCTTTTGGTCCAATTACTTTAAACGCATCAAATATTTTTAAAAACCCTTTCTCTTGTTCATCACTAGGTAGTGATAATAGATACGAAATAGTTGTTGATTTTTCATCAAGAGGAGGAGTATTCAAGTATGCCGTCAGCATCTTGGTATAGTTGTCATTAAGTTTTAAATGATCACTTACAACAAACTTGAAGTATTCAGGATCGTCTAGGAGAGGTGGTTTAGTATTAAATATAAAATTATTCAAGAGTGTTTTTTCATTAGTATCAAGTTCTTTAATAAAATTTTCAAGATATTCTTTAATGAAATTTTTAGTTTCTTCTTGAGATAATCCCTTAGTGCCATTTTCAAATATAAATTTAAAAGTTGTATTATAATCGTCCACAGCAAGATTAAGTAATGAATCGGGGAATTCCATATGCTCGCTACGTAAAATATATTCAATTAACGTTTTTCTTTGTTCTAGGTTTAAATTGCTTAAGTAATTACTTATTCCAGATAATCTTCTTACAGGTAACTCAGATATATTGATTGTACTGGTTGTTTTTAGTTTTTCAACCTGAGCAAGTTGTTGCAAATCATCAATCTTATTATCCCACACCCACTTTTCAATTAATTCATCTCGCTTAGTAGAACTACTGATATGAAGTCGTCTCAGTGTATCTTCAAGACCTTCGATTTCCGTTTTAGGAGAATACTTGTCTTTTACAGGCACACGGTCGAAGTCAATAATGTGTTTAGAGCTTTCAAACTTAACCGTGAAATCTTCACTTAATTTAACATTTTTAAATTCATCATCCTTACGTAAATGTCCAGGGGCACCCATTTCTATAGAATAATCCATTAATCTTATCTTTTCATGCCACTGCCTATTAAGTTCGTTGAATAGTTCAATTTTCAATCCTTCATTTTCGACTTTTTCTTTGTTTAAAAGTTTTATTACTAGGTGATTTAAACTGGCATTTATATCAGTAGTCCTTTTCAACCTAGGTAAAATCACTCTTTTTATAAACTCATCAGTATCTGTGTTTGTACCTGTACCTATAGCATTAAGGAACATTTCAACTTTTTTAAAATCAGGTATATCCATCTCATCAATTGTAGAAATAAATTTTCGTAAAATTTTATTATTCCGTACCACAGAACTTAAGGGATTAGCATCAGAATGGCTCATTATGTAATTTAGGATATTAGACTTCTCTGTTAGAGATAATGAAGAATTCAATAATTTATCAATGTGATTATGAATAAAACTAACATAGACATCATCTCCTGCAAGTTTTGCAGAATCCAAAAGATATTCTAAAATTTTAAAATCTTTGAAGACATTATCTTTTTTCAAATATTCAATATTTTTTAAAATAATATTAAAGTTTGATCGTCGCATTTCGTTAGTACCTAGATCGCCTAATCTTTCAAACGGAGTTGCTTGTGCTGCCCCTCTATTAATATGATTAATATCTTCAAAAAAATTATCTCTATGGCGATATTCGTGAATACCCATCATCCCATACTTGTTAGGTAATGATTTGTAGCGATTCCCTTTAGGATTTCTTTTTAATGGTCTTTTACCAAATGTGCTCGGTTTATCGAGTTTATCTTCTGCTAAAAATGTATTATCTAAAATTAACTTTGATTTTGCTCTTTTTGATAAGTCGGACTGATCTATCGATTCGTAAAAAATATCTACTGAGTACGCTGGAGGGTACTTGGTAGAACCATATAATTCCGTCATCGCTTCGGCCCAAATTTTATCAACTTCTATTTTTTGTCCATTTTTTAAAGCATTATTAATACGATTTTTAATATTCGCCTTGAGATGCTTTCTATAAAGATTTGGTTGATGTACATACAAAAGCCTTCTAGCTAAATAATACTCCTTACTTTCCTTTGGAAATTTCTTAATTGCTTCATTAAATATATCTTCATCAATCCAATCAAGCTTTGATGGAGCAAAGCGACCGTCGTTTGGGTAAGTACTGCTTAATTCATAGTCTTTAAATTTATTATTTTTTAAGAAAAATTCTATGAATGCTTCTTCACTGTCATTTATCGTTGAATTTCTTATTAACTCGTCAAAATCGCCAGACTTTATAAACTTTAAAACATCTTTTTTAAGGTCTGCCTTACTACCACCAACCTTAGAAGAAATTTTATCCCAGTCATATGTAGCTTCTCTGGCATTAAATAAATCCGAAATAGCAAATTCACCTTTATTCTCCCATAAGTTTTTAAGATATTTCTCCTCCAATCTTTTCCAAGCTGGTAAATTTGAGTCTTTTAGTTTACTCCAAGCATAAGAATCACTTGTGATTGGTGTTGAATTCCAATCTCTAAAAGGAGATCCTAAAATATTTAAGCAGTTTTTGAAATCACAGTTCTCTTCTATTCCTTTAATATATTGCTCCACTAATATATTAAAAAGATTATCAGGAGCTGGCTTTTTATACTCTGATCCACTCAGATATTTAAATATCTCAAAATGATTTAATTTTCGTTTATCAGCATGACTTAAAATCATATCATTTACTTCATCTAATAGAAGTTTATGTGTCTCAATAAAATCCTTTTCAGTTAGAAAAAGTCTTGAATACGTTAAATCATGAACAGTATCCACCTGTTTTCCATCAATGTAGCCATCCGTTAACTTTTTAAATATTGCAAATCGATCTACTTCTTTTAATCTTTTTTGAAATATTTCTTTGACTCTCAATCGATAATCACTACTTTGAAAAAGCGGTATCTTATTTGATTTTTTCAAAATATTATCATCCAAGTTAATTGGACTGCTTTTTTTAAAGTTTGATATAGGTATAACGATTTTTTCCAAGAAATCATCGATGAGTTCTTTGCTTACAGACTCATCCTTAAGAAGTGTAAACGTCTTATCAAGTTCAATCATTAGTTGAGTTTTATAATCGTATATAGCATCGTATTTAACCATTTCCTCTAATATTTTATTTACCTTGTTCATTTGTTTAGTAATTGAATGCTGACTCAAACCCTTTACAAAAGTACTTTTTAATTGCTTAACCTCTGTTTCTAAGTCAGGCGTTATATATTTTCTTAGTAAATCATCGCCATTATCTCCCTGTTCCATTCTGCTTGATAGCATTTCAGCTTGATCAAGGGTTTCTCTTAGATTAATTTCTGGATGACTATGAATTAGATACTTTGCTGATTCTTCGAGTACATCTTTTCTTGTTTTATCAGTTTGCCCTTCAATTATATTTAATTGTTTAATAGCACTGTAAACTGTATCTTGCGGATACCCAGCGTTAAATGCAATTTTACTACCTCTTTGATCTGTGAAAAGTTCAATGGTTTGTGGAGATGCTTTTTTGGGATCTAGTGACATACCATCAACACCCATATGATCATAAGAGTGAGCAATTTCGTGGGCAAGCACTCCTGTAATTTTTTTTAATCCATTTAAAATATCGATATTCCCATCTTTATCTGTCATAAGAAATTCAATAGCACCTTGAGAAATTTGAATATGATAAGGAGTATAAAGATCTTGTGAGCGTCTTATGTTTATAAAATATTTATCACTAGAATCCATTATATGTAGATAGTATTCGGGGGAACTTACACCAGTACCAGCATCTTTACTCATCTTTGTCGATGTTTTCACCAAGTTCTCGAAAATGTTATTTATTGCTGCTTGAAGTGCTGGATATTTACTTTTTGAAAGCACACTTTCTTCTGGAGGTTTTAACCAATCAAAGTAGGAACTCTCGGCCCAAGGATGGCACGAAAAAATCGCACAAAGTAAATATATTATAAGTAGAAAAGACCTAACACTCATGGTGTCTTATCGGTAGAAATATGTGGAATTATTCAGATCGCATTGGATAAATTACGAAGAGGCAAAAAGTACCTTAATTCACAAAAATAAAGGAAAGTTTCCTCGTACCGTTTTGACAATAAAAAGCCACACCTGTCGGCAAACAAGTTGCTGATCACTAAATGTTTTTTTCTTTAGCCGGTTCAACATATCATAATTTCATGATAAATACGTGTATAGAGAGAAATTATAAATTCCAAAACTTGTTCTTCAATCGTTCTTTCTGTCTCTGAACTATAACCATCACCAAGTGAAACTCCTAAATTATCTGGTTCCTTACACATGATAATCCCGCCAGGTTTTAAAATTCTCTTCATCTCTTGTAGAGCCTTCTCGGGTTTTTTCAAATGCATCAGCAACGTCTGACACATGGCCATGTCTACTGATTCATCGGGCAGAGGAATTTCATTACCAACTAGCAAGTAGCTTAGTTAATTGTTAATCGGAGTTTAGAATTATTTAATTAAGTAGTCTAGTGGTTGCTTCAGAAAAATATTTTAATCTAACCTGACATTGATGGTTGCGTAAGGAAATTCTACTTGTAACAAATGCTAAATAACTAAAATCATATTAAGTGGTACAAGTAACTAGTACCAACAGATAAGAAGCTTATCGGACAAAAAATTCTTTTAACTTGTCTAATTTAGATGCTTCTCTACATATTCAGCAAAAATTTACCCAAGTTTATAAATTTTTTAAATTTTTCCAGAAAAACACCTTGAAAATGCACACTGAAGGAATAGAACCACCCTCCCGCCGTCCTGGCGGGATCATGAAATTGACTCAAAACCTCTCTCTATATTGAAGATTGATCCTGAAATTAATCGTAACTATTTTTATAAGGCGATAAAAATATCGCTTAGGTTTAATAAAGTTTCCTTGGTGGAAAAAAACAAATAAAAGACTTAACAGATATTATAGTTGCTTGTTTATGGTAAAAATTATTGAAGAGGCTGAAGTCTTACACAAAAAGCCCGATTAATGCTATGAGAAAATACGGATCGTAAAAAATAGAACGAGTACCAACTCGTGGACGACAAGCCACAGCGCCAACGAAACAACGGATTTTGATCGTATCATGAAAATTGTAATGTGTTCTCCAGTGTCGAAGGCCAGACTGAAAGCGAAGCTTTCGGACCGAAAGGTCTATCATGAAGGCTGTGAAAGATAGGAATTGGAGCCTGTTACTATAGTAATTCACACGAAACTTGATAAGTCCTCAAGCTGAAGAATTTGTAAGCTGACAAGAGGCAAAAAAAGTGGGATTACGTTTTTTTATTGAAGAGAAAACTAAAATTACAACCAAGTAAATTCCATTGATTATTATTTAAACCCTATTCTGAAAAAAAACACTTGAACATATTATAATTTTGTAATATGTTCCCCCTCTCTTTCACTTACTAGCATATAAAACGATTAACCAAGGAGTTTTTATGTTATTTACCCATGAAATTGGAAGTGAAAATTACGATCAAACCTTAAAAGACCACAATATTGTCATCCTGGATTTCTGGGCACCCTGGTGCGGGCCTTGCCGAGCATTTGGCCCCATTTTTGAGAAAGTTGCCAGCAGACATACTGATGTGTTTTTTGGCAAGGTCAACACCGAAAACGAACAACTTTTATCCAGTATTTTAAACATAAGATCCATCCCGACCATCATGATTTTTCGCGACAATATCCCGGTTTTTTCTCAAGCTGGCATGCTGCCGGAAGCAGGGCTAGAGGATCTGATCCAAAAAATTAAAAATCTTGATATGGAAGAAATAAAAACGAAATTATCCTCCAAACCCTCCATGACAGTTTAATAACTTGGGTTTATATGAAAAAATGTTTTGAAAAAATTGATCAAAATTGTCTTATGGCAACAAAAATTTTTAAAACGCTATCACATCCTTTGCGTCTGAAAATTCTTTGCCATCTTTTTAATGAGGCTAGCACGGTTAGTGCGCTAGAAGAACTCTGCCACGGCTCACAATCCCTGGTTTCCCAGTGTCTAAAACGACTTGAACTGGAGGGACATGTTGAATCATCCAGGGATGGAAAAAACGTGTACTATAGGATAAAGGATATGAGAATCATTGAACTGTTTAAAAATTTTGAAAAAGTTTTTTGTAATAGGAATTAAGGATAAATTGGAGTCTTTATGAAAATAATAATTATGTTGGTGTTTTTATCTGCATCCCTGGCGTATGCCCAGAAATTTACTTTAAGTGAATTAATCACTCAAAGTGAAACTCATTCTCCCCTCTTGGATCCCAATAAGGCCAAAATCGATTATGCCGACCAGGCCAATGCCCTGGCAACCTCTTATTATTTTCCGGTCTTTAATTTTACCCAGCGTTATACGGAATCCAACAATCCGGTTCAGGCCTTTGGTATGAAACTCATGCGAGAAGATTTCACCATGCAGGATTTTGCCCTCGACAAACTCAATAATCCCGACAAGACCAAGGCTCACCAAAGCTCGTTTACCCTGTACGTTCCGCTGGATGTTTTTGGCAACATCCGTACCCAAAAAAAGATTATCAATCATCAAAAAGAATCAGTTCTTTTTGAAGGTCAATGGATAAAAAAGGAAATCAAAAAGAATTTAACCGCACTTTACCATGCTTATTTTTCGCTGGATGATCTGCAAAAATTCTTTATATCCGAGAATGATTTTCTCCAAAAGATTGTAAGAACCTATGATTCCAAGAGCAAAGAAAATAAAAACCGTTATCTTTCCTATAACCAGGCCAGAATCCTGATTGATTCATTACAAGAAGGGATTGAAACCCTAACCAATGAAAAAACCAAACTCCTAAAGGAAATTTCCTATATTTCCGGTATCGAGCAGCTTGAACTGGAACGACAAAGCATCCAAAATGTGGATATCCCCAACCTTTCATCCAGGCCGCTTGCACGTTATGATTTAAAATCCATGCATAAATATGTTGAGGCGCTGGAAGCAGAAATTTCCAAGGAAAAAATGGCCTATTTCCCTGAACTCTCCGCTTTTGGTCAATATAATTTAACCCGAGAGAATTTTTCTGATACTGCCGGAAAAGATACCACGATCGGGGCCCAGCTATCATGGACCTTTGGTTTATCCACGGTTAAAAATGTCTCCCTCAGCAGGGCCAAAAGTTTGCAGGCCCGCTATGAATATAAAAACAAGGAACGACGGGCAGAAACCGAAATTGATTTACAGGCCAAAGAGCTCGATAAAATGCATAAAAAATTAAGACATTTGGAAAATCGTCATAAGATATTTTCTGAAAACAAGAATATTTTAAATTTTCAATATCAAAGAGGCTCGGTAGAACTTTACAATCTGCTGGATAACTTCACTTACTACATTCAAAATTATTCAGACCTTATGAAACTTGGTGCCGAGTATCAGGCACAACTGGCCACATATGTTCAAAATTTTCAGGAATAATCAGGAGTCAATAGATGAAAAATAAATTAGGTTTCGCCGGAAAGATTGCAAGTAAATTTTTAAATTCCAAACTAACTTTGCTTTTTGTACTGTTCTCTTTGACCTTGGGAGTTTTCTCCATCATTATGACGGCCAAAGAAGAAGAGCCGCAGATCAAAGTTCCCATGATTGATGTCATGATCCCGGTGCCAGGCTATTCCCCACAAGAAATTGAAAAACGAGTCAGCAATATTGTTGAGCGTGAAATGAGCGCCTTGACCCAGGTGAAACATGTTTACTCAACCTCCATGGAGAATTTTGCCATGGTTACCGTGCGATTTGAAGTGGGAGAGGATTTAGAAACCAGTTTAATAAAAGTGCATGATAAAATGATGCAACTTAAAGCTAAGCTTCCCAGCGAAATGATGTCTCCTACGGTTAAATCGTTCACCATCGATGACGTCCCCTTTTATTCACTCACTTTCTTTTCCAAAAATTTAAATTCATCCGAAATTCGTTATCAAGTTTATCCGATTGTGCAAAAGCTGCAAGAAATTGATGGCATCGCTGATCTAGGTTATATCGGAGGAGAAAGAAAAGTCGTCAGAATCATACCCGACCTCATCAAGCTGCAAACCTACGGCGTCACCCTGTTAGAAATGAAAGATGCGGTTGAAAAATCCAGTTCGGAATTTACCGTGGCGGTTTTGCGGGAACGCACCCCCGAACCATTACTAGCAGTGGGTTCATTTATTAAAAATATAGATGATATTAACAATATTCCCATCGGAAGACGTTTTGGCAAAACCCTGAAACTCTCGGATATGGCTTCTGTTATATACGATTTTGATAATGTAAAATCCAAAGTTTTACACGGGAAAGAATTCTTGTCGGCCATAACTGTCACCTTTACCAAAAAGAAGGGCACCAACGCCACCAACTTGGCCATCAATATAAAAAATCAACTGGATGATCTTTGGAAAGAAAGTAATTTAGGTGAAAATATCGCTTATGAAGTCACCAGAGACTACGGACAGACGGCCAAAGAAAAATCCGATGAATTATTGGAGCATTTAATCCTGGCCACGATCTCGGTTATGATTTTAATTGCCCTAACCATGGGAATCAGAGTTTCGCTGGTAGTTGGCATTGCCGTACCGGTTACGCTTGCCATGACCCTGCTGATCTACTATCTCATGGGATACACCTTAAATCGGGTTACCCTGTTTGCCCTGATCTTTTCCATTGGTATCCTAGTGGATGATGCCATAGTCGTAGTTGAAAATATTTATCGTCATCTGGCAATGGGTAAAAATACCAATCGTGATGACCTCATAAACGAGGCGACAGATGAGGTGGGCAATCCCACCATCCTGGCAACCCTGACGGTTATTGTCGCCATCATGCCCATGGCCTTTGTCGGAGGATTGATGGGGCCATATATGCGTCCCATCCCGATTGGGGCCTCCATGGCCATGATCTTCTCCTTGTTTATTGCCTTTATGATCACCCCTTGGGCATCCAAGCGTATTATCGGAACTAAAGTCACGGCCCATGAAGAAAAGCACGACGGTTTTTTGGCCAGATATTTCAAAGTCATGATGACCTGGATCGTGGCCAGGCCTAAAAACTCAATTATAGTGGGTATCAGTGTTTTTATCCTGCTGCTGGGCTCGGTCTCGCTAATCCTTACCAAACAAGTAAAAGTCAAAATGTTACCCTTTGATAATAAATCCGAATTTCAAGTTTTAATTGATATGCCCCCTGGCGCCACTCTCCTGGAAACTGAAAATCTGGCCAAAAATATAAGCACCAGGCTTTATAGCTATAAGGAAGTTCAAAATATTCAAGCTTATGTGGGAACTGCGGCCCCTTTTAATTTCAGCGGAATGGTCAAACATAGCTTTCTGCGCGCCTCCTCCTACCGGGCCGATCTGCAAGTCAACCTCTTACCTAAACATGATAGGGACATGCAAAGTCATCCACTGGTCACGAAAATGAGACAGGAAATTTTAAAAGAATTTGCATCCAACGACATGCTTAAAATTAAATTTCTAGAAATTCCCCCAGGTCCTCCTGTGCTCTCCACGCTCCTTGGTGAAATCTATCATCCCAACGATCAAATCGCCAAAGATGCCACTTTAAAACTTGCCTCCATTTATAAATCAACCGACGGTGTAGTCGAAACTGACACAACTTATGAAATTCCTCAGGAAAAACTTTTCTTTAACTTTGAAAGAGAACAAGGCATGATTCATGGGGTTCCTCAAAAATATGCCACAGCGACCATCCTCATGGCGCTGGGGGATTTAAATCTTTTTCCTTTGCATATTGATAATGAAGAAGAAAGTATTTTTATGCGACTGACTCTTTTGGATTCCATCAAACAATCCAACGATCAATTACTATCCCTGTTAGTCCCTTCCATGGAAGGGGACAAAATCCCTCTCCAAAAAGTATTAAAAGTGGAAAAGAAATTTACCGCAAATCCCATTTACCACAAGGATTTAAAAAAGGTTTCTTATGTCATGGCCGAAGTGGCAGGCAGTGAAGAAAGCCCATTTTACGCTATTTCAAATATGAGCGATAAACTAAACGATTATGAAGTCACTTATACCCAGGTGCCAAACGTCCATGCCAAGCCTATTTTAAAGTGGGATGGTGAGATGGATATTACGATTGAAGTATTTAGGGATATGGGAATCGCTTTTTTCATAGCCGTCGTTTTCATTTTATTAATTGTCATTGGCTGGTACAACTCTTTCATCCTGCCCCTCATTATCATTGTACCAATCCCTCTGACTTTGATTGGTATCATTCCTGGACATCTCTTGGCGGGCGCTTTTTTTACCGCCACCTCCATGATTGGATTTATTGCCGGAGCCGGTATTACAGTTCGAAACTCCATTATCCTGGTTGATTTTATTGAAATGAAAAGAGCCGAAGGATTAAGTGCCAAAGATGCCATTATTGAATCAACCATTGTGCGATTTCGTCCTATCCTCTTAACCGCATTGGCCGTACTAGTTGCCGGAGGCGTAATCCTCTTTGATCCGATTTTCCAAGGTCTTGCCATCAGTTTAATGGCCGGTTCAATTATTTCGGCACTGCTTTCCATCCCCCTGATACCCGTTTTATATTACTGGTTAAGGAAAGATATGGAGGTCAATTGAGCTTTTTTTAATCAACCACCACTTTCATAATAAGTGGTTTATGATCGGAAGAAGTGAAATTTTCAAGCACGTGCGGATCAACAATCCGCACCCCTCGATAAAGGACATGGTCAATAGTTCCCCACACCAACTTGATCCGCTCGGGAAATTGGGTAAATTGTAGATTTAAATTTTTCGCCACACGATCAACTACTTGCTTTCGATTTTTTTTCCAGCAATTAAAATCTCCGGCAAAAATCAAAGGACCTTGGTGAGCGCTTAATAATTTCTCCATTCTGTTCATTTCTGCTTCATACACATCATCATCTACAAAATTGATGGAATGGATATTAGCAATCATCACATTCTGATTATTAATCTTATAAGTGGCAATCGTCATCACCTTGGGAGTGTTAATAATAGGTTCCAATCCAACCGATCGCACCCAGCTTAGCTCATCCATTTTTATATTACTAATATTCGCTACGCCGGTTTGGTATTCGTTACCTTTTAAAAAACTGATAGCAAAATCGATGCGATGATTTTTATAACTATCCCAGTACGAATTCAAAATCTCACTGGAAGCAAATTCTTGAATCAACATTAAATCATGATTTTTTGAAAAATTCAAAAGATCTTGCTGGGCACCTCTTTTTTCAAGTTTCTTGATATTCCAGACAAGCAGATTAAATTCATTCGCATTTTCAGAATAATCCATTGATTCATTCCAAACCCTCAGAACATCCTGATCGGCAGGAACACTAAATCCGCCAAACGAAATGAAAGAAAAACCATATAACACAACCCCTACCAGCAAGACTTTTTTTCCCATCTATCCTTCCCTTGAAATCTAAATAGTCATTTAAGTGTGGCATATTTGGAAACCTTTGTAAAAAAAAGGCCCACAAAACTTGTGGGCCTGATAAATATCAATTTTTTTTAAAGCGGTTATTTTTCACCGCAAGGCATTTCGGCCATTCTCTTATATGAATTGAATCTCCACTTGGCGTCTACCAGGGCATCCTTGAAGAGTTTTTCTGCTTCCTGGGGATAGCTTTTTACCAGCGATGAATAACGAACTTCACCCATGATAAAATCATTAAATTTATTCCAATCTGGTTCTTTAGAATCAAGTACAAATGGATTTTTACCTTCATTTTCAAGCATTGGATTATATCTATAAAGCGACCAATATCCCGCTTCTACAGCCTCTTTCTGTTCTTTTAATCCATAACTCATGCCTTTTTTCATTCCCTGGTTAATACAAGTCGAGTAAGCAATAATGAGCGATGGGCCCTTATAATTTTCAGCTTCTTCCAAAGCCTTAATGTACTGGTTTTGATTGGCACCGATTGCCACCTGGGCAACGTAAACATAACCATAACTCATTGCCATTCTACCTAAATCTTTTTTTCTGGTTTTCTTTCCACTCGCTGCAAACTTGGCAACTGAGCCAGTGGGCGATGCCTTGGAAGCTTGGCCACCGGTATTGGAATAAACTTCGGTATCTACCACAAGCACATTGATATCTTCATTTTGCGCCAGTACGTGATCAAGCCCGCCATAACCGATGTCATAGGCCCAACCATCACCACCAAATACCCAAATTGATTTTTTAACGAAGTGATCTTTAAGTTTTAAAAGTTCTTGGCATGCTTCATTTCCGCATTTTTCCAACATCGGCACTAATTGCTTTTTAATCTCTTTGGTTTTGTCGCCATTATTTTTATTATCAAGCCACTCTTTAAAAAGCACCTGACAATCAGAAGAAACGTTTTCCAAATTTTCCCTCATGATGCGTTCAACTCGATCACGAAGCTTTCCCTGGCCTACTACAAAGCCAAATCCGTACTCCGCATTATCTTCAAAAAGCGAATTGGCCCAAGCAGGTCCCTTGCCTTCGTCATTTTTGCAGTAAGGGGTAGATGGACATGACCCGCCATAAATGGATGAACAACCCGTGGCGTTTGCCACCATCATACGATCCCCATAAAGTTGGGTGATCAGTTTAATATAAGCGGTTTCACCACAACCGGCACAAGCACCGGAAAATTCAAAAAGTGGCCTAGCAAACTGGCTACCTTTAACCGTACTGGTTTTAAAATGTTCCGTCTTATAACTGACATTTTTAGTAATATAATCCCAATTTTTAGTTTCTTTGAGTTGTCCTTCCAGCGGCCTAAGTACCAACGCTTTAGTTTTCGCAGGACAGGTTTCCACACACACGCCACATCCGGTACAATCAAGCGGTGATATCTGAATTTTATATTGATACTTTTCAAGTCCCTTGCCTTGGGCCTGTTTCGTCACCATACCTGACGGAGCATTTTTCATTTCTTTTTCATCCAGTAAAAATGGTCTGATAACCGCATGAGGACATACATAGGCACACTGATTACATTGAATGCAATTTTCTGACTGCCACTCGGGAATATTAACCGCAATACCCCTTTTTTCAAACTGGGTAGAGCCAGATGGAAACGTTCCATCCGAATCTTGCATAAAGGCACTCACCGGCAAATTATCTCCATCAAGAAAATTGATAGGAGCAGCTATATTTTTCACAAAATTGACAAGCTTGGCATCTTCGCACGCTTCCAATCCGTACACCTTATAATCGTCGTTACTGCAATCTAAATTGGCCCACGCAGAATCAATTTTAACCGACACCAATCCTTTATCACCTTGATCAACGGCATCGTTATTCATTTTAACAATATTTTCACCTTTTTTGCCGTAGGTTTTTTGATTAGCCTTTTTCATAAATTTTACAGCGTCAGCATAATCAATAACATTAGAAAGTTTGAAAAAAGCTGATTGCATAATGGTATTGGTTCTGGTTCCAAGCCCTAAATCACTGGCAATCTGAGTAGCGTTGATAATATAAAATTTGACCTGGTTATCGGCCATCTGTTTTTTCATACGATTGGGTAGGTGATTAATGACTTCTTTGGCATCCCAAATAGAATTTAAAAGGAAGGTTCCCCCTTTTTTAATTCCTCGAAGCAAATCATATTTATCCAGGTAAGATGGAACTGAACAGGAAACAAAGCTTGGGTTATTGACAAAATAAATAGAAGTAATGGGTTTTTTCCCAAAACGTAAATGAGAAATAGTAACCCCACCGGATTTTTTAGAATCATAGGCAAAATAACCTTGAGCATACATCGGAGTTTCATCTCCAATTATTTTAATGGAGTTTTTATTCGCACCCACGGTTCCATCAGCTCCTAATCCAAAAAATTTACATTCCACTGTCCCTTCGGGCACGGTATTGACATCAGGTCCCAGTTTAAGCGAAGTAAAAGTTACATCGTCAACAATCCCGATCGTAAAATTATTTTTAGGTTCTGATTGCTTTAAATTTTCATAAACGGAAATGATTTGGCTTGGGGTGGTATCCTTGGAAGAAAGTCCATACCTTCCCCCTACAATCAGCGGACGGGTTTTAGCATCGTAGAGAGCATTTCTAACGTCAATATAAAGTGGCTCGCCGTTAGCACCTGGCTCTTTCGTTCTATCTAAAACCGCAATTTTAGTTGCTGTAGATGGAATAACTGCCGTCAAATATTTGGGCGAGAATGGCCTAAACAAATGGACCGCCACACATCCCACTTTCTCACCATTCTTATTTAAATAATCAACGGTTTCTTTAATGGTGTCAGTCACTGACCCCATGGCCACAATCACTCTCTGGGCATCTGTAGCGCCGTAGTAAGTAAAAGGTTTGTACTCCCTACCTGTTAGTTTTGAAATTTCTCTCATATAGTCGTTAACGATATCCGGAAGAGTATCATACTTCTTATTCACGGTTTCTCGTGCTTGAAAATAAACATCCGGATTTTGCGCAGTACCTTTTGTTACCGGACGTTCACTATTAAGTGAGCTATCCCTGAATTCTTGTAAGGCCTTATAATCCACTAATTTTTTCAGCTCCTCATAATCCCAGGAATCAATCTTTTGAATTTCGTGACTGGTTCTAAAACCGTCAAAAAAATGAACGAAAGGCATCCTGGCCTTAATGGCCGTTAAGTGAGCAACCGCTCCCAAATCCATCACCTGCTGAACTGATCCTGAAGCCAGCATCGCAAAGCCGGTTTGTCTTGCCGAATAAACATCGGTATGCTCACCAAAAATGGAAAGAGCATGAGTGGCTATCTGCCTGGCCGATACATGTAAAACACAGGGAAGTTGTTCACCCGCAATTTTATACATATTGGGAATCATCAAAAGCAGTCCCTGAGAAGCAGTATAGGTGGTAGTGAGCGCACCTGCTTGCAGTGAACCATGCACCGTACCCGCTGCTCCGGCTTCCGACTGCATCTCGACCACTTTGACGGTTTCACCGAATATATTTTTCTTTCCATCAGCTGCCCATTGATCCACATATTGGGGCATATCAGAGGAAGGGGTGATGGGATAAATTCCAGCGGTTTCCGTAAAAGCATAAGAAACATGGGCCGCTGCCATATTTCCATCCATTGTCTGTTTTTTCATGGTCATTTTTTGACTCCTTAATTTGAGATATCATACATAATTTGAATTTTTCTTTGGAAATTCCCACTATTTTTACACCACCGGAAACCCCTTTTCAATTGTTATCGTTTTTTTTGACACAATTAAAATATGGCTGCTTTTGTGCACTACGGCGTTTACTTAAAATCTTGACCAATGTATATTTTTTCTCCTTCCCAAGAAAAGGAGCTACGGATGACCGCCACCATTTTATCCCATAAAGATTTTTGTTTGAATAAATACAAAAACGAAACCGTCCCTTTTCTCATCAATCGAAAACTTCTTATTCATAAGCAGCTGGAAAAACCCCAACGCACCTATTGCGTCTATAGCGACCTCCACGGCTCCTTTGAAAAATATGTCTACTGGTTAAAAAACGGGCTAGGCTACTATTCCATCGCCATCTCCGAAATCCTGGGAGCTTCCTATTCCAAAGAAATTTATCAAAAATTTGAGCGTTTGTTCCTTTTGGTAAACCGCAACCGGATTAACTCCATTCAAAAACATGTGGAAGATCCACACAGCACCGACTGGGACGTCACCGACTATTTTGATGAATCCGTCCCCAAAATCTACATTGATACCATCGAAGAATTAGAGGCCATGGGATTGTCCCGCAGAAGAATTCTCGAAGACATTCTCAAAATCCTGCGCTTAATCACCCGTGGTGATGAACACCGGATTATTAAAGTTCTCCCCAGGACTTATCTGGAAAATATTTTAAAACTTTATTTTAAAGAGGATCGCCGCAGTTATATCTCACTGGTAGATGGCATTACCGAAAATTTCAGCGTATTTTGCGTCACCACTTCCTTTATCATCAAACTGATCTCCCTTAACGTCTTTGATAAGCACATTAATCTGGGTGATACCTTCGATCGAGGAAACGGATCTGATAAATTAATCAAACTCTACAAGGCCTACTTCGGGCCGGCAACCAGTGCCAGTCCCCTCCACTACATCTGGGGAAATCATGATATTTTATGGTTGGGTGCTTCAGTTGGAAATCCAGTGTGCTGTATGACTGCGCTTAGAATTTCCATGCGCTATAACAACGTTGACTTTCTTTTCAGATACGGCTTTAATCTGGATAAACTAAAAAACCTCTCTCTTAACCAGTATAAAATTAAACCCACCGGCAAATATATCAAAGAACGCAATGATGATTTATGGCCTGAAGACGTGCAAATCAAAATGACCAAGGCTTTACTCGTCCTAGAATCCAAACTGACCGTCAGTTGTCTCGAAGAAGCACTCACCCTCAAAGGCCACATTGATTATAGGCCCTATCTAACCCATTATACCAACCTGCTTAATTACCTGGTTACAGATATCCCGGAAGATGCCCACCAATGGGATGAATTCATGAAAAACAATCCCCTTTATATTGATTGCTTTTTTCCCTCCGTATCCAAGAACAATCCATCAGAATTAACCGCTGAGGAACAAGAAGTAGTGGAAGATATTGTCAGGCAATTTACTACCCTTTTCAAATTACAAGACGACATTAAATGGATGTTTGATAAAGGCGAAACTTACCGGGTAATGGATAATACCGTTTACTACCATGCCGCTTTACCTGCCACTGAAAATATGGACCTGGAAGAAGTGAAAGGCCTTAAAGGCAAAGAGCTTTTGGATTTCATTCAAAGGGATTTAAAAAGAATCGGCGAGGCCCATCGGGATGGCACCCCTCTTACACACCGGGAAAAAATGCAGTTTTGGTATCTTTGGTGTGGCAGTGAATCGCCCTTTTTCTGTAAATCCAAAATGGCCACTCTGGAGCGGGCCATCTTTAATAAATTAATTGCCGAAAACGATCCAGTAACCACCCATCACGAAGAAAAAAATTACTATTATAAATTTATCAGAAACGATATTTTTTTAAACAAGCTGCTTTTGGAATTTCATGCCGATAAAATTTGTATGGGACACACTCCGGTGAAAAGCGCCAATGACGGCATCCTATCTGATAATCTACGGGCCTTTATTGTAGATGGTGGGGCATCCAGTGCTTATGGGGACAGGGGAACTGTCTTAATCAATACTCCTGACTTTACTTACGTCACCTTTCATCCCGGCATTGACGAACTGATTGCCGCCGAAAAAGAAAATCGGCTGCCCGATATTAAAATTGAAACCTTGGAAGAAAGAAAAAATCTTTCCCTGAGAAATGTCGATAAGGGATATTTCTTACGAAGAGAGCTGGAAGCCTTAAACGAACTTTTGGAGGAAAAACTGGATCAGTGGTGTGATGGATACTTCGTGTAAGCTTAAGACAGCGCAAATGGTTTTTTAGATTTTACATAGAATGCGATGGCCACCATAAAACAAATCACCGATGAAATAATAATAGTGGTGCGGGCCCCGATGAATTCTGCGATAATTCCGGCCAAAAAAGATCCCAAGGGCATGCCACCAAAAAAGGCGACCGAATAAACACTCATCACTCTCCCTCTTAACTGATCACTCACCAGGGATTGAATCAGGCTATTAAGAGTATTAAAAATAATAATGAGTCCTACCCCCATTCCTATCATGAAGATCAGGGCCATTTTTAAATTGTCATGAAGGGCGAAAAGTAAAAGAAAAATGGGAAAAAGAAAAGTGGCTGTTTGCAAGACTCCATATCTTTTGGTGACACTTCCAATCGATGCAACAATTAAGGCCCCCATTAATGATCCAAGTCCCCGGGCCGAATTAAGATACCCGTAAGTCACCGCATTCCCTTTTAAGATATCGGTGGCCCAGGCCGGCAAAAGCGTCGTAAAGGACATCCCGATGCTTCCCGTACATAAGGTGAGCAGAATAAATAAGCGGATAGTTTCATTCTTAAAACAATATTGCATGCCCTCCGCCAGTTGGCCTTTCAGGGGTTTCTTATCTTTGGTTTTCGAAAGGCTATCCATCTTTAACCCAAACAAGACTAGAATAATCGCCAAAAAAGACAATCCATTTACCAAAAAACACCAACTGGCACCCATGGAAGCATACATAATACCAGCAATGGCAGGCCCAATAATGGCCCCCAGATTAAACATCATGGAATTAAGGGCAATGGCATTACTTAAATCTTTTTTTTGCACCAATTCAAATACAAACGCCTGGCGGGCCGGCACATCAAAGGAATTAGTAATCCCAAATAAAACCGACAGCATCAGAATATGCCAGGGAAGCACAACTTGAAAATAAACCAAAAAAAACAAGATGAAGGCCAGGATCATCATTACTGATTGAGTGATAATTAACAAATATCTTCTTGAGAAACGATCGGCAAACACCCCTCCATAAAGCATCAGCAATATGGTGGGCAGGCCAGACGCCAGGCTCATATAACCAAGATACGCCATGGAGTGGGTCAATTCATACATCAAATAACCTTGGGCGGTGATCTGCACCCAGGTCCCTACCAGCGATATGATTTGACCGATAAACCAGAGCCGATAATTGGGATATTTCAAGGAAACAAAAGTTGTGTTCGTATATAACTTGAAATCTATAATATTCATTCTCAACATGTCTTAATCTTTTTTTGCATCATTCACTCACAACCACACTAGTAATTTAATTTGTTTTTTTTGACTTGGAAACTTATATTTCAAAAAGGTGATTTATTAATTCCTAAACAATGTTTCACTAATACTTTGAATAATCAGATCCCGGTCACGGTGACGGTCAGTCGTTTCCATCAGATTGATTTTAATTCCGCTATCTCCGAAGTTGGTCTCAATATCAATACACTTTCCACCACATTTGAAAACGATATAGATTCGTGGAATGACTTTCATATTTTTATTTTCAATTTTGGCCCATTTTTGATTACTCCAAGTAATCATTTTGTCAACAGAGTCATTTTCATTAACCTCAAGGTCAGTGTATTTACCCCCTGTTTCAGGGGAGATTGCAGTTTAAAAACAGTTCCATATTCATGATCGTTAAAAGTATCATCATCCATATTTACCGTGGGGCGAAAACCTTTCATTGGATTTTTAAAGGCCTCAGAACTTTCAGAAAAATTTTAATGTGATTTGTGTTGCTGCCAACAATCTGTCTTGTATTAAAGTCAGAAAATTTATTACAATAAATAGTAAGAAAAATAATTTCAACTTCTTCATTTTAATCCAGTTAAAAATAGGTGAACTAAACTAATACATGATCCCGATCCTCCATCACCCAGTGAATCGCTCTGTTCATTTATAATTTTACTGTATCGATCCACTATCATTTGAAACTTATCGGTGGGGAATTTAAAGTTGTTTTCCAGATCCGCCAACTTCCCTTCGCTCATCACCTTATTAACTTCTTCAAGATAATCATACTCATATATACTCAAATCCTTGGTTAATAATTCTAGCTGTTTAATTTTTTTCTCAATTGTACTTAACTTATCCAAGATCATTTGCTGATCACCGGCATGGGCATGAGATTTGAGTTCTTTGATATTTTTCCGATACTCAATTATTTGCATATTAATCAATTTTCGTTGATTATCAAATTTGATTAAGTCTTTCCTCACTCCTTTTAATTGGTTTTCTCCTCCAAAATATCCACTTTGGATAACAAGATACTCATTCAATTCTTTTTTAGCCTCGTGATTATTTTTTAAATATTCCATAATTATTTGAACATAAACCGCTTGGTTTAAGTCCGATGACTGCTCGATAATGGCAAGCTGTGATTTAGAATAATGTTTTACAAATATTTGTTCCAATCTTTTTAAATCTATCTGGCCTTTGGGAAGTACTTTCCTAGTTAATTTTTGCATAAAGGTTTTTTTTACAACAACAAATTCTTGATCTTTTTCAAGTTCATCATAAAAAATTGAAAGAATTCGGTTGTCCACCGTAAAAGCTAGAATCTCTTCTTTAAGCTCCTCAAGTGCTTTTAATTTTTCGATGTCATAGCCTAATTTATTTGCCATCAATTTTCTTTCTCTATTCATGGAAAAATAAAAATACGAAGGTAGGGTAACGGAGTTGATAGGCAGACTGGCCACAAACAAGGCTATTTCGGCTTGTCCCATCATCATGAATATGCCAGGTATAATAAAATCACCAATGAGCCCACTCACGGCAAATACCCAAAAGGTTCCCTTCCCCTTGGTTATTATAATATTTTGGATTTCAGAAAATGGAAGCATGTTTTTAAATTTCTTAACTGCAATTTGTCGTACTTTGTGAAATCCCGCTAGCTTGGCTTTATCATCGATAAGGTGTTTAATGTTCTCCAATTTTTCAGCGGTAATTTGATCCACCAGTGCGTAAAAGTCATCGTGCGTTAATTGGTCCGGATTAGCAACGTCACTTTGTGCATAGACATGATTATTTAATGTCAGCATTGAGTAGACAAAAAATCCCCATAAGGCAAAAAGTTTAAAATTATCCATCCCTATCAACCTGCTTCTTTCTTAGCGTTAACGCATTGTGTTATTTATACCCCAAAACAGCATAATTTCAATATCTAATGTAAAAAATAGTGGGTTCTTGGAATATGCGTACTATTGCGACTATAATAATTAAGATGATTTTCTACTTTTGCCTAAACCTTAATTTCTAAATAACTCTTCACTAATGCTGGTTATAATCAGGTTCCTATCATCATTACGATCTTTGGCTTCCGTGAAATTAATTCTAATCCCGCTATCACCGAGGTTGGCCTCGATATCAATACATTTTCCCCCGCTTTTTCTGATCATCTCCATGGCCAGCTTGTCACCAGAGGTTTCCAGTCTTTTCTGGTTTTGGATAACATTATAGCGAGGCTTGATAATTAATAATTGAATTTTATCCTTTTTAAATTTTCCGGCCTGTCTTACTACATTCTGATAAGCCGGTTCATCGAAAACATCCTTGAATTTATGAGTTAGTGGCTCAGGAAAACAGTCACTCAGTAGAATCACCAGACTTTTGGATCCTGGTTTTATACGTTTTTCCGTTTTGGCCATTTCCAGGGCAACTTTTAGTCCATCGTAAAGTGGAGTTGTTCCCGATACTTTCAAAGACCGCATCCCTCTTAACACCACTTTGAAATTATGACTGGGATAATTTAAAACCTGGGCCTTATTATCCTTGATAGCAATAAGACCAATCCGATCATTATTTTTTCTAAAATACTTGGTCAGCGAATCAAGAACGTCACAAAAAAGCATGATAGAAGTAAGCGTCGAATTACTCACATCAATTGCCAGGATAAGGGTCATGCTCTCTTTTTCACTGCGAAGCTCTCCCATAAATTCATGCTTGGATATTTTCAAAACTTTTTGATTAAAGTCATATTTCCCAAGTGTAATGGCATTTTTTATGGTTCCGTAGCTTGCAATTCTGGTTTTACCAACGACATGTTTGATAATTTTAACTGGACGACCGATGCTGGTGCAGGTGATCTTATTTCTTTTTGAATTAAATTTATTCGATAATGATTTACGTCTCATTTGCTTGAGTAAATAATTAAAAGCGGACTTGGTTTTTTCCTTAGACATCTGCAAAAAATCATATAAATTATGCATCTGTTTATCTTCTGCGTACGGGATATTCAGACTTTGCTTGAATTGTTGACAAGGCATCGCTTTGCCAGCAGCCAATGTTGTTGACTTGTCTGAGGGACCAGATACTGGATCAACTACTTTTTTTTTTCAGTTTCCGAAGCTTTGGCTGATTTATTTTCGGATGGATTGGTATTGCCCATAGGCCCTACACCTTCACCCTTGCTGGCTGGGTTTAAATTATTCTGAAGATAATTTCCTTTGGAAACATCCAAACTTTGATCGATAGATTCCATCTTGACAGCGTTTGAATCTTTAATTCTTTTTATTTCCAATTTCAAATGCCTGCCAAACACTTCATAGATGGTATCAGTGGTCGGTGGCTCTAAAAGTCCACCATCCCGAGTTCGATGATTAAGTGCCATTTCAGCGGCCAGTAAAATATCTTTCTCGCAAACTTGCCCAGATTGGTTCATACATGCAAGTGTCAAGGCGGTTTTGGTGATAATGATATCAGGACGCTGACCATCCACTTTTAATTCCGCACACGACGCCGCAATCGCATAGAGAAAATTTTCTGAAATAAAAGTTTTTTTCAAGTCAGTCCTGGCTTGCTTTATAATCTCTTTCAGGGCATTTTCACTATCTTGAAATTTATTTTTAAAAGCATCATAATTATTTTCCAGCAAAATATTTCGCTTAACTATTTCTACTCGAAGATTTGGATCATAGATGGATTCGGCTTTTACACAAAGAGGAAAGCGATCCAGGATTTGCGGTCGCAAGTCCCCTTCCTCCGGATTCATGGTACCCACCAGTACAAATTTTGAGGCATGAGTTATGGAAATGCCTTCTCTTTCAATCGTATTCACTTTGGAGGCAGCCACATCCAAGATATCGTCCACAATGTGATCAGGCAGAAGATTAACTTCATCAATATATAAAATATTATTGTTGGCCTCGCCCAGAATACCCGGCTGAATATGTTTTTTTCCAGTGGTTAGGAGTTTTTCAATATCCACCGTACCGATCAGTCGATCTTCACTTGCACTCAGAGGCAGATTCACCACTCGCATTTTTCTTTTAGTGGTTTTAAGGTCTTTTTTGTCTCGGCATTCACTACAAAAAGAGTCCACATTCTGGATGCTACAATTAAAGGGGCAATCGACATTGGCATCATATTCAGGAAGAAGCGGACCAATGGAATGCACCAAAGTGCTTTTACCGGTTCCCTTCGGCCCTGAAATTAACAGTCCACCAATTTCAGGATTGATAATGTTGGCAAGATAGGCCGTCTTCAGCTTTTCTTGGCCAACAATGGCCGAAAATAAATAGTTTCTTTGCTTATCCATCTTAAATTAAATTTTATAATCCCTTATGCCATATTGTAAGCCACAACTTAATGCCCTACCATATTTTTTTATCCCCTTCCTTTAGCGCATCGCGCTATGCTTTCTGACATTTACTTACCAATCCTATAGCATCTACGTCATGCATAATGTTCAGTATATTTAATTTTTTACTTTCGTTGTAGTTTCCACTTATCGCTATCAATCCAAGGGGCACTTATGAAATTTCAACTCGCTTATGCTTTAATTTTGATGCTTACTCTCAAGTTCTCCTTCGCAGGAATTATCAGTGGCCCCATAAATGAAACCGTCTTTGAAAACACCAATTGCGAGGCAAACCAAACCTGCAATCTCAAAAGAATAAAACATTTTGTGAACGATTACGAAGTGGCCTTTACTCCTCAAACCAGTTCTTATGGAACTAAAATGTACCTGCTGTTTGAAACCAGTGAAGTAGAGGATGTCAAAGACTACGTTGCGGTACAATTTATAAAGGGATGCCAATTTGAATCAATTTTAAAAGATGGATCCATCAAATATTTATCGAACATCAGCAAACGCTCCTTTGGAGAAGTCGTTGCTTTTAAATTTCCCGACTGGATTACTGATTCCATTGATACAGATCCGGTTTATAACTCCCATGCTGATGAACACCTGCCCCGCCACTTTGGCTACAAATGGAATAAAGTGCGCGGATCCTTCGAGGAATCCACCGAAGATTATTTAAGAGATCAGATGCCTGCTCATCCAGAAATCTACGTCAGGGATATGCCGGGCACCGCTTTCGTCGATTCCGCTAAAAATGCCGACGATTTTGAATATGCAAAAAATATATCCCTTGAATTTAAAATTTGCCTCTATAAGGAAAAAGATATACCACTGGTCTCAACTAGAAACAATTTACTGGAAGACGTGACTCCAATCCATTGCTTCAGTTGGAGTAGCTCGTTTATCTATGACCATGAAAAGAAAGTTTTTAACCAATCTAAAGAAATACATCCAATATGCCTATAAAAAAGGTGGCGCACCATCCTGGTGCGTACCTTTCTTATCTTTACTTTTAACCACCCACGTTTGGGCCATTCCTGCTTCCTTTTTGGAATTATCGCCGGCCGAGCGACATCTTTTGCTTAAAGGTGAGTTGATCATTAAAACCAAAGAAATCAAGGAATCCACCTGGCCTCAAGTCACGCTCTATGGAAAAATTAATACTGATCCACTCCTGGCCTTGTCGGTTTATGCCGCCTATGACTATCAAAAAAACTATGTGCCAGCAGTCATCAAATCTGATCCCATCAAACATATAAGTCCTACCGATGTGCATGTCAGCTACGAAAGAGATCTACCCTGGCCTTTGTCTTCCACCAAATACACCACCGGAAATATTGTCAGCAAGCAATCTGATGATGCCTACTCCATTAATTGGTACCTGGTTAACTCTGATTCCATCACCGATACCAAGGGAATGGCCTCCTTTAATCGTTATCAAGATTTTACCATCTTTAAATATACGACGATCATTGTACCTAACACGGTCTTTGCCCCACTTTTGAAAAACAACATGCTCACCGATTTAAGCCAATCCATGACGAAAATTATTTCTCATATCGAAACTGTGGCGGAAAACTCTCCCGAACTGGTCACCACATTTAAAGAAAAAATTATAAAGGCCCTGAAGGGAATCAAGGTGTATGAAAAATAAATTATCCTTGAATAAAAAATGCTCGCTGTTTACCATGATTCATGTAAAGGCCTTGCCGGGAACGCCTTATTACCAGGGCAATTTCGAGACGATTTTGGATCAGGCAATGAAGGAAGCTTCGATTTATAAGAACGCCAATGTGGATGGGATCATCATAGAAAATATGCACGATGCCCCTTATCTTAAAAACATAGTAGGCCATGAAATATCAACTGCCATGGCAGTAATTGGCAGGGAGATCAAAAAAGAAACCAAACTACCTGTGGGAATCCAAATCCTCGCCGGTGCCAACCAAGCCGCACTGAGTGCGGCACTGGCCGGAGGGCTTGACTTTATCCGGGCCGAAGGTTTTGTTTTTGCCCATGTCGCTGATGAAGGGATTATTGAATCCTGTGCGGGAAAGCTCCTGCGCTTTAGAAAACAAATGGAAGCAACTCATATTGCCATTTGGGCCGACATCAAAAAGAAACACAGTTCTCACGCTATTACCGCCGATGTTTCCATCGCCGAGACTGCGCACGCCGCTGAATTTTTTGGTGCAGATGCATTAATCGTCACCGGTACGGAAACCGGCAAAGAAGCCGATTTGCATGATCTGCTCGATGCTAAACAAGCATCAAAACTGCCCGTTATCATTGGATCAGGCATCACCGACCAAAACCTCAATAAGTATAAGGCCCACGCGGATGCACTTATTGTGGGATCCTGGATTAAAAAAGACAGTAATTGGAAAAATGAACCAGACCCCCATAAATTAAAAATCCTATTGGAGAAATGGCATAATAACTAGGCTAAAAGGCGTGGGGTTATGTGCTCAGATGAGCACATATTGTGTTGCCAGATACTTGTTTCAAACTTCCATTATTGTTAGACTGAACATAACGATTTTAACTTCATCCTAAGGAGGATTTATGAAAAATTTAATTTTAATTCTTTTGGTTTTATCTATCCAGTCCACTTTGGCATCCCCCATGTATTGTGAAAAAGGAGAACCTGTAATCATTGAAACAGGATTTTCAAAAATTAACGACACCTTATCTTGCCCTATGTATGCGGGTGCTTGCGTTTCCCAAGAACTTTGTCCCATCCTTTCCCCCATGTACTGCGAAGAAGGAGCACCCATGATGTTTACGAGCGGATTTAGCAAAATTGACGAGCAATTATCATGCCGCGTAATGACCGGTGCTTGTATTTCCCAAGAACTTTGTCCAGCGCCTACCCCCCTGTTTTGCCAAACAGGAAATCCCATGACCATGCTCAAGGGTTTTTACCCAATCAATGATACATTAGCTTGTCCAATATTTGAGTCTGCCTGCGTTGAAGAATCACTTTGTCCACAATATTAACTAAAACATATACAAAAAATCCCACCCGTACTAACGATCATGTACTCAAACGAGCACATGATCGTTTTTTGCAAATTGAAAATGGCCTGGGTTTATGATAAAATCAACTGACTTTATTTGACTTCAATAAATTAAAGGAAGATTTATGAAGAAATTAGCCTTAAGTTTTTTAACCTGTATCATGTTTTCCAGTCTTACTTTTGCGCTTGAAGACGTTTTACTAATCTCGATCAATAAGACTGTACCTCCAGAGGACGTTAATATTGCCCTCACTGATTTAGAAAGAATTGATTTGCCGCCTGGATCTAATCATTTAACCGCATTGTCAGATACCCCTCTGGGACCAAACCCACATCCCTCCGTCACCGGCAATAATTAGCCGCGTGCATTTGCCATGCTGGATAAAAAAAAAAGAAAAGAGGACCTTCAAAAACTTTTGCTGGAATGCAAGTCCTACGATGAATTTCTAAGAAAAGCATTTTCCTACTTACAAAAAGAAAATAAAATTTTTAATTATTCTGAACTGGCCAGACGCGGAGGTTTTCCTTCCCGCTCCTACGTCAGACAGCTTATTCTCGGACAAAAACATATCACATGGCATTCCTTAGAGGGAATCTGTCAGGCCTTTGATTTAACCGGTCTCTCCAAAAAATATTTCATTGTTTTATGGGAGATATCCAATATAAAAAATAAAGAAAAAAAAATAAAATACCATTCCAAATTAGCAGGACTTACCAAACAGATTCAAGGAAAAAAAACCCAAATCGATACTTCCATGTATGAATTGGAGGATTGGCCTCTAATTTATGCCTCTCTTGGCAGTGAACAAGAAGGGGCATCCTTGGTTAATATTCAACAACGTTCGAAATTAGATCTCAAGCAATGTGTTCTTATATTAAAGCTACTGGAAGAAAAAGGGGTAGCCCGCCAGGTCAACTCACATTACTTTCCAATCAGCAATCACATCGCGCTCAATGAACTGGGTGGTGATCAATTTTTTAAAAAATACTTTATAAAAAAGCTGGAGGCACTTAAAAAAAGAGCTGAGAAATATTTCACCTCCGAACAGGATTTATTCTTCCAATCAACCACCTGCATTCCTTTAAAAAAGATTAAACAATTCAGACAAGATTTAAGGGAATTATTACTGGAATATATTGATACCATTGAAAGTGCTGATGGTGATACCACGGTATCTCTTTTAGTCTCGATGTATGAAAACTAAAAAAAACCGATCATCCCCGCTTTTATAATTAAGAAAACCAATCCTCTACAGACACAAAATGATGAAAATATTCAGCTCGTGCCAGGTGCTCATCAGGACCACATTGGGATATAAGGGCCTTCTCCAAAGTGTATCCTCTCGGTATCGAAATCAAAGCACATTTTTTTTCAACTTCTTTAATCACCACAGTTGATATCTGCTCATCATGGTATTTCAATTCACAAAGGGTGATGGTCTTATCTGCACGTATAAATAGCAAATCAATCTGAAACCTTTCATCACCTTGCTTGAAATACGGTCCATAATTAATGACCTGATCTGCAAAACCCATTTTTTCCGCTAAAATAATTGCATTTTTTAAACAAAAATTCTCAAAAGCAAAACCAAGCCATGGGTTCCATTTATTTTTAACCAGCAAGGAAAATAAAGTTTTATTGGAACTAGCTTTAATAATCTTCAAATTCGGTTTAATAAATTTAAAATATAAGCAAAGAAATTCATCGGTGAGTTTGTATCGTTTATTTTTACTTTCATACCCTTTTTCATAAGAAGTATAACATGTAACAAAAAGAGCCTTTTCTAAATTATTCAAATATCCAAGCAATCCACCTCCTGAAGGAATTTTTAGATGTTCTGAAATTTCTTTTATGCTCCTCGGACGATCCTGTAAAAATCCAACAATTTGTTCATACGTTCGATAATCTCTAAATTGACTATAAAATATTTTTTCATATTCCCCAACAAAATAACCATTTTTAGTGAAGCAGAGTTTGTTGATATTTTGCTCTAACGAATACCTAGCATCAATTAATGTCAAATATTTTGGAACGGCACCAATTAATAACAGATATCTGAATATTTCATAAGCGGACCGCTTCGATTTGGCTAACAAAAAAGCTTCCCTTGGACTCAGCTGAGTAAGACAAATTTCCAAATCGATCCTTCCATACATCGCCTTTGATTTAATAACATTTTTTACCATATAGGATGAAACGGAACCACATAATATAATTAAAACTTTTTGTTTGCTCCATGACTGATCCCAATATTTTTTTAAAAGCGAAACTAATCTTCCTTGATTTGCAGCCAGCCACTGAAACTCATCAAAAAAGATAATCCATTTTTCGTTCGTATGTGACATAAAGTCTGTTAAATATTCAAAAACATTTTCCCAATGATCAAATTCAGCATGAGCCAGTACATCATCTCCAAGTTGTTTGGCAAGATCATGGACAAAATACTTAATCTGGGTCGGAGTTTTTTGACTTTCCAATCCTTCAAACCTCAAACACTTTTTACCTCTGACAAAATGCTCTATCAGGTAGCTCTTACCTATCCTTCTTCTTCCGTAAACTGTAACTATTTTCGCTCTCTTATCCCTAAAACATTGTTCCAATGAATCCAGTTCTTGCTTTCTTCCCACAAACATCAATTACTCCCCAATTCCAAACTATCTTTGCGGATACAAGCATTTCAAATCATCGTATCCGCAAACAAAGTTTACCAAACTATCTTTGCGGATACAAGCATTTTAAATAATCGTATCCGCAAACAAAGTTTATTGGGTTTATCCGGTTTTGCCAATTTCCTTTTCTATCACTGACACTTTTCACCCCTGATAATGTTCAAAATTTCAATAGCACCTGTCCAGGAATGTAACGTCACCCACAATTAAGAAAATCGCTTCCACTAAAGAATTTATAGAGCAGATTCACCAGATTCGCAGTTTATCACAAATATTGCTATCAAATTTTGGCATCGTACTTGGCCTGTCTATACAAGATTACGATTTAAAGTTTAGCCTAATTGATTGCCTCAAAATTTCTGTCCGGGAAAAGTACTTGGGATTTAAATACTGATCCATTTTTTCAAGTCCAAAATCCTTGATCGCCTTTCTCTTATTGCAATTAGAACAAAAAAGGCTGATGTTCGACACATCATTCGTTCCACCCATGGCAAAGGGGATGATGTGTTCATATTCTAGATTATGGGTGGACTTGCAATTTTCACACTCTCCATTTGCCCGCTTATAAACGATCTCTTTCACTTTTCTGGGGATATAGCGGCTGTTTTTTATTGGGACATTTGTTGGTTCTCTTTTAACTTCCACTTTTTGATTGATAAAGCTGTCTGCCATCAAAGAAATTATTTTATCCAAATCCTGTTCTTTAGTCAGGTTTTTAATTTTTTCCAATTTAAGTAACGTCTCGCTGGAAAAATTGACGTGTACCCGGGATGAATGCGGAGAAGTTTTTTTAATGACGGTTTTGGCCAAAGGTTTTAGTACGCCATAATTTTTTTTGAGTTCAAAAATTTTTTCTTCGCATGCCTGCTTGGTGGTGTTTTTAATTTCCTGAAATATCTCCAATTGTTTTTCTCTGGAATTGATCTTGGCATCTTTAAAGAGACTGCTGACGAGGTTGATATTTGAAAGGGAGAGTGAACCATCATCCACCTGATTTTTTAGTTCAGGTAATTTCCTGATCAATCGCATAGCATTGATTCTGCGCCACGCTTGTTGTTCGGAGTAATGCAACTCTTTCAAACAATAGTCGAAAAGGGATTTATATCCAAGATCAGAGTAGAGTTTTCTTCTTTCAATTTCTTCCAGATGAGCAAGGATGACCGATAAGAGTTGTTGTTCTTTTTTAATGAGATTTTTCGTTTGAAACAGAAGTTCTTTATCACTATAGTTTTTAATATTCATCTAATTTCCTTGGGTGTTTGGTTGCTTAAATAGGTAGCATAAAAATCAACAAAAGAAAAATGTCAGGATCTCCAAATTCCGCACTCAGCGTGCCTGCGGGCGTTTTGCTAATGCTTTTTAAAACACATCAGATGGATTTTGATAATCATGGAATACAAATTTAAGGAAACTTGCTTAAAAAATAAATTAAAAAGTTTTAAGAATAGTTATTGTGATTCAAAATATTTTTCAAAAAAATCTTACATGTGCATAATATTTTTAGGCACTCATCTTTATACTTGAATTTTAAATTTGATAATCAAACCAATCAATACCCTTCCAGGAAAAGGAAAACCATAAAGTTATAATGATTATCGTTTGACATCAGATCAACCCACCATTTTTTTGAAAAACTTTTTTGATGTAGCTGTTAAAAACCAGAAGATACGGGTGGCCACATTAAGTTGCCTTCCATTCTTAGATGATCAGCTTTACATTGTTCTAAAATATCCAGATCCTTTCTACTTGGTGTTAACTTGCCTTACGAACCCTTCACCCAATCCTTAATATATAAACTTTCAACTGATCAAGCAAAAGCCCGACCAAATCACTCCCCTGTTTTTTTTCTTTTTTGATTTTTCTTTCATCTTTTTTTTAAATTTTTTAAATTCTGCCGATCAACACAGATGAGAGTTTTTAGACTATGACCATGAAATTAGGTATTGTGACACTTCTACTGTTTGTTTGTTTTCATCCAGCGATGAGCCGTGCTGATTTAGGAACAATTAAGGGCCTCGCATTGGATGCACGGGATATTACCTGGGCAATATCCAAAACTGATTCCTACTATTTGACAACACAACAGGCTGATTTTTATGTGGAACTTGATAAATTAGAATTACACATAGAAGCACTTACTTTGCCTGGTTCGAGTTGCAGGCTCCCCACCCCAAATGATCATAAGATTATTTTTATGGCCAAAAATATTCCCCTTGTTCCTCCTGATTTCGACCCTAATGACACCCATCGTTTATCTAGCGCCGAAGTTAGCATTAATGGGAAACCTGTTGGTAATATTTATCAAGGCACCACCAGCAACGGTGAGCAAATCTCTGGTATGGCGCACTCAAGGGGCGAACCAATAGTTGGCAAACCCAGGGCATCAGAATCAACAACCTCACCAATAATTATAGAAGTGGATAATAAATCTTATGTATCAACAGATGGACAATCCTCCCCACTCAAACCAGGTAAATTTGAAAAAAAGATTGTAAATAAAACTGGATCGCTGGGATATTTGACTATGAAAGTTAACTCAGGGGCCCAAACTACCACCAATACTGACCCCCTTGATCCACTTACTCTTGAACCTTCTGAATCATCAATACAAGAAAAATCTAATTCTTCGGCAATCCAAAATGCGGTCCTGGCCACGTTGGGTATACGACCATACAATGATGACAATGCGAATCTTACTCTAAATGTCGATGGCACTGTCCAAGGAAACTATAACTCAAAGATCTTAACAACAGGGGGCAAGATCACTCCCTCCACCAAATTTACCTTAACTGGAAATAACTATCAGTTAACTGCCAGACTAAAACGCGATATTGATCCTACAAATTCAAAAAAATCCACCACCGGCGGCGAAATAAACATGCAAACCACCATACCACTGAATCCTATTCAAAAAATAGTACTAGAAGCGATTGGATCCCCGGTTGCTTTAGCTGGAAAAAGTTCTTATTATCTTGATCCCGACACGCAAGTATATGCCACATATCGAACAAGTGTATCAGCGGATGAGGATAATAGTGCAGTTACATTAGGCATGAACAAGAAAATAGACCCCCTAGGCCTTCCACCTATTGACGTTTCGCTTACCTATACTGACAAAAATAGTGAAAATCGAGTAGATCCTAAAGAAAATGAAAAACTTGGATCCCTCATCCTCAAATTTCGTTTCTAATTCCCGACCCATTCGATAGACTAATCAGAAAAAATAAATCTCAATTTTTTTAGATTATCTTCGATAAGACATCCAAAGGGGTTTGCTGATGAAAAAATATATATCCGTCATTTTATTATTCAGTGTTATGTTTTCACTATTACTGGGTCTGGATGTCGTGGCCACTGACTTTGAAAACAAAGAGGCACTGCAGATGTATGTTGTGGAAAATACCCTGATGGCCATCAATAAATCCAAAGAAGAAAGAAAAAAACATCTGGATCAAAACACCCGCAGTATTGCGTCCAGTGACAACGATGAAGAATTTGACCATCTGATCAATGATGAGAGCGCTTTAGATTGGTTCGACCAAATTGATGAGCTAGAAACCTACTAGTGCTGCTTGCACAATCGCTTTTGCATCAATCCCGAAATAGGATCTAAGTCTTTCCCTGGTATCGCTTAAACCGCCGCCATCGGTTCCCAGCGTGCGCATGCGATTGGGTAAAAATCTCGAGATCATATCCGGATAAAGGGACATATAATCAGTCACTGCCACAAATTGCCCCTGGGTTTCCCCCAGCATTTTTTCTATATGCGATCGTTTGAGGTTGGCAGGATTATGCATATTGTATTTTTCAATTTCCAAGGCTTCGTCACGCAAATTTTTAAATGAAGGGGCGCTAAACAGTGTGACTTGCATCTGGTGCTGTTCTTCCAAAATTTTTTTGGCCTTTAGCGCCTCATTCATTATGGCGCCACTTGAGAGAAGATTGATCTTGTGCGGGCCGGTCACGTTTGGTTTTTCAAATAAATAAAGTCCTTTAATAATATCCTCTTCCTCCACCCACTCTGGCATTTTGGCCTGCTTATAATTTTCATTATAAATGGTCAGATAATAAAACTCATCCAGATTTTTTTCATACATTCTTTTTAACCCATGCTTGATGATAACTGCTACCTCAAACATATAGGCCGGATCATAGGTTTTTAAGTTAGGAATGGTGGCGGCATAAATGTGTGAATGACCGTCTTGATGCTGAAGCCCCTCTCCGTTAAGGGTCGTCCGGCCAGCGGTGGCACCCATCATAAATCCCTTGGTCTTCATGTCATAAGCTGCCCAGGCCAGATCCCCGATCCTTTGAAATCCAAACATGGCATAATAAGTGTAAAAGGGAATCATGGGTATATTGAAATTGGCGTAACTACTGCCGGCCGAGATAAACGAAGCCATGGCGCCACCTTCGTTGATTCCCTCCTGCAGGAGCTGTCCATCGGTGGCCTCATGGTAATACAAAAGAGCATTCTTATCCACAGGCTCGTAAAGCTGGCCCTGGTTGGAATAAATGCCAAACTGCTTGAAAAGTGCTTCCATCCCAAAGGTGCGGGCCTCATCGGGAATTATGGGTACGATCAGTTTTCCAATATTTTTATCTTTTAATAATTTAACCAGGAGTGAGACATATCCGATGGTCGTGGAGACTTCCCGATCTCCTGAACCATTTTTAAAATCATCATAGATTGCGTCAGGTGGCAGGGTAAGCGAAATAAGGGGTGGGGATCTTCGGGGTAAAAATCCATTTAGGACGGCCCTTTTTTCCAAAAGATATCTGACTTCCCTGGATGAACTGCCTGGATGATAAAACTGGCAATCAATGGCGGCTTGATCCGTGATGGGAATCTCCAGCCGGTTTTTCAAGTCAATCAATTCCTGATCTGATAATTTCTTTTTTTGATGAGTGCTGTTTCGGCCTTGCCCTTCGCTTAATCCATAACCTTTAATCGTATGGGCCAAAATAACGGTGGGGCGATTATTCTTATTTTCCACTGCCCACTTATAAGCTGCATAAATTTTTCTGGGGTCATGACCTCCCCTGGATAACCATTCAATGTCCCTGTCCGATAAATGTTCCACCAGGGGTAGCAGTTCAGGATATCTTCCAAAATAATTTTTTCTGATATAATCACCGGTACTCACCACATATTTTTGATATTCACCATCCACCGTCTCATTCATAAGCTTAATCAGGTTGCCGGTTTGATCATTGGCAATTAGCTCATCCCACGGACTGCCCCAGATCACTTTTAAAACATTCCATCCGGCTCCTCGATAAACTCCTTCCAGTTCTTGAATAATTTTGCCATTTCCTCTAACCGGACCGTCCAATCTTTGCAAATTGCAATTGATGACAAAAATAAGATTATCCAGATTTTCCCGGCTGGCAACGGTCAGAGCGCCCAGACTTTCCGGTTCATCCATTTCACCATCCCCCAGGAAGGCCCAGACTTTTTGCTGACTGGTGGTTTGCAATTTTCTATTTTGCAGATATTTAGCAAATCTGGCGTGATAAATGGATAACATAGGAGCCAGTCCCATGGAGACAGTAGGAAATTGCCAATAGTCACTCATGAGTCTGGGATGCGGATAAGAGGATAGGCCTCCTCCTTCTTTCAACTCTTGTCGAAAATTTTTCAGTAAATTTTCATCCATCCTTCCTTCTAAAAAAGACCTGGCATAAATGCCAGGAGAAATGTGGCCTTGAAAAAAAATAAAATCTCCGGGAAAATCGTCTTTGGGTCCTTTGAAAAAATGATTGAAACCCACATCATAAAGCCAGGCTGCGGATTGATAAGAAGAGATATGTCCTCCGACATTGGTGGTTTTGTTGGCCAACACCACCATGGCAGCGGCATTCCATCTTATCATTCTCGAAATTTTTCTCTCCAGTTCAATATCTCCCGGATAGACTGGCTCCTGTTCTTTGGTAATGGTATTGATATAGCTGGTATTGATTCTTTCCAATTCCCTCGATTGAGCGCCTGATGCTTGTAATAATTCCCGCATTTTTCTCAGTAAAAAGACTGCTCTATCCGGCCCATGGGCCTTAAACACACTCTCAAGGGACTCCATCCATTCACCGGTTTCATTAGGATCAACATCAATTCTTTTTTTATTTATTTTCATCTTTAACTCTTTTATTATAGTTTTATATTGGTGTATATTGGGCGTAATTTCTTACATAATAATGGGAGTCTCTATGAAGCATACCAATCATTCTTTCAATGAAGCCTTGCTTGATTACATAAACCAGTCCCCGACAGCCTACCACGCCACGAATGAGGCCAAACAAGTACTTTTAAAAAAGGGATATACCGAACTTTTGGAAAAAGATGCTTGGAAAATTGGCAAGGGAAAATATCTAGTAACCAGAAATGATAGCTCGCTCATTGCTTTTACCACCCCTCACCCATTGACCGATGGATTCAAAATGGCCGGTGCCCATACGGACAGTCCTGGACTTAAAATAAGACCAAACGCTGGAAAAAAAGCCAATGAATATTTTCAAGTCGGAGTGGAAGTATATGGCGGTCCCCTGCTTAACACCTGGTTTGACCGGGATCTCTCCTTGGCAGGTGCCGTATTTTTAGAAATGGAAAATCAGACCTTGCAAAAGGTGTTAATTGATTTTGAAAAACCACTTGGAATCATTGCCAGCCTGGCGATCCATCTCGATCGGGAAGCCAATGACAAAAAATCCATCCAAAAACAAAAAGAACTCCCTCCCATTCTGGGAATAACTTCCAAATCTAATGCTAGTTTTTTAGATTTACTCACCATCCAAATTACCAAGCAGCACCCCAATCTAAAATTTAAAAAAATTCTGGATTATGATCTTTCGCTATATGATCAATCCCCGGTGAGAATCATCGGCATTAATGAAGAATTTATTGTGGGAGCGAGACTTGATAATTTGCTTAGCTGTTTTATTAACCTAGAGGCCATGACCACTGCCACCACCAATTCACTGATAGTTTTAAATGACCATGAAGAATGCGGCTCCACCTCCACCACCGGCGCAGATGGCAGTTTTTTAAAGGATGTGCTACTGAGAATCTGTAAAGATCAAGAAGAATATCAAAGAATGATTGCCTCCTCCATGCTCATTTCCTGCGATAACGCCCATGCCCTTCATCCTAATTTCCCGGAAAAAATGGATGAGGCCCATGCCCCGGTTATGAACTTGGGACCGGCAATCAAAATTAATAGCAACCAAAGATACGCCACCAATCTGGAAACATCTGGTATTTTTACTCATTTGGCCCAACAAATTGATATTCCTGTGCAAAAATTTTCATCCCGCAACGATATGCCTTGCGGAACTACGATCGGGCCCATTACCTCCAGTCACCTGGGTGTAAAAACCATCGATGTGGGTGTTCCAACTTTTGCCATGCATTCAATCAGGGAAACTGCCGGCACCAAAGATAGCTTTTATTTATATCAAATTATTTCAAAATACATGAGTACAAATTAACTTGAATATTGATTGACTAAAATTATTCTATGCCGTAAATTTTGCCGTCTGAAATAATAAACTTTTTTAAAGGTAGATCTATGACCAGTCAAAGACCCAGTATTCTTATCGCTTTCGGTGGAAATGCCCTGAACGTAAACAGTAAAAAACATGTCCATCAAAAAGAAGAATTTATTGTGGCCAGAAGAAGTATGGCCAACGTCGTTGATCTCCTGGAAAAAGGCTACAATAAAATAATTATCACCCATGGTAACGGGCCTCAAGTGGGAAGAATCGCCCTCCAGCAAGAACTCACTAAAAATGAATTCCCCCGGCAAATTACCCTGGATGTGTGTGTAGCCGATAGCCAGGGCCGCATTGGTTATATTTTACAAAACGTATTTGATAATATCTGTTATGAGCGAAAAATTAGAAAAAAAGCATCCACCGTTATCACTCAAGTGGTGGTGGATGTGAATGATCCCGCCTTTTTGTCACCTTCAAAACCGATTGGAGTTTTTTATTCCAAGGAAGAAGCTGAAGATTTAAAAAATCAAAGAGGTTGGGTTATGGCCGAAGATGCCGGCAGAGGTTTTCGCCGGTTGGTGGCTTCGCCTGAGCCAATTGAAATTATCGAGAAATCAAAATTTCAATTGCTGTTGGAACATGATTTTATCGCTATCGGTTGCGGAGGTGGTGGAGTACCCGTCATGCGCAATAAAAACCATGAATTAAGAGGGGTGGAAGCCGTGATAGACAAGGATAAATCCTCGGCACTGCTTGCCAATACCGTTGGGATTCATACCCTCATCATCTTAACCGAGGCCAACTTTGCTTACCTAAATTTTAATACCCCCAACCAGCGTCCTATCAAAACTGCCCGCGTAAGTGAAATGCAAGATTATGTTTCCCAAGGACAATTTGCCAAAGGCTCAATGGAACCCAAAATTGAAGCTTGTGTAAGTTTTTTAAAAGGCGGAGGACAAAGGGCCATCATTGCCAATTTATTTGATCTTCCTCGCGCATTGGAAGGAAAAATTGGTACTGAAATTCTACCTGATCTAAGTTGAAAGACTAAACTTGAAAATGGCCCCTTCAGCTGTGGGCAGGCATTGCAAGGATCCATTCATGGCCTCCGCAATTTTTTGAGCAATAAACAAACCAAGCCCCCTACCCGGATAATTTTTTTTGGTGGTAAAAAGCGGATTAAAAATCTCCTTTAAAATACTGGGATCAACCCCGATACCGTTATCTTCCATGACAATATCCATTTGCGATTTATTGACCGAAATATTTAAATTAATTTTGGGACGTCCGGAATCTTTAGCAAAATAAATAGCATTATCCAAAAGTTGTGAACAGACTTCCAAGACCCCATTGATATCCACCTCCACCACTTCGTCACCATTTTCAATTTTAGTGGTAAAATCTATATTGGCCTTGCGTAACTCCTCTCTTTTTAGCTTGGAAATTCTATCTACCAAATGATTCAACTCAATTTTTACGTAATTAAATAAATTGGAAGCCTTGGATAAGGCAATAAATTTTTCAGCAATATGGCTGAGTTTCTTGGCCTCCTTTTCAATAATCAATAATCTTTTATAACAAATGTCATCCGGGTTGGTCGGCCGATTTAGTTCCCGGTAAAGATACACCTGGCCCAAAATAATGGTCAGAGGATTATTAAATTCATTCCCGATACTTTCTGACAGTTTGATAATCGAAGTCAAACCGGTCATTCTTTTTATTTCCAATTGTTTTTTTACACACATTTGCCAAAGCGCTTTTTTCCCTCTGTAAAAAAGTCCCAACAAAAAAAACAAGATCGGCAAAATGCACAGAGTGATCATATAACTATTTTTTGATTTTATAATTGAAAATAATTCCTGATACGAACCTGCTACTTTTAGTTCCAGCATATCCATGAATATAACCAAAACTCCCAGCATGAATCCGATTATCATTGATATAACTGGATAGAGATATTTACCTATTTCTTTCATTAATTCCTAAATTTAAACGGGAAATTTAATAGTAATTAGATTAATCAAGACAACCACATATGCAAAGAATTAATTTATATTTTTTAAATCTCCAACAATAGTGTGCAATAATGAAGAGGGGATCATGACCGATCCCCTCTCTACTAATATTATTTAAATTTTTTCTTTAGAATTTCACCCAGCTGTAAAGTGGCCTTATCACCAAGTTCGTAGGTCACTCGCACCGAAGGTTTTTTAATATTAATGATTTTTCCAAGATCAATGGGAGTACCAATAATCACCAAATCACAGTCCGTTTTATTAATGGCCTTTTCCAAATCCCTCATTTGTTCCTCGCCATATCCCATGGCCGGCAGCAAAATTCCCACATTGGGATACTTTTTAAAGGTCTCGGCAATTTTTCCATCAACGTATGGCCTTGGATCTACCAACTCTTTGGCCCCATACTGATTAGCGGCCACGGTACCTGCTCCATATTTCATGTGGCCATGAGTGAGCGTCGGGCCATCTTCCACCACCAGCACCCGTTTACCTTTAATGTTTTGTCCGTTTTCCACAAAAATCGGAGAATCTGCCTGAATAACTATGGCCTTTGGATTTCGATTTTGAATATTTTTCAAAACTGTTTCGATGTCTGCTTTTTTAGCTGTATCCACTTTATTGACGATCAACACTTCGGAAGATATCAAATTGGTTTCGCCTGGATAAAAGGTCAGTTCATGTCCCGCACGGTGGGGATCCACTACGGTGATTTCCAAATCTGATTTATAAAATGGCATATCATTATTTCCACCATCCCATAAAATAATATCCGCTTCTTTTTCGGCTTCTCTTAGAATTTTTTCGTAATCAACACCTGCAAAGATAACAAACCCTGCAGCAATATGTGGTTCATATTCTTCTCTTTCTTCAATGGTACACTCATGTTTGTCCATATCCTCCATCGTGGCAAATCGCTGCACAGCTTGTTTAGCCAGATCGCCATAGGGCATTGGATGTCTGATGGCCGCCACTTTTTTGCCCATACCTTTTAAAAATTTCTCTACCGCCCTGGTGGTTTGTGATTTGCCACAACCAGTTCTGGTAGCACAAATTGATATGACCGGCTTGGTGGATTTGATTTGGGTGGATTTAGAACCAAGCATGGTGAAATCCGCACCACAAGCATTAACCAAAGAGCACTTGTTCATAACATATTCATGAGGTACATCACTATAAGAAAAAACCACTTCTTGTACGCTATATTTTTTAATAAGCGCAGTAAGTTCCGACTCATCAAAAATAGGAATACCTTCTGGATATAATTTTCCCGCTAATACCGCCGGATATTTGCGACCATCGATATCTGGTATTTGAGTGGCCGTAAAGCAAACCACTTCATAATTTTGATTATCCCGATAAACACAGTTGAAATTATGAAAATCTCTTCCTGCTGCTCCCATAATAAGTACACGTCTTCTCACCATAAAATCCTCCTCGATTTCTATCCTTGATATTAATTCTAATCTCGCATTAAATGATACATAATTGCTTTTTGCGCATGCATTCTATTTTCTGCTTCATCAAACACCACTGACTGGCGTCCATCAATTACTTCGGTTGCGACTTCTTCACCTCGATGTGCAGGAAGACAATGCATAAAAATTGCATTTTTGTCAGCCAGATTCATCATTTTCTGATCAACCATATAACCGTTTAGATCTTTCAATCTTTGATCTCTTTCTTTTTCCTGTCCCATACTGGTCCAAGTATCCGTGTAGATAACGTTAGAACCCTTCACTCCTAAAGCAGCATCTTCGACAAATTCAAGCTTCATTTCAGGATAAATTTTAAGGGCAATTTTCTTAACATCCTCTCTTTCTTTTAACTGATATTTCATAGGAGAAACCACTGTCATATTCATTTTAAAATTGGCACACATATAAATCAGAGAAAGAGTCATATTATTGGAATCTCCCACGTAGGTCAGCTTCATGCCCTTGGTATTTTTACCCAGTTTTTCCCTGATCGTCATGATATCGGCCATGACCTGGCAAGGATGATTATAGTCGGTCAATCCGTTAATAACCGGAATCGATGCATGTTTGGCCAGCTCTTGCACATCGCTATAGGCAAAAGTTCTAATCATAATTCCATCCATATATCGGGACAAAACGTTGGCCGTATCATAAATCGTTTCGCCTCTAGAAAGTTGCAGATCGTTGGCACCAAAGAAAAAGCCGGTTCCACCCAATTGATAAATTCCCGCTTGAAAAGAAATTCTAGTACGGGTTGAATTTTTCTGAAAAATCATCCCTAAAATTTTACCCGAAAGAGATGTGGCATACTCCTTAGGATTTGCCTTCATTTGATCTGCCAGATCAATCAAAGCATGCAGCTCTTGTGATGTGTAATCAAGTAAACTAATAAAATCTTTCTTTTTCACAGATTTCCTCCCAAAACAAAGCATTAAATTCAAGTTTTAAACGCCTAAACTAATAGCAAACTTTTCTTTTCTAAGCTACAGGATAATGTGCAACGGTTGATAGGATTTGAAATAAAAGCTGACTTTATTCATCTTGCTGTGCGTCTGCTTTGGTTTCGCTAGTGATTTCGGCCCTGGATCTGATGATATTACTATCCTTGATGACTCCCAGGGATTTTAGTTGCCCATGTTTAAAATTATGGACAAAATTTTTGCCTTCCTTGGTTTTGGATGAGAATTTACCAAAAATAAACACATTGTCCTTCCCAAAAATCCGCTCAATATCGCTTTTATTGGCAAAATATTTGGCAAACTGCTCAAGGAGAATTTTAAAATCATAAACCGACATATTTTGATAATGCGAGCTTAAAACTTTCAAATAATAATTTTCATAACTATCTTGCAAATGGCTAACACAATTTTCATAATCGCCTCTATTTTGGGCCCGCTGTAAAAGACCGGCACCCTTAATCGTGGAGTCATTTTTGCAAATCTCCAAGATATCCTTATTCACCAGATCAACTCTTTTTTTATTAAAATATTTGATACCTGCCTGGGTCACCGCTGTTTTAATGTTTAAATCCATGGGAGGAATCAATTCATTCTTATCAACCCAGCTGGTGATCTTGGAATCCACTGCCGCATAAGAGCGCAACAAACCGGTCATTTTGGCCTTCCGCTTGGTAGCCGATTTAAAAGTACTGGCAAAATATTTGACGGAAAAAGAAGCGAAGATAATTTCCTTATCGTTGAATTTTAGTTGCTTTTGACTGACTAATAGATCCTCTTGGCTTTGATATTCCAGATAGAAAATCCGCTGATCCACTTCCTTGTATTGATTGAGGGCCGCCACATTGAATATTTGCCAAAAAAGTTTTGGAAGGATGATCTGCCAGATCGTCGAACTGCTTACGGTTCTTATAAAAGTGTGTTTAAAAATATTTTTTAACTGGCCATCTTGATAAGTTTGCACCCGCTCAGTCTCCTTATCATTCATCCCCTTCCAAAAAAGGACGGTATATTTAGAGCCCAGGTTTTGTTTGACCCGGACTTCTTCACTCACCTTGTAAGGCGCAAAAAATGCATCATCAAAACTTGCTCCCAGGAATAATTTATCCAACTCTCCAAGCACTGGGTTACCGGTATTTGGACTTAGATCCTCCTCATTGAAGCTAAGATGAATCGTTTTAGAAGAAGTCTGTGAATAATCGTATTCATATTGTAGCAAGGTCAGTTTCAGTAATTTTAAAAGTTCAAGTTGCAACTGGGCACTGAACTCGGTGGATGATTTTTTTTCTCTTTCATAAGAAATATTGACTTTAGGCAACAGCTCATCAATTTTTTCATCCTCTTCACCTACAACCTGCACACTGACCTTGGTTAAATTCTGGTAACCATACATAAAGGCTGCCTGCGCATTTAAATTAATACCGGGATAAACCGGCGTTTGATAATTAAGTGCACCTCCCACTTCTGCCGACAACTGGTCGATCCTTTCAAGGTACTGATACTCACTAAGCTCGCTTAATTTTTGACTGCGAAAATAAAAAAAAGGAAAAAAAAGATATTCATAGTTATTAGTCAATCCATCCACAAAATTTTCCGCAAAATGAGAGAACCGATACACCCGTCGAAATTCAAGCCCCGCATAAAGTCCTAGAAATTGATCAGTGATTTCTATCAGACCTTCATTTTTTAGACTGGTTAACAGATGGTGGGCATCCACTGTGATAATTAATTCATCGGTCACAATAAAACGAGTATCATGTAATACATCCGGATCCACCTGGCGCCTTACTGATATTTTAATTTCGCCAAAAGGAATCTGCCAAAAAAACGACGGATTGTTAAGGACGCCAAGTTCATAACCGCTATTTAAAATCTCCCCGGCCTGCTGGTTTCCAATCTTTTGATAAATATCCTTCATCTTATTAAAAACCCTATCAATTAACGGGGCAGCCTGATCCTGCATATTCGTCTTTAATGATTTCTGAGACGATGATCCCTTGAACTTTTTACTCAGTAAATCCAGATTTTTAATTTTAAATGTCTTGAACTCACCACTTCCAAAAATGGAAAATGATAACCCCAGGAATATTAAAATATAAATAATTTTGCTCATGAAAAAAATCTACTCATAACTATCCTGCCCATAAAACGTCCAACCCTCAAACCACTGATATGTTATATGAATGCGGATCGGATACCTCATTATATTTATGAGTTTTTTTATCATAAATAATAAATCCCAATCATTTGAAATGCTTAAATCAAGAACTGCCTGCAATTGGAGGCAGTCCACCTTATTCAAGCTTTTCTGGCATTTTCCGACATGCATTTACCTTTTCAACATTACTTAACTGAACTTCCTATAGGACCGATTGATGAACATTCTTACCAAGCACAAAAAAAAAGGCGAAGATGGTTTCAAAAAATTTATCTGTAACCTAGAAACCAGCACTGAAGCAAAGCAAAAGGAGATTCTAGAAGTCGCCTTTTTAGAAGATCCGGTCTATATTTCAGCGGTCATTCCCAATTTGATAAGCGCTGAGTTTATCACCAAGCTCTCCCGCCAAGAGGTTTTAAAAGTCTATAATAATTTAAGTAATCCAATTAAAATGTTTCTGTACGCTTTTTTGAACACCCCCACTGAAAAAATCCTGGTCAATGAATTATTACCCAGCAATTTAAAAAGAATTTACGATGACGAAAAGGAAGTCACTTCCAGTCTAAAAACCGGAGAGCAGGAAACTGCCCGTTTTACGATTGTAAAAATTATTCGTAGTCTGCAAGAAAGACTGGAAATAGAACGTTTTAAATGGAAATTGCCCAGTCCCACGGTATTAAACGGGACACATTTAGAAAATCCCAAGGACGGCATGTTTTCTCTCACCTACGAGGAAAACAATGTTCCGGCACTGGAGGGCAATTATAAAAGCAAACAAAGAGACGGCAAATGGTTTCACTACTACCCAAACGGCAAGACCATGGCAGTGGGATACTACACCTGCGGTGAAAAATCAGGAGATTGGATTTTTAATTTCACAAGCGGTGCTAAAAAGGCCAGTGGAGCATACCGGGATAATTTAAAACAAGGCCAGTGGATCCTGTACGACAAGGACGGAATAGAAAAATTTGTTTTTTATGATCGGGGAAGAATCAAATAAGATCAATCTGTTTTTCTTTTTTAATAATACTCATCGCCGCATGAATACCATCAATCGCTGACGATACAATGCCCCCGGCCCAACCGGCACCCTCACCTATCGGATAAAGACCTTTGATATTTGCTTCCAGGCTTTGGCGATCCCGCAATACCTGAACCGGAGACGAGGTCCGGGTTTCAGGCCCCAGCACCACCGCCTCACCCGAAATAAAATTCTTCATTTGTTGATTAAATTTTAAAATGGCTTTTCTCAGTTCCGCACAAACAAAATCGGGTAAGATCTGGGAAAGATCACAGGGGAAGACACCCGAGGGGGTGGACGACTTATTTTTTAAATGCGTGGTCTTTTTTGCTTCTAAAAAATCCCCAAGCATTTGTGCCGGAATTTCTTTGCCGCTCGCCAATTCCCGGGAATGATCAAAAGCCGCTCTCTCGATGGCCTGTTGAAACTTTATTCCAGAAAAAATATCATCCTTTAAATCTGTACCCTTAACCGACACCACCAAGGCTGAATTACTCCACGGAGACATGCATTTGGCATTACTCATACCGTTGGTGACAATTCCTTGAGGTTCGTTACCACTTGATAAAATCAAACCACCAGGACACATACAAAAACTAAAAACGCCCCGGTTACTTTTTTCATCGTGATGACTGAGTCTATAACTGGCAGTTTTAAGATTAGGATGACCTGCAAATTTTCCATATTGGATTTGATCAATATACTTTCTAGGATGCTCAACTCGAAGCCCTACCGCAAAATCTTTTTTTTGAAGATGCACCCCCACCTCAAATAAATGGGCATAAACATCCCGTGCCGAATGGCCAGTGGCTAAAATAACATTGGGAGCAAACATTTTCTTTTGATGATTGATTTCCACACCATAAACAGCACCATGTTCAATCAAAAGACCGGTCATTTTGTGGTTAAAGTGGATCTCACATCCTTGCGCTTGCAAATATTGACATAAACTGATGATAATCTTTCTTATATTATTTGATCCGATATGAGGATTTTTTATCCATCTGGTTTCGCTGGGGGCACCAAACTCCACCAACTTTTTCATAACATAATCGACGTAGGGGGATTTACTTCGACTGGTTAATTTCCCGTCACTATAAAGTCCGGCCCCCCCCAGACCAAAACAAATATTGCTCTCTGGATTCATTTCCCCGCTTTTCCAATAGTGGGCGATACTTTTGATTCTTTCATTGAGCGGCTCCCCTCTTTCAATAAGCACCGAGGTGATGCCATATTCTAAAAACCTTAAGGCACAAAATAATCCGGCCGGTCCGGTTCCCACGATAATAGGCTTTTCATGCAAACTAGCTAGCTGGGGGAACACTTCCTCATCCACTGAAAAAATCTCCCCTTGTTCGATCATTTCGATTTGATAATTATAGCGGGGAGCTTGATCTCTTTGGGCACCCCTGGCATCCAGATTGCGGGATAAGATTCTAAAGGCCTTCAAGCGGGGATACTCTTTGGCCAGATAGTCATTTAAACTTTTATTAAAAGGGAGGTCAAACTTAATTATTTTTGCCATAATATCCAGAGTAACTACCATATGAGGTAAAAAATGCATATTGAATTAATTATCATTGGCAATGAAATCATCTCCGGTGACACCCCAGATGCCAATGGGCCCTGGCTGTCACAATATTTAGAAACCTGGAATGCCAAGCTTGATCAAATCTCCATTATTCCAGATCAACCAGGTGTCATTTTAAATACCCTTTCTCAATCAATTAATCGCTCTAACCTCATTATCATTAGTGGAGGGCTAGGCCCCACGGATGATGATATCACCAAAAAAACCCTGGCTGGTTTTTTTCATAAAGATCTTAAAATCAATCCGGTGGCACAGGAACTGGTGAAATCCCACTACGTTCGCCTCAAGCGCCAGTGGGTGCCCGAACACAACTTTTATCATATGATCCCGGAGGGATTTGAACCTCTATCCAATAACATCGGACTGGCCCCTGGACTGTTTTTTCAAACGGCCACTTATAGCATCATCGTTGCCCCCGGTGTACCTTTGGAATTTCAATCAATCATTAAAGAAACCATCCCTTTGAAAAATTTAATTGATGCTCAACCTCCCTTGTACCAACTGCAAATCAGAACCAAAAATATCACTGAAGAAATGATTTTTAATGAAGTCGGTATTGAACTTTTGAAAAAAATCCGTCCTTTTACCGAGATCTGTTCCTATCCACGCTCCTTTGGCGGCGTTGACCTGGTGATTAAATCCCAACAAGATATCCAAACACTTAAGGAAGATTTTTTAAACTCCCCGCTTAAACAATACATCTGGCAAATCGGCAATCTTTCCCTGCCTGAACTCATCATTCAAATGAGCACTTCAAAAAAAATCAAACTGGGCCTTGCGGAATCATGTACTGGAGGGCTCATTAGCTCCCTGCTAACGGACGTAAGCGGAAGTTCAGCCTGCTATATGGGAAGCATCGTGGCCTACTCCTACGAAATAAAAATGGATCTTCTCGGAGTAAAACAGGCCACCCTGGATAGCTATGGGGCGGTCAGCAAGGAAACTGCATGGGAAATGGCCAAGGGTGCATTTGAAAAACTCAAAGTGGATATCGCCATAGGAACCACTGGGATTGCCGGTCCCATGGGTGGAACCAAGGAAAAACCAGTTGGCACTATTGGTATTGGACTTTTTTCAAAAAATTATTCCCACAGCGATCTTTTGGTGTTTAGAGGCAATCGTATTGAATTAAAAAAGCGATTCTCGCAGGCCGCTCTCCATAAGCTTTTAGAAGTAATAAAAACCAGTTAAACCCAATCTGACCATAATTTGGGGCAGGATTTTAATGGACCTTCTCCCAGGTGGAACCTTTTTTCAATAGGTTTTAAATTGGCAACCATATTCGTCTGATATTTAGGGTAAAATTTTACCATAAGCTTATAGCGTGGCTTAAGGAGGACGCCTTAACTTGCCGATGAGAAAAAAGAGAAGGAGAAGAGGATTTGCCTAAAAATAATTGTTTGCTCAACATAACCAGGTATCTAGTGTGCGTATTGATGGCAACTCAATTGGCCAGTTGTATTAGCAGCGGTGGACCTAATAAAAAAAGCAAAACCACCACCAATTCCACTAAACCTAATTCGCCGGTTTTTGAAAGCACCGACTATGTCCGCTTTGTCTATCACGACACCAACTACAATGCAGTTCTACCGATCAGCGTCTCCATGATTGATACTATCTATCTCCAAGGAAAGAGCGTCCATAATTTCATCGACAATGGTAACGCCTCCACCGTCTTATGCCTGGTTACTCACTACGAAACGACCATGGTTAGCAATAAAATTTTAATAAGTGCACTCCGTCCGGCCAATTTTTTAAATCAAAATTCCAATACCCGGGAAAATTACTTCTTCTTTTCACCTTCGGATACGACCGCCAACCAGTACTTTTGCAAAAAAACAGGTTTAATCAATGCCATGAATATCAAATATCCAGGTCACAATATCGCTTACTCACCTAGCGAAATGCAGATGATCTCCACCACCTCCATCACTTCCAATTATTTTGCCATCCATGCAGAAGGTGGATCAATCATTACGCAAATGGAAGTGAATCATCTTTCTTTAAAAATCAATGCCGGTCCTGACCCCACCGATCAAAATACCTTTAGCTGTGTCACCACCACTGAATGTAAAAATAAAGGGTACGACTGCTGTTCAATGAACCAATGTATCAAAGACAACACACTCAAGGACGGCGTCAATACCAGCAGCAACGAATATATCCAGGCCATTTTGGATATTCAACAAAATCAGGCCACCTTCAAGGACTATCCCAATTTCTTCCATGTCTGTGGCAACGAAGTAGAGGCCACACCTACGCCGACTCCTACTGTAAATCCTGAAGAAGAAAACACCCTCTGGCTGCAAAAATTAAAACATTTATACGAATGCACCACCCCCCTAGAAGGTGAAATGTCGATTTGTACGGTCACGCACCCCAATGCCCAAACCGGCGTCTTCTATTCCACCACTAATGATGATCGGAATTTTAGAACCACCTTACCGGCTGACTCCTTAATGCCCACTCACAGTGTGGTGGAAATTATCTACGCTGGCACCACCCTTTTTACGAAAGGGGAAATCTATAATCCCACCAACGGCAAATATACCATAGGCCAGGGCAACGACACCCTCATTGATCCGGTGGTGGTTTCCCTTACCAATGTGCAACCAGGAAGCAATCCGCCTGATTTGGATTTATTACTAAGATATAAGGTCGACGGTAGCTGCGAACAAATCAATTCCATGATTTCCAAATGTAAAAAATATTATATTCAAGGCCAAAACTCCAATCCCACCAGAGTCGATGACCATCCCACCGGCACAGATCTTTTTTACCTTCCCAGTTACGCAGATATCTCCAAGTCCGTCGTGGTGGAAGTGGATGGTATTACCAAAATTAGAAATATTCACTGGCAATTAATCAATAGTTCTCCCGCACACATTCAATTTATAGGAACCGGGCAACAGGTTTTTGACACTCAATCAGTCATTATCACCTATTATGTAAGTAATTCCACCCTTTCCAATGTTTTACAAGCAAAGCAAACCGCCTTGGAAGAAATTGATAAAATGTGTAATTGCGGAGGTAAAAACAACTGTTCACTGACTCCGGTCATCACTACCAATCTCGGTGTCGAAAGTATTTCAAACTATAAATGCGTTTATCCGGAAAACAACAGTCTGCCGGTACCTTTACAACAGATAGTCTATCTCAATCCTAAAACGGTTCCGGTGCGCTTATTTGACAAGCAGGGGGTTTCCAAAAAAGAGGCCACCTACGAAGTTTCCCAAGAAGGATCTCTGTTTAAATATTATAAGGATAATTTATTAAAACCCAATAATCTTTTTGATGTTAGTGGTAATTACAAGGATGACATCTACATTGGCTTTAATGAAATATATGGAAGTCTGAGTTATCTCACCGACAGTGCCAAACCTGCCCTGGAAATCCGGGTGGTAAAGAATAAAACCTACGATATTTTTGTAGATGCAGGAGTGTTCTCATCTTGTTATTTTTGCGGAAGCGATTATTATTCCAATCTGGCCAAGCTCTTTCCGTCCAACTTCAGCACCTGGGGAGGGGGTTATACGCCCGATCCATCCCAGACCAGTCGAATCAAAACCAACGTACATAGGGCCGACGATTCTCATTTCGGCAGGAGCTGTTATGTGCCCGCCACCATGATACCGTGGTCACATCGGGCAAGCAGCGATCGTCAAGAGCAGCGCCAAAGACGCCTGGCCACCCAGCATTTTTTATTCGCCAACGGTTATAATCGAGACTGGTATGGGTTTGACTATGGCTCGGTCATTGGATCTTTTGATGGTGTCAAATGGTTTGCCATTGGCAATGAAAGAAGAATCAGGGCCGAGGGCAATAAATTATTTCTAGCAGTCAATGCTTACTTTGGTGATCTGACCTTAGCTAACCAGGTGCCTTTCCAAGTCACCGTCCAAGACTCTATCACCACCATCAACACAGGTGAACTCATTTCTTCTGACTTTGAAAATGCCGGCGCTGAATGCCAAAAATATCATGTATGTAACACAGATAAAGATTGCGTAACCCAACTGGGATGGAACTACGCTTGTGAAACCATCTCGGGCATTTCCACCAGTTGGCCAATTTTTGATGAAAATGCCTTGGAGCTTCCTGACCAATCACAAACCATCATGCTCACCCAAATCATTAAAAATCTCACTGGTGGCAGTAAAAGGTGCGTTTACCGGGGAAGAGGTGCTCCCTGTCACACCAATTATCACAGCATCTTTAACTCATCGACCGGAGGAACTGTTTCTTACGATGGCACCAAGACGATTGGACTGCATAGCTGCGTTCCCAATAGTTATTGTCAAAATTTTAGAAATACCGTGGAAGAAGAAAAATTCAATAACAAAATTGCCCGTTTTGGCAAAACGGTAAAAAATGTCAATAACGATACCACCAATCCTATGGATGATGTTCACGAGTTCGGACTGGGAGCACCGATTATTGGCAGACCTTTAAAATATTTCGGAGACACTACTATTCCCTATGATGTGGAAGGAAATTTAACCAGCAATAATCTGGTTTCCCTGTGCCTGCCCGGCAGAGATCCCAGCATTAGAACGCTGGTGGATTCCCATCGGGCTGTCCCCGGTCTGGAATTTTCCGGAGATCAGGTTTTAGAAATAGGCATCACTCCTTCCAGTTCCACGGCTGCCTCCAATTATCTAAGCTCCTGTAGTATTTTAGATAAAAGTGGAAACTATTATTACAAGACAACCTCCCACTATACCGGCACCATTCCTTCCTTGAACAACGCAACATTAGTGGCCTTATCGGGTGGACAGGCACTGCCCACCAATGCGCTTAAAACCTTTGAAGCCACCAACATGACGGGCAACGAAAATATCGTCAAGGATTTTACCTTGGAATCAATCAAAAGTATTACGCTGGAAGAAAACCGTTGTCTGCGCTCCCCAGGTTCCAGTTGTCATACCGATTTAGACTGTGCGCCTTCCTGGTATATGGCCAACAAACTCTCCGGTATCACGGCGGCTGATTATGCCTCTATCCTTAATAAATATGAGGTTGAGTTCTGGCAGCAGGAACTAGTGTGCTCGCAGGAATACGATCCGGAAAATAGTTTATTTAAACTTACCAATAATCGTTGCTGTCGAAAAACCAATCAACCGCTTTCCATCGGAACCTTGCATGGTGATGCCGGAAGCACTGACCCCACCGGCACCAATTTTGATCCAAGCGGTATTCCAGGTATTGTAGCTAACCTTGACAACTTTACTAGGTACAGCCGGATGAGCACTATCTACCATGAAATGCAAACTGAACCCAACAAATATCCCGTCCTGTCCACCGCTGTTATCAATCAATGCTCAAGTAGTTCATGCATGGACAAAGAAAATCTCAAAAATCAATTTTTCACCTTCAGCAAAACTGCTGAAAAAACCTGTTGCAGTGGTCATTTTATTCGCAATTTTCATACCGACAATGGTGGCGGGCACAACTGGTCTTATTCCAAAATGCAATCCATCAATAAATCCTCCTTCAACTGCTATAACTGGAGTGTCTGTTTGGGAAGCACTTGTGGCGATGATTTCACCTGTGACCACACGGATCTGCCGGATGATGCCAACTGCCGGATGTATTCCACCAGGGATTCCCAGGCAGGCAAAATTTTTGATTGGCTGGGTACCTTGGAATTAACCGGCATCCCGCAAGTCATGATTAAATCCCGAACTCATCCAGATATTTTATGCCGGGTAAACCCGGAAGACCAAACTTTACCAGGCACCACCCCTCCGCCGGGAATTATCACCACTTCGGCCAATGCAGAAGAATACCAGGATGCTTCTAATCCTGCACTTAGATATCTGTCCTCTCTGGATAAAAATAATTTTGATAGCAATTTAAAACCAATTTTCTCTCCTGATTCCGTCAGCTGTTGTATCGCCGCCGGAGAAAAAGTCGAAGTGGGCACTGATAAAAATATCTGTTGTACCGGATATATCAATCCCCAAACCAATCGCTGTGCCCTCCCGGATTTTGCCAATGTCAGCGTCTATCTCAATCGCTACGTTTCATCTCATGCCAAGGGATTGAACGATTCCAGTTTTGATGAATACACCGGTTATATCAAGGATCTCTCGGTCGTCAAAACCCTTGGTTGCAAGATTTGTGCATCCAGCAAACTTGCCACGGGAATTACCTTGAACAAGTTTAAAGTCCCCGGACACGAAAATAACAGTTATGAGATAAAAAGATTTTTATCCAGCAACAACGCTAAAACCGATAACTACATAGGTCTGGCAGGACTTTATGATGCAGGTCTGCGCTGGAATACTCACGTTTATTGCTATCCCGAAGATGGTGGTGAAAACCCCGCCTATTTATCAGTTATAGAGTGTGAGTAAAATAATCAAGGCCAGGATAATACGATAAAGGGTGAATCCCCCGAAGCCAATTCTGTTAATCGTCGATATAAAAAAATGAATGGCCAGTATCCCGGTTACAAAAGAGACTCCGGTTCCTATCAGACAATTAATAAAATCAATGGTGGGTGATTCCATCAGTTCGGGAAGCTTGAAAAAAAATCCCCCCCAAATAACCGGCAGTGATAACAAGAAGGAAAAGCGTGAGCTTTGTTGCCTACTGAGCGCAAAAAAGCGACAGGCGGTGATGGTGATACCCGAGCGGCTCACCCCCGGAAAAATGGCCAACGCCTGCATGAGCCCGATAAAAAAAGAAGCCTTCCACATAATCACTTGATCTATTTTTTGTTCACAGTTTTTGCCATATACTTTATCCACTCCCCACATTAAAAGGCCAAACACCACCAGATTGATCGCAATCACCAGAGGGGATCTACCAAAATCAAAGGCAATTTTTTTTAAAAACAAGATAGCAATAAAACTGATCATCGTGGCAAAGAGTAGATTGACCACCTGAGGATCTCTTTTCTTTTTAAGTTTGAAAAAATCACCAAACCCGAGAGTTAAGGCCCACAACTCCCTTTTGAAATAAATCATTACCGCCAGTGCGGTACCAACATGCATGGACAAATCAAAAGAAACCCCGGGGTCACTAATCTTTAGAACCTGGGGAAGCAGCGCCAGATGCCCGCTGGAACTGACCGGCAAAAACTCGGTCACCCCCTGAATCACACCATATAGAATTGAACTTAGATAATCCATTTTATTTAAAATACTCCTTATTGTTAACAGTCAAGGCCAGCTTGATACTGTTCATTTTGCGTATAAACTCCTCGCTATAATAGGAAGCTTCTTTCATATTTTTGACCGAGATAACGCTTTCATATCTAGAAAGGACGACTTCCAACAATTTAATCAGATCCCCATCTTCCCAATTAAGGGCATTTCTCGAAAGACTTTTAAAATAATCGACGACATATTCCTCCAGCAGTTTTTTATCATTATCTCCCACATCCCGGGTCGCAAAGTAGTCTAAAATAACCACGGGAGTGAACTCTTCCATTATTTTAGGAAATTCAAAAATATCCTCGTAGTCCATATACCACACAATACTGGACCAAAACAGGTCCTTGAAATTTTCCCAACTAACCAGGGAATTGGGTTGATCGCTATAATTAAACTCCAAGACCATCGCATTCTCAGTGTCCATCGGTATCAAGGTTTCAAACTTATTTTGTCTTTGACCGTCCGTAAAATTAAACGTCTGATTAAATCTCAAGAATTCATAATTTCCTATTTTTTCAAAAGTCACCGAAGGGGTTATCCCTTCTGGAATAATCTGGGAAATTTTATGTTTGATTTGCACATACCCGTTGATGAAAGGGCCGTTGTGAAAAGCATGTTCATAAATATTGCCGACATTAATTTTCAGAGAGTCTTGCAAAAGATTTTTGATTTCAAATTTAAGCTTTTCAGAAAAAAAAGTGGTCTTGCCGTATTTAGGATCAAAACTTTTCGCTTTAAACGACTCATCCGATTTTTTAAAGGCCTTGGATAACACCGGATATTTCATCGCAAAAAGCGGATTTCCTTTTTTGCCAAAAGACAAAAGCTTGAAAAGCGAAATGCGCTTTTTCACTTTCAAGATGCCAAAGGTTTTATAAGTCCGGTCATAAATAAGTAAACTGGGATATATTTTTCTAGCATCCCCGTTTGCTACAATTTCAAAATTGGGAAGCAAAATAAATCTCTCATCTTTCAAAGAGGAAAACGCATCAAATTTAAAATGATTGGAGGAAAAATGTTTAAAACTGTCAAAATCATCATCCTTGGAGATTTTCTTTGCGCTCGGTTCCTCTTTATAAATAACTTTAAAATCATTAATAATGGTCAAATTAAAAAAGAGTGGTGCCACAAAGGCCAGTCCCATGATAAAAAGTAAAAAAAAGGGAGTAATCGCATAAGTATATATCCCCCATCCTTTTACAATTTTAGTAAACGATAATCTTTCCTTCAAAGTCGGCGTTCCCCACAAAGGGGGCAGATCAAAAATAACCAAGGGAGTAAAGCCAAGCTCCAAAACGCATCTAAAAACTCCCCCCAGTCTGTTCCAGATAAATCCCTTGCCTCCTCGTAACCCCAAAAACCACTGCGAAAAACTGACTCCAAAAATAAATGTTGAATAAATTCGAAGCATAATATAGAGAGCGTAAATCATCACCAAACTGATCACGGAATCCCAGAACCATCCATTGACCAGCTCGAAATAAGGTAACGTCTTTAAGACTTGCAAAACCTGATTGGTGATACCCACATAAGCTTTAAAACTTTGCGCATAAAAATGAATCGTGTAAGCAAATACCATGTCCCCTAAAAGAGCGATAAAGCGAACCAGGCCCCCTGCTACAAAATCATCCACCCGTTTGATTTTGTTTCCCATGTTCCTCTCCTTGATAAATTGCCCATTTTTCAAGGCATTTATTGCTTAAGCTTCCAAATCATTTCGATATTTTTATTCATTTTTATTATATCATTTTAGTCCAATTATCCCATAGTTAGCATCAATCGAAAAATTTTAATTCAAATTTTCAAAAAATACTACCCCGATACTTTCGCTCGGGTATTAAAATAAACATTAATCAAAGATATCAACTAATGCTTATAAAATAAAACTCCTAACTGCCGAAAAGCAGGTGAATGAGAGTAAACAGAGGTAGCTTCGTGAAACCAATTAACGTGAAACCAATTAAAATGATTAAAAGCTGTGTGAGAGTGGCCACAACCTATACAGTGTTGCTGAGTTTGATCATTTATCCGATGGAAATTTTTTCACTGGATGGTGATACCACACGCACCATCGGTGGCATCATCAATCAGTTTGGCCAGCAAATGCAACGACTGCAGTCCATGCAATACGATAATCAGGCCCAAATGGCATCACTGGCCCGTGCCCAGCAGCTGATAGCAGCCAGTGCCCCTTCCACGGTCATCTCTTCTCGTTACTTTCCAGGCTGTGCTCTACCCCCCGATAATCAACTACCTCCACCCAATGTTTGTGAAAATTTGCAAACCCAGGCAGATATCATCTTGGCCCAACAAATGACCTATCTAGGCCAGCAACAAACCATCTTTCTTGATATTATGTTAAATGGCACGGGTGATTCCTCTCCCAACAACGCCGGGATTGCCTGCATGGAAGAAGCCTTGAATCGCCACGCCCAACTCTTTACCAGCAAAGTCAATTCGCTGGAAGGTTATCGGACTAAGTACAATAAGGAAAAACAGATTCTTAAAAAAAACCTGCAACCACTTTTAGACAAGATGGGTGATCTTCACTACGAAGTAGCCGGTGGTGATCCCAAAAATGCCAAACAAAAAAGTGTCAACTTGGCAAAACTTTTTACCGGCACTGCCTGTCAAGGCATAGTTGATGACGCTCACTACATCAATAAGAAAGGAATTCGAGGCGTCAGGGATGCCCTGACCACGCCCACTGAAGGCTCTAATGGAAAGAGCCTCTACGGAAATGCTTCCAACATATTATCCGATAAAGATAAATTAAAGGCCCAGGTGGAAATCCAAATTGAAAGACTGGTAAAACATGTCAACACTTATGGCCCCGGCGAGTTTGATATTAAGGACGGTTATCTGGATCGGGGGGGAGAAACAGCGTTTTACGAAATGGGCCTTGCGGTCGTACGCCAACAAGAAATTTTAACCAAACGCCATAAACAAATTAAAGATCAACTGGCAAAAGATTTTCCAGGCTATGAACTGCCTCCCCTTGATCGTCACTTCTATACCAATATAGACAGGTTTGCCGAAGAAGCGGCTGATTATTTTAGAAAAAAAATGGTACATGATTGTGTAACCATGAAAGATACCACCGGAGTGGGCCTTACCAACGACCAAGTGATTTCGATGCTTAGTTCACCAAGACTGTCCAATGGATATGTTACCGTGGAAAGCTATAAAGCAAAACTTAAGGCCATTCTCGATCAGCCCTCCTTTATCGAGGATAAATTAAATGCGATAAAAGAGTTGGACAAGGCCGTAGGTCTTGACGTTGAAATGGCCGGTAAATTTAGCTTTTTGCCTGCCAATTCGCCTAAAAGCCCTTATGTGGTTTACAAGGCCCTGGTGGACATGTGTACTAAATCTCGCGGGCCACTAGAAGGCACCAACGCCTTTTCCGCCAAATCAGGGGCCCGTGATGCCAGAAGCGGTATGGAGAAAGTTGAGGAAGGGAAACGATTGGTAGCGGAAATTAAACAATTAGGTGCCCGTTTTACATCCGATCTGGCCAAAGAAATCAGGGAACGCACGCTCAGTTGTGGCGGGGGTATTACCCAAACATCTGCCAGTTGCAATACCAAAACACTAACTCCACAAGAAAAGGGATTTTGTCTGGATAACGCCGTTAAGTGTGCCACCCGGGTCAAATCTTGCCAGGCCCTGACGCAAAAACATATCGAGGATCGCGTCACTCAGATAAAACAAATCGCTGGTACCTATAATCAAAATGTCCTCGCCTTCACTGCTGAAACAGAAAGATCACTCAATGTTTTGAAAACTCAAGTTTTCCAAGACATGGCCACCTTTGCTGCCCAGTTTTCCGAAGTCAACATTCCTCTTCCGGAGGATCTCTTTGTAAAACTTCCCGAAAGTATCATGAGTCCTTACGATGTGGACCTCCTTGGCAGCGTCGTTGGAAGAGATAAATTCTCCTTTATGGATGATCTCTCGGATAATATAGGCAAACTCATTGGGACCATCCAAGGAGTCAATAATGATATTCAAAAAATTGGTCAGCCGGGCGGATATGTCGAAAAAACCAAAAAGAAATTAAAAGAAAATCAACGCAAGTGGGATGACTTTAGAACTCTTTGCTCGGATAAAATAGCCGAAATTCAGATGAATCAAAAGCAAATGCAAGAAGATGCGATGAGAAAACAGCAGGAACAACAAAAGCAAATGTTGGAGGAGTTAAATGATAAAGAGCTCTATTGTACCAAGTATCACAGTCTGAACCGGTCCCATCCTGGCCCTGGATGTGATCAGGAGATTCAATCTTTGATTGATGGATTTGATGACGTTGCCATTGCCCTAAGGGCAGAATCCGATCAGATCCTATTTAACTTAAACTCATACAAAGTCATTTGCGATAAAATCAATAATGAGGAAAGAAGTGACGAGGAAGAAAAAATAAGACAGATCAGTCTTCCCAAACTATGTTTCAAAACCAATTATAACTTTGAGGCCTTGAAAAAAAGTCTCATCAAGGATCTGATTTCCCAGGCACCTGAAAGTATCAGTCAGGATGAAATTTTAGATTACCTCAGCGACGTTATGGCTGAACCCGATGAAAAAAAGGCCGATAAACCGGAGAAAGGTGAGGCAGGGAAAGGCGGAAAGACTAAAGATAAGACCAAAAAATTGTTTGCTAGTTTCAAAAAAATAAAAGATAAAAATAGTGACGATGACGATGAAGATATCGACGACTTTTTATCCACGGGAGAACACTATTTCGACCAAAAACTGAAAGGCCTCAAACAGTTCTTAAAACAGGCCCAGAATTATTCTAACAATCCCAAGTCGATGAGTTCCGTGCAATTTCATACGGACGAAATCAACAACTTTGGTGTCGCAGAAGAGATCTCAAATGCAAAAATTGAAGAAGACTTAAAGGCCTTGCAAAAACTCATTGATCATCTGGCCTACAGCGAGGATAAGACACTTACTGAGCTCAAACTTGAAAGACAGGCCATAAATGCCAAAATAAAACGGGTCGAACCCATCTCAGCTGATACGATTACATCTCCGACAGAAGCAGCTGCTACTGTGGAAGCCAGTAAAAAAGAACTCCAGATAGTCCAGGATAAGATCATAAAACATCTCGGGCACACCCCCGATTGGTCAACCTTTGATCAAAATGCTGCTCCCGCTAGCCAGCGTGACCAGAAGATTAAAACTTTAATGAAGGAAGCCATGGATGAATCCAAGGACATAGATAAAGGTAAACTGGATACCAAATTGAATTCGATTGCCAAAGCTTTGGAGAATGATGATCTCAATCCAGAGATTCATGAAGCAGCTAAAGCACTGGCAGCAAACGTCAAAAAGCGCAAGGACAATAAACCCAGCCTCGACGATCAAAAAGAGGCCAAAGAGAAATTTGTTGAAGAACTTAATAAAGAGGAAACAGATGCTTGCGCCATCCTACAAAGAGAAATTGTCGTGGATCTGGCCAAAACTTGTCTTAAAAAAGAAAAAGAACCCTTGTCTTGCTACAAGGAAAAAGAACAGGAGGCCTTCCTGGACGGGGACGGTGAATCGCTAGCTTCCAGAAATCTTAGCTATCAATTACAAGAATATATGAAACTTCCACTGGACTCTCCTTACTCTGAAAAATGGGAAGGTATGGGCGAACTATTAGACGGAACGTGTAATAGCGAAAACGATATGCAAAGAGGTTATTGGGGCGACTCGCAAAGAAACAATGACCCCTTTGAGCAAATGAATCAATGGGCCGCACCGATTCAAGGAAGGTAGTAATTTTTTTTATGGTAAAAAATAATAGGTACTTCCACATTCTTATTTTCATTTTTCTTTTCATGACAGAAGGATGCATTTCCAACTCAGGAAAAGGAAAACGAAACGTCACTGGCCAGGTCGTGAACAATTCTAACACCGTTGATAAATTTCATGGAAGGGTTTTGCGGGATAATCCAGTCATCTTAAGCGGAAACTATAATCTGCCGCCAGATACGAAACTGGCAAAATATCTGGTGTCGGCCCAGGATTACATAACCAGCAACAATACCCTGGTTGCTAGTTGCCAAAGTATCACCGACCTTAACAATCCTTGCTACAGGGTTTACAAAGACCAATATGCCGCGCCTCTTATTTCCAGCGATTTTAAATGGGCCTTTCCCGCCGAGACTTTGGAATTTAATCAGGTCCACACTTTTTTTCACATGGGAAAACTGATTGGCAACTTCCACGCCAATTTGGATACCTATTATAAACTGCTCCATCTGGACAGCTATGGCAATCAAAAAACACCCAGCTACGATACCTCCATCCCCTACTCCCTGTACTCGGAGCTTGGACATTGGGGATCACTAGTTACCTTACAGGGCTATTCCAATTCCGATGTGGAAAATAATGCTTCTTTTTCGCCATCGGATTTTTCCATTCATTTGGGTTATTTGAAGGATTACCCCCAAGTTAAAATGGTGCATGATCCGAGTATCATTTATCATGAAACCGGACACGCGGTTATCAATGTACTACTGAACATGCGCAATACTGCTCACGGAAGCAATAATGATCCCCTCTTTGAATCAGAACTGGGATATCTGCAATACGATGAAGGTGGGGCGATCAATGAAGGTTTAGCTGATTATTTTGCTTATACCATCAATCAACGCAATGAATTTTCCGAATGGGCCCTCGGACTGTTAAAACTGTCAAGACCCATGAGCGAAAATAGCTTTCTGCATATTCCTGGAATTTCCACCGATCCAGCGGAACGACTCTCCTATCCAGCGTATCTTACCTATGAACCCAACAAACCCGGAGTGGTTTTTGAGGAAATTCACGTTGGCAGCATGATTATCACCCATTACCTGGTTGCCCTGACCGAAGATTTTATGAACAAGTGTAATTTATCAAAAGCCAATGCCATTGCGTCTGTTCATAACGTCATTGGCGAAACTCTCGCAGAGCTGGGGGATCTTACCTCCACCGGAAATTCCAATCCAGTTTTCACGGTCAACCTTGCCAGTCCCTATTCTCATGACTTCGCCAGAGTGGATGGCAGTATAAATTATTTTAATTTTTCGCAAACACTCGCCCGCAAACTGCTCACCATGTACGCCTCGGGATACCGCTGTAATGGTTATAATTATTCCAAGGATAGTATTGAAACCCTTCTGGATTCCTATGGGCTGCTGCTTTTTTCCACCTATAATGAAAATGGTGGTAATGCGATCACCGGGCACCTGGGTGCTACTAACACCTCCATCACACCTTCCAATCGTGTAAAATCAGTCACTATCCCGAAAAGCAAAATCAAACTGGTCAGTGGTGATGGACTCATTTCGGGTTTTATTTTTGATGGTCGCACGGAAATGCAAAACGCCTTAAAAAACCTGACTGGCTCTTTACAGGTCACCGAAGTATCCCCCTACATCAAATCCAATCTGCCGCTTAATAACGGTAACGGAAAAGTAAGCCCCGGCGAATTGGTGGGAATTGCCTTCAATTTATATAACAATTCCAACACTGATATGGGCGGCATCCAGCTACTGGCCAACGATTGGGATCATATGAAAAACGATAAACCTTGTAATACTTTTGAAGATAACTTTCCCCAAAGTGCTGAAGGCGCCGCTGATTCATCGACAGAAGCCAATCCCTCGCTGATACCGGGAGATTGCAACTTTATAACCAGGACCATGGGAAATGAGGCCAATGAGGATCTCTACCCTGTGTGCATGGTGGAAATTGGTGATGACGATGCCACGAAATGGGCGGGCCAGGAAAAGTTCCGACAAAAACTAGGTATGGAACCCTATCTTTGTCTAAGTGGGGATGCTACCAAAACCAAAGACTGTTTTGTCAGAGCACTGAAAGGGGCAGACCACGCCTGGTTTGCGAAAATCAATGCCAACAAATCATGGGAGGATTCGGCTCCCCTTTCCAAAGATAGCAAAACGCCTGAGTTCAATTATTCCAACATAATCTTTTTTGAAGTCAGTGAACATATTCCTCCCGGCACATCCTTTAATTGCCGCATGCGAATTAGATTTTCCAATTGCAGTGATTGTTTCACAGATACTGGACGGAGTGACCTGGATAACTATCTAGATTACGAATATACTGGCAACCGGCCTTATAAAATTATCAACTTTCAATTTGTGGTGACTGATTAATATATGAAGAATTTATTAAAATTAATCTTAATTATGGTTTTAATCGGAGGAGTTTATTTTTCATCTAAAATCATTTTTAAAACACCCAGGTCGCTCACCACTTATAAAAAACAAAATGATCAAATCACGTTCTATCCCAGTACCCAGACAGAGCTGTCTAAAATCACAGACACTGAAACCATCAGGAAACCAGCTTCCTTGCATGATCAAGTGACAACGAAAAAAACCAGAAACTGGGAAGTCAATTTATCCCGTGAATTACTTAAGTTTCAAGAAAATGATACCAAGGTCATTATTCAAGATCTGGAAGAATTATCCATCGTGGAAAGCGGACAGCTTCGACCGGTTCAAAAGGTCATCATCACCTATCTACACCCCAATAATCGGCAGTCCTCTGCCACCGCCTTAGTGGATTTGCAAAATGGCAAAATTATCAAAGCATGGAACCGCACCAAACACGAAGATTTAAGTCACAAATCTCTCCAGTTAACCCCTACCAATCTCTAGTTGGTCTATTTCCCGTCACAAGATAAAATCGATTTTTTCAAAAATGCAAAAAACTTATGCATCAATCCACCCTCCTCAGGAGGGTGGATAACTTTTTCTAGCTTATGCAACTCAGGAAAAAATAGATCAGACTTCGATGATTAGCCAACACTTTTGTTTAAGAGCTGGGTTTCCAGATTTTTAATCACTTCATCATCAATTTTGGGAACCAAGGCCACTGGATCTTTTTCAAGCTTCATTCCATTTTTAAAAATATCATTCAAAGTATTCACCTCGCCCCGATACATCATTTTAAGCGCCGTATCGGTCAAGACGCTTTCAAATAGACTCAAAATATTTTTCGACAGAAGTGGTAAATACGGTGCAAACAATATCCCCAAGGTTAAAATATACTGGGCACTCCATGCAATAGTTTTCTTCGCCTCTTCCATATCCGTTTTCACGGTTGCCCAAGGTTGTTTTTCAGAAAAATAATTATTGGCATCGTGACCTATACTCATCACCAGATCAAGACCTTTTCTAATTTGAATCTCATTTAAATAGGTGTTATGTTCTTTAAGTTTTTCCTCCAATTTCTTGCCATATTCGCTGGTTGCAAATCCCAGAAAATATTTTCCATCCAATCCCTCCGGCCAATTTTTCTTATAAAACTTCATGGCCCGATTCACCAGATTGCCAATATTATTAGCAAGCTCCCCATTCACTTTAAGTTTGAAGTTTTCCCACACGAAACTGGAATCACTGGTTTCAGGAATAAGGGAAATTAAATAGTAGCGAAGAGCAGTTGAACCGAATTTATCTAAAGCATCCTTGGCATCCACATACCAACCGCTGGATTTGGAAAATTGTTTTCCCAGTAAATTAACATATTGATTGGCCGGTACATCTGTAGGAGGATTGATAAAACCTGTGCTCATTCCCATGATGGGAAAAATAATGGTGTGAAAAATAATATTATCTTTTCCAATAAAGTGTAAAATTTCGGTGTCCTTATTTTTCCACCAGTCCTTTAGATAATGCTCCTTTGATTGTATGTCTTCCAAATACTTTTTGGTATTACTGACGTATCCAATGGGTGCATCAAACCAAACATACAGTTTTTTCCCCTTGGCTTCTTTAAGGGGAACATCAATTCCCCAATCCAGATCCCGACTAATGGCCCGGTCCACCAGTTCCTCCTTAGTCAAGGAATCCACATAAGGCCACACCGTTTTTCGCCACGAGCTCTCTTTTGTCTCAAACCATTTTCTAAATTCCTGATGGTATTTTGATAAGAGTAAATAATATTGCGTAACCGTAACTTCTTCAATATTTGTACTTTTACAAATCTGGCAGACTGGATTTTTTAACTTAGCAGGCTCCACCCAAATTCCACAATTGGGACATTCATCCCCCCTGGCCTCAGGATAACCACATTGGTAACACGTTCCGTTTACGAAACGATCGGGCAAATGATTTTTACAATCATTGCAAAAAAGTTGCTGATTATCTTTAGTGCCAACCAAGCCTTTTTCATATAATTCAAGAAACCATCTTTGGGTTTCCTGGGCGTGATATTCGCTGCTGGTTTGTCCAAAATAATTGAATTCAATCTCATATTTGTTCATAAGTTCCAAGTGATCCTTATGCCAGGCATCCACATATTCCTTGTATGGGGTCTTGTGTTTATTAGCGTTTAACATAATCGCAACCCCGTGTTCATCAGATCCACAAATAAAAAGAGTCTCCAAATCAAGCAGTCTTTTATGTCTTACCACTATATCCGCAGGGATATAAGCTCCCGCCAGATGTCCAAAATGCAGTGGCCCATTGGCATAAGGGAGTGCCGAGGTAATGAGATATTTTTTCTTTTTCATGCGTGGTCTCCAGACGAACTGATCATTTTTTTAAATATTTTATCGCTACTTTGTTCCATGTCTTTATGCAGAGAGTTTCCATGACTATCCATCGTCACAATGACTGGAAAATCCTCCACTTCAAGTTCCCACATTGCTTCGGGAGAACCAAACTCCAACAAATGAACGGAATTGACTTTTTTGATTCTAACCGCATAGACCTGGGCCGCCCCACCGATAGCATGAAAATAAACCGCCCCTGACTCGCTAAGGGCAAGGCGGGTTTGTTCACCCATACCACCCTTGCCAATGATGGCCACCAGACCATGTTGTTTTATAATTGTTGCCTGATAGGGTTCCTCTCTAATGGAGGTAGTAGGTCCGGCAGCCTTCACCACATAGGCACCTGATGTATCTTTGATAACCACTGGCCCGGCATGATACAGAATTTGGCCATTTAAATTCAAAGGCGAAGCATGGCCTGCATATAAATATTTGCATACGGCATCCCGTCCAGTAATAATCGTTCCACTGAGATGAACAATATCCCCCACTCGAAGTTTTTTAATTTCGTTGCGATCAAAAGGTGATTTTAGTGCAATCATTTATAGATCCATTTTTTAATTTTCATATCGCTATCCAAAACCATTCCCTGTCGGCGATGGGCCCAGCACATATAAGAAACTGACACAAAATAAGAAGCAGGCAATCTATGAAGAGCTGCAATCTTAACTCCCAACAAAGTCGTCTTCCCGCCAAATCCCATGGCACCAATCCCCAGTTGGTTGGCATCAACCAGGATTTCTTCTTCCAACTTCTTTAATGGTTCAATCGGATTTTCATCATTTAAAAAACGCAGTAATTGTTTTTTACTAAAGGCATACCCCGTAGCACGATCGCCCCCAATGCACACGCCCAGTATTCCCGGAGAGCATCCCCTGCCTTGGGCGCTTTTAACTGCATGTAAAATCACCTTTTTCACTCCAGCCAAATCCCTATCGGCCTCTAAGCTGATCTCCGGCAGTGAATATTGGGCCCCCACATTTTCGCATCCTCCACCTTTAAGCATCAATCTGATTTCCAACAAATCAGATTGGTTTTCTTCAAAATAAAACCCAGGATGTCCAAGACCTATATTGTTACCAGAATTTAATCCACTTAAACTATCCACCGAATTTTGGCGAAGCACGCCTTTTTCGGTGGCCTTCATAACGGCCTCTATGGCAATTTGTTCAAAATTGGTGCGATCAAAATGTTTGGGATGATTGATATAAAAGCTTATTGTGCCAGTATCCTGGCATAACGGAGCAATATATTTTTTTGCCAACACTCGATTTTCTTCAATGATTTTTAAAGCATATTCCGCAGAAGATTTCTCCTGCTCATTTTTTTTTGCCAGGTCCATGGCCAAAGCTACATCAATGGGTAATTCACTGGAAGTTGATTCAATCAAAGCTTGCAATGAATTGTATAAATGGGAGGTCATTTCAGGTGATTTAATCATCATTTTTTTTAACATAAAGCAAACGTTTTGACCATATAATCATAAGCCCATCCAGCGATAACGCACTGAAATCAGGCAAAAAAATGCATTCATTGGAGTCTTTCATTAAGAAATTGTTTCATTTAACCGATCAAATTAATAGGAGAGTTTTTTTAAAAAGTATCACTTGGAATGAGTATGTCGAAGATTAAATATATTTTGATTTTTATCGTGCCGGTGTTGATCACTACTGGTTTGCTAGGAACAACTTCCATTCAAACAACACCCACAGAAATATCCTGTCAGCAAAAGCTCGACAATCTTTTCAATGAATCTGCCAACCACGAGAGATCGTTGCAAAACAAACATATTATTGTAGAAGGTAAAATAGATGATATCCGTTATATCAATGGTCTTTCTGACATAAATAAGCACTATCAGGCCTTCCTATACGAATTACTTTCTTCAAAAAAAATTAATAATCCAGAAACACTTAAAAATTTTCTTGAATCTAAATTGAACACGGTTGCCGTGATGAATACTTTTAATCATTTTATAGATTATCTGGGAAGTGATAAGCTTCTTCAAATAAATCATGGTCAACAGAAAGATGACCAGGTATTGGATGATTTTTTTTCCATTGAAGAAGAAAAATGCAAAGCAAGCATAGCTACGCATTCCAGACCTGCACAGTGTCGCAATGATTTTTTGCCCAAAATATCTATTCCGATTAAAGTTTTTTATGATTTATATAGACAGTCAGCCACCGACCCTCAAAAAAGAAAAACCGATCTAGCACTTTACAAAAAGGTATTAAACCGGCATCTTCCCAATCATGATTGGAAACCCGAAGAAAAGGATGATTTGTCTAATGCCCAATATTATCGTTTTCGACGATTTGCCAATTTTGCAAAAAAAAATTCAGATACCTACAAAAGTGCGTTTGTGGAATCTCGTTATGGTAATCTCTCCCTATTATCCAAATATCGTTCCAAACCAAAGGATCAGGAACTATCAAAGGCCATTCAAGCCAATTATGCAACTGCCCAGGCAAAACATAATGCCATTAATAATCCTGATAAAATGTTAAATGTGAATCCTTTTTTAGTCACACCGGTTGAAAAAATTTATTCCATGGTTCTTAAAGAACTTAATTGTTATAAACGAGAATTAAAACAAATTAATCTAAGGCCCAATGATCCCAAAAAAGTATGTTTGGATAAATATGCCAAAATGAATCAAGAAAATGTTCAAATAGCTGATAATTTACTCAAAGAATTAATTCAAAATCCAAATATTTTAGATCAAAAAATATCTGCTCTCGGCTGTGAAGAGTACTTACTTAGTCTCGTAGACAAACCAGAAAATGAAACTTGTCCTATCGCTGGACAACCGCAAATAAATAACCCACAGGATTTTATAACCTTGAATCAATTCCTCACCAAACACGGCTGGGGACCAAAACTTCCGGCAAAACAACCAGCAGCGCCGGCAACAAAGGCAGCAGAAGAAATAACAGCACCGGCAGCAAAGGCAGCAGAAGAAACAGCAGCACCAGCAGAAGAAACAGCAGCACCAGTAGCAGAAACAGCAGCACCAGTAGCAGAGACAGCAGCAGAAACAGCAGCAGAAACAGCAGCAGAGACAGCAGAAGAAACAACAGCAGCAGCAGAGACAGCAGAAGAAACAACAGCACCAGCAGCAAAGTCAGCAGAAGAAACAGCAGCACCAGCAGCAAAGACAGCAGAAGAAACAACAGCACCGGCAGCAAAGACAGCAGAAGAAACAACAGCACCGGCAGCAAAGACAGCAGAAGAAACAACAGCACCAGCCGAGACAGCACCAGCTGAGCCTGATACCGCCTCTGGAACTACTCCGCTTGAAACTGCCATAGTGGCCCCCGACAGCGCTCCTCCACCCGTACAGCTGTCCACGACACGTCCCTCGGTCGAGCCCACCATAATTAGTTTATATGAACCGCCGCCCAGTTATAAAAGAGTAAGTCGCATTCAGGATAAAAACGGTAATTTCATAGACGTATCAAAACTTGGTTCCAAGTATCATGTGACTAAAGACCCTGCCACAGGTAAATTAATCGTCAAACCCCGCAGAGGCATTTGGGATCTACTCAATGGGGCCTTACCCAACACCCAGTTTTATCAAAAACCTCAAAGATACGCATCAATTTGGACTGGTGAACTATCGGGACTTAATAAGGGAACGATCACACGTCAAGTGATGTACTCCCAATTGGCCATCCAACAAGATCACTGGGCAAGACAAATTTATAATATTCAAAGCATGCTCAACTGGCAGCCCTACTATTCATCCCCGTATTATAGTGATCCGTTTATGGATTTGGATTTAAGCTATAAAAGTTCTGATTACTCTGACTATACCAAACAGTATATTCGCGACCGTGGTTTGCCCTATCTCAACGAATATTAACCAAAAAATGGGCACTTTTTTCCGATAAATATTCTTTACTTTTTCCAGCATTTTATTTTTCTTTTTTGATGGCCAAATTTTCTTAACCATTTCAATAGATTACCACCTCTTTTTTGAGCGTCCAAAAACCAACTGATTTTGTCCATTTTTCAGGGTAAAATAGTCTTAAGCCTTGGATTTCTCTGGTAAATAATTTGGAAATCCTATCCGATAAGCTTTGAGAAGGAGCCTTGGTTTTTATGCTTAGAAGTTTCATGATCGTCATATTCATTGCACTTATTTTTTCGGGCTGTCTGCCCAGCTCACCCAACGGGGGAAAAAGAAAAAACTCTCAAAAGCAAACGATCGATCCAAATACTTTTAACACTCCTGATTATTCCAGTTCTGATCTGATCTATTGGTACGCAGATAAGCGCTATAATAATACCATTACCATCAACCAAAACAGTTTGAATAAAATTTATATTCAAGGTAAAAACATCAACAATTTTTTATCGGCTCAAGATTCCAGCAGTGCTTATAATTATTCTCAAATTTTTTGTCTGGTGGCTCAATACAACAACCCTTATTCCAAGGATCAACTCCGGGTGCGAGCAGTCCCCATGACTACCAACACGAACGGCGTAGTGGAGAGATTTTTAAGACTGGACCTTTCTGAAAAAACCACCAATCAAACCGGCTGCACTGGTGACATCGACAGTCTGGAACAAAAATCCATTTCATCCGTGGTTTCCTTTAACAATCAATTATACATTGGCACCGATCAAGGTCTCTATATTTCAAACGATACCGGCTTGACCTTTGACAATCTGACCACCGTGGATGGCCTGGGTAGTAACCAGATCAATGGCATTTTTGTCACAAATACCGGCGTGCTTTATGTCGCCACCGAAAATGGTCTTTCCTACTCTTTCAACAATGGTGCCTCCTTTGCCACCTGGAGCCTTTCGGATGGACTTGGTTCCAACGCAGTCAAGGATGTTTATGTCTCTTTAACTGGGACCGTGTTTGCGGCCACCACCAACGGCCTGTCTTTTAAAAAAACCACGGACACCTCTTTCAGTAATCGGACCACTGGCAATCAACTACCCACCAACTCCATCAATTCAGTCTTTGTCAATGCATCCGGGATTGTCTTTGCTGGTACCAATCAAGGTCTGGCCATCTCCACCGATGCCACCATTGCCAGCTTTATCACCAAAACCACCGCACATGGACTTGGTAGTAACGTTATAAACGATCTTTTCATTTCAGGTACCAGCGTTTATGTGGCTACCAGCAATGGATTATCTCTTTCCACCAATAGCGGATCTACATTTGTCAATCAAACCACCTTAAATGGACTGGGCAGTAATCAAATCAATGCGGTTAGTGCCAGCGGTAATAATATCTTTGCCGCCACCTCCAATGGGCTGGCCATCTCACTCAACGGGGGCTCCAGTTTCACCAATAAAACCACGCTCCATGGACTCAGTTCCAATACCCTGATGGATGTCACCAGCAACGGCACCCAAATTTATGGGGCCACCGACCAGGGTTTTATCTATTCCAACGATTTGGCAGGCTCCACCTTTTTGGCCTTGAAGGCCACCTCTTCGGCCTATGATTTACTGGATCTTTGTCCCAGTTGCGCAACTATCCTGACTTCCACGAAGGTCAATCTTTTCTATTCTAAAGCAAATAAAATATCCAATGCCACTAAGGTGGCAGTGGCTTCCTTAAGTTTGGATGAACTGAGTTTAAAAATTGATACCACCAATTCCACCACTAACAACCCCGTCCTGTGCACATTGGATGGTTGTCAGAGCAAGGGCTATGATTGCTGTCTGCAGGGACAATGTGTGCATGATGGACTTTTAAAACCAAGCGCCATCTATCACTCTGATTACACCCAGGCCATCGCTGACACTCTCATCAATCCCAAAAATTTTACCCGTTGGCCAAACATCTATTATGTTTGTGGATCGACTCCACCCAACCCAACGCCCACGCCAACCGTCACCCCAGATGCTCAGGCCACGGCCAATGCTTTGTTTGAGCAGCATAAGAGAGAATATAATTGTCTCGAGGGGGGTAAATTAGATCCCCCCAGTTATGCTAGTTGCACCCCCAATCAAAATTATACTTCCTGGGATTTGATCAGAAGAAATGTTTGGGCCAGATGTGGATGTGTCGCTGACATGGCCACCCCAGGCCCTGATGACCCCAGGCCATATTGCCCGGATATCGGGCTTAAAGCAGTCAAAGACATTAATGAAAACATCACCGCAATTATTTGTGATATTCCTCAACCTTCCCTTGACCCGACTCCGTTTCAACAACTGAAACAAACCCTGTTAAACCGCTCTGTGCCCCATCGTTTTTATGCCGGCACTGAGGGCCTTAATCGCTACAATAAAACGGTCAAGAAAGGAGACCCGGTTGATGATCTTTCCACTTTACAAGGATCAAGCAGTGCCCCGGCAGTCGAGGGGACTCCCTTCATGTATCTGGATAAAAGCACCAAATTTGCCCCCATCGAAGGCCCTTATAGTATGAATGCCGTTTTAGGACAAATGTCTTTGCTATTGGATGAAGCCTTGCCGGCCCAAGTCGTCAACGTGGAAGATGACCAGATCTATATAATAAGCGCCTTGCAGGGAGCTTATTATTCATCCTGTTCAAGATGCTCCAAGGATAGCTGGTTTGATGCCTTTACCGCCTTTCCGGTCACCTATGACGGTGCCGGACTTCGATCCATTGGGCACTCCACCCAAAGAGATGCGTTGGATAATAATTTAAGTTTTGGTAACTATGAAGATACCATTTTTGGAAGGGCCTGCTTTATACCACCGACCATGATTCCATTTTCTCACAAGAAAAATTCCAATTTACAAACTCAAAGATTAAATCGACTCCAAACCCAGGCAGCCTATTTTGTAAATGGTTATCAAAGGGACTGGTTCGGATTTAATAAGGGAGCAGTCATCGGTTCCTTTGATGGCGTTAGCTGGTTTGCCATTGGTACAGGTAGAAGAGTGCAGGCCACCAGCAACAAATTATATCTGGCCATCAACGCTCCTTTTGGTGATATCGCCGATTACAGTTCCACCAACGTTCAAATCATTGTAGATAACGGGGGAAACACCGTTTCCTCTTATGACTTTGATCCAACTCTTTTGGTGGATCACCCTGCGCAAAACAAAGGGGCCACCTGTCAGGCCTATCACCAATGCGCCAAGGATACTGATTGCATTACCCGGCTAGGCTGGGAGTATGTTTGCGGGGATGTATCCAAGATAAAAACCACCTGGCCTATTTTTAATGATAAATCCATTGAAAGTATCAATACCCAACATGACGACCTAACCATTATGAACATTCTTCAAGGTGATTTTCCCACTGGAAGTATGAAAAGATGTGTTTATCGAGGAGCAGGGGCCCTGTGCAAGGCCAATTACTCCACCATCACCAACACCGAAACCCGCAAACTGCTCACCTGCGCCCCGAACTTCTATTGTGCCAATATTCAATCCAGCGAATTCAACGATCGCGTGGCCAGGGAGCTGTCCGCTTTCGTATCTTCCAATATTCAAATGGGACAGGAGGCGGATGTACTGGGAAGACCACTTAGTTACGTAAACGCCAGCGAAGAGCTCACTGATATCATCAGAGATAATATCTCAGAAAACGCCAAAATTTATTCCTCTGATAGCGATGATTTTGGATTATGCCGGCCAGGTAAGGCTCTCAGCTCCAGCGGTCAGACGATCAATCAACTCACCCAGCATCAGTCCAAGGATTCGTCTGGAAGAACTGATTATATAAATCAAATCGCATCGTGCAATTCAAGTTCACTTTCCAGTTATCTCGGAAATGACAGGGTGTCCACTTGCCCGCTTATTGATGAGACCACCGGTAACTATATATTACTAACCACTAATTTTTCTATCAACAACTATGTAGGTCTCCACCAACAAAACTCCTGTCAAATGGAGTCCCAACACAATACCAGCGGTGACTTTGAATCCACTTTTAAACATATTGAAGCTGCCACTCTTTCTAATATCGTATCACTTACCCCAGATCGTCCCGTCATCGTCAAAGATGCCTGTCTAAGACGGGCAGGAGCAGTTTGCCATACAGATCTGGATTGCACTCCCAACAAACTTCATGAAGAGTTTGCCCAGGACGGATACCCAAAAGAACTCTTCGGCGGCACATCCGCAGAAAGAGAATATTGGAAAGAATCACTGGTATGCGGTCAGGCAACTCCCAAGCCGTCCCTTTATGCCACCAATTATTACACCTACGACATGGGACTCAATCGCTGCTGTAGAGCTATTGGTGAAAAAATGACCATGTACACATCATTTGATTCAATCAATCTTTTTGATGTAACTTTCCACAGTGCCATGCTGGACAATACTGCTTTAAACACCGCCAGGTTACCCAAAGATAATCCAAGAGCAACTGGTCGCTACTCCCGTTACACGGTGGCATACCCGCTGGGAACCCCGTCCACCTCTGCTCCCTACGCTGAGGTCCCCCTGATTGCACAAAATCAAACCCCCAGGCAATTTCAGTGGAAAACTATTAATGACACCGGCAAAAAAACCTGTTGCGGCGGCAGTTTCATTCGTTTATTCGACGATGGAACCCATAATTGGTCCCTGTCTTATGAAAAATTAAAATTGGATGCCACTAAATTCAAATGCCTTAATTTTCAAAACACCCTGGCCTTCCTGGAAGGCGATGATCCAGTTGCGCACAATATCCGTCAGTTAAATTACGATCAGGATTACCCCAACTTATGTAAACATCCTCACTACGGCGATCCAGAAAAAAATGGTGGTTGTGTGCAAATTGGTATTGATCCCTCCGATGAGTACACCATTACTCCCCCAGCTGAAATTTCAATTCCGGCCGATTATCGGGGAGCAGCTCCCAATACCGCCAAACTGGATACTTCTCCCACTCAAAGTGTGCAAACCTATGGTAGTTCCGCCACCGCCAACATTCCCGTTTTACATCCCCGGGCCTCCTATATGCCAGTGGTATTTAAGCAAAATTATCCCACAGGAGAAGAGGTTGATCCAAACGGGCCTTTCTATTATGTTGCCAGTCGGTTAAATATCCCTGGTGCAAGTTTTTATCTCCCTATTTATATCGGAGGAATAACCAATATCACCGCCGTCAGACTTAAATATTTTGACGACAATGACAAGCTGCTGGCAACCGATACCCCTTCTTGGTATAATGGCTGTTACGGTAGCACTCAGCCCTATACGGGCGGCACTGGAGCTATGCTCGATAACTCATGGTGTGTGGTCAATCTCACCAGTCATGGCGATGTTTTTCATTTGCGTGCCAACCCCAACCGCACCTTCGGTCTAGATGAAAATAACGAACTCATCCGATGGGCCTATGCTGGCATCGTGATCGAATATTATTACATAAATGGCAATAGCTATATTTACGGAACCGGAGTTAACCCGCTTCTAACCGGGCTTAGCGCTGGTAACGATCTTTATTACCTGACCAAGCTGGGTAGATTGGAATTAAACGGCATTCCACAAATTTTTTATGAACCACTCTATTGTAATAGTGATCGCAGTAAAATAGTGGAAGGAATATTTAAAAACGCCACGACCCGCACCGAGTTTTCCAATATTTCATTTGTCTATGACCGATCTGTCAATCGAGGATCAAGCACCGAAAAAACCCTTGCTCAAATTTATGATTCCACCGCCACTGGAATTGACCTCTCATTGGCCGCCTTTACCGGAGCAGCACGCAGTGAACGCATCACTTTCAGCAATCAACTGGCCACTGCTCCCATTTTTTCACCTCATGAATTCACCTGCTGTCAGAAATTAAATACCATCACCACTGACCACACCCAATGTTGCAGCGGTTTTGCCGAAGAAGTTGAAACGCAAAATGGCGACCGGATTAAAACCTGCAAATTGCCCAGCAGAACTGATTTACATGTCTATTTTAATCGTTTTGTCTCAAGCGAAGGAGCTGGTGAAGAAATCACCGAAACTGCCAAACTGACTGATGATGATTTCATCCCGGAAACCGGGGAACCCAAACTTCGCCAATCCACCGATGATAAAATTCGGTCCCTGGGATTATTATATTGCGCTTCTGGTGAAGTGACCAAGGGTGGAGCCTTTGGCAATTTCACGGCTGAACCCTCGACTGGCACGATATCCAATTTCCAAGGGGTTTCCCGCGACGTGGAGCTGGGAAAATATTATTCAATTGTGGACAACCTGGATGGTATGACTGATTCAAATTCAGATCAATTTGCCGGTGCAGTACCTTTTACCAATGGCTGGAAATGGAATCATCATTTGTATTGCAAGTAATGTTTTAAAAAGACATCACGGTATCCAAGATAATATGATTTTCATCAAATTCCTTGGTGATGCCATAAACCGATACATTAAAAGGCGCCAGGTGTCCCAGCAATAACTCAAAAGTGATTCCCGTACCCACTTCATAAAAATGACCCGCCACCTCTGCATCATAATAAAAATAATGCGAAAATATTTTGGGCGCAAATCTTCTCAGAGAAACCGGAAAACTCTTAAAGTAATAACTGTAATTCAAGGCCTTCTTAAATTCCAGGCCCACCCGGGTACTTTTTTTGCGTAGAGAAGGACTATAAAGCGAATAAGGGGCCGAAATAATCGGACTGGCACTGAAATTATTAATAGATGATAACGGCAGTTCATAGTCATTGGTTATTTTTAAAAGTAGATCCATCAACACAACCGTTTCATCTTTTATATCCATCGACCATTTGGTCCACATGGCACTTTCATATACCCCGTCGGATTTCACCAGGTGCTCAAGGATCATATCAAACCTACGATAGGCAAAAAAGGAAAGTTCATAACTTTTCATGAATTGATAATGACCACTCAAATATCCCGTATGCAATTGATCCTGATGTTCATAACCGGAAAACAGACTGGAATAAAAAGTATGATTTTTTGTCTGCGCAAACGGAACAATCACCCCCAGTCCGGATTCCTGTTCATTCTCTTTGGCCCGAAGAGGATTAGCATCCGTCGGGTATCTTCGCTGGAATTGATGATAAATTGAATAGTCCCATAAATATCTGGTCAAGGTATAAGTGGCACGCAAAGAGTCCGTGCCATAATATCGATCCATTCCGCCAGCTAGGGTGATTTGATTATATTCCAGCGGATCAGCAATATTCAAAGTCAAAAAACCCGCAAAACCACTATCAATATAGGTCAAGGTGGAATTACCCCCGCTAAACTCCAGATTTTTTATCATGGAATAATCATTCGATGCAATGACGGTCAAGGAAGGAGTGGCCGATTGGGATGGCAGGTTATCATAAATTTCAAATTCGCTACGATCGGTGAATTTATATTGATAAACGAAAGGAAGCTCCTCTTGAAAATCCAGGTTAACAATTTTGTATTCATAACCGCTGGAGGTGACCTCGGTAACCAGATATTTTCCATTCAACTTTCTGGCATCCACAATCACATCGGAAGCGGTCTCTTTGAAAAATTTATTACTCTCAAAGTAAAAAAGAGTCGATCCCAAGCTGGTGTTGGCGATAAAATAAATTCTCCCCAGTGCATCGATATCCACCACTTTGGCATAAAATGATTTAAATGAAAAAACCGGTTGATCATTTTTATATAATACCCTCTCATTTTTTCGTTGAACAAACCTATAAACATTCAAATCCCTGTCAAATTTAGCACTGGAATGAGTGGTCCCTACCCTTTTATCGTTATGATAAAGAATTTGCTCATCCATTGATTCCCGGGGAGAGATCCACAGATGATCCTCTCTTCTCATATCCGTGACAATTTTTCCTCTAAAGCCCTCCATTTCTTTTCCATCTTCATCCCACAGGGAAAACTTCATCTCTCTTTGATCAATGAGTTTGGAATCATTGCTGACAAACTCTCCTTTGCCTATTTTAAAAATTTTTTCAGTATCCAAATCCATGAGCTTGGAGGAAATGGTGGCATCTGATTTATTAACAATAAATAATTCCGGAGTCTGTTTTCCGTTCGTGGTGAGTGACCAGACCTCCTGATCATCATCAGTAAGGGGAACCAGAAAAACCGACTTGGCAAAGGCCTTAGCCTGCAGTTTTTTTTGCTTAAGACAAAAACTTGAATAATCTTTAATAAACTCATCAATCAAATCAGAATAGCTACGTTTGAAATGGTCACTGAAAGTGGCGTTTAAAATAAAGGGATTGATCCAGTGATCGGCCTGGGAAAGAAAAAAACTATTCACCGTTTCAAGTCCATAGCGTTCATATAAAAAATTGAAAAAATAACCACCCACAATATATTTTTCCTGGGTATAGGGGAAAAAAAGATGATTATTGGTCAGCCGGCTTTCATCGAGCAATTGGTCCTTGATTAACGAACAATAAAGAGCCCTAAGCTCCCCGCTAAAAAGTCTTCCTCCATTACCAAACCGGGCCTCGTTAAAAACTGCATTTCCCTCGATTAACCAGGTCGGTAGCAGATAGTTGGGGTTGGTGAATATTGGTAAAACAATAAAAAGATGCGGGAGGGGACTGCTGCCAAAAACACTATAATAGACCTTTGATATACTTTGCTTGATATCCAGCTGATAGGCATGCGCGCCTTCATGACTGGCCAGGGAAAACAGCCAGGAGCGCATAGAAAAATAATCCAGCAAGGCCCCTCCGCCGTTATAAAAAGTATTTATGTTTTTCGGAAATGCGGTGGAGAAGGCATTAGCAATCTGGTTACCATCGGAGGCCAGAATAACCGTCAACTTATCCTCCATCACCCAATTATAAGTTTTTTCAAAATCCTTGATTATTTTTTCTTCAATCAGAATCAATCTTTCCAAAAACTGTTGTGAATCCTTGGAATAAATCACTCTAAAATGTTTTAGCTCAGCGACCTGGTAATCCACCCCGTCGGGCACCAAAAATGAAAATGCATGCACACTCACAAGTGAAAAAAAAACCATACCTATTTTTCTTAGCATTTTATGAACATCCCGTGGTAGCGCCACAACTATTACATTTTAAACAACTACCATTTCGAAGCAGCGTCATGGCACCACACTCGGGACATGGATCTCCCTCATACCCCTTCATCTTAGCGGTCTGCCTTTTCTTGGCTTCGGCTAACATTTCCGAGTTGGATTGCTTGGAGAAAACTTTTTGCGAACTGCTGACTCTCCCATCCGCATGAAGATTATCGCCTTCCATGATCTGCAAAAGAGGCTCTTCATTTACTTTTTCTCCTCGAACCGTATCTGATTTCAAATCCTCCGGTACCACATGAACCAGGTCATGCCTTCCAAGATACTTCATACCGAGATCTCTAAAAATATAATCAATCACAGAAGTGGCCATCTTGATGTTATCATGTCCCACGACCATACCATTTGGCTCGAAGCGGGTGAAAGTGAAGGCATCCACAAATTCTTCCAAAGGAACACCGTATTGAAGGCCTAGCGATATGGCTATCGAGAAGCAGTTCATAAGCGATCTAAAGGCTGCACCTTCCTTATGCATATCAATAAAGATTTCACCTAGAGAATTATCATCATATTCACCGGTTCTTATATAAACTTTATGTCCCGCCACAGCGGCTTTTTGAGTATAGCCAAGTCTTCTATTTGGCAGGGCCCTTCTTTTCGAGACTTCCTTATAAATAATTTTCTCGACAATCTTTTGGGCCACCACTTCCACTTTTTCTGTCTGGCTTAAATCATCCCAGTCTAAAATGGCCAGATCCTCAAAGGCCTGGGCATTAAGTGGTTGGGATAATTTTGAGCCATCCCGATAGATGGCGTTAGCCTTTAACATGTATTGCCAGGATAATTTATATACATCCCCGATTTCTTTTACCGAGGCTTCGCTTGGCATATTCACTGTTTTGGAAATGGCACCTGAGATATAAGGTTGTACCACGGCCATCATCTTCAAATGTCCCACGGGACTAATCATTCTTTTTCCATATCGTCCACATTTACTGGCACAATCAAAAACTGGTAAATGTTCCGGTTTTACATGTGGAGCGTTTTCAATGGTCATGGTTCCACAAATATAATCATTCGCCGCCTGAATCTGCTCTTTAGAAAAATTTAATTTTTTTAACACGGACAATTCAGGATCATTCATTTCACTATCAGACAATTTCAAAGTCTCTCTTAAAAATTGTTCGCCTATAATATACTTGGAAAAAGCAAAAGAAATATCAAATGCGCTAGAGAGCGCCCCATCAATCCTTTTGATGATTTCCTCGGAAAGCCCCTTCTCTTTCAATGTTTTTTCGTTGATATGAGGACAACCTTTTAACCCGCCAGATCCAACTGCATAGAAAACAATCTCATCAATTTGCTTTTGAGTATATCCTAAAATCTTTAAGGCGGTTGGCACTGATTGATTGATAATTTTGAAATATCCCCCACCTGCCAGCTTTTTAAATTTCACGAGGGCAAAGTCCGGTTCAATACCAGTGGTATCACAATCCATCACCAGTCCGATCGTTCCAGTGGGTGCAATGACCGTCACTTGGGCATTTCTATAACCGTGTTTTTCTCCCAGAGTAAGAGCTTCATCCCAGGCCTTTTTGGCCTCCTCTTTTAAATATTTATCAGTTTCAAAATTTCCCATGACCACAGGTTTAATCGTGAGATCCTCGTAACCGGTTTTTTCTCCGTAGGCTGCTCTTTTATGATTCCTGATAACCTTGAGCATATGCAATTTATTATTTTCATACCTGGCAAATGGCCCATGCTCTTTGGCCATCAAAGCACTCACCTTGTAAGCAGTCCCGCCCATAATCGCTGAGATACTGGCGGCAATATTTCTCCCCCGCTCACTATCATAAGCAACCCCCATAATCATCAGGAGGGCCCCCAAATTGGCAAACCCCAAGCCGAGGGTTCGATAATCAAAGGATCTCTTCGCAATATTCTCGGAAGGAAACTGGGCCATTAAAACTGAAATTTCCAACACCACAGTCCACAAAGAACAGGCGTGAATAAAGGCATCCACATTAAACATGCCCGTGACCTGATCGTAGAATTTAGCTAGGTTCAAGGAAGCCAGATTGCAGGCAGTATCATCCAAAAACATATATTCGCTGCATGGATTGGAGGCATTGATTCGGCCATCTCCCAAGCAAGTATGCCACTCGTTGATCGTATCATCAAACTGCAAACCAGGATCAGCACAACTCCAAGCTGCCTGATTGATGGTATTCCAAAGATCGCAGGCCTTGACCTTTTTGGCAACTTTTCCATCAATGCGATTGATAAGTTCGAATTCACGGTCTTCATCCAAGGCCTTGAAAAAGCTATTGGGAACTCTCAAGGAATTATTGGAATTTTGTCCGGAAACCGTTTCGTAGGCTTCAGAGTTCCAATCGGTATCATAAATTTCAAAGTCAATCCGCTTTTCCCCCTGTTTGGCCAGATCAATGACCCTGACAATGTAATTCATGGGCACATTATCATTGACGGCGTCCTTGATAGCGAGCTTTAAAGCTTGATTGGTTTTCGCTGAAAATCGTTTTTCCCCTTCTACCGTATTCAAACTTTCATAGATTTTATTCAAATGTTTGCGACAGATTTTAGAACCGGTCACCAAGGCTGCGACCTTTCTTTCCTCTTTGGCCTTCCAGGTGATAAATTCTTCCACATCTGGATGATCCAAATCTATGCACACCATCTTGGCAGCCCGGCGGGTAGTGCCCCCTGATTTAATCGCCCCCGCAGAACGATCACCAATTTTAAGAAAGCTCATAAGTCCCGATGAGGCTCCCCCCCCGGATAAACTTTCGCCTCTCCCTCTTAAATTAGAAAAATTAGTGCCAGTGCCTGATCCATATTTAAACAACCGGGCCTCTCTGATCAATAAATCAATAATGCCACCCTGATTGACCAGATCATCATTAATTGATTGAATGAAACAGGCATGAGGTTGCGGTCTTTCATAGGCAGAAGTTGAAAGGCAAACTTCCTTCGTTTGCGGATTGACGTAATAATGTCCCTGTGGTTTTCCCACAATATTATAAGAATTAAAAAGTCCGGTGTTAAACCACTGAGGAGAATTCGGAGCCGCCATTTGATTGGCCAGCATATATTCAAGTTCATCTTGAAAGGTATCAGCATCTTCTTTGGTTTCAAAATAATGAGAAGACTCTCCCCAGGTTCTCCAACATTTTGCCATCCGGTTAAACACTTGCCGGGCATCCGTTTCGCTGGAAAGAATGGGATTACCTTTTTCGTCCTTTAACGGGTTTTGATTCTGGTCATATTGGGGAACAGAGGTTTTTCTAAAGTATTTCTGAGCAATGATATCCGTGGCAACTTGGGACCATCCTTCTGGCACCACGACCTCTAATAAATTGCTTCCGCTTCCATCGACGCTTTTAATTTCGCTAATTCGCTTGACAAATTTAAAACTATCATAAGGGCCTTTATTTTTTTTGGTAAATAGTCTCTTAAATTTCATAATCTCTCCTTAATTTTTTGAAATTTAGTGTGTGCTTAATTTCCAAGGTTAAATTTATACCCTTATGGTTACCCGGCCATAAAGTTACGTCAAGAATAAAAACCACAATATATAGTGCCATTTTCCGTCATTTTTATGACGACATACAAGATATTGTATAACTGACAATTTCACTAAACTTTTATTTAAAATCTAAACTAAAGCCTTGGAGTATCCAAATTGAATCTATCGTTTTATGCTATTTGGGAATAAATCAGACAAACCAAAAACGTAAGGTCTAAAATCTATGAAAAAAATAGTGCCTAAGCAACCTTTTATTTCTTACATTTTACTTTTAATTATCTCATCAATTTTTATTTGTGTGGATATCTTCGGCAACTCTTTAAATATTGAAGAACCAAAATCAAAAGCAGTGGACGTGGAAAAACTAACCCTCGAAACCGTGATGCACGAAAACCCCGGGTGTCCCGAAAATTCTGACTGCAACCAGGCCACCGGAAAAAAATTTTCTAAATGGTATCAATTTTTAAAATCATCAAAGAACAATACCGAGATTGAAAATTATATTAAAAGCGAAGGCATGCCCGCTCCTGCCTGGTCCACCATTGAAAAATACCATGACCAAGAAATGGCCTTCTGGGATTCCCGTTGTCTTGCTCACCGTCAAAAAAATAATAAAATATATGAGGCCATCCTTTTTCCCAAAGGAGTGCTCCAGGATAGTAATGAACTTTTTTGGGATGATCTATTTGTCATGCTAAGTCCTGACAATATTACCAAATACCAGATCCCCCGTAACGAACGGCCAATTTATCTGGATGGAATACAGATCGTTTATATCAAGGAAGAAAATGATCGGTACTTGGGGATTAAATTGGATGCTCAGGGAAATATCAGCATTACCGATTTGATCACTCCCGCAGAGCTTCCCCAGCTAGTCGATTGTCCCGACCTGCTTAAAAACCAATTTAAAGCAGAAAAAAATAATAAAAAACTTTATCATAGTTATCAATGTCAAACCATTTGGAATATTCAAAGTAAAAAAAGTGCCATCATTATGTATTATCTGGCATGCATTTAATTCAAATTTGGGCAAAAAGATCAAGCGCCTTCAAAATAACCTGATGCATATCCATATAGGCATACTCGCCAAGGCGCCCTCCCAGATACACATTTTTTAGGGTTTGCGCCTTAGCTTTATATTTTTCATAAATCTCTTTATCTTTTTTCATCCCGATAGGGTAATAAGGCACTTCCCCCTTCTTGGTTTCCTTGGATTTTTCATAAAAAATAATGGTCTTGGTTAAATTGGAAAAATCAATTTCTGGATGATAATGACGAAATTCATGGCATCTGGTATAGGGATTCTCCATATCGGCAAAATTCATCACGCTGGTGCCCTGAAAATCATTAAGGGGCACAGTTTCCTCTTTAAAGGTCAGACTGCGCCAACTCAACTCACCATAACAATAGTCAAAATATTTATCAATCGGTCCTGAATAAAAAATAATTGCCTCCCGGGGAAGCTGATCTCTGATATCGAAATAATCCACATTATACCTGATTTCAATCCCCGGACGCTTAAGCATCTGATTGAAAATTTCCCCATAACCAAGGCCAGGTATTCCCTGATAACGATCGTCGAAATAATTTAAATTATAATCATAACGAACCGGCAGTCTTTTAATAATATAGGCCGGTAAATTTTTAGGATCTTGATCCCACTGCTTAACCGTATAGCCCTTGATAAACGCCTCATACAACGGATAACCAATTTGGGACACAATCACATCCTCAAAACTTTGCACAACCTTGATTTGAGCAGCACTACCTTCTGTTTGCAGTAACCATTTCGCCTCGGCAGGAGTCAAATTTTTTTTGTAAAACTGATTGATCGTCATCAAGTTGATCGGCATTGAATAGACTTCATTTTTATATTTGGTCAACACCTTGTGGCGGTAATTATTAAATCCACTGAACTGATTAATATAATTCCATACCCGGTCATTATTGGTATGAAATATATGGCTGCCATATTGATGAACTTCAATATTCGTCTCCCGATCCAAATATGAATAACAATTTCCACCCGGATGATTTTTGGCCTCCAAAATAAGCACTTTCTCCTTCCTAATCGTCGCCAACCTTTCGGCCAGGGTCAGTCCCCAAAAACCTGCTCCCACTACGATATATTTAAAACCTGAAAATTCCATTTTTTCTCCTGACCATATTTCATTTTATGATTTATAGTTTATAATGGGACTTGCAAAAAGGAAAAAATAATATGAACAAACTTGATTTAAAAATTGTAATGCCGGTTTACAATGAAGAACTTAACATAGAAAAAGTCATTGCCGACTGGATAACGGAACTTAGAAAACTGAAAATGTCTTTTAAGTTATTCGCTTACAATGACGGCTCGAAAGATGCCACCCGGGATAAACTAGAACTGCTAAAACAAAACTATCCGGAACTAAATGCCATTCATAAGGAAAACTCCGGACATGGCCCGACACTTTTAACCGGATACCAAGATCGCACTCCGTCTGAGTGGATTTTCCAGGTTGATTCCGATGATGAAATGTCACCGGCTTACTTTCATCTGCTTTGGAATGAACGAAAAAACTATGATTTTTTAATTGGATACAGGACCAACCGTCACTCGCCACTGCCACGAAAAATAATCAGCTTTATTTCACGCTTTACGGTGACACTTTTTTATGGAAGCGGCGTTTATGATGTCAACTCACCTTATCGATTGTTTAAAACGGCGTTTTTCGACCAGCTCATCGCCAAAATTCCAAGCGACACTTTTGCCCCTAATGTAATTTTATCAGGCCTTGCATCCCTTTACCAGGCCCGATGCAAATCCTTCGACATTCCCCATAGTGAACGAAAACTGGGGGAAGTTTCCATCAAAAAATGGAAACTGGTAAAAGCTGCCATGAAATCTTTTTATCAGACCATCAGGTATCGTTTTACTCTCAATTAATCTCATAAAGCCACAAATTGGCCCCCAGTTCGTCACTGGTAACACTTCCAAAACGATCCCAACCTTGCTCCTGGGCACCCAGGCCGCTGCGGGAAAAAGTCGTTTCATCAAACCAGGTATTTAACAGATCAAAGGAATTTTTGCTCCATGACCCATTCATATCAAAAGCCCGATACCACTTATTGGTCTTGACCTTTTGAACAAACATCCAGTGTTTATGCCCATCACCAGGAATACCCATGGCGTATCCCGGTTCCGTAAATACGTCCGATTTATTGACATAATAACTGCTCGCTACCCAAGGAGAATAAGTCGGTTGGTAAAAACCATACCCGAGATACAGCATATCAATTTTATACCAATCAGTATGACGATCTAAAACAGTAGCGATCCGATCCCAAGCATCCTCCTGACGGGGAAAGACATCAAAAAAACCCTTATCCAACAAATTTAAAGATTTCTCCAGATCATGTTCGGTTTCGGTTACAAAATTGACACCATCAAAATTCTCAAGATTGATAAAATAATCTATAACCCCGATATCCTTTTTAAAATTCTCATTGCCTTCCTTGTCCACTTTTTCCTGCCACTTTCCTCTCAATTCAAGCATTATGTTATTAGCAGATGCCAAGGACTGCTCTAACACTTTTCTATATTGCGGATCTATTTGAGCAACCGCAAGTCCTGCTTTCAAAATCGCAAAATGCATAATCTTGGCGTAAACATTGGCAATGCCGTGCTGTCCGTTCTTTTTCAAAGCAGTGATTTGTTCTCTTAATAGGGCAATTTGCTCCCCGGGTTTTTCAAAAATATCCAGCACGATCATATCAGCAACACCATCTCGGTTTAAATCCTCGGTCATGAATACCAGTTCTTGCAGAGAGTTTTTCATAACCCGGTCCAGCTCCTTGGGATAAAAAAACAATCGATAAACCCCTTCCATGGCCAGGTTATATCTGGTGTTAAAGGGATGCTTAAAATAACTCTCACACTGAGCATCGGTCAACACACTGCCTGGATTGGCTTCTGTAGTGGTTTTGCAGTTTTGGGAAAAGACCCGGGTATTCCAAATAAAAGCATTTGATTCCAAGGATTGGGGCTTGAAATTACCATCCCCCCGGAACTCATTGTAGTGTGTTTTTTCATCCTCACTACATTCATTGGTACTTAGAAATTTCTTTAATCCCTGTTCATATTTAGCAAAATCTTCTTCATAATAAACATTTTGATCTACCTTGGATAAATAGTTCTTCAAAATAAAGCGGTACTCACAGGTGGTCATGGCATCCACCGAATGTTGATCGACAGTTTTATAACTAGAGCCATTACCACCAAGCGCATTCAATCTAAAATTATAAAGCCGCACGCTTATTTTCACCAGATCGTTATATCCTTTTCCTGTCAATTGTTCCCAAACACCTAGGTCCTTATCGTAGGTTTGTTTTTGGTTTTTAACTATATTGATATTTTGCACCCACTTCAGTTTGGCTTCCAACAAATCTACGTTATCGCGAAATTCTCCACAGAGGATGGTTAAAAAGTTATGGGTATTTTGATGAATGGTCAATCCATCCACCTTGATCTCAGGGCAGCTGTTATTTTTCTTTTTGGTGCCTGTACACAGATTATAAACTTTTTCGATATCGCTATAGAGCCAGAAAGTATCTGAGTCGATCCCTTGCTTATTAGAAATATAGTTAAGCTTTTCCACTGCCTTTAAAATTTCCACATTTTTATAATTCGGATAAGGCACTTGTGCACTGTTTTGTTCCACCGATTTGGCATTACAAAGCTCGTTCCATAAAACACCACCTTGAGGATTTTCCACCAGGGTTGAAGCAGCGTTAACATTTCCCACTGCACCAAGCATCATTGCCATTAACATTAATTTTCTCATATCGACTCCTGTTTATTTTTTATCCTTTTAATCATCATCTTCCGGGGACGCCACACACGTCATACTAATGGGAAGATGATCTGATATAATTTCTTGCAAAAACATTTGCGAAAATTTTTCCACACTTTGGGTGCCAAAAACACGCCTTTGGAATTCTGCCACTTCCGTATCAATTTCATGATCGGTAATTTTTTCCAACCGCTGGGCCGCCCCCGATCCCTTAAACACCAATACATCCTTCAAAGAAGTTCTATATTCAGCAATTATTTCTTCCATACTTAAAGCTTTGCTCTCCACGATATATTGCCCCACTCGATTGGGCAGATTTGCATCAAGAAAAGATTTCTCCTGCCTGAAATCGAAAGCATGCGCCGTTGACGGCCTACATTCCGACACATCCTCTGGCACCAACAGAAAATGGTCATAGCTACTCACCATGCCATCACCTTTTTTATCTCTAGAAAGCGAAGTCTTGTCCGTCACCAATAATTCATGCCCGGGGAAATCTCCCAGAATTTCACTCCAATAATCGACCTTATTTTTTACCAGCTCCTTATTTTCCAGGTTAAAATCCCCCATCAAAATAATGTCCTTCTCTCCATCTTTTTTTAATGTATTGATAAACTGAAGTAATTTTTTAGTTTCATAAAAGCGGGTAAACACCCTGGGATCAATTAAATACTTAAGTCTTCTTTCCAAAACATTTGCGCTTATTTTCAAGGCAGCTTGCACTTCTGCCAATTTTTTTTCTTCGGCTGACAAATAATCCTTATTTTGTCCAGCTTCATGGGCCTTGACCTGCTTTAACACCTTGGCAAGCAAGGTTGAACTTAAAGTGGGAACCTCGCATCCCTCTGGATCAAATTCCTCGTCCAGCATTTTTTTAATGGCATCCATACAATCTTTTTGACATACATTATTCAGTTCACTCGGAGCCCTGAATCTGGCGTGCATAGCAAGTAGGGTGAAATCAAACGCCCCTGCCTTGAAACTGGCCATAAACGGAATGCGGGCAAACTGCTGTTCTATATTCTCTTCAAAGTAAGGTATACAACCAAGAATTCTATTTTTGGGAGGTAAAACCGCCTCCTTATAGGAAATCTTTCCGGTTGAATCCCAATTCAAAATAGTAGGTTTTTGTAAAAGCTCATAAACTTCATTTTTACAATGTGACGATTCGATGAGTTCAACTGAATCTCCACGGTAATAATAGGCCACCAATTCCTGGGTTTTACTTTGAGTATAGGGTGCTAAAATCATCGCCCAGTTAGACTCTGGATATTTTTTTCTAAGCAAATTCAAGATATTTAAATACCCTGGAGTCCGATAAGCTTTCCTCGCCTCTTCCAGCGAAATCTTGCCCTGGTCAAGCATACTTCGAAGCAGGACATTGGTTTTGGCATCATCCCCCATCGCCGGTAAAACTTCCACGGCCCCCACCACATCCCACTGGGATATAATATCTGCGATGATTTCCAGGTCCTTATACTTGGTCTGGCCGGTGGTCATGTTAAACACATTAAAGCCACCAAGCTTAATTTCATCAATCCCCTTGTCCTTGGCGATGTTTAATCTTTTTTCTTTTTCAAACAAGGGAGGATAAAGGTGATACATATCATTACACTCGGCCAAGGCCCCCATGATTGCCACATTATCCTGGCATTCATTTAAGATATTGCTATCAAACTCCTTATACGCCCAAGCATTCTTCATCACTAAAAATATAAATATAAAAATCCAATAACGATTCATGACTAATACACCTTATCTTCGTGGTTATAAACCTCATGATCTTCCTGACGAGTGGCCCTTTGTTTTAAAAGCTGAAAAGCCTGACTGTACACTTTTACTATTTCGGGAATTTCAATTAAATAAAAGTTTTCAATATTACCATCATCAACAATATTGAGAGATGAGGAGGTAAAATTACCAGCTCCCTGAAAAAGATATTTATCATCCACTACAATAAATTTATTATGAAAAAGATGGGGCTTTCCACTGTCACCAGAAGCCTGCGCGTTGGTTTCCATAAAATAGATTTGATCCGCTTTTCTTCTTAACATTCGATAGTTCATAACATCGTTACGATCCACATCAAAATAATCACCCCCGTCCTCTTTACCAAATCTCAAAGTATCGTCATCATAAATGATTTCAAAATTCACACTCGATTGGGCAACAGGAATAAAGATATCTTTGGTGATTTTGCCAGTCATCAACCTATGGATAGCAACATACACATTTTCTTTAGCGGAAAAAACTGCTCTTTTCATGGCATCGTAGGGTCTTTCAAAATTATATTGGGCACTTTTAATAAGAGGAACCAGATAAAACTTGATATCCTCTCTGGGTATGACTTTTTTTGAATTATTCAAGGCTTGCACACAATCTGCGTATCGTTGTTTAAACACACCCTTGTACTTGGAGGCTAAAGAGTCCTCCTCATTACCGTAAGCCTTGAATACACAAATATTTTGTTGGGCCACATAATCATTTTCTTTGGCATCAAAAAAGAGCCAGTTTTCAAAATGCAAATTGGTTCCATAAGCTGACATATTTGCCGAGGATGATGTGAATTTAATTCTTCTTTCACCCGATTGTTCCTGCTCATCAAATATTGACTTTAAATCCGAAGTTTCCAAGGCCAAAAATATCTTGGTGTGTTGTAAATAGGCACCTGCCGAACTAAACGGACCTTTGCCTCTTGAATAAATTTTTATATTTTTATGATTTTGGCACTTACTGAAATATTCCACTAGCGAATCATATGAATCATAATTGATATAAATATTTAACTTTAAATCCGGTCGGCTTTTAGCTCCTTCACACAAGGCCTTCTTAACCCCAGCATTGGAAAATGACAGGTAGGCCAAATAGAGTGATTTGATTTTAGGGTCATTTATCCAACTATTTAGCTTAGCTTCCACTCCAGATTTTTCAATCGCCTTTTTCATATCATTACTTTGCACACACCAAGCATTTTTTTTCCCACCCTGGTTGTCACAATCCGGCATATTAAATCGCGCTTCCCATTTTAAATCATTGGAAGCAACTCCTTGAGCAAAGGGTTTAGAAATTTCTGCGCTAAAACTACAAATAGAAATGCTACAAACTAGAAGTAAAATGATTTTTTTCATGATATATTTCCTTGCAAATAGATTTTTGACATTCTATGTTATATTTTAAAAATTTGATACCTTGGTCATTCAACTATGAAAAAATTATTCACCCAGACGAAACCAATAATTGCAGTCATTTACCTCCCCCCATCCCCTGGTTACCCAGATCATCCCGGCCACCAGGAAACCCTGGACATGATTTACGAACAAGTTAATATCCTGCAAAAACATAAAGTGGCGGGAGTATTGCTTGAAAATGAAAATGATCGCCCTTATCGTCTTTTGGCCACGCCTGAAATCATCGCCTCAATGACCTATCTAACCTCCAAAGTGGTGGAGAAATTTCAACATATTAAAGTCGGGGTTGAATATTTACTGAATGATCCAAAAGCATCCCTGGCCATTGCCCATGTTTCAGGTGCCCAATTTATCAGGACCGATTACTTTGTCGATCGCATGAGTCGGGAAGAATATGGTGGTGAAATGTACATCAACCCCACAGAGCTCATTAATTATCGAGCTAAGCTAAAAGCCATCAACATAAAAATTTTTACCGATATACAAGTCAAATACGCCCGGATGCTGGAAGAAAATAAAAGCTTGCTGGATTCCACCGTGCAGGCCAAAAAATTTCAAAGTGCAGCAGTAGTCGTCTCCGGCAGTAAAACCGGCCAGGCCCCAGATCTTTGGGAACTGAAAAAATTAAAAGAAGGCATCACGGATTTTCCCATTTTGATCGGATCAGGATTGAATCCCTCAAACGCCAGGGAAATGTTTCAGTATGCCGACGGTGCTATCGTCGGAACCTCCCTCATGGATGAAGGCATAATCACGGAAGAAAAGGTAAAGGCACTGCTCGCCTCAATCTAAAAATCCGAAAAATACTCCTCGATGGTTTTATAATTCGTGACTCTTTTTCCACTTTGGTGAACGTCAATACCATTTCGTTTTTTGCTCACAGATATAGAGCGAATCCACACAAATTCTGAGAGGTATTGCTTGTAATCCCGCAGCGCCGGAGCATTATGAGGGGTTAAAATCTTCTTAAACCGCAAAATATTTTCTTCTTCCATAAAAATAACTTTTAAAAGTTTTTGGATCTTATCAATATTGCCGTCGATGACAATATAAGAAAGACAAGGCTCGGTAATGGCCTGATAAAGCAGTTCTTCGGTCGGATAAAAAACATCAAAATTTTGTCTCGAGATGCCTGCCTTGACGATCATGGATTTAAGCATTGACCACCACGCAAATGCTTTTTCATTTCTCGCAATAATGGTGATCCCAATCCCCATGACCAGTGCCCCCAAAAATCTCATAAACGTAGAAAATTCCACCTGGGGGTTATAAACCAAAAAGACTGCCTGCTCGCCAGATTTTTCAAAATCATTGAAATTATCCTCTCCCATCACCTTGGAATTTTCATGGGGGCCTAAATGAAAAGCAATAAAGTCTTTTTTTATCCATTGGTCAAATTTAATAAGAATTTCCTTGTACTCACCATACATTCCAACAAAGAGATGCTCAAAATTATGAATCACCGTCTCCATCACCTTTTCCAATCGCAGTAACCGGCCAGCGATCCCAAGGCCTGAGGGTCTCATCAAACTGAATCGATAATCACTGCCCCGGCCTTCTTCCACATCCTCGGGCTCGCTCTCCCGCATATAATTGACCATAAAGGCATAAAGCAATGCCTTGCCTCCCATTTTAGGGCCAGTGCCGGATAATTTAAAACCTCCCTGGGGCATCACGGCCACTTTGGTTTGCAAATCATATTTATTAATATGAATACTTCCTGCCAACAGATGATCCACCAAATACTTAACATCCTCCGAAGATTGTGAATAAATGGATCCGGTTCGCACATATTCCCCTGAATTGAAAACGTGCTGGGCATTTTCCAGGGTATCGTATTCAATAATGTAGATAATAGGCCCGAATAACTCACTACAGGCCAGACTTTCAAATTTACAGGCCCTTAGAAAATCCAGTGATACCACCAAGGGACCAATATATTGTTCCCTATATCGACTGGTGTGATCACAAATAATAGTTCCCGAAAACTGGGCAATTTCTGCTTTCACATTGGTGATAACATGGAGTAGCCTGGCTTTTTCAAATTGATCAATGATGGGATCCACACTTCGACTAAGCCCACTGGGTGAGCTACCAAGCATTTCCTCTAATTTTCGCTTCAGCTTTGTGCTAAATTTATGCTTGATTTTTTTATCAATAATAATACGAGTTGGACAACTGGCCATCTGGCCGGATCGGCAAAGCGTGGTATTAAACAAGGCCCCAATGGCCATATCCAAATCTGCACTTGCAGTCACGATCATGCCATTTTTTCCTCCCAGGGATAAGACCGCTTCCGCTTTAAATACCATGTTAAACAACTGGTTATGAATAATCTTTTGGGAAAAGATGGAATAAAACTTTTTGCCCAGGTTTAAAGGCCCTTCGTAGGCAATCCCTGCAATATACTGGTTATTGATGATTTGAAACAAATCATCCTTATGCTCGGGCACCAGACATTTGAGGACATTTTCAGGTAAGCCTCCTTCATAAAACAAATTGACCAATTGATAACAGATCAGTGGAGTTTGGATGGCCGGTTTGATAAGAACGACATTTCCACTTGCCAGTGCGGCAGAAACATAGCAAGTAAGTGATGCCAGAGGCGAACTCCAGGCCGAAAAAACTGCAATGACGCCTTTAGATTTTAAATTGCCATTTTTCTTTTTTAATCTGATCTGCTCCCTGGCATGGAAATTAAGATAATCTATGGCATAATCCACTTCCCGATAGGCTTCCGCTATGTTGATACCCGCCTCCTTAAAGATGCAAGCGGCAAACACATGGCGTTTCGCTAACAATAAATTGGCTACATTGATAATGATGGTTCCCCGCTCAATATCAGGACAAGTGGCCCAGGAACTTTGCAGGTAGCATGCATGAAGCTCTTTAATTATTTTAGAGATATCATCGCTGGTGGCCAGTTTGATTGTTCCAAGAATTTTCTCGGGGCACTCAGGACCTTTAATATCCAAAACCTTTCCATGCATTTCCTGATCATCTCCAAATTGCGAAGATTGATCAGCCTGCCCCAGCCTATCCACCGCCTGCTCAATATAGTTGTGATTTTTTTTAAGAAAAATTTTAACCGTAGGCACGTTGTTAAAGGCACTGGTAAGCTCGGTAAAGGATTTATCACTCTCCAAATTCATTTTCTTTTTCTTATCCAAGTGGGTTTTGATGGGGGTTTCTAGATTTTTTTTGGTGCCATAGGATTTCAGCAGGGATATAACGCCAATTTGCGAGGTGTTTTCCATCACCCTTCTGATTAAAAAACCCAACCCCTTTAAAACCGGGCCCACCGGGATATGATTGCGCACATTCCAACGCATGGAAGTCATGGCAAGTGACAGGGCTTCATTGGTCATATTCAAACACTGATGCTCCAAGGGCTTGCTGCTAGGATAATATTTTTTTCTCAGCACTTCGCTAAAGGCATGATCGAGCGGATTGTGAGAACCCACCATCAGTCTTAAATATCTGGAATTTTCCAAAATTTTGACCATCAATTGACGATAATGCAAATCCGATTCTTCCTTATTCAAAAATACATAAGAAGGCCATCCCCTCGAATGGGCATGGGTGATTTCTTCTTCGTGATAGGCCCCCTTCACCAACCGAACCGGCAGCTCAATATCATATTTTTTAGCAATTTTTAAAATATCTTGCAAGGTCACAAAGCTATCCCGGAAATAGGCCTGGATTGTCACTCCGATCAAATTCATTATCCGAAACTCAGCATGCTCCTTTAAGACCCGCTCCACGGTATAAAGCATGATCTCCCGGTTTTCATAAAGTTCAGCATCAAAGCAAACAAACACCTTAAGGTCCACGGCCTTTTTTAGAATTTTAACTATACGGACCCCGATCTGTTGATAGGCCTCATTCAGGGCATAATAATTGGAATCCGAGGATAAGGCGGACAATTTTACCGAAATAAATTTACGGGGCAGTTGGTCCTTGGAGGTTTCGTTAGAGATAAAAAATAAATCCATTTTATCCATCAGATTCAAGATATTGTCCAAAAATTCTTCACAACTTTGATGATCACGCAAATGTTCCCCTAAATAATCAAAGGCCAGCTCTCTTTTGGTACCCAGCAGCCTGGTGGCAGCCTTGCCCATATCCTCAATGCTGTTGCTGGCGATAAACCGGCTGGCAACCCAGCTAATAACCGTATTGGAAATTCTTTTGATAAACAGCGGGGGAATCCAATTTAAAATATGCTTGATGATATTCACAACCGACCAGGATCTCAAACGGGAGCGGGGCACTTTGTCCTTATGTTTGTTGATCAATTTTTTTTGGTAATTGGAAAGTCCTTCAATAAGATTTTTTTTAAGTTCAAAACCGGTCTCATCATCCACGGTCAAGATGACAAACAGGTATTCCAGCAATTTGTTTTTAAGATCAGGTAATCTAGCCAGTTTATAAAACGCCCAGCTAAACACCTTTTCAAAGGTTTTTGGTTTATATTCGTCAATATTATTCATCAATTTTAAAATAACTTCCTGTAAATCATATTCCAAATCAAAATACCGGGAATCCCCTAGAAAATCAGGAAGGGCGTATTTATGGGTGATAATATCGAGCATGGAAGGGTGCTCGGTATGGATGAGATTGGTGATTTTCCCCACATGATTTTTAAGCTGGAGATAGGACGGAGAATTTTTACAAGTTTGTTCCTCCAGCAAAAAGAGCTCCTGGCCGAGTCTTATTGAATAAAGTCTGATCTCTTTAATCTCGTAATAAAAGCCAATTAAGATTTGCGTACCTGAAAGCTCCACCTGGGTCTTGAAATCCACAAAGCGATCATGCACGAATTGTTTAAAAATATTGATCATTTCCACTTTGAGGTTGTGCTCATCCATTAAAATAATATTGGAAAAACTCCCCAAAAAATGCACCGTCCATTGCTCATGCAAAGGAGTCGTAAAGCTCACTTGTTTTAATTCAATTAGCTCCATATTAGATTGATTTGCATTCACAAACACTCCCTTAAGGTAAATATCCAAAGCAATCTCATCTTAGCACCGCCCAATCTTGGCGTAAATGCATCCTCATTATCAAACTAAAGCAAATCTTCAATTAATAAGCACCCCTGGCATTTTTCCAAATTAATCTGCACCAATCTCATTTTTTTACTCTTTCAAGCAAACAGTGGTGTTAATAACATAATCATTATTACATACTGATAGGGAGTAGATAGTTCAGGTTGGTTTGACTGACTACGAAATAAAAAGTTAAAATAACCTAATTAGGATTATTGCATATGAAATATTATACCCCCATCGCCTATGTTTTTACCTGTTTAATTCTACTGGTCTTTTTTGTCTTGAGCACCTACGGGGCCTTGACACCCACGTCCTATAATATGAGAGATTTGGAAATCCTGAGTGAAGAAAAAAATTTTATAGAATTTTTTGACCATGCCATGGATATCAGACCTCTTGACCGAAATACCCACTGGCAAGACATGGTATACAAATGTTCAGAAAACTATCTAAACGAAATTATGGAAACCCAACAATACGGCAAGGAAACCATCAAATACGTGGAAAAGCTCGCCTTTTGGCCCACCCTCAGAAATAACGAAATCTTCCAGGTAAAACGGGCCCAATACGGGTTAAAATATTTCAACATATGTCTCGACAACGCCCAAAAGCATACGCTTAATGAGATAAAACAATGCCAACAGGAAATGCAAACTTTTTGGAAAAACACCCCCAAGGACTTTATTAATCTCCAACTTGGTATTGATCTGGCGGGTCTTTCTAAAAGATTCTCGCCTGCCAGTGAGGCCCGTGAGGTTGGATTTTACTACTCAACCATCCTTCTTAACAAGTATGCGGGCCCTACCTGCGACAAAATGGAACTAGTGGACTTTTTCCTGGAACAAATCCAAAGCGAAAATGGCTGTGAGAGTTCACCCGAGGACTGTAACAAAATCATTAACAAATTTGCCAGTCAATCATGCTGGGAATTTCTGGTTCCCCACATCAAGCAAAAACTTTTAAATTCTCAAGATCCCAAACTTAAAGGACTATATTTATCCTTACTGCATGCCAAAAAATTCCTGACTCCCTCCGAGACCGATTTTTATTTTACCAGTTATGTGTTGGATGGACCACTTAACGGGCAACTGTTTAACCTGGCGTGGAATATCATTGGCGAATTAGGTAAAAATCACAAAAGAAGAGAAGCTGTCCTTGCGAAATTCAAACAATCCCCCTGGTTACCGGGTGACCTCTTTAAAACCAGCAATCAGGAAAGATTAAAAATTATTATGTCTTTGCTGTCTAAAAATATACCTGAATACCTGGATTACTACGCCATGACCTGTATCCGCTATCTCCGGGGAGAACTACAAACCCCCACGGGTAACCCCACCCCTGGATGTCATGCTCTGTTCAAAACATCAGACAAAGAAAACTGGCTTCCCCCCCATTTTAAACAGGCCTACAAACAAAGTCTTTAATAGCACACATAAAAAAGGCCCCGATAATCATCAGGGCCTTCCTTTACTTCGCAAATAAAACTTAATGCTTAGCTAATGTGTTTTGCAATAATTTTAGCAAGATCAAACATAGTTACGGTGCTTTTTCCACCAAAAACTGTTTTCAAATTTTCATCAGCAATGATGTTTCTCTTGTTTTTTGGATCTTGAAGCTTATGCTTTTTGATATAATCCCACATTTTTTTAACAATCTGGGTTCTAGGAATAGCTTTTGCTCCAACGATAACTGCAAGAGATGCATCTGGGGTCATA
>MEQB01000053.1 GCA_001770015.1 Bdellovibrionales bacterium RIFOXYC1_FULL_37_79
TCGCAGCGGCAAATTGCTAAACACTTAAATGATAAAAATATTAAAAGTAAAACTGGTGGTAAGTGGGATAGGTCTGTTGTTGCTGCCATTATTAAACGTAAATCACGGGAGGAACAAGCATGAAAATAGTAGTGGAAATAGTGACGGCAATAATTTTGTTAGTATCGGGGAATTATCTTGCTCCCAAACTAATTCAAAAATTCCAGAAGGAAACTTTGATAAAGCTGGACAGGGGACTTTCTCCATTATCCAAGTTTTCCTCAGGGTTAACTCGTAAAAAATAACGGAAGCGTACATTGAGTATCCCCGCTTATAACATTGCGCTGGAATTTTCGTTTTATCTACTAACACTTACTGTAATTGATAAAATGATTATATTCACATACAGTGTATTCCTTTCAATAGCTATATCGGGGATGGCAAAAAATAATCATATAATTCAGTTGTTCCAAACATAGTACTATTATCATTAAATTCATAATGAAATGATTCCTTTACTAATATGCTTTTCATTGGCCCTGGAGTGGAATAATACCAGGAGTAGTTTGGATTATCGATCGGTTCGCCAGGGTAACTAATTCTATATGAGCCAAATAATCCTGCAGGTACTTTGATGCTTTCACGTAAAATAATTGCAGATACATTTGAATACGGCCACCATAAGAAATTTTTCAGATAACATCCGCCGGTATTATTTACATTTTCTGTAATTATCTCGTGCCCATCATCACACCATAAAGATTTTTTTGTTACTTGGTTATATAAAAACTTGTAAATCGTTGGAGATGAAACATAATCATATTTAAAGATCCACTTAAATAATATGCCTTCTGGTATGACGTCTACAACCTCAAGTTTTTCATAAGTTATGGACTGCGAAGTTCCATAATCGTCGATGTGATTGGTTATCTCTTTCCATTCAAACCAAGATCCTTTAACAAATTGATAAGCATCATACCCAGTTGGTTTTTCAAACACTAAAGTTAATACGATTGGTATAATTAGTTCATTTGCAGAATTTGTATCTTTTGCCCAAATATTTATTTCAAGTAAGGTGAGTGAGTTGGAGACAATAAAGTATATCAAGTGCACGCCGTCAGTAGTGATCTCTTTAGAATAGATACCGTATGAGTTTGGAATACTTCCATTCGAATTTTCCCATAACCTTCTTGGATATTTCTGTTTAGCATACTCAAGTACCTGTTCATTTGTTTGAACATCTTCATCAACAGGATCAATTCGTAATGTTGATTTTTGAGAAATATCATGAACAAGGTCTTGGTCGTTTATTTCTACAATACCATCTTGAATTTCTTTAAAGTTTAGTAAACTCGAAAAATGAATAGTGTATCCGTAATTATAAGAGGTGTATGCTCGCATGCCGTTACCAATATCGGTTTCACCACCGGCATAAGCTTGAGAGAATATAATCGTTGTAAATAGAAATAAAGCTAGAAAGTTTTTCATGTTAAATTTCCTTTTTTTAAATCAAAAAGTTGTATATTAAGTTGATATAATGAATCATGATTTTCATCATTTTCCTGGTTAAGTTCACTTATATTTTCTAGAAAAGTCTGTATTTGCTCCTTATACTTGGATAAGTTTTTTCGAGAGAGAGTCATTGTCTTTGACGTAATATAGCGTCTATCTATATTTTGTTCTTCAATCGAAGTAACGGCCTTTTCTATCATTGATTTATGAAACTTTCGTATTCCTAAACTTGGAATGTCAGTGGGGGTAGCTAATTTAGAATTGGTCTTTTTATAATACTCTCCCTTTCTTTCAATAAGGCCCAGCTTTTCTAAGCGTTCTATTGCAAGTTTGGTTTCAATTATTTTAAGTCCAAGATATTCTGAAATCTTATGCATTGTTGCTTTGAAATGAGGTAAAGTGCACAGATCCATTATTGGTATATGATACCACTCAGAAATTATCAACATCGCTTCTAACTCTAGTGATGTTGCAGAGTTTTTCATGGAATATTTTTTAACCTTATTTATGGCCTCTTTGATTCTTTCTGGTTTTTTTGCAAGCGAATACTCAACAAGAGAAATAAAATATTTTTTTTGCTTATTGTTGTTAAAAATTTTCTGAGAAATAGATTCAGCGGATAACACTGAAATATTTTGTTTTCCACTAAGAACCCTGGAAAGTTGGGCTGGCTCTATATCTAAATCGCGAGCAAATGCTCTGAGCGAATATGATCTGTTCTTATTGCAACGATTAGTTAACTCTTCCTTTAATATTCTTTGATAATCATTTTTCAGCATACTGATACGTTATTATAAACAAATTGTGGCGTCAATAATGAGTCAACAAAAGTGTTGAGTCCAGTCAACATAAGGGCTTTGTGTTTTTGATCCATAATTTTGGTTCGCCACCTTGACTGCACCTCACACCAGATGTTGGGCGAACTGCTATTTTGATTATGTGTTTTTAATATTTTAGAACGATTTTTTGGTCGCAGGTTCGCTTTGAAAAATGGTCGGGCAACCCAAACGCTAGACGAACCGCTATCAGATGTAAGTTATGTTTCTGTTTTCACTACACATTTTTTAAACGCTCCCGCGAAAAATTACGGAATTTTACGGAAACTCTATATTGATTTAGGTCTTTCGCTGCGAGATATTGTTGAGTTGACGGAATCTGCCTGGCCTAAAACATCTATATTGGAAGCTATTAAAGAAGGCCAGATCACCAGGCCAAAATCTTTGGAACCATTACGGCAAAAATATGGAGTCCGCCTTGTTCGGGGAAAACTTATATCTCATGAGAAAGAACAGAGTGTGATTAAACTTATTCTTAAATTAAGTGGCGAAGGTAAATCACAGCGGCAAATTGCTAAACACTTAAATGATAAAAATATTAAAAGTAAAGCTGGTGGCCAGTGGGATAGGTCTGTTGTTGCTGCCATCATCAAACGTGAATCACGGGAGGAACAAGCATGAAAATAGTAGTGGAAATAGTGGCGGCAATTATTTTATTGGTATCGGGGAATTATCTTGCTCCAAAACTTATTCAAAAATTTGAGAAAGAGACTTTGATAAAGTTAGATAGGGGGCTTTCTCCTTTATCTAAGTTTTCATCAGAGTTAACTTTCAAAAAATAGTGAAAGGGTTTATAGAGTATCTTATCTTTCGCATTAATCTCAATAATGACTTTAACTGACTTATGAACATTAAAAAGTATTTAAAAATATGTCTGATTTTATACACCTTGTTTCAATTCAAAGCATAATAATTTCATCAGATTAGTTTTGAGTTATCATGTTTGAATAAAATCTTGATATCAATGGGATCGGTGGGAACACTTTGTTCCCACAACTGTTGACAGTACACTTTTTTCAATGCATAAATGTTTTTATGAAATATTCCAAGAACTATGAATTTGAACAATTTAATAATCCAGTACAACTCTTAGAGTCTGAACTTAAAAACAGAATTAGCAATAATTCAAGGTATTCCTTGAGAAGCTTTGCTAAATACCTGGAAATTCCTCCTGGCAGATTATCCGAGATTTTTTCTGGCAAAAGAAAATTAACAATCGCAGTGGGAGAAAAAATTTCTCACAAGCTTTCTTTATCCCCCTTGCAAACTGCAAATTTTTTAAAAGCTATTGCAGAAAAAAATATAAAAATGATTCATGTTTCTAAAGGTTATAAAAAAAGAACTATTCTTAAAGAAGATATATTTAATGTTATTGCAGATTGGCACCATTTTGCAATTTTAAGTTTAATAGAAACAAAAAATTTTAGATCTGATCACAAATGGATGGCCATGAGATTAGGTATCTCTGTCGTTGAAGTAAACTTTGCTATTCAAAGACTTCTCAAACTAAAAATGATTACTAATAAAAATGGAAAATATAAATTATCAAAAGAAAGTTTTTCAACCAGCGAAGATGTTGAGTCTAGGGCGTTACAAAAATCACACAAACAAAGCCTTGAACAAAGTATTGCATCGCTGGAAGAAGTCCCCGTAAAACTTAGAGATATTTCTTCAATTACTATGGCAATTGATCTTTCCAAGCTAAAAAAAGCAAAAAAAGAGATTAGGGAATTTAGAAAAAGAATTGCCAATATAATGGAGTCAGGTAACCAAACAGAGGTTTACAATTTAAATATCCAATTAATACCAATTACAAAAGCAATAGAATAAGGGAGTGTTAAATATGAAGTTTGCAATTTTGGTTATATATTTTTTCCTTTCATCAATAAATGGTGTATTAGCAGGTCAAGAGAGAGGAAATGGAGTGGATAATGTTCCAGTGCAAGAGGGAAGTGCATGGTTTATCAATAGACATGTAGGAAGCGAACGTAAAATCACAGTTTGCCAGAAAGTGTCTAAAAGATTTGGTAAAAGCGAAGATGAAACAAAAATTGCAATTGAAACTGCCTTTAGTATTTGGAAAAAATATATGATTGATAAAGATGTCTTTCAACAGTCGGGAGGCCCTGTTTTTGGAGATATTGTTACAGATGTTGAATTCATAAAAAATTGCACCGGCAATGAAGATTTGACTTTTCTTTTGGGAGTTCATACAGATATTTCGGCAAAACAAATTTTAAATTATCACAGACCAGCGGCTTTTGCTCACAGGGTTTATTATGATCAAAACTCCTGGGGAAATGGTTACGTATGGGTTGCTGATCAATATGGACTATCTAATCTCGATCCTGATCCTAGTTATCAATATCCACTTTATAAATGGAGTTATAGTAAAACGCTTGTTGGTATTTTATTACATGAAATTGGACATATTTTAGGAATCAATGGTCACGTTACAGATACAATTATGGATTCCGAAAAACTATATGATTTGGTAACAAATAGTTATTATGATGATAAACGTCTAACTTCCATAGATTGGGGGCGTGAACTTGTTTATCAACCATTAAAATGGAATGAATTTTTGCCAAGTGTTTTAGGAATAGAACATGACGTAATAGCAAAGATTTTTTTTAAGTTTACTGGCAGATACCCTGCGACAGAAGTGCAGCAAATTTTAAGCGGTAATTGTGTCTATCCGATACCTAATGATAAGAATGAAGCTCTTACAACGTGTTATACATTGTATTTAAAAGATAATCTTGGACAGACTGCCATTCCTATTTGGCTTAACGAAAAATCTGGAAATACAGCTGAAGGCCCAATTGAATTATTTAAAATTATTCACCTATTTGAAAACGGTTCTTCCCAAAGTCACATATCACAAAAAATTCTAAACATGATAGGATTAACCAAAGATGCTGAAGGCAAAGAAATTGTTATAAATTTCATTTACAATGGAAGATCTCCAAACAGAATTCAATCAAGAGGATGGTTTTATAGATATGGTATTTTTTACTATGGGACCGATATGAAGGAATATCCTTTATTTGTTTCTGATCAGCCAATTCCGTCTCCAATTCCTGTACCAAATAAATAATATTTTAAAATTCTAAGTTGTGAAATAAATTAATAGTGGTTCGCCACCTTGACCGCACCTCACACCAGATGTTGGGCGAACCGCAATTTTGATTATGTGTTTTTAATATTTTAGAACGATTTTTTGGTCGCAGGTTCGTTTTGAAAAATGGTCGGGCAGACTGGACTGCTGTAACCACTTTAATTCACAGCTAATTTTAACAGATCGGAAGCTAATAGTCACATAGTGAGAAAAAAATATTTAATTTAAAACGAATTAAATTAAATTGTTGGAATGCCTCCAACATCTGTGCCTAGTTTTGTAATTGAAACCTCTTCTGTAACGGTGGTTTCAGTTTTGTTTAATTGTTTTAATTCCATTAAAATATTTTCTAAAAGATTAATTCCTTTATTGATTTTCCAATACCACATAACTAATTCTCTGATTACGATAAAAAAAATAAATGATACAGATATAATTAAAATTAAATGTAACTGCTCACCCATTATTTGCAAATTTTCCTGACATCGCAAGCCCAATTGCTTGAAGAGCCGAGTATCCTTG
>MEQB01000054.1 GCA_001770015.1 Bdellovibrionales bacterium RIFOXYC1_FULL_37_79
GTTTTTAATTTTGCCACAGGGAAATCATGCCATAGGAAAAATTAAAGGCCACGCTGCATGGCCCAATAAAAACTAAATACTTATGGGTAAAAGAAAGGGTTTGGCGCACTTTGTGGACAAAATCATTGATTTAATTTTTATACTCTGATAAAAGTGACGGCATGAATACAAATGAAACATTTTATCTCGAAAAACTAAAAAGCGAATTTTCGTTAAGACAACGATACAACTCAAACTATTCTCTGCGGGCTTTTGCCAGGGATCTAAAAATTGACTCGTCAAATTTAAGCGCTATTTTAAGAAATAAGAGAAATTTACCAACTCGAAGAGCTAAAAGTATTGCAGATGTCCTCAAGCTATCTCCCAAAGAAATGGCTCTTTTTATAGGAAGTACATATAGAAAAAAAATGACCTTGGATAAAATCAAAATAATTAAAGAGAGTAAGCGATATCTTTTAGACGAATCATATTATCATGTGATTGCAGAATGGGAGCATTATGCTTTTTTACAATTGCTAAAAGTTGATGGTTTTAAACATAATATTGAGTGGATTGCAAAACGGTTAGGAATTTCCAAAGATAGGGCGAACATTGTTATTAATAATTTGCTTCGTCTTAAAATGATAGAACTTAAAAAAGATGGAACTTATCATCGAATTACAGCAGCATTAGAAACATCAGAAGACATCGAATCCAGGGCCTTACAAAAGTCTCATATCGAAAACCTTGAATTAGCAAAAGTGAAACTAGAAAAAACTGAAGTTACAAAACGTGATTATAGTTCAATTACATTTGCAGTTGATCCAAAAAAAATACCTGAGGCAAAGGCCATTATTAGAGAATTCCAAGAAAAACTTTATACCCTGATGAGTGTTTCAAATCCCAAAGAAGTTTATATATTTTCTAGTCAACTATTTCCTACAACAAATATGGAGTATCAAAATGAAAAATAAAATAATTATTTTTTCAGCATTATTATTTTCACTTTCCTCGTTTGCTGAACTTGATAGAAAGGGCAACGGCGGTGATGGTGTGGTTTGCTATGACGATCAGAAAAATATCTTATCTGTCACTCTATTAGATTTATATGAAAGATCATTGGGTCGTGAAATGGGGAATGCAACAAGCTGGCAACAAAAATTACAATATGTTCTTAACAATATTAATGAATACGACTATTTCAGAGGAAAACTCTACGAAAAATGGCTTACAGAATTTGATAATGAGGCAAGCTTTAGAGATGGTATAGAGTTATCAGATATTTCAGACTCAAATCACATCACTATTCCAAAAGGATGTAAGATTGAGCAGCTCGCAATCCAGATAGAACCCAAATTTGAAGGGGATTTTCGTTATACAATTAACAATGATCTATGGTCGCATATGGATGCCGAAAATAGAGCTGGATTAATTTTACATGAATTTGTTTACCGAGAAGCGATTGGTTATAATCATCAGGACAGTATTTCAACACGTTTTCTTACCGCTTATTTTATTGCAAACCGTCTGAAAAATAAAAATGACAAGGAACGTTTTGAGTTTTATAAAAACGCAAATTTTCTTAAAATGTCCGTAGTTATGAACGCTCAATGGTTAGAAATAAAACTTGGCCACTTTGAAATTAATGAGTGGACTAATAAAGAGTTTATTGTTTGGCATAATACCAAATTTTTTCAAACCAATAAATTAGAAGAAGCTTACTTATCAGATGGATTCTTCAAAGCAGATAATGATGTCTTTTACCCAGGATATGGCCTTACCAATTTTTATGAAAATGAAAAAGTTAGTTACTCCAAACAACTAATTCCAAAAGAGATTAAATATGGCAACCTAAATTTAATTTTAAAGAGTAATATCGATAATAATACTGTTGAATACTTTTTTGACGAGAACGGAAAAATCAGCCACCTGAAATTTAGTGATAATTTTAGTGGATGGAATACTCATCCTTCTTCCAAGTTTAGTATAGAGAATATTTCTCCTTTTGAATCATTTTCTATTGAGTCTGGATTTGATAGTATCTATTTTAATAGCAATAAAACAGTAGCTAAAATAATATTTAATTATTCAAGTTCAATCAGCACAACATATAAAAATAAAAAAATTAAAGTAAGTGACTTCAAAGAAGTAAAATTTGACTATGAAATTAAAGATGTTGTTTTTTTTCCTGATACCTATAACAGATGGGAAACAAAGGTAAAAATCAATGATCAAGATTTAAAATTAAAGTTTGACACAATATCAATAAAAAACATATTTGAAAATCCTAATTTTGAATCCTTGAAATTTGAAGGAAGTAGCAATTCTCATTGGCAAACACAACAAAAAGCATATGATTTTCCCAATAAATTATTAATAATAAGTTATTCCAAAAACTAAATATGTCTAATGCCACTGATATTAAAAATGTCATCTTAAATTTAAACCAAACCAGGTTTATTGTTCTAGTTGATAATTTTTAATCAAACTTTTGATTCTTTTTACCAATATCTGATCTGGCTCGATAAATCGAAGCGACACCCTGGTAACCTTGTAGCTATATTTTTGATTTATTTGAGGATCAACCACATCAATGGATTGGATCTTCCCAGAGATTTCATTTTTTTCCCGACCAATGTACAAGTTTATAAATGGAATGACATCACCTTTTTTAAAGCCATATTTCTCCATCGCCGACAGTATAATTGAAAAACCGCCAATGCCTAAATCGAAGCAATTTTTTTTATACTTTCTTTTATCAAACTCAAATTCAACTTCCACAACCGAAGAAAACTCCTCGGTTCGGGGAATTTCTCGCCTGTCATTCAAATAAAGTTTTTCCGGCCATGAAATAACCAGCTCTTCTTTAAGCATTTTTAATTCAGAGATAAAATATATTGATTTATCCGGAATATAAAAGTTCAACTTACCCATTCCCGTGACCATATCCGCTAGATAATAAGCTGATCCTTCGGTGGGTTTGCAGGTTATATATTTTTTGATTTTATTATAATTCTCCAATACCACCTCTGCCTTGGTGATTGAATCATTATGACAATTCCATACATAAAGCTTGGTATCAGCTTTTTTTAACCCCTGCAAAATACCTTCCAAACCGGCAATATCAATTTCTTCAAATTTCACTTTTTTTCCTTTTATTTATTTTATCATCAGAACGATCTTAATTGTCAAAAAGCCAAAAAAAAAGCCATCCTCCCGGGCGAAATGCTTCGCCGGGGAGGATGGGCTTAAATTAGCAAGGAATCGCTCCTCGCTCCTCTAACTCTATATTCTAACCAAGACAAAACTTGTTATTTTCTAATTTAAAGCAATCGGGTAGAGGACATTGCCTCTACCCGATCGATCGTATTAAGTTATCCTACCAGCTTCATCGCTGCACTAGGAATTGAATTTGCTTGTGCTAATGTAGAAATTGCGGAATGTTTTACCAGAGACGTTGAGGCTAACTTGGCTGAAGCTTCTGCTACATCAACATCTTGAATTTTACTTCTAGCTGCATCTTGATTGATCGCCTGAACTTCAATATTACTTACGGTTGATTGTAATCTACTTTGAACAGCACCCATTTCTGAACGAAGGTTTACAATGCGATTAATCCCTTCATCAATAATGGCCATGGCGTCTTTTGCTGAATCCTTAGCGGCTACGTTACTACCTGCTACTCCAATAGCCTCACTGGTGGCATCAGCACTGTCGGCGTTATAGCTAATTATATTTTGTTCTCCGGCATAAGCTCCTACATGGAAGTCTAAATTTCCATTACCAACGTCTCCAGCTAAAAGTTTGGTGCCGTTGAATGTAGTTGACTGAGCTATCCTATCCATCTCAACAACGAGTTGTTGATATTCTTTATCCAAAAAACCTCTTTCATTGTCACCTAAAGTGTCAGAAGCAGCTTGGACTGACAGCTCACGTAGTCTGGTTAAAATGTTGGTTGATTCGTTCAATCCACCTTCTGCAGTTTGCACTAATGAAATACCATCACTGGCATTTCTGGCAGCTTGCCTTAAACTTTTAGTCTGTGCTTCCAAATTGGTAGAAATACCAAGTCCGGCAGCATCGTCGGCAGCTTTGGTAATTCTTCTACCTGAAGAAAGTTGATCCATTGTTGAATTGTTCTTTTCAGATACTTCTTTTAAATTTTTCTGAACTGTTTGAGATGCGATGTTTGTTGCGATTCTTAAGCCCATTTGATCCTCCTGTAAATCTTAATTAAATGTCCGACTATTTTCATCGGACACTAACATTATCGACACGGATCAATTTTACTTTAGTATTTTTGTCAACCTTTAATTTTTATTTTTCAATTTTTAAAAGAATTCATGTGGTTAAGACAAATTATTTTTAATTAAAAGACTCGGGTATATACAAATAATGGTCCTATAGGACCAAATCAAAAACCCCACTATCCATTGCTGGTAGTGGGGTCTAAAGAGACTAAAAGGTTTTAAGATATTCTTATGAAATCAATTTAAGGGCCATGGCACCGGCATTATTTGCTTGGGCCAATACCGCCACACCTGAATTAGAAAGAATGTTAGCCTTTTGTAATTCAGAGCTGGTTTGCGCCACATCGGTATCCCTTATTCTTGAATTCGCTTGGGATAAATTTTCATTTTGTATTTCTAAATTTGTAATAGTTGATTGTAATCTATTTTGAAGAGCCCCTAAATTGGCCCGATTACCATTCAAATGATTAATCGCCAGATCAATTGATTCCAGATTATTCCTGGCTCCTTCTTTAGTTAGTACGTTCATGCTTTTCACACCAAGCGCTTCACCGGTAGCACTGGTTTTACTGATATCATATGACAATCTGTCATGATCTGGATTATTGTTAATTCCTATCTGGAAATCCAGTTTATCTCCTGTTCCATTAATAAGTTGTTTTCCGTTGAATTGAGTGGATGCTGCAATTCGATCTACTTCTTGAGTCAGATTTTGAAATTCCATATCAGAAAATTTTCTTTCTGGATCACCAATTGTATCTGAAGCAGTTTGCACAGATAATTCTCTCAATCTGACCAGAATACTTGATATTTCATTAAGTCCGCCTTCAGCGGTTTGAATAAGTGATACTCCATCGCTGGCGTTTCTAGATGCTTGTTGAGTACCCCTGATTTGTGCTTTTAATTTTTCACTGATAGCAAGTCCGGCGGCATCGTCGGCTGCCATGTTGATTCTTGACCCTGAAGCCATTTTTCCAATTTCGCTTGATTGTTTTTTGGTTACTTCTTTTAAATTTCTTTGTGCTGAAAGTGACTGGACGTTTGTGTTAATTCTTAAACCCATATAATCTCCTCGAATCGTTGTTAATCGACCTCCTTGTTTATTGTTGTTTTTCAAACGACCGTGTTTGATTTTTGGTGTGAAGCCTACCCCAAGTAGCTTCACTTGATGTTTCGGCGCCCTTGTAAAATACTTTAGTAAAACTTAGGAAAAAATTGCCTTTTTTTTCAGCAAGGCCGACAATAACTCTCCGGTATTCCAACGAACTGGTTGATAACACGTTGTCTCTATAGTGAAAGTAATTTGATCAGGTATTCTTTCTGATTTTTTCAATGAGCTTGGTGGTTGATTTACCCTCTTTAAATGACAAACTTTTTACTTCTCCACCCTTTTTTAAAACAATATCAGACCCAACTATCTCGCTGATCTGCCAATCGCCGCCTTTTACCAATATATCAGGCCCAATAGCCTTAATCAGTTCGTAGGGAGTATCTTGCGAAAAAATTTCAACACAATCAACGGCCCTTAAATTTTCCAGCAGGTATTTGCGATCTTCCTCATTATTAATTGGACGGTCACTTCCTTTGAGTTGTTTTATGCTGCTATCGGAGTTCAATCCCACGATCAAAAAATCACCCAAGGCCTTGGCCTCATTTAAATACATAATATGACCGCTATGAAGTATATCAAAACAGCCATTGGTAAATACCATTTTTTTGGATCTATTTTTTGACAGGAATTCTTTGGTTTTTTTGGAAAGCTCAAACATAATTATTAGTTATTGTTCATAATGACTTTCGTATCAGATATTTTGCCATGAAAATCAATATAAAGGGGAACACACAAAGCTAAAAATGAAGCGGCAGAGACCAGTGATCGGATAAATGTATCCTTAAGGGTAAGATTTGCTCCATTAGTCCTAACCAAACGGATATTTAAAAGATATTTTCCAGGGGTGATAAAAAAGTCCATAATGGAAAAATATAAAACATAATAACAAACAAACATGATGATAGAAAAAATAATCATATCTTTAAAAGATATAAGATTTAAAAAATCATTCAGCTTCATTCCAGGAACCACGGCAGAGAAAATCATAGTGACTGACATAAAGGCAAAAATCACCAAAACATCAATTAGCCAGGCTGAAATTTGAATTCGTACCGGAGCCAATTGAATAACATCCGCCTGATTTTCTTGTACCGTTTCCTCTTTTTTGATATTTAACTTCTTCTCAAAAACATCCAAATAAGAACTGGCATCAAACATCTTTTCTTTTAATTGATTTTTTTGAGTTGCCGCTGACTCCACTATCCTATTTACATTTTTGCCGGTTTTTAGAACTCTTTTATCTCTTTCATGATTAAAACCAAGACCAGTAGTAAGCGGAGTAAAATTAAAATCATCCGAATCAAAATCAACAGGTTCCTTACCAAGGTCAAATTCTATAATTGGTTGCTTATTTGGATTCTTTTCAACAGCAGTATCTGAGTTGTTGATCATAGCTTACCCTCAAAAATTATTGTCTCTTAAATAATAGTATCATAATAAAACTGATGAGTAAGCTCAATTATTATTTCTTAACACTAGCCCTGTGCGTCTTTGAAACCCAGTAAATAACCCAAGGCCACATTAACTGCCGTTGGCGCTCTCATGATTGGAAGATCCATTTTCAACAAATTAACATTAGCGAGAACATTGATTGCTTTCTCTTCACTTTCAGAAAAACCCCCTTCCGGACCGATTAACATAAGATTTTTTTTACCAAAATTAATTTTTTTTTGATCACACTTGATCTTGGTGGAAAAGGCAAAGACGTAATCGTAACCGCTGACAATCTCAATCAACGTTTCAAATTCTATGGTTTTTTGAAGTACTGGAAGATAAGGATTGTTTGATTGAACTAGGGCCGTTTCAATTATTTTATCTGTTCTTTCCTCAGATAAGAATATTTTCTGGGAAAACTCACTTTTTACTTGAATGATATTGGATATCCCCATTTCCACGGAGGATTTTAAAATCGACTCATAAGCTTCTTTTTTTGGTAAACAAAGAGCCAAATCCATCCAGGTGTTTTTTTCCTTGAAATTTATTTTAACCACTTTCAAAAATGCAGATTTGTTAGTGGCCTTCTCCAGTTGTGTGATAATCTCCAGGCCATTTCCATTTAGTACCATTATCTGCTCACCTGCTTTGATTCTGGCGACGTTAAGCAAATGATGAAGACATTCACCTTTTAATTCAAAAATCTCTCCCGCTTTTAACATTTCATTAATTGATTGATCAAATACCGCTCTCATCAATTTTTCCTGAGTAAAACCGCACTCCATCCATTTTTATTTATTTCCTGAATAATTTCGAGCGAAGAGTAGTGATTTTTAATATTATCGAGTTGATCATTCAAAAGACCTGAAAGGATTAAATATCCGTTTCGATTTAAACTTTTTAATAAAAAAAATTTCTCCTTTAATAAGACCTGTTCCAAAATATTAGCAAAAATAAGGTCATAGGTTTTATCCTGGTTCAATCTCTCCCTTATCACGAGACAATGTCCTTCCAAATCCTGATCTTTGAAATTAAAGGTTAGGTTTTCCAGACAATTATCCATCGCTTCAACGTCCACATCCGAAAATGTCACCAGAAGATCAGTATTTTTAATTGCAGCAATTCCAAGTATTCCCGAACCACAGCCCAGATCCAGGCATTCCCCCTTGAGAGACGACTGAAGCTTAGTCAGTTCATCCAGCAGTTTTAAACACATCCAGGTGGTTTCGTGTCCACCCGTACCAAATCCCTGGCCGGGATTGATAAAGATCTTGTCCTTATCATATCGATTGCTTTCGTTTAATTGCCAAATAGGATAAATATTTATGTTTTTACTGACATGTACACTGCTAAAAAATTTTTTCCACTCCTCAATACCATTTTCCCATTTTTTTTCAATTCGACTGAGGTGAATATTCTGGAAGTTATTGGATAAATATTTCAAACAATCCGCTGAGCGCTGTTTGGCTTCATCACTTGAAAAAATAATGCTAAATTCCTCAACCTCGTTTTGCTTTTGTCTCTCTTCAATTCTTAATAATATTTCCTCAGGGATCACATCACTAACCAGGGCATCTCGGCCTAAGATTTTATCAATCTGGTCATCTTCCAGGGTAAACTCTTCAATATAATCACATCCATAAATATTTACAGCATCTTCTTTTATTTGAGACACTTGCTGGTCATATTCTCTAGCAACACAGATTTTTAATACATAATATTTGGTTGGTTTCATACGAAAAGACTAAAAATTATCATACAAATAGACAAGAAAATTAATTATCATTAGTATAATATGATGGAAAATTTAAATATCTATTTATACGTTATTATTCTCCTTCTAATTGTACTCATCGTTTTGGCCATTATTGTTCTGGTTGGAATAATTTTCCTTTATTTTAACAAAATTGCCACCCCTAAAGACTTGACCAATGACAAGAAAACATCCAATTCAAACACTTTTTACTGCACCAATCATCCTGACACCCACTCGGTTGGAATATGCATGATCTGCCAGAAAAGTTTTTGCGCAAAATGCTTATGTGACCATGACCGACTTAATTTTTGCCATGATCACTTAAAACTTTATTTGGAAAACGAATGGCAACAATTGGAAACCATTCTAACTGAACCCAATCAGCCAGAGAAGGCCATGGTACTTTACGATTTCAAGAAAATCATATGGGACAAGGAAAATAAGCCATCTTATGTAGTCACCCACTATAAAATTAATTTTCAAGGCGATTATATTGAATCTTTTGTAAGTCTATATGTAAAAAAGCAAGACGGCTTTGAAATGACCAAGCGTCTTGCTTCTTTTAAGGAAAATTATTCCACTCAAGTATCCTAGCTTTTTAAAAAAATTGGCTGAATTTTTCCGGTATTAAAACCAATTTTTTTGCAATAAAATATATATGAGTATTTGATGTTTTACTCATAAGAAGTGAGGTTTTATGAAATTTATTTTAATTTTTCTTTTTTTATTCTCTAATTTTGCTTTTGCCAATGTTAAACATTGCCAAACTTACTTGCGATCTCTACCCAACTATTTAAAACCCCACTATGGAGTGAGATGGAGCATGGATGAGCAAGGAAAATTGAAACGTGAAGATATAAAATTTCTCAAAGGATTATCTAACTCTATTGAGCTTAACCCAGTTTTCAATTTGATAGAAAACAAAAATGGGACTATTAACCTTGAAGAAGTTAATAAAGAAGGTTTTAAAAATCAAGTTGTGTTATCACTTGATTCGATGAAACGAATTATAAAAATTGATCACAACTTCGGTATTAATCCAGATGATATGAAAAATTCTCAAACTACCTTTTTTTCCTACAAAAATGACGTTTGTTATCCTGCACTAGTTACTAGTACTCAACCTGGATCAGGAAATGAACTTTTAGCGCATACTGCCCTTTGTCAGGAGCTTAGAGAATATTTATTAAATGTAAAAGATAAAGAAGAACCCTTTAAGTGTGTCTGTGGCACCGACAAAACCAACAATGACTTAACTGGCATATTCAAGCGTCACAGCGAGATTGATTTAAATGGTGAAATATGGACTTATAATTATGACTCCATTATTAAACACCCTCAAGGAACTTTTTCTCTTAAGGATAAAGATAACACTGGTCTAATGTCGTCATCACTAACCCCTAGTCATAAAGCAATTCAAGTAATTAATATTTGTTTTTCTTTTGAGGGTATTAGCGATGCCATCAAAGACCCAACTTTATGGGAGAAACCAACAGAAAAATCTATTCCTCCGCCAGAAGTCCAAGGTGATCCAATTCAGAAGATCAAATTAAAATGAAAAGCAAGACGGCTTTAAAATGAACAAGCGTCTTGCTTCTTTTAAGGAAAATTATTCCACTCAAGTATCCTAGCTTTTTAAAAAAAATGGCTGAATTTTTCCGGTATTAAAACCAATTTTTTTCCAATAAAATATATATGAGTGTTTGATTTCTTTGCTCATAAGAAGTGAGGTTTTATGAAATTTATTTTAATTTTTCTTTTTTTATTCTCTAATTTTGCTTTTGCAAATATCAAGCATTGTCAGACCTACTTACGATCTCTACCGTCTAATTTTGAACCTCAATACGGGATGGGTTGGAGCATGGATGAACAAGGAAAATTAAAACTTGAAGATAATAAATTTCTCAAAGGGTTATCTAACGCGATTGCGGGTAACCCCGTTTTCAACTATACCACAAACAAAGATGGAACTGTTAGCCTTGAAAAAGTTGATAAAAGAGGTTTTAGAGATAAAATTTTATTAACACTTGATTCAAAAGGACGAATTATAAAAATACATCACGAACTTAACAATGATTCAGATGAAATTGTATTAACATATGATTCAAAAGGACAATTAAAAAAAACAGCTGGCGAAACTAGTCAAAATAATCTAGAAGATCATCGAACCACCTTTTTTTCCTATAAGGATGATACTTGTTATCCTGCAGTTATCACATCCGATGTCTATATGCTTGCAAATACCGCCCTTTGCCAAGAACTAAGAGAATATTTATTAAAAAATAAAGATGAAGCCTTTAAATGTGTCTGTGGCACCAACAAAACCAATAAAGCAATAACCGACATATTTAACAGTCACCGCGAAATGGATTTCAATGGTAAAAAAATAACCTTCGATTATGATTTAACAATGGGCGACCCTCAGGGAATCTTTTCTTCAAAAGATAAAGGTGGTGCTGATTTCGATTTATTATTATCACCCAGTCATAATGCGATTGATACAATTCATCGTTGCTTTAGCTATAAGGGTGTTAGCGGTGCCATCGAAGATAAAACTATATGGGAAAAACCTACAGAAAAATCTATTCCTCCGACAGAAGTCCAAGGTGATCCAATTCAGAAGACCTAATTAAAATAAAAAGCAAGACGGCTTTGAGATGACCAAGCGTCTTGCTTCTTTTAAGGATAATTATTCTACTCAAGTATCCTAGCTTTTTAAAAAAATTGGCTGAATTTTCCCGGTATTAAAACCAATTTTTTTGCAATAAAATATATGTGAGTGTTTGATTTTTTGCTCATAAGAAGTGAGGTTTTATGAAATTTATAACAATCATTTATGTACTGTTTTCATGCGCCACAATTTTGGCCGCTTCGGACAAAAACTATTGTGATACTTATTTATCAAATCGTACATATGGAACACCCCTTTATGGTGAAAAATGGAAGATTAACAATGATGGTACATTAAAAATGATTGATAAGACCCCAACTCCAACAATAAATGAAGGTACGTTAAATGCATTAGTATATAGTTATTCTGAAAAAGGTAACGTAGTGGTTATTAATTCAGCTCAAGGAAACTTTCGTGGTCCGACAGATAAAGAACAAATTGTTTTTAAACTTGACAGCAATAAAAAAATTTTAAGTATGCAATTTGGTACACATCAATATGAAGACTCATATCGTTATCATAGAACAATTCTTTTTGATAACAAAAATGGAATCTGCTATCCTCAACTTGCCCTAGAAGGAGCACTTGACATTAATCCCGTCACTAAAAGTTACGATGATAATTCTCCTATAGATGGTATAATAAACAATAGTATTTATTTTAATACGGAATTATGCCGAGATTTAAATGCATATATAAATAATGAGAAAAATAAAGATACTGTAATGAAATGTAGTTGTGGAACAAGTCAATCAAATAAAATTTTAACGGATATTATTAATAAACATAATAAGATTAAAATATCAGGCAAAGATTATTCTTTTGAAGGAAAGCCAAAATTTTATACAGATGGAATCTTTGATACAGAAATGATTCAAAAATTTGTTGACCTCACTCCTACCACTCAAGCCTTGTCCATTCTAAAAGATTGCAATATAAGAGGAGTTATTGAGACTATCTCGGACGATGATCTATGGAAAGAAGCACCTACCAAGGAAACGCCCAACAAAGGTAGCGCAACTGCGGGTGGTTAATAAATTTACTACTGTTGACAATTAATGCTGAAAAAAATCATCAGCAAATTAATTAATATTATTTTCCGTAACTTCCAAATCTCTTCGTAAGAAAGTAGGCGTATCCAACTCTTCTTCGTCAAAATTAATAAACCCAAGTTTTTCAGCGATGGTTTTGGCTTTTACAGCGCTGCTGGTTGACCTTTTTATCTCAGGTAAAACGGGTTTGGTCTTCACCGGATTAGCATTGGTGGTTCGCTCACTTTGAAAACCTTTTTTATCCTGTTCATACTGACTAGCAGCTTCTTTGATGGTTTTTACCAGATTGGATGTAGCCGATTCAGTAATGCGGGTCTGCAGCGGTTCCATGGTACTGTGATGCTCAGTTTTATTTTTACCTACGTCATTTGTCCCGTAAGTATCCTGAGTCATCATGGTGACTTCCTCGACTTCCGGTCTTTCACTTTTATGCACTTCTCTCACTGATTTGGTAGTAACTCGCTCAAGACCGCCCAGTCCCGTCGCAATCACTGTCACTTTTACACTTTCTCCCATGTTATTATCAAAAACATGACCAACAATAATTTCCGCTTCTTCATCCGCCGCTTCCATGATTAACGTCGCAGCTTCGTTAATTTCATGCATGGTCATATTCTGACTTCCGGTAATATTAATAATAATCCCGGTGGCACCATCAATAGAAATATCCTCAAGCAGTGGTGAGCTAATGGCATCAGTAGCCGCTTTAATGGCCCGATCCGTACCCGAAGCAATTCCAGTGCCCATTAAGGCAAGACCTTTGTTGGCCATGACAGTGCTAACATCTGCAAAATCACAATTAATAAAACCGGTGGAATTAATCAAATCGGCAATTCCTCTGACTGCATTTAACAATACGTCATCTGCCTTTTTAAATGTATCTATAAGAGAGAGGTTTTCTCCTGCTAAAAAAAGCAATCTTTGATTTGGAATAGTAATCAGAGAATCCACATTCTCCTCAAGATTGGCGATCCCTGCTTCGGCTTGACGGAATCTTTTTTTACCTTCGAATAAAAAAGGCTTGGTTACCACACCAACCGTGAGTGCGCCCATTTCTTTGGCCAGCTTGGCAATTACTGGAGCAGCTCCGGTTCCGGTTCCTCCACCCATACCTGCCGTTATAAAAACCATATCAGCGTCTTTTATAATTTCACTTAATTTTTCATATTCATCAAGAGCAGCTTTCTTCCCAACCTCTGGATTGGCCCCAGCGCCCAGGCCTTTGGTGGTTGAAACCCCTAGCTGAACTTTGATCGGTGCCAGGTTTGATTTGAGTGCTTGAAGATCCGTATTACAAACAATATATTCAACACCCGTAAGTCCTGCGTTTATCATTGTGTTTACTGCGTTGGAACCACCTCCTCCAACACCTATTACTTTAATTCGTGCACCTTCCATAACGTTGTCCTTTTTTTCAGAAATTTCAAACATAATTTCCCCCTAAAAAATCTCTTTAAATACAGATTTCAAGGAATCACTCAACCGACTTACTAAATCAGCCTGGTTTATTTCCATATCTTTATTTAATTTATTATGATCACTTTTTCTTGCAGCTTCAAGCAATAACCCTAAAACCGTGGAGTATTTCGGATTATGCATGATATTGGTCATACCACCAAATGATTTCGGATAACCAATCTTGGTCGGCATCTCTAAAATATATTCACCAAGCTCGGGAAGACCCTTAGTCAAGGCACCTCCACCCGTTAATATAATTCCACCAGTGATTTCATTTTTAAGATTTTTTTCTTTAATGACTTCATTAATTAATTCAAATAGCTCCTCTGCTCGTGCGCCCAAGACGTTGGCCACCTCGGCTAAACTTACTTCCCTGGGTTTAGTGCCGTGAAGCCCTTCAACCGTTATCTTGGCCGATTGATTTAGCTGTTCTGCGAGAACACTTCCATGGTTGGTTTTAATTCTTTCAGCTTCAATATGTGATATTTTTAAGGCCACGGCTAAGTCATTCGTAAAATGATTTCCACCAACTGGAATAATCTTTGAATGGATTAAACTCCCATTTTTCCAGACAGCAACATCTGTCGTTCCACCCCCGACATCCACCAGTACAACCCCGAGTTCTTTTTCTTCCTCGCTGAGTACCGCTTCCGACGAAGCAATTGGTTGTAAGGTTATATTTTGTGGGTGAATACCCGCAAGCTCTACACATCTTAATAAATTTTGTACCAATGAAACCGAACCAGTCACAATATGCACATGCGCTTCCAGCCTCACACCACACATTCCGACTGGATCTACAATACCTGGAGTATTATCAACTTTAAATTCCATAGGAAGAACGTGTAAAACTTCCCGATCAGAAGGTACGACCACCGCTTTAGCAGCTTCTAAAACCCTCTCCACGTCCTCATTAGTAATTTCAATTCCCTTGACTGCCACGACTCCTGAACTATTAAAACTATAAATATGACTACCGGCAATTCCAATGGTCGCTTCAGTAACATTCACCCCGGCCATCAGCTTGGCTTCCTCTACTGAAGATCTGATCGAGCTTACAGTTTTATCAATATTGACTACTGAACCTTTTTTAAGCCCTTGCGAGGGATGATTACCTATTCCAATTATTTCCAAACCAGTTTCAGGATGATCCAAACCGACAATGGTACACACTTTGGTGGTACCAACATCCAGACCCACAATGATATTTTTATTTTTCATGAGATTCCCTTCTCACCCTAACTAACAGATTCATTCTGCCTACTAAAAAAATCGAGCTTAGCCCGCTACTATATAATGATAGTAATTACTCATTAAATTTGACAACTACTTTTTTTGAATTAGTTAGATTTATAATCGCCGGTATCTTATTTTTAGCCTGCATATAGGTAACAATTTGCTCCAGCTTATCCACCTTATCAATCCACTCATTCTTACCCATAAAAACACTAGTGGGCCTTCCCTGAATCGACATAATCACCGTTAACTCCAAATTATCGTTTAGAATCACCTCTGACAACATATCCCTGACGCTATGTTTAAAAGTTTTAATCAACCTGGCAATGTGATGTTGAATATTTTTATCCATTTCTTTAAGTGGTAATGCCAAATACGGAAGCTCTTGCTTCAATTTCTGTTCATCACGAAGCAAGACTTCATACGTAGGATCATACAAATCTCCATTTTCCACTAAAATGGCGTTGTATGTCTCATCGCTACCATCTTTTACCACCTGAACTCTCATGAGCGGACGGGGACATTCAAAGTTGATAACCATGAAATTTCTAAGCGGATCAAATTTTATCTGATAATTGGAAATAAAATGCTTTTGATCGAGCCTTTGCAAAAGAATCTCTTGTTTAATCGCTTTTAAACTCATTTCATCTTCAAAAATTTTTATCAGATTGAGAGTAAGACTACCTGCCGACCTGGAAGGGCAGGTACCAAAATATGTCCGATATTTAAGCTTATTATCTGTAAAAACTGCGGCAACAGCACTTGCTCCCATTAAAAAAAACAAAACATAACAAAGCATCTGCCTCAAACCCGTCTCCTTCATACTTTTAGCTTATTATACCAACATCATAAGTGTGAAGACAAGTTTTGCCATTACTTCTCTCCCTCTTCTAGCCTTTCAACAATTTTATGAATAACCTTGCTGACTGATCCTGCACCCAAGGCAAGCAAAACCACCTCTTCATTTTCCAGTAATCTTAAATGCCGGGGAAGTTCCAACATATCGCTGATATAAGCAGATAATCCGGGATAAAGCTGGTTGATACTTTTATTTAATAACTCGGAAGTAATTCCTTCAATGGGTTTTTCACTGGCGGGATAAATAGGTCCCAAAAAAAGCTGATCAGTATCTTTAAAACAGTGAAGAAAATGATCCCAACTATCCCTGGTCCGGGTATAACGATGAGGCTCAAAAAGCGTTATTATCTTGGCCCGAGGATAAATCGTCTTTACCGTTTGCAAGACTGACCTGACCGCCGTGGGATGATGAGCATAATCATCAATGATTTTTAATTTGGGGGAATTTAGCAAATAATTAAATCTTCTTCCAATTCCGGTAAATTTCTCCAGCGAAGACGAAATTTTTTCAAAAGGAATTTTCAAATGAGTCGAAATGGCAATTGCCCCTAGAGAATTGAGTAGATTATGACGTCCAGGCACTTTGATTATAATTTTACCTACATATTCACCATTATGGCATAAATCATATTTGATCCCCGTCACGTCCATTTGCACGTGTCTCGCCTCAAAATCGCAAGGAAAACCAAGTTCATCATAAATACCAAAAGTTACCGAAGGCTTCTTCATCTGTTTTTTTATTTCTTGCAAGTGAACATCGTGAGCATTTAAAGCACAAAGTCCAAAAAAAGGAATTCTGTCCGCAAATTTTTTAAAAGCATCACAAAGATTTTCTTCTGTTTTATAATAATCCATATGATCATAATCAACGTTATTGATAATCGACATCACCGGATTATATAAAAGAAATGATCCATCCGACTCGTCAGCCTCAACTACGATATAATCACCATTTCCCACTTTGGCATGTCCTTTAAGATTTTGTACAATTCCACCAATTAAATAACTCGGATCTACTCCGGACTCACTTAAAATGGTAGCTAACATTCCTGAGGTGGTGGTCTTGCCATGAGTACCCGCCACTGCCAGGCCACATTTAAGCCTCATCAGCTCTGCCACCATCTCAGCTCTCTTCATAATCGGAATTTTGTTATTAATAGCCGCCTGAAATTCCAGATTATCAAACGCAATAGCCGAGCTATAAACTACGACATTTTGATTTTTAATATTTTGAGAGACATGTTCATAATTTATAACTGCCCCCATGGATTCAAGTTTTTTGGTGGTATTTGATTCTTGAACATCTGATCCTGAAACTTTAAAACCCAGGGACAACAAAATCTCCGCAATTGCGCTCATTCCTATTCCACCAATACCTATAAAGTGAATTTGTATCTCTTGATTGATTTTAAATTTCATAAAAGCCTTGTTTATTATTGCTGATGTAATTTTTTAGAGTAATTGGCGACAGCTATCATTAGGCCCAGGCCAAAAAAATTTGCCACTATGGAGGATCCTCCGTAACTTATAAAGGGAAGATTGAGTCCCTTGGTGGGAAGCATTCCCAGCACCACTCCCATATTAATTAAGGCCTGAAAACCAATTAAAAAAACCACCGAACTTACCAGAATTTGAAAAGTTTTTTGCGGCAGACTTATCACCAAATTAAATCCCCAGTAAATTAATAACAAAAACAAAATTACAGTTATCAAAACTCCAATAAAGCCCAATTCTTCTGCCAATACGCTAAAAATAAAATCATTATGGGCCTCTGGTAGATAAAAAAGTTTTTCATTACTATTCCCAAGACCCTGGCCCCAAAAAGCGCCATTGGCAAAAGCCAGATAGGACTGAATAATTTGAAAACCACTGGTTCTGGCATTTTTCCATGGGTCCATGAATGCCAGGATTCTTTTTACTCGATAAGGTTGAGTGAAAATGGTAATCAAAATAAGAAAGATTCCACTGCCCAGTATTGAGTAAAAAATTTTTCTTTTGAATGAACTCATAAAACAGGCAAAAATAATTACCACCAAGCATATCAAGAATGAACCATAATCAGGTTGCATGATTAAAACCACTAGGGGAAAAATAATCGCAACTATATATTTAATAATGTCATTCATTTTTAAATAATCAAATTTTTCAAAAAAATAAACCGACACCAGCATAAGTGAATATTTGACCACTTCACTTGGTTGAAAATTAGTGACCCCCAAATTCAGCCAGCGACTAGCACCTTTTATGGTTAAACCGGTCACTGGAAATAAAGTCAACATCAGCAACCCACAACAAAGGCAATGAAAATAAAAGGAATATTTAAGCCAGAAAGAAATTTTTGTTTTTCCCACCACAAAAGCAATCAGACATCCGGCCAGCAAAAAACCAACTTGTTTGATTAAATAATAAGACGAACTGTGGAACACTTCTTTGGCATATATATAGCTGGATGAATAAACCATAATTACACCAAAAACCACCAGAACACCCAGCGTGGCAATATAAAGCTTCAGATATTTTTCTGTGAATTGATTTTCTTGCAACAACATAATCAATTTTACCTTTAAGTAAATTGTATCAAATTCATGCCAATTTACATAGGGAAAATTGTGCTACAAGTCTTAATCAAAGTTGGTAAACCAACTTTTTAAAATAATTGCCCCGTTCCTCGAAATCTCTAAAGAAATCTGTACTTTCATTTCCAGGTGACAATAATATTGTATCTCCGGTTCTGGCCTTTTGGTAAGCAATCAAAACAGATTCCTCAAAAGATCCCACAATAAAAGTTTGGGTAAAATTGCCAAAAAAACGATTCATTCTTTCTTTACATTCACCCACCAAAACCAAAACCCGTACATTTTGAGTTATTTCTTCAGCATATTTTTCGTAATCCACTTCTTCATCATCTTTTCCACCAGCAATAAGAATAACCGGTGTTTTAAAAGCAGAAATACTTTTCTTAAGCTGCTCAAGAGTTTCTGTTTTTGAATCGTTATAAAAACAAACACCATTTTTCTCAATCAAAAATTCCAACCGATGTGGAATGCCGGGAAATTTTTCGATAGTACTTTGAATGGATTTATCACTTATATCCAAAGCCTTGCAGGCAGAAATAGCTGCCAGAAGATTTTCGCGATTTTCGACACCCACAATTTTCATCTCATTTACTTTGAATTCTGAATGATAGTGAATCCCTGAATGAATTCTGCGGTCATGAAAATGAGTTCCTTGCACTTCATTCATAACACCCATTTTGGCAAATGATTTTCTGGTATACCAGTAGGTCTGACAGTTAGCATTCCTAAAAAAAGTATTGTTGCCAAGTACATCAAAATTAACAATCAAATAATCATCCGGAGATAATGACTTAATCACATTTAACTTCGTTTCAATATAAGTTCCCACTGAATTAAAATGAATTTTTGAATACTCTTCCCCTATATTGGAAAACACCACCACTTTGGGGTGAAAGTTCTCTAATTTAAGCATCTGGACCGCTGAAACTTCCACGACCACATAATCAATCAAATCCCGATTGGGTGACATGGCATAATTAATAAAAGGTTCTTCGCTGGTACCACCCACAAAAATATTTTTCCCTTCCTGTTTAAGCGCAAACCCGATCATGTGAGCAATCGTTGATCGGCCATATGAACCACAAACAGCTATAATGGGTTTCCGGCATAATTTATTAGCAAGCGCAAATTCACTATATACTTCTCGACCGTTGCTTCTAGCCAGTTCCAGCTGGGGAAGATTAGGATTTACCCTCGATGAATAAACAATCACATCTGCATCCAAAAAGTCATCATTAACATGCTCACCAAACGTCATCTGGGGAGCCGGTTCAAATTTTTTCAACTTTTTGACTTCCTTGTTTAAATCAAAAATCGGTTTAATATCAGTCACCCTGATGTCACAACCCAGTTGATTAAAAAAATGTATTAAGGCAAAACCTGTTTTTCCGATTCCAACCACCAGAATTTTTTTATTCTTAAATCGATCCATTATTACTCCTATCTTTATCTTGTTTTAAGTGTTGCAATTGCAATCACTGCCAGACATGCACTTATAATCCAAAATCTTACGATCACCTTTGTTTCCGGCCATCCCTTGAGTTCAAAATGATGATGAATGGGTGCCATTTTAAAAATTCTTTTTTTCCTAATTTTATACGAACCCACTTGTAAAATAACTGAAACCGCTTCAATTACAAAAATACCACCAATTAAAACAAATAAAATTTCATTTTTTGTCAAAACGGCTACCGCACCAAGGAAACCGCCCAATGATAACGAACCAACATCACCCATAAAAATTTGAGCCGGATACGAATTGTACCACAAGAAACCAATCCCGGCCCCTATAAGCGCAAAGGAGAGCACCATCAGTTCACCCACATTTTCCACGTAAGGAATAAACAAATAGGAAGCCAGCTCCACATGCCCGGCCACATATGCCATCACCCCAAGCGAAATCGAACTGGTGATAATAGGTCCAATTGCCAGACCATCCAATCCGTCAGTTAGATTTACGGCATTGCTTGAACTGACGATAACCAAAGTGGTAAATGGAATGTAAAACCAGCCTAGATCAACAAGCGCATTTTTAAAAAAGGGAATATAAATCTTGGTATCAACAATATTAAATTTATAAATAACAAAGCTTACCAGCAGGCCCGTAATAACCTGCCAAAACAATTTGCCCTTGGCAGAAACACCTTTGGGATTTCGCTTCAAAACTTTCAAATAATCATCCAAAAAACCCAGGCCAAAAAAAGAAGTCACCACAAAAATTGTTATCAATACAGGTAGCGAATGAAAATTACCGCAGAAAAATACTGCTGCTGCCAAACTACCAACAATTACACAGCCCCCCATCGTCGGCGTACCTGCCTTGGCAAAGTGGCTTTTTGGTCCATCATCACGGATAATTTGTCCAAATTGTTTTTTGCGCATAAAGTTAATAAAATATTTCCCCCAAATAACAGAGATGAGTGTTGCAAGTATAAAAGCTATTATCGATCGGAAGGTAATATATTTAAAAACGTTAAATGCTGAAATATCTAAATTCAAAGGGTATAGAAAGTGAAAAAACATAGAGCCTCTACTGTTAGCAAGAATAAACACCCATAGATAGTAGTATGGTAAATCTACGGCAATTTAACCCTATGTTATATCCATCAACAACTCTAGTTGTAAAGATCGACTGCCTTTAATAAAGAAATATTCGTATTTTTTTTTGATTTTCTTCCAGTCTTTCAATAATTCGTTAACATCCTGATAAATTTGGGACGACTCTCCAAAGCCTTTTTGATAATTTTTTGCGAATCTTCCTACAAAAATGGCATTTTTACCCTGCATTTTTTTTATCAAACCACCAATTTCTTCATGTAAAGCTGGCCCGATCGCTCCCAACTCATTCATGTCCCCTAAAACAAAGCAAATATTTTCCTTTAAAACCTTTTCTTTGGAACATTTATCAATAAATCCTTCAAGAGCAGCTTGCATGGAGGAGGGATTCGCATTGTAAGCATCCATAAAAATTAATTTATTTTCCTCCTTTATCCACACACTTCTATTGGAAGAGGGTTTAAAAGATGAAACTGCATTGATTAATTTTGATTTTTCGTCAGGAAAAAGCATCAATGCCATCATAAAAGCTACCGCTAAATTATAAAAATTATGAATACCAGTCAGCTCGTTATTATGCAGACTGATCTTTTCGTTTTGGGAAATAATTTCAACACCATTTTTCAAGAAAAAAATATTTTTCCTAGTTTTCCCGATCAAAACTACATTTTTATACACCGGCAGGGTATTCAAAAATTTATCGTCGCTGTTTATAATAAAAACTCCATCATTTTGGGTATTTTTCATAACACGGTCAAATAAACAACGTTTTTCCTGCAGCACTCCCTCCTGGGAGTATAAAAATTCAAGATGGGCCTTGCCAATATTAGTAATTATTCCTGCGGTGGGATTGGCCAAACTACACAGAAAATCTATCTCTCCGGGATGATTTGACCCCATTTCTACAATGGAGGTAACGTGATTTTCACTAATTTTAAGCAACGTAAGTGGCACTCCAATGTGATTGTTTAAATTGCCTTTGGTACAAGTCAATTTTTCCCCTAAAACTGCATTTAACAAGTGATTTAATATGTTCTTGGTGGTTGTTTTACCATTTGATCCGGTTATTCCGATAACATGTTTTAGTTGTTTTTTCTTCAAATCCTGAACATGATTTTTTGAAATTTCTTGCAAAAATTGAAGAGTATCAGTAACCCCAAGAAAGGTAATATTTGGATGTTTAATAGAGAGCAGTTCAGTTTTGCTCGCCCTGGATTCATCAAAATTATAGACAAAAATTGCACACCCTTTACAAATAACGTCGTCAATAAAATTAAAGGCATCAAACGATTCTCCCGCCAGTGCAATAAAGACATCACCTGCTTGCATGGTACGGGTATCCGTTGATATTTCAAAAAAAGGTTTAACCGGTTGATTAAAAATTTTTTTTATTAACTTTGAACTCAGTATTATTTCCGTGCAAATCATAACAATCCTATAATTTCGTTTACTACTAAAAAATCACTAAAGGGATACTTTACCCCTTTGATATCCTGATAATCCTCATGTCCTTTGCCGGCAATAATCAAAACAGCCTGGGAAGTCAAAAACTCAATCCCCTTTTTAATGGCAACTTTACGGTCATGCAAAACCTCGACTTTTTTAAGATCACAACCAACCAGGCCTTGCAACATGTCATCCATAATAACTTTTTCGTCTTCATATCTTGGATTATCGTTAGTTAGAATTAATTGATCAGCATATTGGTAAGCCACTTTGGCCATAAGGGGTCTTTTGATTCTATCACGATCCCCACCGCATCCAAAAAGTACTATCAGCTTTTTATCCTTAATTTCTTCCCTGACTGCCTTACAAATGTTTACCAGGGCATCTGGAGTATGGGCATAATCAATAATAATTAAATTATCCTTGTGCCTGATTTGGGAAAATCGCCCTTTCGGAAGAACTAGCCTGCCTGGATCAATTTTTTTAGTATCAATCCCGAGATGCTTACAAAGATTAAGCGCCAATTCCAAATTTTTTTTATTAAAAGAAAATTTAAAACAATCGGGAACATCGCCATCAATCAAGGTATGAATATCTGTTGCTAAAATTCCATAACCAGCTCTATTACGCAATTCAGCTTCACTTGATAAAAAATAACAATTGTTAATATTTTTTAAATATTTTTTAAATATCAAACATTTTGAATTAAAATAATCGTCCATGCTCTTATGATAATCCAAATGATCCTGGGTGAAGTTAGTCCAGGCGGCTACATCCAACCTGAGATCATAGAGTCTATCCTGTTTCAAAGCATGGCTGCTTACTTCTAAAAATAGGATTTCATATTTATCCTGTAACCAGTAAATTATTTTTCTAAGATCAATATAGGATGGGGTGGTAATTCCTCCAACATCCTTAAGTGCACCCTGGGCATCATTTAGCCCAAGCGTTCCAAGTGAGGCGGCCCTAACTCCATCAAGTTGAGAAATCTGACTGCATAGATTAACAATGGAAGTTTTTCCATTGGTTCCTGTAACTCCGGCGAGTTTCAATTTATTTTTATTGGGGTACAACTGATCCAATAATATCTTTTGAAGTTTTAAAAAATCATTTTCGTTGACCACAACTATGTTTTTATAATTTTTCAAATTAATTGGGAGTTCATTTACTATAAGTAACCCATAGGATGATTCGTGAAAGCGCTTGCTTAAAATCTCCATGTTCCTTTCATCTTGCCTTACATTATAAAAAACCAAATCACTTTTTTTGGCATTTTGTAAATTCGATTCAACACTGGTAATCTTTAAATTTTCATCCAGCTGGGTCTTATCAACTATAAAAGTACCAATTAAATTTAAAATTATTTTGCTATTCATATTTAGGTGTTTCGTAATTTAAAATAACATAAGAATCAGTTAAAATTTTATTTCCAAACGACTGACTTTGTCTTTTAACAATACCAACCCCTTTATGAATTAGGTTGATTTTTAGTTTGCTGGCAAGCTGGTTAGCAGATATTTTATCCAATCCAAGAAAATTAGGAATTGTTTCATTGTCAATTATGCGAGCGGCTGACTTTTCCGTTTTAACCTCATCAAAATGTTTATCTTCTTCAGAAAAATTTTGGGTTTCGGTCAGCCCCTTGTACTCTTTGTTTTTATAAAGAATATATTCCGCCACTTCTTTAAAAACCGGCGCCGCTATGGAATTCCCATAATAACTAGCACCCTGGGGATCATCTATATAAACATACAAGACAAATTTTTTATTTACATTAACCGGATAACCGATAAACCCCGCAACATACCCCTTGTATCCACCATTCTTATCAGCTCTTTGGGCAGTTGAAGTTTTTCCAGCAATAACAAAATCCTTAATTTTAGCATTGGTGCCTGTGCCTTCATCAACAACTGAAATCAACATATCTGTAAGTGCATCCGCTGTTTGCTTTGAGATAATTCTTTTTTTAGAAATCATCTTGTCTTGACGAAGCAAAAGTGTTGGCTCTATGTAATAACCTCCATTGGCAAAAACACTGTATGCTGCCAACATTTGAATTCCAGTGGTCGCCAGGCCTTGTCCAAAACTCATATTGCTTAAACTTAAACTTGAGGTATTTTCCTGAAAGTTATAAATTCCCCGGGATTCTCCGGGTACCTCCACATTGGTTTTTTGTCCAAATCGAAAAAAATCCATGGCGGCATTAAATTTGGCATAGGTTAAGTCAAAAGCAATTTTGGTGGTTCCAATATTTGAACTGTATTTTAATATATCCTTGACCGACAACCATTCATATTTTTTCCGAGTATCGGCTTCACCGATGTAGTGACTGCCAATTTTAAACCTGCCTTTTTCGCAATAATAATTGGTATCCGGCCGAATAATTTTATTTTCTATCGCAGCTGCAACTGTAAAAACTTTGAAACTGGAACCCGGTTCAAAAGGATCAGTCACAAACGCCAGTTTCCGATTATTGGTATTAGAATGTTTATAATTTTCCCCATCAAACGTCGGATAATTAGCAATCGCCAAAATTTCACCATTATCTGGATTCATAATCCCTATTCCACCACGAAAAGCTTCATTTTTTATTACGGCCTCTTTCAAAATTTTTTCAGACACCGCTTGCAAATCCTTATCAATGGACAAATGCAAATCTTTTGCATCATCTCCCACTTCCTGACTTTCAAACTTGATCGCTCTTCCCTTGGCATCTCTTAAATATTTTATTATCCGTGGCTTACCCTGTAACTCCTTATCAAACAAATATTCAAGTCCCGCCAGACCTTTATTATCGACACCGACAAAACCAATAGCTTGTGATAACAATTCATGATTGGGATATATCCGCTTGGGAACAGCATCGATATATATACCCGGCAATTCCTTGATTTTATCTACCTGTTCCTTGCTTAGTTCAATTTTTCTGGCAAGCCATGTATAACGTTTTCTATTTTTTATTCTTTTGCTAATTTTTTCGTAGGTAAGCACCGGCGCAATTCTGGCCAATTCTTTGTATGGCCGATGATCACCTTTTAAAAGTTTTGGTATGGTAAACAAGCTATATGTTTGGACATTAATCGCAAGATCATACCCGTTTCTATCGTAAATCCTTCCCCTGTTTGGATAATTTTTTTCAAACCGTAGCGTTTGATCCTTTGAATATGAAATCAGTTCGTCGTTACTTATAACTTGTATATGAAAGGCCCGCACCAGCACCGCTAAAAAGAGTATCGTAAAAATTACAAGAACGACAAAAAGCTTATTTCTAATCATTCGTGGTTTCGACTGTTTTCGGTATCACGATAATCTGATCACGTCTGGGTTGATTCAAATTATGCTTAGTGGCCATGTTTCTTAGATTTTTTACGGACAATAATCTCGACTTTTGGGCATTTAGTTCTTTTTGATCAACCCTAACTTGATCAATTTTTTTATTTAAATCATGTATTCCATAATCAAGTTCAACCACTTTCATTCGAAATAAAACAAATAAAATTGCCAAGACCGTACAAACTAAAAAAATAGGAAACCCTTGAGAATGGAATAAGATTTTTCTAATGAATCCCTTATGTGTTGCTGTTTTCTTCCCTGAACCTAGCATACATTTCTCCATGAAAACTAAATATGTTCCAATATCCTAAGTTTAGCACTTCTTGAACGAAAATTCCTCTTAATTTCTTCACTTTTAGGCACAATGGGTTTTTTTGTAATGACTTTAAAATTTGATCCATCTTTTTCCAACCGCCGGAATTCATGTTTTACTATTCGATCTTCCAAGGAATGGAAGCTAATTACCGCCAATCTCCCCTTGGATCTAAGCAAAGAAGCTGCTACAGACAAGGTCTTTTCCAAAACCTCCAGCTCTTGATTAACATAAAGCCTAAGCGCTTGGAACGTACGGGTTGCCGGATGAATTTTTCCCTTTCTGAGTTTGGCAGGATAAGAATGAAAGATAATATTTTCCAGTTCCTTGGTGGTTTGAACTTCCGCTTCTTTTCTTTTTTCCACGATATTTCTCGCAATAATTCGTGAAAATCCTTCCTCTCCGTACTTGTAAATAATATCCGCCAATTCTACTTCACTATAGGTATTAATCACGTCCTTCGCACTCAAGCTTTCATCATCCGCCTGATTCATTCTCATATCAAGGCTGCCATCATTCATAAAAGAGAAACCCCTTTCCCCTTGATCAAAATGATGAGACGAGACCCCTAAATCCATGAGTATTCCCAAAAACTGCTTTTGTGATTTTAACAGGTGTAAAGAATTTTTTTCTATCACCTGTTGAATGTTTTTAAAGTTATCATGATTGAGAAAGATTCTATCCTGATAATTTCTATCGGTTATTACTTTCAAACCGTTATTGATGGCATCCATGTCTTGATCCAAAGCTAGAATTTTTATAAAAGGATTCTGCTCACAAAAACCGAGACTATGACCGCCTCCCCCAAAAGTTAAATCAGCGATCCACTCCTCCTTCTCACCATCCTTATTTTCCAGGATTCCTTGAAGACACTCATCAAATAGCACTGAAACATGTTTTTTGTAGTTTTCGGTATTTTCCAAAAAATCCTCTTAACCTAAAAGTACTTCCAGAATTTTTTTATGATTACTGGCCAATTTTTCAGGATCAGTCATAACCGCATTTTGATTTTCTGGATTAAAATCAAATTTATTCTGGCCTAAAGCCGGAATCAATTTTAATAGAACTTTTTTTACATATTCATTATTGGTTTTCATTGTATTCATTACTTCCTCAACCGTGCAATGCTGCTCTTTCCAGCAGTCGTAATCAGTAACCATGGCAATCGTCGCATAGGCCATGCCAGCTTCCTTGGCAAGATATGATTCCGGAACGTTGGTCATTCCGATAACAGATGCATCAAGTTCCCTATATATTGCTGATTCTGCCTTAGATGAGAATTGCGGCCCCTCGATACAAAGATAAGATCCCCCTTTGCTATATTTTACCCCCACTTCTTTGCAGGTCTTAGCAATCAAATTTTGAAGAGTGAGATTAACCGGAACCGCAGTGGAAACATGGCCCACCATTCCTTCACCAAAAAAAGATCTTTTTCGAAGCCCTTTTGTCCAATCGATAAACTGACTCGGCAGTACAAAAGTGGTTGGAGGCAATTCATCCTTTAAAGATCCTACTGCCGAAGCCGAAATAACATATTTCACTCCCAAAGTTTTCAGGGCAAAAATATTGGCTCGGTAGTTTACTTCACTGGGTAAAAATGTATGGAATTTTCCATGTCTTGGAATAAAATAAAATTTTTCACCATTAATTTTTGCTTCAATGACCGCAGAACTTGGAGCACCAAAAGGGGTGGTTATCTCATGTTCTTTAACAATTTCAATTCCTTCAATCTTATAAACACCACTTCCTCCGATAATTCCAATTTCTCTTTTTGAATTCATAATCCCCTCATTTTAAAAGATGTTTGACTTGTTCTTGTTTCAAATGTCACAATTTTATCAATCAGGTATTAATATTGAAAGATGCAAAAGGCAAGTTTTATGGATGAACCGCTTAAAAAAAGGCGAGAAATATACAAAAATATCAAAAGACGCTATTTTCATAAAACCCGCAAAACAAGAGAGTTTTTGGAATTTGCAAAAAAAATTTCAAGTGAAGAATTACGAGATAACATTCATGCTTTTACCAAATCACCATCAATCAAAGAGGCTATTTTTACATTAAAAGATCTGGTCGGATCAAGCACATGGGTTTCAGTTGCCTACATGAAACACATAATGACAGTCATTAAATTTTTACAATCATCTGAATCCCTCCCTCTTCCCAAACAAGATTTTATTGTCAATCAAGTGGCCAATAAAAATGAAATCAGCCCTCAATATGCCTCTACTGCAGATATATTCGAGGCTATTTATAATGATTTGATAAGAGAAAATGATGAACTTGAGTATAAATCAAGACTCAAACTGGTTCCTCATAAAATAACCATTGTGCTAGTTTCCGGGGTTTTTAATGAATTATTTAAAACTGCCGCTTTTGAAAAAGGTTGCGAACAAATATGTAAAGAATTAAAAGCAAAATATTTTGTTGCCAAGGTTGGTGGTGCCAAAGGCGTTAAGCACAACGCCGCCCTTATAAAAAACCAATTAGAAAATTATATTGAAAAACATCCTACGGAAAAATTATGGATTGTCGCTTTTTCCAAAGGTGGCATTGATTCCCTTCACTATCTAAGGCATAACGGAGATTTTGCCAACAAGCATATTCATGGAATTTCAACCATAGCCTCACCTATTATTGGAAGCAGTCGTGCGGATCAAAAAATTTTGCTGGCCATTCGCAGTTTGCAAAAATTGACCAAAAATTACATTTTCACCAGAGATAAATTAGAGCGTGATCTTTTTGCCATTAAACTCCAGGAATCCGTTTCCAGCAAAGTTCAGGGCAAGTGGTTTAAAAATAACTATAAAGAACTTCCCAAAAAACTATTTTATACCGCTCTTGGACTTCGAGCTTCCTGGCACGAAAGCCATCTGGGTATGATCGCCACTAAAATCATTCTACCCACCAAAGAAGCCAATGATGGTATCGTTGACATTTACCAAAGCCAGTTTCCTGATTATTTTAAAGCTTATAATCTTGGTATTATCCAGGGACACCATTTGATCGGTTATCGTTTGAGTTCTTATAATCAAGATATCCTGCTAAAAGCTCACATTATTTTTTTACAATACGTAGGGCGATTATAAAATTTTTTCAGGAAAAAAACGTGAAAATACTTCGCCAGATACTTTCTTTCCTAAAAAGTAATATCAAAATCAATAGAATTGGCGAATTTTCCTTTTTAAATGACGGCGTCAAGGCATACGAATATGCTTATCAAAAAGGGTTAATAAATGAGGTAATCATGCTAGGAATTTATCAATCATCAGACCGAATCAAACTATTTTCAGCGCTTATTGGAAATCATGTCAGCCTTATCGTTAATAATTTACTTATTTTTTTTCCATACATCTTCAACCAACCAATCTACCGCACTTAATACTTCAACCCCTTCGACATTTTGAAATTTTCTATCCAGATTTCTTACCAACTGAATTTTTCTTGCCTTAGGCAGAAAATTTGAAAAAAATCGAAAGTGTTTTGAAACTATATTATCTGATAATTTTACCTCGCACATAAGACTTGGATAATCCTCGACTTCAACGTAAAAATCCATCTCTGGCCCATTTCTACTTCGAAGAAAATATAAACTACCTCGACATCCCTGGGTACTCTCCAATTTTGCAATTTCCGTTTTTAATTTAAGAGCAATAATGTTTTCAAGTTTTTGAGCCTCATCCCCACGAATTCTTCCAACATCATAAAAATAATATTTCCCCTCTTTAAGCACCGACCGAGTAATTTTTTTACTATATGGCGGCACTCGAAATATTACATATAAACGCTCTAACAATAGTAACCAACGCTTAATTGTCTTCGCATCCTTTTCTAAATCTCTTGCCAGATTAAGATACGAGATAGTTGAACCAACTCTTTCTTCTAAAATTTGAATAAGCAATCGTATCGGTTCAATATCCCTGACTTGCTCTTGTCCTAAAAGATCTTGTTTTAGGATTATATCTAAATGATTATTTCTCCATTTCTTGTAAAAAGCTTCATCGTTTTCCAAAAATGGCTCAGGAAAAGAACCCATTTTTAACATCCGCTTATATATTGTTTCTGCTGAAAATTTTTGTTCTAGTTCGTCAGGAGAAAAAGGTAAAAGCGTATAAGTAAAATGTCTCCCCGCCAAAGAATCTCCCATCTGTTTGACGATATCCATCTTTGAACTTCCCGTTATAATTTTTTTTTGATTCACTCCCTCAGTGTCATAAAGCCCTTTTAACCATCTTTTCCATAATGGCATTTTATGAATTTCGTCAAAAATAACAAGCTCTGCAGAACGATCCCACTGTTTTTTTTTAATTTTTATCCGATCTTCATCATTATCGTAATTCAAATATTCGGCATTTTTCACAAGATGCTTGGCGAGGGTGGTTTTGCCACACTGACGAGGTCCTCCTAATAAAATGATTTTTTTATCAAGATCCTTTTTTAGAATTAATTGAATTTCTCTTTCTATAAACATATCAGTCATTTTAGGATGCTATTCCCTTTTTGTCTAGTCAATTATGGAATAGGCTCCCGATTTGACTAGTACTTGTTTATCAATAAATCAAGCTGTTTTAACAAAAAATTCTTCCACGAGACTGCCAGGACATTTTCGTCCATTAGAATATCGTGTTCATTATTAGCTATAACAAAAGCACGTTTTGCTTTAGGATACTCATCCATAAAAGTCAAAAGATGTTTTATATCACGTTTGCTTGGACTTTTTGAAAACTTTACTTCTATTGGTATCAACTCATCTGATGTTTCAATTACAAAATCAACTTCTGGGCCAGATGGATCACTCCAGAAAAAAATCCGAACCTTACCATGTTTGGTACGGGCCCATCTGAGAAGTTCAAGACCTATAAATTGTTCGAAAAGATGTCCCTTCTCTACTAGAGAAACACTACCATATTCTTTCGCACAAATATTTCGAACTCCTAAATCAAAAAAGAAATAGCGGGGAGAACGAATAAGTCTTTTTCTTGTTTTACTTTTAAAAAATGGTTCGATCTTTTGTAAAATCAAACAATCTTCGAGGATCTGATAATAAGATGCAATCGTAGTGTGTGAAGGGCCAAGATCTTGCGATAAACCCCTGAAGTTTGCAGCATTTCCAGATTCAATCGCTGCCAACTCTAGAAAACGTGCAAAATTTCCTACGTTTCTGACCAAAGCCTCGGCCCTGACTTCTTCTTCAAGATAGGTTTCTACGTAGGACTGTAAATCTGTATCTGGGTCCAAGCTCGATATAATTCCCGGCAAGGAGCCAAATCTTAAAAGTTCATCTAGTGATTTGTCACAATACTCGGAATATGAAAAAGGATCTAAATAAAGAGAAACTACACGTCCTGGTAATAAATTAGCGCTTGCTCTTTTAAGTTTTCTGGCCGATGAACCTGTAATTATAAACTGTGCAATTTTTTTATCACACAACTCTTGAATCACATCAAGCAGCTCTGGAACTTTTTGAATTTCATCAACACAAATAAGCGGATTTTTTTGTTTTATTGCCTTTATCTCTCCAAATAAAAGTGATGGATTTTTTTCGTATTTTTGCCTGATAGATGGAGAAATAAGTGAAATACTCCGATAAGGTTTTAGCTGTTCTATCAGAGTCGTCTTACCAGTTTGCCGAGGACCTAAAAACATAACACTTTTACCTCTTGCCAGTGCCTTTTCAATGTCTGATTGTATTGTTCTTGGTATGTATTGCATGGTTTCCATTTTCGCCGAATTTGGAAACCATGTCAACCATATTGTATTTCAGTCAAATTTTACCAAATCTTCACAATCACGGCTGCCGGAATCACCATCAGATCAAAGTCTTTATAGTTACAAGACATTCAAAATAGTACTGACAAGATCTGTATACGGAATGACGGTGACACGATCATCTTTTAAAGAGTATTTTCCTGTGTAAACCCCAAAGGCTTTTGTTATTATTCCTTCTTCCGCCATTTGATTAAGATTTTTTGAATACTTACTCTTCCATGAATCAGTAGACTTGATTTCAAACCCCAAGATCTTTTTCCCAACCTTCATAATTAGGTCAACTTCAGCTCCATCCGCAGTTTTCCAGTAAAAAAATTCGGCACCAAGTTTTTTATATGAATTTGTGGCCTTTAATTCGTTTACAATGAGTGTTTCAAATAATCGTCCTCTTTCCTCGGAATCAAGGGAATCTCTTAATTTGCCAGAGATTGTGCGAATCACACCAGTATCAAAAAAATAAAATTTGGGATGATTAATTTCTTTAACCTTGTGTTTAGGCCTCCATGAAGGCAAAAGATAACCAAGCAAGGTATCACAAAGAATTTCAATGTACCCGTTAATGGTGGTTCTTGCCACCTTTGCATTTGATGCAACATTACTGACATTTAAAATTTGTCCATTCAAGATGGCCATGACTTCTAAAAACCTTGAAAATGAATCCAATTTTTTAACAAGTGCTTCTTGTTGGATTTCTTCCTTCATATAGGTGCTGACATAACTTTCCAAAAAGTCAGCTTTTATTTCTGTGTCTTTTTGTGATGAGATGATGGGAAGTGTACCATATTTCAAAATGGATTCTAGGCTTAAGGCACCATCTAATTCATTTAGAGTTAATGGAAATAAATTCCGAGTAAGCGCCCTCCCCGCCAGCATATTACCATTACTTCTTTTTATCTTTCTTGCTGAGGAACCTGTTAATGCAAACTTCCTTTTGCCCTGGGACTCATACATGGCCTTATGAACTTCATCAAGAAGGGCCGGAATTTTTTGAATCTCATCGATAACAATCCATTTATTAATTGGCGCATTTTGGACGATTTGTTGTAAAAGAGATGGATTGTTAAAGAAGGACAAAAATTCTCGATTGGAAAGCAAATCAATTTTAATTGCATCAGGAAGTTTTTCACCCAGCCAGGTTGATTTGCCAGTCGATCTAGGCCCGAATAGTAAAAAACTGTTAGTTGGAAGCACAAGGTCGCGTTTAAACATATGTCACCCCTTCCGTCAATTTTACGTCAAAAATGACGGAATGACAATCAGTGGGCAAAGCTTACCAAATCTTCACAATATCCGCTTCCGGAATCACCATTGGGTCAGTGTCTTTACAGCTATAAGCCTCTTTAAAACCCGCTTGATGTTTTATCTGCTCGTTGGTTCTAGCATAACCCAAGGAATGCGGATCAATTTTTAATCGAAGTTCTGCGATTTCTGGTTTTTGAATTTCACACCAAAGCCTAGCAAATTGCAAAAAGAATTTTTGTTTTAATTCTTTTGATTTATTTTTATCATCCCCAAAAGCCGTCCTATAAGCAAGACTTGCTCCAACTAAATCACCAATATTTTCTCCCAGGGTAAATTTACCATTATGACCAATTTTATCAAATTGGGTAACCAGATAAGCTGATTTTTGATCAAATGTTTTTTTATCAGCATCATTCATCCAAGATTTTAACAATCCATCTGCGTTATATTTATTTCCATTATCGTCAATCGAATGCCCAATCTCATGCGCTATAATCGCACCAATGGCAGCCATATTAACTTCTTCCGATTCATTAACGTCATAAAAAGGATACTGCAAAATCCCGACTGGAAAAACTATTTTATTATAAGCCGGATTGTAATAAGCGTTTATGGTTAACGGCCCCATTTCCCAACGATCAGGACTGACATTTTCTCTTAATTCTTTTAAATTCTTATCCATGATCAATTTCGTAAGTTTTTTTACATTACCATTAGGCCGATCATTCCAGTAACTGGTTCTTGGATTAAAATCCCATTCTTCGTTATTATCCGGGCTGACTAATTGCAATTTTATTTTGGTTATTTTTCTTATAGCTTCTTTTTTTGCCTCACTGGTTAGCCAAGAATTTTCTTTTAATTGGTCAATCAAAGTTTTTCTAAGCTTTTCAATTGAATTGACAAATTTCTTTTTAGGAAAATTGGGAAACAGTTTTGGCATCAAAATATAGTCCAATTCTTTTGTAAAACTATTCATAACCAGTTTGGTACAACGCTCCTGTCTCTCTGGTCTAACATTTGGGCCTCCTAAATATTTTTTTCTAAAATCAAAAGATTTTTGAAAAAAATCAGGATAGGCATCATCCATATATTGCTTTAACTGAAAATATAAAAAAACATTTTTTAATTCTTCCAAAGAAGCTGTTTTAAGCTTGTCATCCAAAAACTTCATTACCTCAACGCCAATAATATTTCTAATATGAGTATTTTTAGGTATTTTTTTAAGAAACCCTTCAAGTTTTAAATAAGGATAATCCTTTATTAATTCTTCTCTTGAAATTGAAGTTCGAGAAGAAACTAATTTTTGTATTTCGGGAGGTGTCGGAAATATCTTTGCCAAATCTTTTTCAAATTCATAAACCATTTTTGCCCGTTCACTTGGATCAGGCAATTCGATCGTTTTGAAAAAATCCTCTATTAAAACCAACAAATCCTTAATTAATTCTTCTTTTTCATAATAGGTTTTTTCAGGTAAAGAACGAAGACTATTATCAAACAATAAATCTTTTTTCAAAGGATTATCTTGATTAGGTAACCCAGCATCAAATTGAACAAAACTGGTTAATGGCTCTGTAATATTCCTAGCAACCATATTAATGAACTGCTCTCTTGTTGTTATACTATTCATTTGACTTATGGTTTGCTTGACGATCTCCACTTCTTCTTTTTTACTGGCCTCCTCATTCATACATGCCAGGTAAACTGTCTTAATCTCTTTTTCCATTTGTGATTTTGGTTTAATATTGGCCAAATTTACAAAATATTTTTTCTTATAATCTAACAATCTTTCCTCTGCATCATCGAAAGAAAAAATATGGATTGATCGATCTTCCCTAAGCTTAAAACTGTCTATGACTTTGGAGCAGGCATATTCATAAAAATTTTCGCAGGGATTGATTTTATCGTTAATTGGAAATTCTCTTTTGAGAGGTATTTCTGAGGATCTATTATCCGGAGGTGTTACATTCTCTTTTTTGGTTTTAAACCAGGATGAGCAACCCGAAATCAATAATGTTAGACAAATCAAAATAAAAATATTTTTCATAAAATCCTCCTTGAAAAGCATCGAAATTATTTATTACAATCCACCCTTAAGATTCATAAGCACCAGCTTGGTAACCGCTTTAAGAGTTTCAAAAACACCAGTTCCCTTAATGGCCACGGCTTCAAACGAAGTAAAATTATATTTGTTCAATTGTTTTTCCATATCTTTGACAGAGGAAATATTGGGCAAATCTCTTTTGTTCCACTGAATCACGATGGGTAGCTTAGTTATATCGTAGCCTTGCGCCTTTAAATTGGTTTCCAAATCTTTAAGACTTTCAAGATTGCTTTCCATTTTTTCCAGCTGCGAATCAGCCACAAAAATAATCCCATCCACACCCCTTAGAATCAATCTTCTGGAAGCCTCATAAAAAACCTGGCCGGGAACCGTGTAAAGATGAAATCTGGTTCGATAACCCCTGATTTCTCCGAGATCAAGAGGAAGAAAATCGAAAAAAAGAGTTCTTTCATTTTCAGTATTAAGGGAAATAATGCTTCCCTTGGATTCACCGCTGGTTTTTTGGTAAACAAATTGTAAATTGGTAGTTTTTCCACCAAGACCAGGCCCATAATATACAATCTTGCAGTTAATTTCTTTGGTATGATAATTTACAAAAGACATCGTTAATTCCCTGAAAAAGCAAAAATATTGTCAATTT
>MEQB01000055.1 GCA_001770015.1 Bdellovibrionales bacterium RIFOXYC1_FULL_37_79
TGTCAGACTATCATCTGCAATAAGAATCTTTGCGTTCATAATCAAAACCTCTAAGAATATCTTCTCTTAAATAAGTTAGGTTAGCAAGAATTTTGCATATTTTTAAAGCTAGAACAATTTATTAAAATCTTAACATCACAAAGGTTTGGTTATCCAGATTCCCTTTGTTATTTGCGAGATTAAAAATCAATGCTCCCTTCTCATGATCATCGTTTTTCATTTCAATAATATATTTAAGCTCATTAATGTCCAATTTACCAAATACTCCATCCGTTACAAAAATAATTATATCCTCTGGTTCAACTTTTAATTCTCTTATTTGTAAATATAAATCATCAAACAAACCAAGACCGTTAGATGGACACAGATGGGAAATAGTATTTTGCCTGCCTTCAAAATGAAATTGCAGGACATCAGGGTAAGTTATCGGGGCAATATGTCCACTCCGATATAAATAAGAGGCACAATTGCCGGCACAAGCAAATGTCATAATATTTTCAGACATGGCAGCCCCAATTATTGAAGCTCCTCCCTTTTGAGATAAGTTCTTTTTTTCGTTATTACGTTTCATTAATGTTTGATGAGCATATTGAATGGAATTAATTAAAGCATTCCCTTCAATTAAATATTTCGGACTGAAAAAAAAAGGCAAGGTTAAATCAGGATCACTGTCTAATTTAGTATAAAATTTGGCAACTTCGTCGCTAAGTAATGAAACAGCACTATCACCAACCCCTGCTCCTCCAAAACCATCAAAAATCAAAAATAAATTGTTAACCACATCCAAATGGTAGTGATCCTCATTGATTTCTAAATAAGGTCCTTGATGAGTTTTGGCTGTATATTCTTTGAGCGCTAACATATTTACTCCATATAATCTTGCAATTTTTTGGTAGCCTTTCGATAATATTCGCTATCTGAAGGTGCAATTTGTTGCACCTCTTGAAATTTATCTTTTGCCTCGGTAAACAAACTCATGGATTCAAGAATCAATGCTTCTCGATATACTTTTTTAGTTCTAAAGGAAAGCACATCCCTTATCTCAGCCATTTCTTTTAATGCTTCCATATTGTCAGGGACCAGACTCAAAAGCAGCAAATACGTTTCATATGCGCCTTTAAGATCCTGCCCTTCTTTTAAAGAACGGGCCTTTCCCATCAACGGTTCAATAATATCCCTTAGGTTTTTTCTGGAATCGGTCAACATGGAATGGGCCTCTTTTACCAGATCATCATCCATATCCGTAATGCTTAAAAATTTTTCCAAAGCAACAATTGCCTTATGCCATTCTTTTTTTAAATAATGCTGTTTACCAGGTTTAAGCAATCTTATATTTCTGGCCCTTTCCGCTTTCGCTTGCTCCTCTTCAAGTAGTTTTTTCTCTTCTTCTTTCTTCCAGGCTTCCAGAGTGGCTTTCATGTATGTTACATCATAATTTTCCGGTTCAAGCTTCATAATTTCACTAAAAAGAGTTTCCGCCACCTCAACATGTCTCTCCTTGACTGCCTCTTGTGCCTGCTTGACTAATTCTTTAACTTTTTGTTTTCTTATCCGGCGTTCAATTTCTTCTTGCTTCTTTTTCTCTTCCTCTTCAAGTTTCTTTAATCCACCCTGGGCCCATGAATAAATTTGAGCAGAATTTTTCCATGGTGAAACAATCTGGTGGAGTTTGTCCAACTCTTGCAAAGACTCTTTGTATTTTCCATCATCCAATAAAGTTTTCGATAACTCATACAAAGCCTCCGCCGATTCTTGTTGTTCTGGTGTAAGCTTGATCTCTTTTTTGCCTTTGAGTAAATTTTTTTTATCCTGTTCAAGTAAATAATTCTGTTTTTTTGTATCCTTGCTCTTGTTTTTGGATGTTGTTTGGCTTTCCTGATCCCCCAGCAATATCCAAAGTCCAAGCAAAATAATCAATCCAATCAATATTTTCTTTCTTTTTACCGGATCCTTCAAAGCATCCCGAGTGAACAAGGATTTATTGCTTTTGGCTAACAAAGCTTCTGCCTCTTGGGCTGCAACGCCGGTCCCTGCATCCCCGGCAAAATCGGTTGAAACTTCTACAATTTCTTCGACTTCCACCACCTGGTTATCTTCAACCGGCATAAGTCGGTCTTTCTGGTCCTGCAAAAATGTTGAAATAATTTCTACCGTAAAAGTCGTACTTCCAACCAAAAATTCATCATTATTGGCAAGCTCGGACTGATTAATTCTTATGCCATTTAAAATGGTACCATTGGCTGATTTTAAATCCTCCAGAATATAGGTGTTTTTATTTTTTTTTATAACTGCATGTTCAGATGAAACTTCGACATCATTTAAAACTATCTGACATTTTTCAGCACTCCGACCAATTTTAACTTCATTTTGATCTAAAATAAATTTTTCATAGGGGGCATTTTCACCAAAAATTTTCAAAATAAATTTTGAGAATGATTTTGCAACCTCGGTTTTTTCCGCTAGGTTCTCGTTAACAAACGACGAAGGATCTTCATGAAAAGAATTTTCTGAAAGTCCAAAATCATTTGAATTGTTTAAATTTTCAAAGTTCTCATTTTTAAAAACTTCATTTTCTATTTTTGGTTCTTCGACCGGAAATTCATTATTTTCATTATTTGGAGAAGATGCCGAGGGGACATCCGTGTTTTTTTGAAAATCACTTATTGTTTCAAGGTCAGCAGTGTAACCCTTCATTTCAGTATTTTTCGCCAGATCCTGGTCCTTTTTAGAAACTGCTATTGAGGTAGTTTTTTTCTTTGCAGTTTGGTTTATCCCCTCTTTAGGCTGGGCCAAAACCCCCGTCGCTCTGTGTTTTTTTTCATCCGTTTCATCCATCAATACATTCAAAACATAATGGCCAAGATTAATCATGTCTCCTTGAACCAGCTCATGCTTTAATATACTCTTGCCATTAATAAAAACATCACTAGTATCACTCATCTTTTCGATAGTCCAAACTCCCTGGTCACATGTAAGTTTGGCATGTTCTCTTGAAACTTTTCTATCATCTAAAACGATTTCACATTCAGACGATCGTCCGATCAAAAACGACCATTTTGCTTGTTTTCCACCGGTTTTCTCACCAGAGAACAAGCGTTCCTCGATAAAATTTCCGTTTTTAGTTACAGATATTTTCATCTTCTTTTAATCCCAATTCATCATTTAATACTTTTATATTTTTTTGTGCCGCTACATATCTCTCATCATTCGGATTTTGATCAATCAAGCGCATAATGGAACAATACGTTTTTACAGCTTCCACCAGTCTTAATGATTCACGATCCCGTGCAGCCTTGGCAAACAACTGATCAATTTCTTCATCCAGTGCTTGTTGAGTCTTTTTTTTATAAAAATCGGCCCGATTATGATTTGGTGCCCGTACCAAAGCTTGCTCAAACTCATGTAAAGCACGGTAGAAATTTTTTTCGCGCAATTCCCTTAGTCCGCGATGAATGTAAACATAGACTTCTTGTTCTAACTCCTCCTCCCGGTTAGCCTCACTTTTTTTTAGGTTTTGTACCAGTATCTCATCTTCCTCTAACGTTCCTTCCCCGGTCTTTTTCTTATCCTTGTTTTGAGAGTTATCACTTGAAGTGAACAGGGACGCAAGCGTTATAAGGATTAATATTCCGTATATTAAAAACTTTTTATTATTTTTAGCAACTACTTTGATTATCGCAGATCTTTCACTTCTTGACTTTTCGGCTTGGATTTCATCAGATTCTCTTTTTTGTAGATTACTATTCTTGTCTAAAACCGTAAGCAGACTATACTTAAAAATCGTTTTTCCCACAATAACGGTATCATGATCTGATAATCTATGCTGAGTGACTTTCAAATCATTAACCATCGTTCCATTTTGTGATTTTAAATCAGTCAGAACATAACTATCCTTGACCTTGGCCAGTTCAAAATGTTCTCTAGAAGCCTTGATATCATTTATCTGGATATCAATATTTTTTCCTCTTCCTGCAAGAATCCGAGGACCTATTAGAATATAGCTTGTTCCTTTATTTTCACCAGTCATACATAAAAACCGATAATATTGCCCAGCTTCCGACGGCACTTTTAAATCTGTAAATGTTAAAACATTATCACTCATTCCAATAAAGTCCTCACGATTGCTCATTTATAAAAGTAATATAAAACGCCTTAGCAAAATTATCTTTTCCCATAAGGGTGTTAACATAAATTGAATAAGGATTGCCTTGAACATCATACGATCCATGTTGATTGACTCCACCATTGTTGGCAGATTCATCACATAACTCCATTAACATTGCCGCAAATCCCTTCTCCCTGGCGGTGTCTAGCAGATTCATATCCATCGCACTGGACTCCCTTATCCCAGTCAAATCTTCGGCAAGTAAATTAATCTTTTTGATATTTTTTTCCGAATTTAAAACAATTGTAGGAACGCCTGATCCTTCAGAAAAATTAATCAATTTTTCGACATACAAAGTATCTTCTTCAATCTCATCATACATTTTATCAGAATCGTCCTTGGATAATTCCCTTATTCTAGTTAATAACACATTAATACTATCTCTCAAGGGATTCATTTCTTGCATGAGAAACTCGCTTTCGATCAATCTTCTCTTGCCTCTTAAAAACTCATCAATTTGTCGTTTCATCTCATCCATGGGTTTAATAGTTAAAAAAAGTATTATTCCATAAAAAAAGATGGCCACCAGTATGGAGGTGGATAATGATTCAAAATACGCCCTTGAACTTTTGGACGCTTCTAACGCAAGTGAAGTCGGGGAAAATCGAATGGCAATTGCCGCAATCGTTTCATAATCCCCGGTTTTCATATTATACGTTCTAATTTTCTTAGCAATTCCAATTTGCCCATTTCCAATCGGGCCCGTAAAAAGTTCATTGATTTTTTTCCTATCCCTTGCCCAATTTTTTGCTTTTACAGAAAATGGATCATCTATGAATTCATTCATCTTCCCTATTGGTCTAAAAATTCTTCCTTCTAAATCAAATAATTCATAGGACACTACACCTGGCTCATGCTCAAGAAAGTTAGTATCAATCTGATCCAGAAATCCTTTACTTAAAGCACCCGCATTTATTCTGGCTATTTCATCTGCATAATGGCTACCTCGAAGTGATGTCTCATCAATCAATATTCTTTTACTATCACTCAGCACTGGAAAAATGGTAAGAGTTATTGAAACAAAAACACACATGGCCATAATGATGGCTAACAAAACCTTCCATTCATACTCTCTGTTAATATTATAAAACAAAGGCATGATTTTAAGTTTAAAATAGTAAATAATCTTCAGTGGCAGATTAGTCGGGACAGGTTCAGTTTGTTTTAAAAAGTCATCATCGTTTTGAGTGATCTTCTTATGAATAATTATTTTCTTTTCTTTAACCAGAACAACTTGAATGATGGAATCAGGAAGACTTATTTTATCACCATTTTTTAAAGTTGCGTTTTTTACAAACACACCGTTTAAAAACGTACCATTGGCACTTTCCAGATCTTTTAAATAAGCCGCATCATTGGTTATCGTTATACTTAAATGTCGTTTAGATATTCCTTCAACCGGAAAATACACATCACATTCTGAACCCCGCCCAAGAACATTATCCCCATCATTTAAGATAAATTCCCTGCCTCGTAATTTTCCACCAATAACGACTAGCTTAAACATATTCCCTCTTCAAATATTAAATAATCACCCTCTTTTATTTCCAGGGGAATTTGCCCTGACTTTAACTCTAAAACCTGGGTAGCCTGCAAATAAATCCCGGTTATCCTCCACGGTACAATTCCTCTTATAATTTTTTTTATTTGATAATTATCATTTAAAAAAATCACATCCAGGTTAAACTTCATAAAACAAGTATGTATCGAATTACAATGTTTGATTAAAAGCCCATCATAACCAATCATCTCATCAAAAAACATCAATCCTCTTAGCCTAGCAAAAAATGATTCAGCAATCTTTACTGATTTGGCTATAGATAAATTTTTGTATTTAATCTGAAGCATTATTTCCTCGCTAAAATAAATTCCAAAGCCAGTGGAGCAGCAACAATAATAAACACTGCCGGAACAATAAAAATCATCATCGGAAAAAGTATCTTGGTAGCTGCTTTTGCCGCTTTTTTTTCAACCTCGTTTGATCTTTTTTGCCTAATCTCAACTGCCAACGCTTTTAAAATGGGACCAATACTGGCCCCCACTGAATCTGCCGCAATCAAAGTTGCACAAAACGAAGTTATATTTATAAGGCCTACTCTCCACGATAAATTTCTAAGTGCCTCGGCCCGACTGGCACCAACTGTAATCTCTTTCATTAGCAGTTCAAACTCTTCAGAAAGTGAACTTCTTTTGGCTTTCTCAACCACCTTGGCCATGGCAGCAATAAAATCAAGTCCTGCCTCCACACAAAGCGCCAGCATATCTATAGCAAAAGGCATGTTGGTTATAATATCTTCCTGACGCTGTTTAATTTTTCCGCTTAACCAAAGATCCGGATAAACGAATCCAAAAAAAGCCAGGGGAATCATGGAGGAAAGCGGCCAATCTGCATCTGCCAATAGCTTGATGCCAATAAATAGGATAGGAAAACCAATAATCAAAAATAATTTAAACGAATAAAATTCCTCGGGAGAAATAATCACCGTCAACCCAGACATCGCTAATTTTCTTTTATATTTATTCCGTATTTTTCCTCTCTGTTTCATATTAGAGACAATAGGCACAACATATCTTCTAAAAAAAGGTCTGGAATATCTTAAGATAACTCCTTGCTGAGCAATTTTATCTTTCCCTACGTTATCATCCAGTTTCTCTGAAGCTTTATACTGGCCTTCATCAATAAAAACAGCACTCGTTATAATAAAAACCGAGATACCGACCAAAATAAGTGATATATAAAGCAACATGATCCACACCCTGATCAAATTAATTTTTGCTCAATACCTATAGGGTACCAGATATTTAATTTTCAGTTACTTAGGGGAAAGATCATCCAATTTAAACATACAGTTGAACAAATCAGTATGATTTCTAGGATCATGAAGTTGCATTTACTTTGGCAATTCTCTCAAGTATATCGTCTAAAAAAATTTGACTAGCCTTTGAGTTTATTTTTTTATCAATTTTTGGAATATAAACTGGCTTATATTCGCTAAAATTTTCTTTTTTACATGCATTAATTCTTTTGATTTTCTCATTGAGACATTCGTTTTTTATATTTTTTAGTTTCAAAGCATTATTGATGGCAGCAAGTGCCTCTTCAGCTTTATTCATATCCCGATAAATCAAAATATCAGTCCCGGCACATAAAGCAAAAGTAGCAGCCTCCTCCACGGAATAATTATCAGCAATAGCCTGCATTTGCATATCATCGGACACAATAATCTTGTTATATTTCAAATTTTTTCTAACCATATCATGAGCTATAGAACTTAAAGAAGTAGGCATTTTATCGTCAATAGCATCAACTTTCATGTGGCCCATCATCAAAAACTCAACCCGAGAAGATTTTATGGCCCGAACAAACGGATTAATGTGAACTTCCGTCAGTTCATTCATATCTAAATTAACAACAGGAAGTTCCAGATGAGAATCTTTAGCCGTTGCCCCATGTCCCGGAAAATGTTTCGCACAGGCAATCACACCATTGGTTTGCAATCCCCGAATGGCAGCTGTTATATATTTACTGACGACATCTGGTGAATCTCCAAAAGACCTATCTCCTATAACTTTACTTTTATTTTTAAGTACATCACAACAAGGAGAAAAGTTTAAGTTAACACCGCAGGTACTAAGCTCTTCCGCTATGATTTTATGTATAAAAAAACATATTTTGGGAGAATTAAGTTTCGCCACTTCAGCCATAGCTGGAAACTGAGTGAAGTGCGTTTTAAAGCGGATGACCCGGCCCCCTTCATGATCAACTGATATAAATAATGGATACTCTTTTCTAAGTTTTTGAATACTGTTGACCAGTTCAGACAATTGAGCAGGATTTTCAAAATTTTTTGAAAACAGAATCACCCCACCAATATTATTTGTTTCAATAAAACTCTTTTCATGTTCGGTTAAAGCAACTCCGCTTATCCCTGTAATAATTAATTGACCAACATCTTGATTCATAGGCCTACAACAATTGTGTTCTCCTCATGCATATTTTACTTCCTCTAGTATAAAGGCCACCTGAAACAAACTCAAGCTGAATTCAACCGCCCGATTTAGTCAACTTTTTTGATTATTGACACCCCTTGGGTGGTCCAGAATTTTTTCACTAGATTATAATCATTATCTAAAAAATAAATAATCGCCTGTCCTGCCACTTTCAAAGTAAATTGATACAAATTTTTTTTCTCATTTTTTTCATACACCATACTTACTGGTTCGAAAATCCTATCCGGTATACCCAGTAGCTGCTCTTGTACATAGGGATAACCATCCCAGATGATATGAAAATTCATATTCCCATCACCCTGTTTAATGGCCTCTTTAAAAAAATTAGTCCTTTTAACACATTCTACCACTTGATTAAAAAAACAAAACACTCCACTTCCTTCTGGGAAAGGGATGGATCGCTTACCATTCCATTTTTCCTCCGGGCTTTTCATGCTTATATCTATTGATCTGGTTGCAACATTAACACTCATCTTGGTGAAATATTTTTCTTTGGAATCATCAAACCAAATAAAATAATTGGAAATGCGGGGACGATAAACCGGAATCTTATTCAACATTCCTGGAGTAGAAATCGTAATACTTTTTTCAAGTGGTTTTTTTTCATCTCCTTCCAGGGGAAAAATTGTAGTAATCGCAACCAGGTCGTTACTTTTTTTGGACTTTCCTGTCTCTCTAACCATGGTGAATTTACCCGAGTGATCCGTTAATTCATAATACTTTTTTGTCCGGGATATTTCCGATTTAGAGTTTCCGCCTCCACTGCTACAAGAGATAAGAAGTGATAACATTATTATATTTTTTAAATAATTCATTTTATATAGTTGTTCCCGTCCAGGTACTTTAGATATTCCTCTTTACTTTCTAGGTTAACACTTTCATCACTCAAAAGTATTGCCAATTTCTGGTCTAATGATTGATTTCTGTCAAATAAAACTCCTATTTTATACATAGAAACACCCAGAACCCTCGGATCAATATAATCTACAATATTATTTATAATCACATTTTCAAGAACATAACATTCCCCTTGCCAATCCAACTTGACCGAAGAAAATTTGGTATTAATCGAAAACAATTTTGCCTCTTTGGTATTTGTTACAAATGATGCTCCCAAACTTGATACGTCCAAAACCCTAAAGCCGGTCATTGGCTCGTCATGATCATTATAAAATTTTTTATCCGAGGCAATTTTAATAAAATTTTTAAATACTTTTGTATTTCCCTGACGCAGTTTATTTAAAAAGAAAACATTTTTCTCTATAGTGGAATTGTCAATCTCCATATAAATATAAATTTTTCTATGCGGAAAAGCCAATAGCCTTTCTTTTTTCCTGGTTTCATATTGATAGACTTCATTGCCCAATTTAAAAACATTCAGACCATTTTCTGCCTGTATCAATTGAATTTCTGTAAAGTAGTTAATTTTATTAAACATAAAATGTAAATGCCAACTGCCATTATCCAGCGGTAGGCTCTGCCCAGATATGGTGATAGTCACAATTTTATTTTCATGCTGTACAGATTCGATCAAAACACAATGGACTGGTCCGATCTTTTTCCAAATAAATATATTCTTCTTTTCCCTTACAATATAGAGTAATTTTTCTAAAATATTTATGGGTTCAAGCTTATAAAAAAAAATGCAACTATCTTCCGACTTAATAATTCACTCCATGACTTATATACGGAAATAATCCTATATCTAGGAAAGTGTTGTAACCTGTCTAAGCAAAGAAATTGACTCTAAACACTTTCCACAACCTCTAACCACACAAGTAAGTGGATCTTCTGCCAAAGAAACAGGTAATCCTGTTTTTTCTTTTATGAGCACATCCAAATTGGCAAGCAACGAGCCACCGCCTGAAAGTATAATTCCGTTATCCACAATATCTGCGGCCAATTCCGGTGGTGTTTTTTCCAGTGACACTTTTATGGCCTCAACCACTTCTGCCACAGGATCACTCAACGCATCTCTTATTTCATCCGAAGTCACTTCAATAATCTTTGGTGCTCCCGCAATTAAATCTCGGCCCTTAACTTCAAAAATCTTTACTTCTTCATCAAAAGGATATGCATTGCCAATAGAAATTTTAATTAGCTCTGCAGTTCTTTCACCAATTAGTAACGAATACATTTTCTTAATATAAGAAGCTATCGCTTCATCAAATTTATCCCCGGCAACTCTTTCAGATTTCGAAAATACAATTCCCCCCAGGGAAATCACCGCCACTTCTGTTGTTCCTCCGCCAATATCAACAATCATGTTACCAGATGGTTCAGTTATCGGTAGTCCAGCCCCTATTGCTGCGGCCATTGGTTCTTCAATTAAATACACCTCTCTGGCTCCAGCTTGTTCCGCAGATTCCTTAACCGCCCTTTTTTCAACTTGGGTAATGCCAAACGGAATACAAATAATTATTCTGGGTTTAACCAGCCTGGTACCAGGTAGTGACTTTTGAATAAAATATCTCAGCATCGCCTGAGTAACTTCAAAGTCAGCAATTACACCGTCCTTCATTGGTCTAATCGCTTTAATGGAACCGGGCGTTCTGCCGAGCATGTCTTTAGCCTCTTTGCCAACTGCTAAAACCTTGCTTACTCCTTTTATGCCTTGATGTACGGCTACGACGGAGGGTTCATTCACGATAATCCCTCTACCTTTTGCATAAACTAATGTATTCGCCGTACCAAGATCTATCGCCAAATCACTTGAAAACCAATCTAAAACCTTTCTAAACATAAATTCACCATCCCGACTAGTAATAAGTATATGATTTTGTTTAAAAATCACACCCAATAATCAATTCATGATCATAACGTATTTATTAAAAATAATAAACCTATGTAAAATTTATCACTTAGCTGCTTTTTTGTGAACTATTAAACATGCATTTTACTTAAAAAAGCTATTATATTTTTTAACCTATTTACCAAGGATAAAAAATTAAATTCTTCACAACAAAGTTATTCAAGCTTGAAATTGTGTACAATTTTACTTATATTTAGGCAACTTGACGGTTTATAAACTAATCCCGCTAAATTTATTGAAGTTTCGGGGTAAATGCTTTTGATTAAAGGACACACTATGGGCATGGGACGAAAGAAGAAAGTAATTAAAATGAAAAGAAAAAACTCACAGAGAAAACATAAAGAACGCATCAAAGCTAAAATCAAAGCAAAGGCTGAATAGGTATCTAGCTAACCTTAAAAGTTTTCCATTTTATCAGTCATGAACTTTTTTTGCTTCACCCTTTTTAAGCACCATGAGTTGCATATTTTTTAACCATAAACCTTCTGTTTGCTCCCATTTTCCAGTCATCCCCTCAAGTTCAGACAAGGACTTTACTCCATGGTCAAATTCTTCCCGGGTACCATACGATTTGTTAGAGAGAATATCTCCCAATACTTTCATGGAATCATATGACAATACTTCTAAAATTTTTGGTTTTCTCTTATATTCCTTGATAAACTCCTTGTAAAAAGAAGTGTTCACTGCATTCAATTCACCACCAACATAAAATAGATTTTCAAATTTAAAACTCTCTTGCATTAATTGACTTGATTCTCCCCAACTTGGATCACCAATAAAATTTACTTTGAATGCATCAAAATATGAAAACGATGGAACAATTAATCTGGCCTGCTCTGGAAATGAAGGTAAATACAGCCAATCAAAATCAACTTGCGGTCCCAAAACCTGAATTCTTTTCACTGAGCTTTTATCTTCCAGAGAATATATTTCGCTTAAAATTTCCCTTTCCTCTTGCCTCCCTCTAGAAAAGCCTAAGCCTAGTAATTGTTTGACCGGATCTCGGAAGTCTTTAGAATCTTCAGAATATTCCTGCACCCCCACCACTTCCACGTTGGCCAAAGCTGCCTTCCTCCAAAATTCATCCAGATGTGCTTGCCCTCGTTTAGATGAGGGATATAATATGGCTGCTTTTCTACCCAAGGCATTTAAGGTTTGTTCACTGAATATTTGATTTATCTGTGATTCAATTGATCCTCTGATTTCTAACAGCAAATAATCCTTTGAAATTTTAGGAATATCCACTGATGAAAGTGAAACAAAAAAGACTCCCTTTTGCTTTGATTCTATATATTCCTGATAGGCCTCAGACGAAAAAAGCCCTCCAATCACTGCGGCAATATGCTTATTTTCAATGAGCTCTTTAATAACATGGCTTCCTACAGCGCCACTGCCTTGAGAGTCTTTAACATAAATTTTTAGGGGGGTGAGATTTTCCTTTGCCCGAACACGATTGATGGACTTCAAAGCACTATCAATACCAAACAAGGCTCTCTGGCCAAAATTGGCCTTTTTACCAGTCAGGGGTAACACCACTCCCACCGAAAATGGATCAATCTTTTCATTAGTATCTAAGCGAAAACTGAAATTTTTAATCAATTCGATCACTTCATTATATTTACCATAGGTATCTGCGATCCAATCAAGGTAATCCTTGGTTCTTGATTTATCACCCTCATAATAGATTTTTTCCGCATTTAAATAAGCCAAATAAGCAACGACTAAGGTTTTTTCATCATCAAATTTCTTTACAAAATCTGCCCGCTCATTAGAAGTCATTTTTAAAAAACTTTCGAGTAATGGTTGAAAGTGGCCATTAGACCTTATCTCATTAATACTCTCTAAAGCACCCAAGTATCTGACTAGGGATTGATTGACTTCATTTTCTTTACCTTTACTTTTGGCAAGTTTGTAATGGAGGAAGTGGTAATTTTTCGCCTCTTTCTTTTTAAGGTATTTATAATTGGAGAGCATCAGCATTGAATAGGATTTTTCCTTAAAATCAAGTTTGTAATATGAACTTGCCATGTTTAGATATATTTGTGCGGTAAGCGAATCATCCACATCCGATGTTGCCAAAGCCGAGTCAAATGAAGAAATGGATTCCTCAATTTTCCCTTCCGAAAAAAACAAGACTCCAATTAAATTATACTTAAACGCTTTTTCAGCGGGCCAAAGCAAACTATCATTCATGGATTTCAAACTGGTAATTGCCTTTTGAGCATTACCTGAAGCATATTGAGTTTTAATGGTCTGAATTTTAGAAAGAAATTCTTTGCGATAATTATCTGACTGGGTTTGACCGTCAATCAACTGGATGCCTCCACAAGAAACCAAAAAAATTATAATTAAGAAATATAATCTAAAGTTTTTCATGTATTATTCCTTTGTCGCCTTAATCCCATTTGTCTAAATTATTCTATCGATTGTAGCTTAAAAACTCCAGCTTAAATCAGCAACCAGTGGTGCTTGTGCGTTTAAACATATCCATTATAATAACCGTATAATTTACTGAAAAAGATTCTTGACTCTTTCTAAAAAGCTTTGTCCCATTGGGTTAATGGCATTTTCATACTGAGAAAGAGTTTTAAATAATTCTTTTTGTTCAGGGTTTAATTTGGTTGGAGTCTCCACATGAATAGATATAATTTGATCTCCAATTCCATGCCCTCCAATTAATGTCACGCCTTTATTTTTTAGTCGCATTTTCTTCCCTGCCTGGGTGCCTGCTGGAATCTTAACCTCCACTCTTCCTTGAAGGGTGGGAACTTCTATCGTTGCTCCAAGCGCTGCCTGGGAAAAGGAAATGGGTACTACACAAGTTATATCCGCCCCATCTCTCTCATAAAAATCATGAGACTCAACTTCAATAAGAACATATAAATCCCCCGGTGGTCCTTGATAATAGCCCGAATCGCCTTCACCGGTTAGTTTCAATCTTTGTCCTGAATCTATACCCGCTGGAATCTTCACAGACAAATTAACTTTAGTTCTGGTCCGACCTTCTCCGTGACATTTTCGACAAGGATTACTGATTACTTGCCCTGAACCATGACATTTAGGGCATGTCGATGACATGGTAAAAAAACCCTGTTGTCTTCTGACTTCACCATGTCCATTACAAACATCACAAGTGGATGGCCCTGATCCTTTTTCTCCGCCCGTCCCATCACAAGCATCACATTGTACCTGTCTCGATATAGAAACAGTTTTTTCACAACCAAAAACCGCTTCTTCAAACTTCACTCGTACGTTCATCTGAAGATCGTTTCCGGCTCTGGCCCTGGATTTTCTCCGAGCCCCGCCTCTTCGTCCTCCACCAAGAATATCACCGAAAATATCGCCAAAGATATCCCCAAGATCCCCAAAACCATCCGCACTAAATCCACCATTTCCAAATCCGCCAAATCCCCCCGCCTGTCCATTGACTCCCGGATGGCCAAACTGATCATAACGAGATCTTTTATCTTCACTTAGCAAGACTTCTGCTGCTTCAGATGCTTCTTTGAATTTTGCTTCAGCCTCCTTATTGTTTGGATTACGATCGGGATGATACTGTAACGCAAGCTTCCTATAAGCTTTTTTTATCTCTTCCTTTCCAGCATTTTTAGCAACTCCCAGCACTTCGTAGTAATCTCTTTTTGAATCCATAACCTGAGCTTCCTCTTGCTAATTATATAAAAGCGGGCCATTAAGGCCCGCTTAATTAGTATTTATTCAATACTTATACCTCTTTAAAATCAGCATCCACCACATCTTCTTCATTTTTCTTTTCAGTTTTTACTTCCTGCTCAGCAGTTTGAGAACCTTGATCGCCTGCCTGGCTTCCAGCTTGCTGATACATTTCCGTAGCTACTTTATGAGAAACATTTTGAAGATCCTCCATGGCCTTCTTTAACTCATCAATTTTTTCAGATTGTAAATGTTTCTTAGCTTCTTCAACCGCTTTTTCTAATTCTTTACTTGATCCTTCAGAAATTTTTCCCTTACCATCTTTTATCATTTTCTCGCTGGCTAAAATCATACCATCAAGATGATTCCTTGTATCTATTACTTCCCTACGTTTGGAATCAGCTTCCCGATTTTCCTCCGCTTCCCTTACCATTTTCTTGATTTCTTCTTCAGAAAGTCCCGATCCGCTGGTAATTCTAATTTCCTGTGATTTACCAGTTGCTTTATCAATTGCACTTACTTTAACAATACCATTAGCATCAATATCAAAAGTCACTTCGATTTGAGGAATACCTCTTGGGGCTGGAGCAATACCCGACAAATCAAATTTACCGAGTGTCTTATTATCCTTTGCAAATTCCCGCTCTCCTTGAAGAACATGGATACTCACTGCTGGCTGATTATCCTGTGCCGTAGAAAACACCTGAGATTTTTTACAAGGTATCGTTGTGTTTTTTTCAATAATCTTGGTAAATACTCCTCCAAGCGTTTCAATTCCCAGGGAAAGTGGGGTTACATCCAATAATAGAACATCCTTTACATCACCGGCCAACACTCCACCTTGAATCGCTGCACCTGCAGCCACTACTTCATCCGGATTGACACTTTTGTTTAACTCTTTTTGAAAAAAAGCTTTTACTCGCTCTTGAACTTCAGGAATTCTGGTAGCTCCGCCAACCATTAAAACTTCATGAATATCATTTTTGGAGATACCTGAGTCTTCCAAAGCAATTCGGCAAGGAGCTTCTAATTTATCCAATAAATCTGATATTAAACTGATAAATTTTGATCTACTTAAATTAATATTTAAATGTTTAGGACCGCTTTGATCGGCCGTGATAAAAGGCAAATTAACATCAGTCTGAGTCACATTAGAAAGTTCGTGCTTGGCCTTTTCCGCAGCTTCTTTTAATCGCTGCAAGGCCATCATATCTTTGCGCAAATCAATACCAGTATCCTTCTTAAATTCATCAGCTAAATAATTAATGATCCTATAATCAAAATCTTCTCCACCTAAAAAAGTATCCCCGTTAGTTGCTTTTACTTCAAAAACACCGTCCGAAGTAATTTCCAATATTGATACATCAAAGGTACCACCACCCAAATCGAAAACCACAATATTTTTATCAACTTTGGAATCCAGTCCATATGCCAACGCTGCGGCTGTTGGTTCGTTGATTATTCTTTTGACTTCAAGGCCTGCTATTCTTCCTGCATCCTTGGTTGCTTGCCTTTGAGCATCATTAAAATATGCAGGAACAGTAATAACCGCTTCAGTGACTGCTTCACCTAAATAATCTTCTGCGGCTTTTTTTAATTTCTCAAGTACTCCCGCTGAAATTTCCTGAGGTGACATTTCTTTGCCGTTTATTTTTACCCAAGCATCACCATTTTTATTGGCAAATATTTCAAAAGGAGCGACTTCTTTAAATTTGATTACTTCTTTGTCGACAGCCTTTCTACCAATCAAACGTTTGATGCCAAACACGGTCTTGGTGGGATTGGTTACCGCCTGCCTTTTGGCTACCTGGCCAACCAACTTTTCACCATTATTTGCAAAACCAACCACCGAAGGGGTGGTATTATGTCCCTCGGAATTAGCAATAATTTTATATTTTCCGTTTTCTAAAACTGATATACATGAATTGGTTGTACCTAAATCTATTCCAACTATTTTACCCATTGTCTATACTCCTTCACACTATTCGTTATTATTATTCTTTTCTTGTTCTTGTTTAGTTTTGTTTTCTGCCACTATTACTTTTGCTGGCCTAATCAAGCGACCATTTAACACATACCCCTTCTGATATTCAAAGATAATTTCATTATCTCGTTTGCCTTCAACTGGCTGTTTAGCCATTGCCTCATGAAAATTCGGGTTGAAATCCTGTCCAATCGAATCAATACAATCAAGCCCCTCTTTGGCAAGCACATCGGTAAACTGCTTCCTCACCATCTCAATACCATTTAAAATATTTTTAATTCTCGGGTCCTGATCATTCTCCATAGCCTTGATAGAATGATCAAAATTATCAATAACCCCAATTAAATTAGATAATATTTTTTCATTCCCATACTTTATTAAATTTTCTTTTTCTCTTTGAAACCTTTTTCGTGAATTATCCATTTCCGCTAACACATAATAATATTTATTCTTCCAATCTTCTTTAACCTCTTGAATCGTTTCATCGATATTCTCAGCACCATCATTATCGTCGTTGCTACGCTCTAAGGCATCTTCGCCTTCTTGTTTCATTTCAGATTCATTCTTGTTTTTCAATTCCTCTTCATTTTTAGCATCACTATTTGTAGTATCTGACATTACCTGCTCCTGCCCCTATATATAAAGATTTTTGCTTAAGGCTAAGATGTTATTAAAACCGTGGGTGTCAATACTACTAAAATAGTTTTTTTAACGATATGTATCTATCTGAAACTAAAAGGTAGTTATTTTCATAAATACCTCATCCAACAAGCTATTTAACATTAAAAAACCCCTATCGCTTAGCGACACAATGCGACCTGCAACATTCGCAAAACCAGCCTTTTGCCATTTACCTACAATGTTTATAAATAACTCTAATTCTGTTTTAGAAAAAATATCTTCTGGATCTATTCCATAAGAAGTTCGCAGTCCCATAAAAAGTTTTTCTAATTTATGTTTTTTATTATCAAGATGTTCCAAATAATAGCTAGGTTTTTCATTATTCCATGTATATCTGATCCCTTCTCCATTTAAACCATGGAATAAATTACCTGAAGCCGAAGGACCTAAAGCTGTCCAATTTCCAAGTTTCCAATAATTTAAATTATGTTTTGAAAATTTATCTTTCTTCGCCCAATTAGAAACCTCATAATGGACAAAACCGTTGTTCTTTAGAAAACTTGACGCCAACAAATATTCGTCAACAATCCACTCTTCTTCAGGTAATGAATTAAAATAAGGATAATTTTTATCCACATTTAATATATACATACTAATATGATCCGGATCAAATGTTAAAACTTCCGCAAGTTCAAAACAAATATCTCTCTTATGATCCTGGGAATAAGGCAATCCCAAGATAAAATCCACCGAATAACTTTTTTTTTCTTTGGCCAGGGTTTCAATTAATTGCAAAGCATCTTGCTTTGAATGGATTCGATCTAAAATTTTCAAAAAGAAGGGATTTAAACTCTGTATACCAACCGAATATCTATTAACCCCCAGGTCACTCCATCCTGCCATATCGCTGGCCAAATTTGATCCAGGATTTATTTCAAGAGTAAATTCATAATCTGGTTCAAAAATAATTTTATTTTTTTTAAAAAATTTTTCCAAAAAAATGATACCTGCTTGCCCCCAATACGAAGGAGTCCCTCCCCCCAGATAAAAAGTTTTTAACTTATTCATTGAACTATGATACTGATCAAGCAGTTTAACATGTTTGATTTGGCTTTCTTCAAGGAGCTGATGATATAATTCAAAGTTCATTTGATGATTAACACTTCTGAAAAAATCACAATAATTACATTTTTTGATGCAATAAGGAAAGTGCATGTAAAATGATTTAATTTCCAAAAACTATCCTTTGAAATTGCCCTGTTATTCTTAAGCGGTTTCAAGTAAGATCTATGCTAAATATATCTAACTGGGGATTTTTCGCAAATGCAACTAGAAATCATTAAACTCAAAAATAAAATTGAAACCTGTCTAGTCAACGCACCCGGGAGCAGTTGTGCTTGTGTACAATTATGGTTTAAGGCTGGCAGCGCCCTTGAGTCAAAAAAAGACCACGGGATCGCTCATTTTTTGGAACATATGTTTTTTAAGGGAAGTAAAAATATTTCGGGAAAAAAACTTACCAAACAAATTGAAGTTGTCGGAGGAGAACTCAATGCCTTCACCTCATTCGATTATACCTGCTACTATACCAATATCCCCAACACTGAAATCACCCAGGGAATAAACACCCTTTTAGAGATGGTATCAAGACCCCTGCTTAACACATCCCATATTCCAAGCGAACGTAAGGTAGTACTCGAGGAGTTAAAAAAAACTATCGATAATCCCAACCAGTTCTCATTTTGCGAAATTCAAAAAAAATTTTTTTCAGGTGGATATGCTCATCCAATTCTTGGAACCAACAATACAATTTCACAATTTTCAAAGAAGCAGCTAACAACCTTTAGACAAAAATATTACAATTTAACCAATGCTCTACTCATTATTTCCGGCGATTTGAGTAATAAAAAACAGATAATCAAAGCAATTGAAAAATTTGAAATACCCGCTGGCCCGGCATCCAGTTTTCCCCAATTCACTTTAAAAAATAATGCCCCTATCTCCATCCACAGCAAAGACGTTAAAATGTCCCAGCTCAACATTCTCATTCAAGGCCCCGAATTTTTAGACCCCAGTTCAGCGGCTGAAGACTTGGCGTTTACCTGTCTTGGACATGGCGAGGCTTCCAGACTCTATAGCCAATTAGTGCTGGAAAGTTCGCTTGCTAATAATTGTGTAAGTTCAACAATGTTTCTTTCCAAAGGTAGTTTTCATAACATTCGAATTATTTTTCCCCACAAAAACTTACAAAATATTCTCAAAAAACTTGAATCAATTTTATCCAAACTTTATAAGGACGGTTTTGCCAATAAGGAAATTAATAGAATCAAAAACCAGTATGCATCTAGCAAAATTTTTGACAAAGAATCGCTGGAATCCTACACCTTTTCCCTCGGCCACAGCTTTGCCCAGACCGGCTCAATATTCAGTGAACAAGATTTTTTAGATAACATAAAGAAGACCACCCCTGAATCTGTCAACACACACATAAAAAAAATATTATCCAGAAAAATTAATATACAATTACAAATACCTGATAAAACCAACCCCGATTCTGCAAAACAATCGTTAGAAATATTCAGAAAAAAAATACATAATATTTCAAAAAAGGTTAAAACCAAAAAAGTAATTGCTAAAAACAGTGCTTCAAAATTTGATCCTCAGGTTCAATTGATTGAAATCAAAAAAGGCATTCATTTAATTTACCGACAAAACTTAATGACCCCCACTTACGTATTACACGCCTATTTGAAAGGTGGACTTATTGATGAAACCCCTCAAACCAACGGAATTTTCAATTTGATAACTCAAAACCTTTACAAGGGTTATCATAAGATATCTTACAATGATATCAAACACACACTAGAAAACACTTCTTCCACCTTACAAGGTTTTTCTGGTAAAAATGCTTATGGGCTAACCCTGCATGGACTCACTGAACATTTCAATGAATCTTTTGATATTTTTATGGGAAGTTTGCTTGCGCCAGATTTTCCCACCGAATCTATTAATCATGAAAAGGAAATGACCATTAGACATATTGAGAGCCAGCAGAAAGATCCTGTCAAACAATGCTTTCAGCTAGTTGGAAAAAGTATCTTCAATGACCATCCCTATTCTTATAATAATTATGGCACCAAAGAACTGATCCAAAGTTTTTCTAAAAAGCAATTAAATGAACAGCATCAACAAAAAATTAAAAATGAAAGAATTTTATTTTCTTACTGTGGCAATCTCGACCTTGATATAATAAAGGATTTAATATCAAAAAAGACTGCTGGTCTGAATGAGAGGTCAGGTTACAAATATGTTTCCAAAAAATATACACCACAAAAGGAATTCTTTTATCACCTCCCTTTTGAACGTGAACAAACTCAAATTTTTGTTGGAATACCAGTAAAAGGGATTAACTCCATTGAAGGTATCATTTTAAATATTCTAACCACTATTCTATCTGGACAAGGATCAATCCTGTTTAACCGAATTCGAGAAAAGCAAGGACTAAGCTACGTTGTTCAACCCGTCCACTTTTCTGCATTAGACGGGGGATATTGGGGAATATACATGGCTTGCGGAAACGAAAATGTAAAAAAATCCCTATCCACCATTAACGGTATTTTAGATGAACTAAAATATAAAGGCATGTCTGAATCCGTTTTTAAAGAAGCAAAAAAAATGATCAAAGGACAAACACTTTTAAATATTCAAACCAACGAGGATTACGCCAACATTTACTCCATACCATTTATTTTTAACCTTGGGGTTGATCATTTTCATTTAAAAAACCAACAGGTAGAAAACCTGCCATATAGTACTTTTAAAAGAGAACTTAAAAAAGTTTTTAGCAAGAAAAGGTACACAATTACAGTTGGAAACAATTAAGAGGCTTTTAATTTGTTTTTATCATTTATCATGTAAGAAATTGTTCCGCTTGTTTTATCATCTTCTGATGTACACTGCATCTTGGAAACGATGGTTATCATATCGGTGATATTATCAAACGAGGAAGCCATCATTCCGAATATCGATGGTCTTTTGATGGACTTCAAACTAATACCATCTAATTTAGCATACGCTTTTTTTCCTAAATCATGATAATATCTAATTTGAAAAAGCTTTCTATTTAGCGACTCATAAAAAAAACCACATATAAAAAGTGCTGTATCTCCCACATCCATCAAAATTTTTTTTCGCTTACTTTTCGGCAACTTTTCGCTCTCTAAAAGTTTAAGCCCCAATATCTTGACTGATTTTTTACCATCATAAACTTCAAAAATATTCTGTGGATCACTAAATGTGTCCAATACCTGGCTTGAGTATAACAATACCTCTGGCGAAAGAGGGCTAGCTAATTTTTGATTCACCTCAACCAATTTATCTAAAAAATAGGCCTGTAAACTCGTCTGGCATATAATTTTTGTTGCCGCCATTTTTTCCATTTTCTTTCCTACCATAATCAAATTGCCATTTTTTTCCTCTTATCAAGCTCATATTTTTCGACTTTCATTATAAGACTCGCTCTACTTATACCGAGTTCTTTAGCAAGTTTGGATTTATTAAAATTGCATCGTTTAAGTCCTTCTCTGATCATGATCGCTTCCAAATCCTCCAGCGCATCTTTTAAATTACCATTAGTATCGATGCCCCGGTTACCGCTAGCAGAAACCGGTGTCACCGAATCAATAATTCGTGGACTCAAATGATCTGGAGTTATTATTTGTTCACTCCCGGCCAGCACCACCAGTCTTTCAATTTCATTTTCAAGCTCTCTAACATTGCCAGGCCACATATAATCCATGATTTTTTCTAAAGTATTTTTAGACAATCTTTTGGGGGCCATACCAGATTCTGCACATTTTTTTTGTAAAAAATGTTCAATTAAAATATGGATATCCTCTTTTCTGTCTCTCAAAGGTGGTAAGGTTATATTTATTACGTTAATACGATAAAACAAATCTTCTCTAAACTCTTTGTTTGCCATCATCTCTTTAATATTTTTGTTGGTAGCACAAACAATTCTGACATCACATTTTTTAGGGACTGTAGCACCTACAGGAAGGTATGTCCCTTCTTGTAGGACCCTTAAGAGTTTTACCTGCATACTTAAAGACGTATCTCCGATCTCATCAAGAAACAATGTTCCGCCATTTGCTTGTTCAAAAAGACCTTTTTTATCTTTAATGGCACCCGTAAAAGCACCTTTCATATGGCCAAACAATTCCGAATCCAGCAAATTATCATTAAATGCCGAACAGTTTACGGCCAAAAATACATTATCTTTTCTAGGTGAATTATAATGAGCGGCCTTCGCCACTAATTCTTTTCCAGTTCCATTTTCTCCCTGAATAAAGATACTGGATTCTGAATTTGATATTTTTTCCAGCAAATTATAAATTACTTGCATTTTTTTAGACTTGCCTATCATTGAATGATAACGATATTTGTCACCCAGCTCACTATTTAATTCGTGAATTCTTTCTTCTCGCTTGGTAATCTCCTCATGAAATGTCGCAACCTCTTCGGCTACAAGCTCAATTAAATCCCTGGAATGATCCCCCTCGGTGGTTCTCATTTTTTTCAAGTGAGAAACTGCCGCTTTGGAATTTTCCTCACTAGCACCCAGTTTTGTAAGATTTTGGATTATTTCAGATATTTCTTCAGTAGTAATCGAATCCTTGACATATGGGTACGCAAACACAAAGCCTAAACATTCATGATCTACAATCACTTTTGATGCTAGGCCCTTAACACATGGTATGACCGATTCATATTCCATCAAGCTTGCATCACTTTCTAATAATTTTTCACTCACTGCCTCTATATCTTGTAATAAACGATCAGAACCAAACTGTTGAGCAATCTGCACTTTTAAAAAATGATTTTTAAATTGGTAATCTTTATCCAGATGATGACTTCTCACCTTATAGTTCATGTCCGAAAAAATAACTTCTATATTAAACCACTTACCAAGTATTTCTTGTAACTTGCAAATAACATGTAGTTTGCCCATTTCTTGCCAGTTAATCATATTTTTCTCCCCAAAAAACATCAATATTTGGTTACTTCCAAATACTTTCTGTAAAACTTTTCGGCAATTAAAGTCTAATCTTTAGACAATTTTGGAAATCTTTTGAATAACAATGAACAATTTTAATTCACATTTTATAAGAGAGATTCTATGAATGTTGAAAAAAGAAGCTTATTTATAGTTATTTTTTTTACAATATGGCATTTTCCAATTCCACTTCATCACCTGTGCCAAGGCAATCTGTTGAATTTCTTCGACTTCGAACGGTTTTTTAATCAGTAGTAGTTGATGGGTATATCCCAGTTTTTTACTCAGGTTAGTCAGATTATAATCAGAATAAGCTGTACAAATAATTGCTTCAATATTTTTATCAATTTCCCACACTCTTTTCAAGGTCTCTATACCATCTATCCCGGGCGGCATGCGAACATCCATAAAAACCAGGGCATAAGGCCGGTCTTCTTCAACGGATTTTTTTACTTTTTCAATTGCCTCCTCTCCTTGAAAGGCTGAATCCAAATCAAACTCGGGCAATTGCATTGGTAAATCATCAATGGCAGAATTTTCGGGTTGCCGACCAAAAAGGTTGGATATTATTTTATTATATTTTTCGTTGGTAACTTTGGATTTGATTTCAAAAGCACATTTGAACGCCTCGTGAATGTCTTCGGTGTCATCTACAATCAATATGCGCTTATTCTTAAGTTGTTCCACTCAGTCTCCTTATTTAACTGGCAAGTAAACATTAAATACTACCCCTGGTCCTTCCTTAGGATCAACCACTTCAAATTTTCCTCCTAGCGAAATAGCCAGATTATAACATGAGTGCAGACCCAATCCAGCTCCCTTATTTTTGGTAGTATATCCGTAATTGAAAATTTTCTTCTTTTTATCATCAGAAATACCTGGACCGGAATCCCTTACGCTAATTTTAACCCACTCCTTCATATTCTCAGTTGAAATTTCAATAAATTTGTCATTGGATTCTTCCATGGCCTCAACGGCATTTTTTATTAAATTACTTAATATATTTACCACCTTGCTTGATTGCGTATCTATCGTTCTTTCCTCAGCCAGATGGGTTTTTAATAATATTTTAAAAGTATTCAATTTATCTTGAAAAATTCTAATCGAAGCCTCAATCATCTTAGCCGCAGTGGTCTTTTCACTAAATGCTTTTGAGTAGGCATAACTTTTTTGCGTCATCAATATATCCCTAATAATAGCTATTTTTTTTCTCAATTTTTCCAACTCTTCACTTATACTTTCATACTCCTCCACGGTCATTTTGGTATAGAGGACATAATAGTCAAGCAACTGGTTGAGCTTTTCATCTTTACTAAATATTTCAGGGAATAAGTTCTTTTTTTCAACTAATAATTTTTCTGCATCTTTCGCTGTATTATATTTTGAACGGGAAATAATCATTGAAGATTTCTCAATCGAAGCAAAAACCGAAGTTAGTACATTTCCTATGTTATGAATTACCTCTGCGGCTATCTCTCCCATGCCTGCTGCGTGGGCCATATGGGCCATTAAAATTGAGGCTGCTTTTATTTCTTTATTTTTTTCCAAGTTTAACATAAAAAGTACTGATACGATGGCAAACACCAAGGGAAGCGCATAAAAACTAAAGGTAATCAGATTTTGCGACTGAACCACCCAGATAATATTTTGAAGCGTCCAAACCATAGAAAGCTCATTCAAATCCAAATAAATGAATACCATCGGAAATAAAAAACCAACCCCAGCCCCTAAAAAAAATGTTACTATCAGCTTAATAACTCTCGTCATATAATACTCTAAAACCTCAACCCCAAATGCGCATAATAGGTAATCGCCCGTTTATTGTTATTTGCCTGTATGAACCCTGCCAGCTCTTTTTTACTAAGCGCATTCATGTATCCCAATCGATAATTCATTCTGTCTGCTTTTAGGGATTGGGTATAGTAAAGGTGATAACCATCTCCGACAATATTATAAAACTTCGTGGTAGTTTTAGTGTAATATGTTGAATCCATACTACCTGCTGAAGCAAATAAATACTCCCCCCCTACTCCTATTTTCGACGATATTTTATAAAGCCCACCCGCCAGAATTGAATCACCGGCTTCCTTGCCATTTACAAAATATCCCCCCAAGCTTCCGCTATCACCCAAAGCACCACCTCCCTGCCCATCATCAACTATTCTCCATAAAACATTTGCATGGCTAGTGATCCAATTGCGCTTATATGTAATATAGGCATCAACTGGCAATTTAAAAACATCACTCATTTCAAGATGTACAATCAGGCCATACATATCAAGCAGATCATCCTGGCTGGCATAAACTTCATACAGATCATGATCTCCTGGAAGTTCGCTATCCAAAAGTCCTCTTGTTCTTAAAGCGGGAAATGTTTTCAATTTTCCATAATAACCCTGAAGAATAAAGCGTCCATCAGATGAAATGTTTGGAAAACGTTTGGTTCCATAATCAAGCATGTATGAATAGATATATGTATTTTCTGCCAATCGATCAGTGCCATATTCAGCTACCTTTCCCGAATCCAGATCAGCAGCATTACCCTTATTCACCACCGCAAAAATAAATCTCGTATCTAAATCATCCTTTAATAAAAATGTTTGTTTCAAATTCCAAGTAATTGCACCACCATCAAAGGGAACGCTAAATCCAATTAAGGGATAGGTCCCTGTTCTTTTAGTGAGATCATACAGGTGCGAAGGCGGCCCATAAACCGTTGGCATCCGTCCAAGAGAAAGAATAATTCTTTCATTCCAGATTTTGTAGTCAATATAAGCCTTAATAACATTGAGACTATAGCCAACTGTAGAATCCGTAATTTGCCCGGTGGAATAATCAGGACTAAATACACTCGATCCATAAAAAAATGATGAATATAGTGAAGTATAAAACTGGACATCACTACCAATGGAGGAATTCACATTTAAAATCAAATTCCCCACAAAATTTTCTTGATGTCGATTTTTTTTCCCTTGCGGGTTATTAAATGTATCCACTTTACTTATCGTATTAAAAAATTCTCCTGAAATCATAACTTTGCTAAGCATTGAGCTAATTTGTAGATCCAGAACATCTTTTTCCAATTGCTCGATCTTTTTACTTAATTCCTCGTTGTTAGTTTGAGCTGGCAACTTAAGGGATAAGATAAACAAGGAACATACAGAGCATAAAGATAGTAATATTATGTATAGTGTTCTCATTGGCCCAATACTCTCCCTTCATATTTATAAATAATTTCCTTATAGACGCCTAATACTTGCTCACAGCAGGTTTCATCCTTACAACTGGCCACCAATCTTTTCATATCCTCATCATCACAAGGATCTTTTCCTTGTTTTTCAAATTTCAAAATAGTAAGAAACATTTTTTTTGACAATAAAACAGAATTATTTTTTGAACAAATGGTTTTCATTCCATCGGTGAAATCCAAAACCATACCTGAAGCAAATGAAATGCTCGCAAAAAATAATACGCCAAAAACGAAGGTGATTTTAAAAGACATTGAAAAACCTCAATCTCAATAATTTAAGAGGATTCTTAAATCAAACAATATTCATTTTTAAAGTATAATCTAAATAAGTATCGCTTTCAAGAACCGGTCTGAAGATATAACCAACGAAAAAGGTTTATTTTAATGACCAGGAAAAAAGAAAAATACAAAAAAGTGTTAATCAACAAGAGCTATAAAACTCATCTTGGCATTATCACCAACTCTTCCATCAGCTACTTTTACCACTCTAGTATAACCACCATTTCTGGTTTTAAAACGCGGACCTACTTCTTCAAAAAGTTTTTTTACAGCGTCTTGGTTGTTCAATTTCATATAAGCCAATCTTCTGTGATGAATGGAATCTACTTTGCCAATGGTTATCAACTTTTCAATATATCCCTGAATCGCCTTACATTTTGTGTGCGTGGTCTTGATTTTACCATGGTCAATAATCTCAGCTGCTAGGTTTTTCAAGAGAGATTTTCTATGGGCTGATGTCGTTCCAATATTATACTTCTTATTCTGGTGTCTCATGTTCTACTCCTTAACATCCCTCTTAATTACGCTTTTGGTTCATCACTTGCTTGGCTTTGTTGAATATCCTTCATAACCGAATCAACTTTCATTCCAAGACCAAGTCCCATATTGGTTAAAATTTCTTTAATTTCATTAAGAGATTTTCTACCAAAATTCTTTGTTCTTAGCATCTCACCTTCAGTTTTTGATACCAATTCGTAAATATATTTAATGTTTGCATTTTGTAAACAATTAGCTGAACGAACTGAAAGTTCCAATTCGGAAACAGGTTTCAATAAAGCATTATTGGTTGGAGACTGAGTTTGTTTGGGCTTGCTTTCCATTCTAGCCAACTCTTCCTCATCCTCAAAATTCATAAACACAACCAGTTGATCTCGCAAAATTTTAGCTGAGTATGCAACTGCATCACTTGGTTCAACACCCTCATTGGTCCAAACTTCTAACGTTAATTTATCAAAATCTGTTCTCTTGCCAACGCGGCTGTTGGTAACTGAGTAATTTACCCTTTGTACTGGTGAAAAAAGAGTATCTAAATAAATCCATCCCAACGGGAGATCATAGATCTCCTTATTATCCACTGCTGTCACATACCCTTTTCCTCTAACAACTTTTATTTCCATTCTAAAAGATCCACCAGAAGAAACGTTGGCAATAACATGATTCGGATTTAAAATTCTAACATTCGGAACCAGCGAAATATCATTTGCGGTAACCGGACCTTCGGTATTTTTCTCGAGTGTTAAAATAACATCTTCTTTTTCAGTTAATTTAAACTGTACTTCTTTTAAATTTAAAATAATTTCTGAAACCTCTTCTTTAACATTATTAATAGTTCCAAATTCATGTTCAACACCATCAATTCTTATTGCGGCAATTCCAGCACCTTGTAACGAAGAAAGTAAAACTCTTCTCAGTGAGTTTCCTAACGTTTGACCATATCCTCTCTCCAATGGTTTTGCTACAAACTTGCCATAACCTGACTTGACAGAATCTTTGTCAGTCTCTAAAGCAATTGGTCTTATCATATTTGTCCAGTTTTTAGCTACAAACTTATCCATTAGAATTGTCTCCTTTAAATCAAAAATTAACCTTGTTACTTACTGTATAACTCAACTACTAATCGTGCTTCAACCGCTGAGGTTATATCTGTCGATTTCGGTAAATCCCTTATAGTGCCTTTAAAATTATTCTTATCGACTTCTATCCAAGAAGGTAATTCCTTGTAGCTTAAATTTTGTTCAATCGCATTTTTAAACTTTTCAGAATTTTTCGACCTGGCTTTTAATTCGACAACATCATTTTGAGCAACCATCATTGAAGGAATATTAGTTTTCATTCCGTTGATAGTAAAATGATTATGTTTGACGAGTTGTCTTGCTTCACTTCGAGATGCAGCAAAACCAATTCTATAAACAACGTTATCAAGTCTTCTCTCCAACATGCCCAACATATTATCGCCGGTAACACCTTTCATTCTCATAGCTTTAGAAAATAAATTTCTCATAGGCTTCTCTTTGAGACCATAAATTCTTTTAAGCTTTTGTTTTTCTCTTAATTGAACCCCATAATCTGAAATCTTTGAACGTCTCTGACCGTGCTGTCCTGGAGGATAAGGTCGTCTATCCATACTACACTTATCAGTAAAACATCTTGAACCTTTCAAAAAAAGTTTATTATCTTCCCTTCTACACAACTTACAAACTGGACCTGTATATTTAGCCATTTTATTTCCCTCTACTAATATTTAGTTATACTCTTCTTCTTTTTGGAGCTCGACATCCATTATGAGGAATCGGACTTACATCAGCAACCGATGTAATCCTCATGCCAACCTGAACCAAAGCTCTGATGGCATTTTCCCTTCCCGCACCAGGACCTTTCACTTTTACTTCAGCGGTGGTCATTCCCTGTTCCATTGCTTTTTTGGCAGCTTCGGCTGAAGCCGTCTGTGCGGCAAACGGAGTGGATTTTTTAGATCCTCTAAACCCTAATTGTCCCGCACTTGCCCACGAAATTGCATTTCCCTTAGGGTCGGTGAAGGTTACAATGGTATTATTAAATGAACAGTGAATATGACAAATTCCAACTGCTACATTCGCTTTAACTTTCTTTTTTTGAATTTTTTTAGCCATAATCCTACCTATTATTATCCTTTCATTGCTTTAATTGATTTTTTACCGGCAATAGCAACTGCTTTACCCTTTCTGGTTCTTGCATTTGTATGCGTTCTTTGTCCTCTACATGGAAGGCTTTTTCTATGCCTAGCTCCTCTGTAGCAACTCATATCTTTCAATCGCTTTATATTTAATCCGAGCTCTCGTCGAAGATCACCTTCCACAACATAACCATCTTCTATTACAAGACGTATGTTTTTTGCTTCTTCTTCCGTCAGATCATTTGAATTCTTTTCCAAGGGAATATTTGCTTTAGTCAAAACATCTTTTGAAAGTTGGTTTCCTATACCGTAGATATAAGTAAGCGCAACCCTCATTGCTTTATTTCTGGGAATATCAACACCAAGTATTCTAGCCATTAAAAACTCCTACCTTATTAATTAACCTTGTCTTTGTTTATGTTTTGGATATTTTTTGCATATTACTCTTACAACACCTTTTCGCTTTATGATTTTACAATCTTTACAGATAGCTTTAACCGACGACCTTACTTTCATTTTATTATCCTCTGCTTTATTAAAATTAACCCTTACTGCGATAAACAATTCTACCCTTATTTAAATCGTATTTACTTATTTCCAATAACACTTTATCTCCTGGCAAAATTTTTATAAAATGCATCCTCATTTTGCCACTTATATGAGCAATAACATAATGACCGTTAGGGAGTTTTACCTTAAATTTTGTATTAGGTAAAAGCTCTGTTACCTCACCTTCAACTTCAATAGATTCAGTGTCTGTCATTATTCATGTCCAATATATAAACTATGCTTGTATATATGACAACTTGCCAAAAATCAAGCAGTTATTAAAAAATTGCATACCTCTTATGATTCAACAATTTTTCTTATTTGTTTAAAAGTAGTGCCCGGGTTAATAGATGCATCTACTTTCTTTAACATCCCTTTTGCCTCATAATAAGCCAAAATAGGATCAATTTGCTCTTTGAAAACATCCATTCTGTTTTGCACTGTCTCTTTGTTATCATCTTTCCGATGAACAAGTCCTTTTCCACAAAGATCGCAGACACCTTCCTTCTTTGGAGGCTTATTGATTAGGTTATAAATTTCGTTACAACCACCACAAGTTCTTCTATTTACAATTCGACTCACAAGTTCATCCAGACTAACATCCAGATATATAGCAACAGCTTTAGCTTTTTTTATAATCTGTTTATCAAGCATAGTAGCTTGGACTTCAGTTCTAGGGAAACCATCAAAAATATATTCACCTTTGGCCAAATTTATATTAGCTTGAAGTAAATCTAAAACTGTCTGATCATCAACCAATTGTCCATTACCAATCAGATCTTGAATCTTTTTACCTAAAGCACTAGCTTTCTTTATCTCGGCTCTCAAGAGATCACCAGTTGAAACGTGATTATACCCTAACTCTACTATTTTAGCAGCCTGGGTACCTTTTCCTGAGCCTGGAGCTCCCAATAGTATTATCTGTGGTTTAGTCATAATTAAAACCTCTTATTGCTTCCGCTATATTTCCCACGAGACTTATATGCTGACTCCAATCTATCAGAATACAAATAAGATTGAATATTCATCATCGCCCTAATCGCAACACTCACTAAAATAAGTAACGCAGTTCCATCAAATCTCGTTTGAGAACCAGTAATGAGAGAGGGAAAAATACATATTACAATTAAAAAGATTGCTCCAAAAAATGATAATCTGAATAATATAAAATCCAGAAACTCTTTGGTCTTTGTGCCAGGTCTTATTCCCGGAATAAAGGCATTATTCCTTTGCAACATTTCTGAAATTTTCTTGGTTTTAAATTGAATAGGGGCATAAAAATAGGTCATGTAAACAATCAAAAGACCAAAGGTGATACTAAATAACAGTCTTCCTGGATAAAGCGACTGTTGTATTGTATCAAAAATCATCTTAAAAGAACTACCCTCTGGAACAAAACTAGCAAAGGTTGCGGGAGCTGCTAAAAGAGATGAAGCCAAGATTGGTGGCATTACTCCACCAGTATCTACTTTCATTGGCAGGCTTTGGGTTCCGCCATAAACTCGATTATTGACAACTTTTTTCGCATATTGAACGGGCACATTTCTAAATGCTTTTTCAACATAGGCAACCACATAAAAACCAAGAAATATAACTGCGAAGAATAGCAAGAGGTTAAACCCGCCCAATTCTCCGTTTTTGAAAAGTGTAAATTTGTTAAGAATTTCCGAAGGCAACTCCACTGCAATACCAGCAAAAATGATTAGAGAAACACCATTTTCAATACCATATTCAGTGATTCGTTCACCAAGCCATAATATAAACATAGTTCCCGCTACTAGTGTTATCGTCGCAGTTACCCTAAAAAGCACTCCTGGCTCTGAAATTACAGATATATTTCCGGCTGTCTTAAAACTTTCAAATACTGCAGCTATACCATAACCTTGAATGGCACATAGTAAAACCGTAAAATATCTGGTTAATTTTTGAATCTTTCTATGTCCATCAGCGTCCTCTTGCAATTCTTGAATATGGGGAATAACCTCTCCAAGAAGTGAAAAAATAATTGATGTTGTTATATACGGCATGATCCCAAGAGCCAAAACGGAAAATCTCTTAAACGCCCCACCACTAAAAGTGTTAATCAAATCAAAAAGACCTCCACCGGATTCTGCAAAATAAGATTGAATTGCCGCTGCATTTACGCCGGGTACTGGAATCTGTGAGGCTATCCTGTACACCACTAGTAACAACAAAGTTACCAAAATGTTTTTCTTCAATCTATCCAATTTTCCTTGAGCAAAAACCATTTTCTCTTTCCTTAATTAATTTTCCCACCAACTTTTTCAATAGATTCTTTTGCAGATTTTGAAAATTTCTCAATTCCTTTAAAGGTCAGAGCTTTGGTCAATTTTCCATCGCCAAGAATTTTAACTGCCAATTTTTTATTTATACCTTTTATAATTCCCTTTTCAATAAGGGTGTTTCTATTTACTTCTTCATTATTATATTTTTCGTTGATCACAGATAAATTAACCGTGGCAAATTCAACTTTGAAAACGTCATTAGAAAAACCACGTTTGGGCAATCTTCGATAAATAGGCATCGAACCACCTTCAAAACCAGGTCTAACTCCCCCACCACTCCTAGCTTTCTGTCCCTTATGACCTTTACCAGCCTGACATCCCCAGCCTGAACCGACACCACGACCAATTCGTTTAGTATCTTTATTTGCACCTTTTGGACTCTTTAAGTTGTTTAGCGTTAACATAATTACTTCCCTCTAGTAAAATTACTTATCCTGAACTTCAACAAGATGAATAATTTTTTTTATCATTCCTCTTACACATGGAGTATTTTCAAGTTCCCGAATCTGGCCAATTTTTCTAAGACCAAGTCCTTTTACTGTATCAATAACTTCTTTTGTGCAAGTAACTGTGCCTTTCTTTAGCTTAACTTTTATCATTTTTGCAGCCATATATTTTTCCCCTACTTAATTCTTACTCTTTGAGGATCTATTTCTCTCACTTTTGCAATTTGCTCGGCAGATCTCAGATTTTTTAATGCCATAAATGTTGCTTTCACAATATTATGAGGATTACTCCCTCTTAAAGATTTGGTTAAAACATTTCTAATGCCTGAAAGTTCAAGAATCGAACGACATGCACCTGCGGCTTTAATACCTGTACCATCTGCAGCTGGTTTAAACATTATTTTCCCAGCATCATACTCGCCCACAATTGTATGCGGGATAGTTCCCTTATCAACAGGAACTTTAATCATATGTCGTTTTGCCGCTTGGGTTGCTTTTCTAATTGCTTCTGGAACTTCTTTGGCTTTTCCAAGACCGTAACCAACATTACCCTTTTTATCGCCAACCACGATCAATGCTGAAAAAGAAAATCTTCGACCACCTTTTACAACTTTAGCAACTCGTGCAACAGAGACAACTCTTTCTTCAAATTCGGGATCAACTGATCCGGCTTGAGTATTTTGTTTATTCTGTGGTTTTCTATTAAAGGGTTTTTTACCTTCGTTTCCTCTTTTGCCTTCTTCCACAACTGCTTTTATAGCCTGTTTTTCAGATGCATTAGACATCGAATCATTTTGCTTAACTTCGTCATTATTATTATTTTCTTGGCTCATTTATATCCTCTTCAATATATATTTAAACTTGAATACCGTTTTCTCTTAATTGACTAACAAACACCGCAATTTTGCCAGTATATTTATAACCCTTTCGATCAAACACAATTTGGGTTATACCTTTATCTTTAAGTTTTTTAGCAACAAAAATTCCCATATTTTTCGCACTTTCGTTAGATTTTCCTGCTCCTTCTGGAGCATTTTTACCAAAAGTCCCAGCTGAAAGCAGAGTAACCTCTTTCTGATCATCAACAACCTGAACTGCCAAATGCTTATTGCTTTTAATCATAAAAACTCTTGGAATTTCCGCTGTACCAGATATTTTATTTCTGATCGATATAATTCTTCGATGTCGACGTTTTTCTGCTAAATTTTTTATTTTACCAATTTGTTTCCTCATATTTTCACCTTTAATTAAGCTTTCGCTCCAGTCTTACCAGCTTTTCTAATAATATGCTCACTATTATATTTTATTCCTTTGCCTTTATATGGTTCTGGTGGTCTAAATGATCTAATTTTAGCAGCAACCAACCCAACAAGCTCCTTATCTGCGCCAGTAATATGAAGATCCTTGCCAACCATTTTGGCCACAATCCCTTTAGGCACGTCAAAATCAATAGGATGCGAATAACCCAAGTTTAACGTAACTTTGTTTCCCGCCACTGCCGCCTTATACCCAACACCATTTATTTCCAGTATTTTATTGAAACCAACCGAACAACCAACCACCATATTATTAATTAAAGCCCTAGTAGTACCCCACTGGGAACTAGCCTGGACTGAATTATCTTTAGGGGTTATGACAATTGTTTTATCTTTTTGCTCAATTTTTACATTATTCGCAAATGTAAATTCCAACTGACCAACTGGCCCACTTACCATTACATGTGTATCCTTGATTTTTACATTTACTTTATCTGGTATAACAACCGGATTTTTACCTATACGTGACATATATAACTCCTACCAAACATTACAGATGACTTCACCGCCAATTTTTCTTTTCTTTGCTTCTCTGGATGAAACAATACCCTGTGAAGTTGATACAATTGATATACCCAGACCACTAATAACTTTTGGCATTTCCTGATAACCCTTATATTGTCTTAATCCCGGCTTCGAATATCTTTCTAATCCGACGATGGCATCTTCTTTGAATTGTACTCTAAGACAAATATCAGTTTTTTCTTTAGCAATAATTTTAAAAGATTTTATATAACCTTCTTCTTTTAAAACTTTGCAAATTGCCGCTTTCACTTTACTTGCAGGAACATCAACTTTTGTGCTTCCGGCTTTAATTGCATTTCTTATTCTCGTTAACATATCTGCTATAGGATCAGTCATCATACTATCTTCCCCTTTTACTACCAACTAGATTTAGTTACGCCAGGAATCATCCCTTTGAGAGCCAAATTCCTAAAACATATTCTACACATTCTATAAGTTCTACTATAAGCCCTAGAACGGCCACAGATTTCACATCTGTTATGCTGTCTAACTTGAAATTTTGGTTTCCTTTTTGATGCTACAATTTTTGCTAATCTTGCCATTTTTTATTTCCTTTCAAAATTACTATTTACTAAAAGGCATCCCAAACTGGGTCAATAATTCTCTGCCTTCCTCATTGTTTTTAGCTGAAGTAACAATCGTAATCCCCAACCCTCTGACTTTGTCTATTTTATCATATTCAATTTCTGGAAACATGATTTGTTCTTTAAGGCCAAGCGTATAATTACCTTTTCCATCAAAACCATTTGGGTTGACACCTCTAAAGTCACGTACCCTTGGCAGTGATATAGAGATCAATCTATCCAAAAATTCATACATCCTCTCCCCTCTCAAAGTTACAGATGCACCAATTGCTTGCCCGACCCTTAATTTAAAAGCCGCAATATTCTTCTTGGCCCGAGTTACCACAGGTTTTTGTCCTGTTATTGCCCTAAGGTCTGCGACAAGTGAATCAATAATTTTCCCGTTGAGAACAGCATCACGAGTACATGTATTCACTACGACTTTTTCAACTTTTGGGATCATATGATCATTCGTATAGCTGAATTTCTTTTTTAAATTCTCTTTTATTTCTGTTTTATAAAGTTCTCGCAATCTTGCTGCCATAATTCCCTCAACTATTTTAAAAGGCTGCCACACTTCGTAGCAACTCTTACTCTCTTTCCATCTTTTGTCTCAATTCTAACTCTTGTAGCTTTTTTTGTTTTAGGGCTGATCAAGCTAACATTACTAATATGAATAGCCTGCTCTTTATCAAGAATTCCTCCAGTTGGGTTTTCTTGAGTTGGCTTTACAGTTTTTTTAACCATGTTGATGCCTTTAACAATCACAATATTTTTCTTTTGGTTAATTTTTAAAACCGTTCCTGTTTTATTTTTATCTTTCCCTGCAAGAATTATTACTTCATCATTTATTTTTAATTTCTGCATAAAACACCCCTTAAAGCACTTCCGCGGCAAGCGAACAGATTTTTGTAAAATTCTTGGCCCTTAACTCTCTTGCAACAGGCCCAAAAATTCTAGTACCAATTGGATCGGTTTCGTTTTGTAAAATAACAACACTATTGTCGTCAAATTTAATATAGGTACCATCTTCTCTTCTTATTGGAAAAGCAGTCCTTACAATAACTGCCTTTTTAACTTCACCCTTTTTTATTTTTCCACCAGGGATTGCTTGCTTAATTGCAACAACAATAATATCGCCAATTCCTGCTGTTCGACGCTTGGATCCCCCAAGAACTTTTATACACTGGACGAGCTTTGCCCCAGAATTATCCGCTACCTCTAATTTTGTTTCCATCTGTATCATTTGATACTCCCGATCATTACTTGTTAATACTTATAAGTTCCCACTTTTTTGTTTTTGAATATGGTCTAGAGGCGATAATTGTCACTTTATCACCTTCTTTAGCTTCATTACCTTTATCATGGGCATAATATTTTTTAGTTTTATATATAAACTTTGAATATTTAGGATGCTTAAATTTGTTCACAACACTAACTGTAATTGTCTTATCACCCTTATTGCTTGTAACTAACCCCTCAAGTTTTTTCTTAAAACTCTTTTGATCTTTCATCTTACTTCTCACTTTTTCTATTTAAAATGGTATAAAGCCTGGCAATGTCCCGCTTATTTTCTTTAATCTTATGAGGTTTCTCTATCCCCGAAGTAACCTTTTGCATTCGTATTGTAAAAACCTCATTTTTAAGAGACTCAATTTTTCCAATCAGTGCCTTCTCATCCCAATTAATTATTTCATTCATTTTCAACATAAAAACCTCAATTACCCTTAAAAAATCTCTTTAGCTATAACTTTTGTTTTTATCGGCAATTTATACCCAGCCAATTTCAAAGCAGCTTTACTGACATCTTCGGAAACTCCCGTTATTTCAAAAAGTACTCGACCAGGTTTTACAACCGCAACCCAACTCTCATGACCGCCTTTTCCCTTTCCCATTCTTACTTCAGCAGGCTTTTTGGTAATAGACTTATCTGGAAAAATTTTAATCCAGACTTTTCCGCCTCTCTTGGCATGTCTAGTAATGGCAATCCTCGCCGCTTCAATTTGTCTTTCCGTCACAAATCCGCAAGTAACCGCCTGAAGCCCAAACTCGCCAAGATAAACCTTATTACCTCTATAAGCACGTCCTTGCATTCTACCTTTCTGATGTTTTCGCCATTTCAATTTTTTTGGTGCCAACATTTTTAACCTCTATCTTTATTTAAAAATCTCACCTTTATAAACCCAAACTTTCACACCAATAACTCCATATGTAGTGTGAGCTTCGGCTGTATTATAATCAATATCCGCTCTAAGCGTATGAAGCGGAACCTTTCTTTCTGAATAACCTTCGGTACGAGCCATTTCCGCTCCACCTAGTCTTCCAGATGTTCTAACTCTGATACCTTTCACACCTGCTCTAAAAGCTGACTGCATCACTTTCTTCATAGCTCTTCTAAAAGCAACCCGCTTTTCCAACTGAGCAGCAATATTTTCAGCAATCAGTTTTGCATCAGCATCTGGCTTTTTTACTTCAGCTATATTAAATATCAACTGTCCCTTTGTAAGCTTGCCCAGATCTTTTCTTATTTTTTCAATTTCGGCACCTTTTTTCCCAATTGCAACACCTGGCTTAGCGGTATAAACGGTTACCTTAATCTGATCCGAAGTTCTAGAAATTTCAGTATTTGATATTGCAGCGTTCTTCATCTGCTTATCAATATATCTTCGAATTGCAAGATCTTCTTGAAGAATTTCACCATACTTATCTTTGGCATACCAATTGGAATGCCATCCTCTGATGTATCCTAACCTAAAACCATAAGGGTGTACTTTTTGTCCCATTCTTGCCTTCCTATTCTTCTTTTAATTCTAAAGTAATATTACTAGTTCTTTTTCTAATCCGATATGCGCGGCCTTGAGCTCTTGGTTGAATTCTTTTGAGCGTTGGACCATCATTGGCAAATAAAGTATTTACTACCAAGTTATCCATATCGTATTTTCCAGATTCAGCTGCTATGGCTAACCCACTGTTAATCAACTTTGCAAGCGTAACAGCTATTTCTTTTTTTCCAGAAAATCTAAGAATCCTTAAAGCTTCCGAGGCTTTTTTGTTTCTTATCAAATCGCAAACCAGCCTCACCTTCATCGGTGATATTCCTGCTCTTTTGTGTTTTACTAATATGGCCATTTCGACCCTCACCTTATCTTAAAGTTAATATTTATTTTTTTACCTTCTTATCAGCACCGTGACCATGAAAGGTTCTCGTCATAGAAAATTCACCTAACTTGTGGCCAATCATATTATCAGTAACGTAAACGGGTATAAACTTTTTGCCATTATGTACTGCAAAGGTTAACCCGATAAATTCAGGGATAACCGTCGAACGTCTTGACCAAGTTTTTATTACCTTATTACCCTTTTGTGCATCTTTTTGAAGATCCAACGCTTTCTTTAAAAGATGATCATCTACAAAAGGTCCTTTTTTTAATGACCGAGTCATATTTACTCCCTCTCATTTATTACTTGTTACTCTTCCTACGTTTAACAATAAATCTATTCGTACGTTTATTATTTCTTGTCTTATATCCTCTGGTTGGCTTACCCCATGGTGTACATGGATGACGACCACCAGATGTTCGACCTTCACCCCCACCAAGTGGATGGTCAACGGGATTCATTGCAACACCTCTAACACTTGGTCTCCATCCCATATGCCTCTTGATTCCAGCCTTACCGATAACTTTTTGCTCATGTTCTAAATTACCAACTTGACCAATAGTCGCTCTACAATTACTTTTAATTTTTCGTAGCTCTCCTGAGGGCATTCTTACTAAAACATAATCTTTTTCTTTTGCCATCAATTGAGCAAAAGTGCCTGCAGACCTAGCGATCTGACCACCGCCTCCAGGTGTTAACTCAATATTGTGAACAAGTGTACCTTCAGGAATATCTTTTAAAAGTTTACTATTACCCACTTTAATATCAGCTGAATCTGAAGAAATGATTGTATCACCAATATTAAGCCCTGACGGTGCCATGATGTAACACTTATGTCCGTCAGCGTACGATACGAGAGCAATATTACAGGTTCTGTTTGGATCGTAAAAAAGTCCCTGAACTTTTGCGGGGATATCAATTTTATTTCTTTTAAAATCAATTATACGATATCTCTTTTTTACGCCAGCGCCACGATGTCTAATGGTAATTCTTCCGCTACTATTTCTACCAGCGTTGGACTTTTTAGATACAAGAGCACTTCTTAAGTTTTCTCTATTCTTTGATAAATCACTGTTTACCACAACTGCCATCTGTCTTCTGCTAGGGGTAGTTGCTTTAAATTTTTTAATCGCCATATTTTCCTCTACTAATTAATAACCTAATTAAACACCTTTGAAGAATTCAATTTTTTGTCCTTCTGCCAACTTAATAAAAGCCTTTTTGGTTTTCGGTGTTTTTTTCATTGCTTTACCGGCTCTTTTTAATTTACCAGGTAGAACAGATGTTTTCACATCAACAACTCTGACGTTATAATATTTCTCTACAGCCGCCTTAACATGATTCTTGTTTGCTTTGGTATTCACTACAAAACCATATCTGTTATTTTTTTCAGCAATAATTGTGGCTTTTTCCGTAATTAGTGGTTTCAATATTATGTTTTCTATATTCATTGCTATACCAGCCTTTGCAAAAGATTTTCCAATGCTTCTTTTTCTATAACTAAATTTTCAAATTTTACTGCTTCGTAAACACTAAAACCATCCACGGCTTGTCCCTTGGCCCACTGTAAATTTTTAACTGCTCTAAGAGCTGGTGAGTTTTTGTCAGCGGTAACCACTAAAGCGGGTAACAATCCTTTTCCGTTTAATAGCTCATGCATACTCTTAGTTTTACCATCTGATTCAAGCTTTTCAATAACTGTTAATTTTCCTGCTTGAAATTTATCTGCAATAACAGAATGAATTCCCGAAATAGTCATTTTTTTATTTACTTTTTGCGAGAAATCTCTTGGAGTAGGACCGAAAGCAACACCTCCACCAACTAACAATGGTGATCGAATTGAACCCTGTCTAGCACGTCCAGTCCCTTTTTGCTTATAGGGTTTTTTTCCTCCACCTCTAACATTGGCCCTATTTTTGGTACAAGCATTACCCTGTCTTCTGTTAGCTAATGTAGCTTTAACAATCTGATGCACCACTGGAACATTAACCTTTTCAGGTACTAGTTCTACTTCAGTTTTAATTTTTCCAGTAGCTTCAAACCGACTATTGAGTACTGATATTTCTGTCATGATAACCTACCCTTTACTTCTTAACCGACTTTGAAATTTTAACAAAACTATTTTTTCCGCCAGGGATAGAGCCTCTTATGAGCATATATCCTTTTTCCTTATTGACCTCTACAACTTTTAAGTTCTGCATTGTTTTTTTCTCGCAACCTAAGTGTCCTGGCAATTTTTTATTTTTATAAACCCTTGCCGGGGTCGCTCTATTTCCAATTGATCCAGGTGCCCTATGAAAAGTCGATCCATGTGTTGCAGGACCGCCAGCAAAATGAAACTTCTTAACTACACCTTGGAATCCTTTTCCTTTAGAATTTGATGTCGCATCAACATACAAATCAGGTTTAAAAGTCTCCAAACTAATTTCACACCCAATGTTTTTATCATCCACATTCACGGTTTTAATTTCTGCAAATTTATAAAAACTATTTGGGATGTTCGCTTTTTTTAGATGGCCTTTTTTGGGAGCAGAAATCAGTTTTTCTTTTTTCTCGTAGTAAGCAATTTGATAAGCTTCATATCCATCTTTTGCTACAGTTTTTACCTGAGATACAATGTTTGGGATTAATTTAATAACAGTGACAGGTATGTGATTGCCATTTTCATCAAAAATTCTAGTCATACCTGCTTTCATGCCATAAAAAACTGGTAAATCTAAACTCTTCGTTTGTTCATGACTTGGGATCGACACAGTATCTTCTGCTTTAGTAGATACTTTAATATTTTTTTCTACCATCTTCTCCTCCACAGCATCACCCTGACAGCAGGGATGCATGCATGGTTAATTTATTTTATCCATGTTAGCCAATATTAGTTGGGTTTTAACTAATACTTTATCTCAACATCAACACCTGAAGACAGGTCTAATTTCATTAGGCTGTCAACGGTTTGCTGAGTTGGATCAATAATATCAATGAGTCTTTTATGAGTTCTCATCTCAAACTGTTCTCTCGATTTTTTGTCAATGTGTGGTGATCTGAGAACAGTATATTTGTTAATCTCTGTCGGTAATGGAATCGGACCAGCAACTCTTGCGCCGGTTTCTTTTGCGGTTTGAACAATTTCATTCACGGAATTATCTAATAATCTATAGTCGTACGCACGCAATTTAATTCTCAACCTAGAAGCTTTCATTCTACATATTCCTTTTTCCACCAATTTGAACTTGATTAATATGACCTTTTGGGCCCAATGTCAACACTCCCCCACATTTTTTTTACAAAAAAAATATTATTTTTATGATTAAATCGTAAAAATAATATTAATTTATGTATTAATCTATAAAAATTCCTCTTTTTTCAAGAATATTTTTAGTCATTTGTTTTCCCATGTCCTCATATCTTAAAAAACTAAGAGTAAAACTTGCTCGGCCTTGGGTTTTAGAGCGAAGGTCTGTGCTATAACCAAACATTTCTGTCAACGGAACTTCTCCGTTAATAACTTCCTTCCCCCCTTTATGCCCCATGGAAATGATTCTACCTCTTTTCATATTTACATCACTAACCACGTCTCCCGTATAATCAAGGGGCGTAATTACTTCCAGCTTCATAAAAGGTTCCATAAGAGTTGGTTTTGCTTTTATACATGCTTCCCTAAAAGCGTAAGCAGCAGCAATTTTAAATCCCAACTCCGTCGAGTTAGCTTCATTGTATTCTGCTTTTTTTAAAGTTACCTTTACATCTATGATGGGGTATCCTGCCAATACTCCTCCTGCCGCCGCATCTTTCAAACTTTTTTCAACTGCATTTAATAATTCTTCCGGTAAATCTCTTTTTTTAACTTCTGACTCAAAAGTAATACCAGTTTGTGATTCAAACTTTTCTACTAATACCGTACACTGACCGTGTTGCTCTTTCCCATTAATTTCTTTATTAAAAACATATGAAGCTGTGGCTGATTCTAGAATAGTTTCTCTGTAGGAAGCTTGCGGCTTTCCAACGTTAATGCCTACATTAAATTCTCTACCAAGTCGATCAACAATGATTTCTAAATGTAATTCTCCCATACCAAAGATTAAAAGTTGTCCAGTCTCTTTATTGTTTTTAAAATCAAAAGAAGGATCTTCTAATTTTAGTTGTTCTAAAACATTTATTAATTTTTTTTCATCAGCACTTGTTTTTGGCTCTATGGCCACTGAAATAACAGTCTCTGGGAATTCCATTAAATCATAAAGAATCGGCCTATGCTCTAAACAAAGTGTTTCCCCTGTAATGGTTTCTTTTGGTCCTGCCAGTGCTACTATTTGTCCGGCAGTGGCAACTTGCAACTCTTGTCTCTTATTTGAATGCATTTGAAGTATCTTGCCAATACGTTCTCTCTTTTTTTTATGCGGATTATAAATATTTTGTCCAACTTTTATTTCACCGGAATAAATTCTAATATAAGTAATACTTCCCACAAAAGGGTCACTGGCTACTTTAAATGCCAAAGCACTAAAGACTTCCTTGGAATCGGGTTTGCGTGTTTCCACCTTTTCAAAACTTTTTGTATTATGACCTATTATATCCCCCCTATCTAAGGGTGAAGGTAAATAATCTACGATGGCATCAAGTAAAGGCTGAATTCCTTTATTTTTAAAAGCTGAACCACATAAAACCGGAATAAACTGATTGCTATTTACTGCTTTTCTTATCACTCTTTTTATCTCATCAATAGCTACCTCTTCCCCTTCCAAATATTTCTCAGCAAATTTATCATCGTAATCTGCCAATGATTCGATTAAATCTTCTCTTAGGGCCTGACAAATTTCCAACACGCTGTCTGGAACTTCCATTAATTTATAAGTAGAACCCAGATCATCTTCATTCCAATAAAGAGCTTTCATTTGAACAAGATCAACTATTCCCTTAAACTTTTCCTCTGCGCCTATGGGATATTGAATAGCATAAGCAACTTTTCCTAATTTTTCCCTAATATCTTTTACGCAAAATTCAAAATCTGCACCGACTCTGTCCATTTTATTGATAAAGGCAATTCTTGGAACTTTATATTTATCAGCTTGGTACCATACCGTTTCTGACTGGGGTTCAACCCCCGAAACAGCGTCAAAAACACCTACTGCACCATCCAAGATTCTCAACGATCTCTCGACTTCAATCGTAAAATCCACATGCCCAGGAGTATCTATAATGTTAATTATATTTTTTTTCCATTCACAAGTTGTCGCCGCTGAAGTAATGGTTATTCCTCGCTCTTGCTCTTGAATCATCCAATCCATAATAGTATTACCATCATGAACCTCACCCATCTTATGCGTTTTTCCTGTATAATAGAGAATTCTTTCTGTTGTAGTTGTTTTACCAGCATCTATATGGGCCATAATCCCAATATTGCGAATGTGCTCCATTAATGGCTCCCAGAATTAATCAAAAAAGATTCAACACATTAAATATAAAAAATTAATTATAATATTAACGGTCGTACCTATAAAGGCAAGAGAATAAGAAAAACTTATGTAGGATTATACTACCACTTGAGGTGAGCAAATGCTTTATTGGCTTCAGCCATTTTATAAACATCTTCTCTCTTTTTAACAGATCCACCACGATTATTAGCGGCATCAATAAGTTCATCTGCTAATTTATCCATTAGATTCTTTCCACCTCTGGAACTGGAATATTCTTTTATCCAACGAATAGCAAGTGATTGCCTTCTGGTTGGCCTTACTTCAATCGGTATTTGATAAGTAGCACCGCCAATTCTTCTTGATTTGACTTCAATCGCTGGTTTTACGTTTGTAAGCGCCTTTTTAAAAACTTTTAAGCCTTCTTCCCCGGTCTTTTTTTCAATTAATTCAAAAGCGCCATAAACTATTTTTTCTGCAACAGATTTTTTACCACCCAAGGTAAATCCGTTAATAAATTTCGTAACAACCACATCTTGGTACTTTGGATCAGGTAATACTTCTCTACTTTCTGCTTTATGTTTTCTACTCA
>MEQB01000056.1 GCA_001770015.1 Bdellovibrionales bacterium RIFOXYC1_FULL_37_79
TCAATATTTACTTGATCGGGTTTGTGGATATGGGAAAATTCCGAAATTATCTGAAATAATATTGAGGACTTGCCCCAAAGTTAGCTAACCTTACCTGCTTGTGTCACCTTACCCAACTCACACATAAGTTGTTGTTAGTTATACGATATTTTTAGCAAATTCTTTTAAAAAATCCCGAAACATGATTATTTTTCTATCTATGTACTCGAAATCCCTATGAATTAAAAAAAGTTTTGATTTTAAATTTACAGGACCAATATTTACGATTTCGTTTTTGGCCAATTCTTTTCTAATACTAAGCGACGGCAAAACTGCATAAAGATTATTTTGCTTTATAACATCTATCATTGCCTTATGTGAGTTTATTACAAATTCGATATTTAATTTATTCAACTTTATGTTTGGACATACTTTTCGTAAATAATACTCGAGCAGGGGATCACTCTCCCTAAAAGCGACAAATGGAAGCTCGATTATTTTACCAATTTTTTTATCGGCATTTTGCCTACCTGTTACCAAAATAATTTCTTCTTCTAAAAGATCATATATTCTGATATTCTCCTGAATTATCTTATCTGGAACCACTCCAATATCTATCGCACCACTTTTAACACCTTCAATAATCTCAACGGCCTTTAAAAATCTAACTTCAAAAACAATACTTGGGTTGGTTTTTTTAAACTTGTTTAAAGCATGAATAAATACCTTCTCACCAACTTCTTCCAAGCAACCGAATGTGATTTTTCCTTCAATTTTGGTTGTTGTCTCGACCCCTTCATTAATCCGGGCACACATGGCACTATATAGCGGCCATATTTTATCATATAAATTTTTACCAGGGCAGCTTAACTGAACTTTTTGTTTTGTTCTTATAAATAATTGCATTTTAAATTGTGCTTCCAGAGATTTGATCTGCTTGGATACTGCTGGTTGGGCAATCATCAACTCCTTGGATGTTTTTGAAAAACTTAATGTTTTTGCCAACGAAAAAAAACATTCCAGATGATTAAAATTTATGGGGTTTCGCATGTTAATTCCATATTGATATAACGACTATATCTTTTATATGTTTTTGTTATATCAAATAATGGGGTATTCATCAAATACTAAACAAGGGAGTCAGTATGAAAATTTTAATTTTTACAACTTTGGTAACTTTATCAACTTATTCTTACGCTTTTGAAAGTGGAGACAAAATTAAATGCACAGACAGCGTTTCTAGTCACACTTACTTGATTAAAATTGTCGATATTGGAGACGAGGAGGCATATATCAAAGTAGAAACCAACCTCGGCAACTATTTTTATCCATCGTCCAGAGTGATTTTTGATGAAAATAGCATGGGTGCCACTTTCCAAATGCTTTCTTCCAATAATCAAGAAATTCTAGAAGAAATTTTTCTTCCTTATCCAACTGTTAATAGTGAAATAATTCATGGTGACTATATGGACGGAGGAGATTCAAGAGGAGTTGAGTGCACAATTTTATAAACGTAAATCCTCATGCCATAATTTTTACTCTCAACTTTTTAAAAGCGGTAAAATTTACAAAAAATGATTCAATTTGTTGAATATTTTTTGCTAAATGTTATATACCTGAAAAAAGTTTCACATCAAACAGTGATCCCATACCAGATGGGACAACCCCGGGAGTTATATGAAATATTTAATGGCGCTTATGATTTTTTTTACGGTGACAAATCTGGTTGCCCAGACCACAGAGATATACGATTTGTATGATATGACCTATAAGCAACCACACTGGTTGGAAATTGACCGTACGGATGATTATAAGGTGGAAGGTTTTCGCATTTTTGCCAAGATTGAAGGTAAGACTTTTTTGCTATTTAATTTTGATAGGGAAAAAATTGGGTTATATTTTGAGATCACTGCTGATCAAAATTCCACTTCAATTTCAACTAACAACTTTTTTTATGCTTTATATGACGGCGAATATAGTAGCGCTTATGGGGATGCAACCATTACAAATCAGCATGAGTACGGTATCAGTTTAAACATTACCGATGGATGCAAGACCTATGATGAAGATGAGTATGAGAAATGCCATATCGACGTAGCCAATATTTTTGAAGGTGAAATGGCGATGTGGGGATCGTTAATTTCAAGATAAAATCACTTGAGGCTTTTAATTTTTTAGCAAGTGCTGAACTTTTGCTTTCATAAACGATGGCAGAGCAAAAGCCGCCCGATGAATTTGTTCATTGTAATAGTTAAATTTTAAATTGGATGATGTTACGCGAGCTTCGTTAAAATTTTTAATGGGGTCCAAAGTGTCCGAAGCATATGTGAAAGACCATAGTCCACCTGGATAGGTTAGATTGGAATAATTATAAATGGAAACTTTGGAAAAATGCTCTCCTAAAATTCCAAGCAGTACTTGTTGCATGTGGGATTCGAAAAAAACTGATTCCCCCTGGGAGACCACGATACCATTGGAAGTCAGACATTTTTTTACGTTTTGGTAAAAAGCAGAGTTGAATAAGGGAGCCGCCGGTCCTATTGGATCAGTGGAGTCAATTAAAATGACATCAAATTTGAGGGTGGTGTTTTTAACGTATTCCAGACCATCATCGATGATCAGTTCCAGCTTAGGATGGTTTAAATCTTTGGAAGTTTGAGGTATATGCTCTTTACAAGCATCTACCACCATCTTATCGATTTCCACCATGACACATTTTTTTACGCTCTTGTGACGAAGCACTTCCCGGGCGGTGCCACCGTCACCTCCACCAATAATAAGCACGTTTTCAGGATGGGGGTGAGTGAACATTGGCACATGCGTGATCATGTCGTGATAAACAAATTCGTCTTTCTCCGTCACCATGACCAGTCCATCATTTAAAAGCATTTTTCCAAGTCCTTCAGTTTCCACCACATCGACGGACTGGAACTCGCTTTTGCCAGAGAACAATGTTTTATTTATTTTATAGCGATAACCAATAAAATTTTTGTATTTTTCTTCAAGCCAAAGATCTGATTGCATGATGGTCTCCTAGAGTATTTTGACGGGATGAGAAAGGATATCATTTTCTTTTGAATAGTGATTAAATGACATCGTATATCCACAAGTTAAATTAATTTCAGATTTTTTTAAAGTGAAATATTCGCTAGCGAAGCTGATCTTGTTAAAGTTAAAACCAATGTGATCAAAAGTTTTAGGATTAAAGGTGGTGACCATATGATCAAGCAGATTAAATGAAAGCTGGCTCAAATCAAGATTGGTTTCAAAGCTGACATAAGAGTTATTTTCCTGTGGGGTGATATGGATAGTGAGGTAGCGATCCTGGTTTATGGCATTGAGTGAATAACCATACGGGGAGAAAATATAATCATCAAATTTAAATTCAGGGAACAATCGGTTCAGTTGCAAAAGCTCTCGAATGTTATCAATTTTATTATTGGGTGTTTGAAGTATTTTAGCAGCTTCGCTCGTGATATGGTACATCAGAAGTTCATTGGTGTAATCATCGCTCGGGGGGGTAAAGGGTTTTAGGGTATGAAAGATATAATTATGATGTCCGTCCAAATCGCCCATCCGGAAGGCCTGGCCATCAATTAACTTGGATAAATTTTTTATGTCTTCTAAAAAAGAAGTTTTTTGTAAATTGGCCTGATATTCATTTTTTCTTTGAAAGATCGCTAAATCAATCTGGGCGGGGGAATAAGTTTTTAAAAATTCCAGTATCGAGTTGACAAGAATGGTTTCTCCACAAGTAATCATGACAAACCGGTCTTTGCTGACAAACAAACTGGACTCACTTAACAGATACGCACTTAGTGAATCATTTTGGATAGAAGATATGATCGTTGCATTACATTTTTTTACGATATTTTCCCAAAAACTTTTATCCAGCTTTTGGAGATTGATGGCTTCATCACGGACGACAATTTCAACTTTTTTTTCTGAACCTTCAAAAAATTGCACTCTAAAAAACTCCCGTAAAAAATTGGATAGGAATTGTTATTACTTGAGAACCATAAATTTGTCTATGGATACCACTTTGAATTGAAAATAATTAATGATGACCGTGCGCACTGTCCAATACTTAAAGTTGAATGGATAAGGTGATTGGGCAGTGATCAGAAACAAATTGATTGTAGAAATATAAATCATCAAAACGAGGCCCGCTGGAGGTTGCATTACACGGTCCATTTACCGTAAAACTTGAATTACTATAAACTGATTGGGATATCCAAAAATGATCAAAAGTCCCGGTGAATAAGGGCGTTTTATAGGTGATCAAGTTTTCCTGGTTGGCAGAAAAAAGGTTAAGGGGGTTTAAATATGAGTTAATCATTTTATAATCTTCAATTTCATCCGTGTTGTAGGTGTTGTAATCACCACCAACAATGATGGGAAGCCCATCATTGATTTCTGTTAATCTTTTACTAAGAATCTCCATTTGTTTGACCCTGGTTTGATGTCCCTGGGGTAGTGCTTTTAGATGCAAGCCTACAATATGGGCCAGTTTCTTTTTGTTTTCACAAAGTACTCCGTAAACGGCCGGTCGATACTTGTGAAGGGCCATCGGCTCGTAAGCGTAGTTGTCTTCCGATTGCTCTTTTAAGAATTGATATTTTTTATTAAAACATACAACGACATAGATATGATTTTCCTTATTGTCATCAATGGTATTTGAGCGATCATATGAAACACAGTTCATATCGCTCACGATATTATTGATGAGACTTTCCTTGTTCATTATTTCTTGAAAAATAATGACATCCGAGTCACCTAGTTTGGCTTCAATAAATTCCTTTAACCATTTATCTCTAAATTCATCTTCAAGTGTTCCCGCATACATTCCGCCTTGGCCATAAACGCGAATGTTCAAAGAGCTGATTTTCAATTCTTTAGAATGAGCACAAAAAATGACCAGCGAGATAATGATCAGGATAATACGTTTCATTTTTTTTTCCAATATGTAGGGTTTCGCCCAAGATTTTTTCATGACTTTTAGACTATTTAAAGAAATGATTTCTTACAAAATCAATCAGGCAATCAAACATGTTTAGTTATTTTATTTAGCCCCAATCAGTATTTTTCTTCGACGTATGCGTTTAAATGATCCGTGCAATTAAATTTAGTCATCATATAATTATTATTTAAATTAAGCTCAAAAGTGGTTATAGAAGCATTATCGAGGTGAATTTTCCAAAACCATGGTGATTTTAATTCAAGCAAACCGGCGATTAAAGGTTTAAGTACAGCTCGATGAGTAACAACAATTATTGTTTCATCAGAATGCTTGGACCGTAGATCTTTAACGCCAAGCATGGCCCGATTTTGAACATCATTTAAATTTTCTAGTCCTGGAAAAGTTAAACTTTCCGGGTTGCTTATCCAAATTTTATATTGTTCGGGATATTTTTTTGCTATCACAGCTTTAAGTTCCCCATTCCAAGGGCCTAGTGAAAGATTATTAAATGTTTCCAAGGAAATGACTTTGGACAGTGTATGGGTGGCAATGATGTCTGCTGTTTGTTTGGCCCTTTTGAGCGGGGAGGTATAGATCATTTTAAAATCAACCTTCTTTAAGAGTTGACCCAATTCATGAGATTGTCTGATGCCCTGCTGGTTTAAAGGAAAATCAAACCGGCCACGAAATCTTCCTTCGATATTGCCATCACATTCACCATGTCTGATCAAAATGAGCTTTTTCATTAGAGATTTTTCACAAATTTATTATTGTCATCCACTAGGATGCATTTGGGAGGAAATGGTTTCTCCGCAAATTGATATCCAATGATAATGACGATTTGATTTTTTTTAATCAGATGTGCAGCAGCGCCATTCATGCAAATGTCACCTGAACCTCTCTCGCCCTCGATAACATAAGTTTCGAGTCTGACCCCGGTATCTAAGCATACAACTGCCACTTTTTGATAAGGCCACAAATCTACCCTGTCCATCAAATCCCGATCAATGGTGATCGAGCCAATGTAGTCCAAGTTGGCATCAGTGACCCGGGCACGGTGAATTTTGGAACCCAATAACTCCCGCATAAAACCCCCTTTAGAGGCATGAAACGAAATTTTTAGGTGTTTGTCAACTAGTAGAGTGGTTATCCAACCGTAATTTTTACTGACTTGAGGAAACTTTTTACTCAACGACCGTAAAACATGATATTTGCCTTATAAGCAAAGATATACGGGGATTCATGAAAAAAGTTTTTACATTGCTGTTTTTGGTTTTAACCTGCGTAGGTCTGGCGATAGCGAGTACCCATGATATGTCAGGGGTTTATTATCAGGTAAAAGATGACATGAACACTTTATGTCCAGATTATTTAGAGATAATAGAAATAGTCTGTGATGAAGAAGGGGAGAATGGGCAAAAGGGGGTATTGCTTCGACAAATAAGAAGTGATGCTTGGGGAAACATGTATCCACAGGAAGTGGTGGAAAAATCAGATGTACGTTTTTGTCAGATAAATGGGGATAAAATAAAAAGAAAATACAAAAATGGTGGGAATTTCTGGGGTCAAAGCAACATGGACTATGTTGATCAAGCTTGGTTAATTTCTTCCGATGAAAAAATTAATTTGCAGAAAATTACAAAATGGATTGAGCGCAGTTACTTAATGAAAATTTCCTCCGGCATGGAAGTTATAAAATTGAATTTTCAAAAAAATAACATGTCACAAATAGTAAAAGTACAACTGTCGATGCAAGGTATTTGGTATGATTTAACAGGTGATGGAAGGGATTATATTCGTACCATGGATTGCACGTTTCAAAGACCCTAGATAATTGGATAATTAAAATATTCTGCTATTTTTTCTTCGGCCTTATCTTCAAAAAGTATTTCGCAGGCTTCTTTTAAACCATTTGAATTTTTGATAAAGTCATTTTTTTCAATCAGCGAAATTTTGGATCGTCTTCTTAGAAAATCTTCCAGCTTGATCACCATCTCTCGTTGGGCAGCTTCTTGTAGCTCACATCTCAAATATTCGGTTCCTTTGATCAGCACTTCCGCCTGTCTGGGATCTTCTTGAATCCATTCAAGCAGTCTAAAGGCCGTGGAGCCGTAGCGTCTCCAAAGCCTGGAGGATAATTTTTCACTGGATTCTTTCGAGGTGTAGTTATCAAGTCCCAAAAGATCTGCCCTATGAAAAAATTCGTGCTTGGTTTTTTCATCAGGCTCCCCATACCACTTATAATGGGGATGTTTAAGAGTGATACCCATCTTCGATACGATTTGACTGACTTCATCTCCCACATTCAAGCAATCCGTTAGTTTCCCCCCAAAGATAGTAAGATATTTGTCCTTACTATTGGTTTCAATAATATGCTTTCTTGAAAGTTTGACCCAATCCATTTCCTTGGTGGTGGTTCCTTTGATCACCAGGGGTCGGACGCCACATCTAGTGGCAATAATATCGCTGGCGGTGATAGGTTTTTCCTTTTTTAAAAAAGAATTAATGTTATCTAGTACAAAAGAGATATCCTCCGGGGTGACTTTTTGGTCGGGGGTGCTCACTCGGGTGTCAGTGGTTCCCACACAGGTTCTTCTGCCCATTGGAATAACGAAAAAAAGTCTTCCATCGCTGGCAAAAAAGGTTAAAACTTTCTTGGATTTGGTAATCTGGTCAACAATAAGATGAATGCCCTTGGAAAGCACCAGATGGTGTTTGGTGCTTTGCCGGGATAATTGGTTCATGGGGTCTGCAAAAGGGCCGGTGGCATTTATAATAACTTTTGATTTGATGGAAAAATGTTCACCGGTTAATTCATTTTTTGTTTTAGTGATCCATGTTCCATCATTGTCGATAGTTGATCCCAGTGAGCTTACGTAGTTGGCAGCAATGCAACCATAATTGAGCGCCGATCGGATGAAGTTAAATACAAAGCGGGCATCGTTATCATGCAAGTACGCATCTGAATATTCAAAACCTCCCGCCGCATTGGTGATATCGATGATAGGCTTTTCCTTTTGTATTTGCTTTCTGGTTAAAAACCTGGGAGCCTTGGTGAATAATCTGCCGAAAAAAAAGTATAACCAGGTACCAAGCCATATGACAAAAACTGGGTATTTAAATCCTTTTTGGATAGTGGTGAAAAAACGGATTTCCTTAACGGTGGAGGGGTAATTTCTAATTAAATGATTTCGACATTTACACAAATTATTAACTAAAAAAAATTCAAAAGTTTCTAAATATTTGATTCCACCCCATGCAAGGTTGGATGATTCCTGGCTGGTGACCGAAGCAAAATCGCATTTATCAATCAAAGCAACCTTGACCCCTTTGGCACTCAGAGAGGCTGCACTGACTGCACCATTTATTCCGCCACCAATAATCAAAACCTCAAAAGAGGTTTTTTTAAGTTTATCAATATTAGTTTGTCTCAGGTGCATGCATATTCCTTACTTTTTAAAAAATGACATTTTCGAAATCCCTGTCCATTAAAGTTTTTCGTCCATCTTGCTTGGCATTTTCAGAAGCCTTGTCAGCCAAAACTCTCATAATATCGCTAAGCATGCTCATGACGTTGGCGGAAGTGTTAAGATCATGCTTGATTTTAACATAATCTTTTAATTTGGATGCCACCACCAGAATGTCTTTGGGAATATTGGCATTGTTCATGGATGATGCGATGGTGGTGCTGGTTTTAGGGGTATTGGCCAAAATTTTTCGTTTGGTAGTTTCTTCCTCCCAAGCTGCCTTGGGGGACATACATTCATCCGCACCGGCACTTTTATGATTCATCACACTGGAATGAACATCCCAACATTTTACGGAACAAAAAGAAAATTTTTTACAGTTGCTGACACTGCATTGATAATAAACATCATCAAATTTTAATTCGGTTTTACATACAGAACATTTTTTCCAATAATTTTGATTATCCATGATCCTTCTCCAATTATTATTTGCCTTAAATTTATCATTGTTCATAAGGGTGGGCCATAAATAACAAGGTGTTATAAATGAATGATAATATTTTTTACAATAAATAATAATGTTAAGGAAGAAGCTAACATTATGTGTTATGAAGCAGACGTTAGAATTAAAAAAGGAAAAAATGCATTCTCATAACCTTTTCAGTCTGTTTTTGCTTTCATTGATCGCAGTGACTATGCTCTCGTGTGGAAATTCGTTACATAAAAAAAGAACTTTGGCCTATAGGAATCCTTTTTTTGCTGAGGAAGGGTACGATGCGTGTGTCAATCAAAGAAGTAGCGAAGTTAGCGTGGTTGATGAGGTTTTTGATTTTGAAATAAAATTCAAGACTTTTTATGATCGTTTTCTTCTAGTAAAATATCCCCAGATATCATCTTTGGTGTCTAATAAGTATAGGATTGGGCAGCCAGTGTTTACCATCACCCAACCTCTTATACTGAACTCCGATGAACTCAATAGACAGTTTCAAAATATAATTGATCAGTTTCATTCCAGCTGGGAACTACATTTCCTGTATGGAGAAATCTTGTCTTATGGGGAGAGTGTTCCTGATTTAAGTGATGAGATGAGGAATGTGGTAGCGGATCAGGTGGTTTACCTGGAAACTTTGAAAAATCATGCCATTCGATTTAAAAAGGCAATCTGCAAAAAAAAACAACTGGTGTCCAATCAAAAATATGATGTGTCACCCTTCCTTGACAAGGTAAAATGGGCGAATGCTTACTATGAAAATGAAGATCTCTTTTTCAAGCTTGTTAGTGAGCAATTACCGTTAAATTTTCGGCAGCATTTTTTTTCGATATCTAGGGATCTGTCCCCGGTGACTCTCTCATGCAAAAAAAATCAAGCGAAGTTTCAATTACTGGTTAGAATCTATGAGGAAAATTTGGATCATCAATCCATGATTAAAGATGCCATCGAATCATATTGGCAGTCGGATGATATAAAAGTTTTGGTCAATTTTGTGAGTAGTAAAAATGAAAATATTTTGCAAATTTATTGGCTTGATTCATATTCCTCGTATGTGGAATTTGACAATACTGCGGTGATATTTCTCGGGAAAAAAAATCATCCTTCACTCCAGCCGAAAATCCTGGCCCATGAGTTCGGACATGTATTGGGGTTTAATGATTGCTATGTGGAATTTTTCAATCAAGCTGATCAGTTCGTTTACTACGAATTAAATGGGTACAATCTGATGTGTTCATTAAATGGAAAATTTCCCTTGAAAATACCAAGTATTTATATGAGGCAGGTTGCCTCGAAATATTGTATGGACCAAAAATAATTTGTGCGGTTTAGGCTGGGTGTGAAAGGAAGTTTCAGGAGCAAACAGTATTGCAGAGATTCGCCAGACACTTATTTTTGCCTCATCGATTCGCAATAATTTATAAAAAAAACTTTTTATAAATCTCAGTTTGGTAACTGAGTTATGCCGCGTGTCCTACTTGGCTTAAGCTGGTGTCACGCATTTTTTATTATTTTTACTTGTCCTGGAAGTGTACGTCAAGGTTGGTATATCAAGGTGATAGTTGCAAATGTTGAGTAGCTTAGAAAAATTTATAATTATAAGAAGAGCTAACAGGTACGAATTTGTCTATATAGCCAGTGAGTCGTGCGATCAATCTTCAGTTTTTTGATATTGTAGAGTTTTTATATCAATTAATCCATTATCCCTAAGCATCCAATTTTGTACACTTTCTGTTTCAAGCATCAGGTTACTTGTAGTAGAGGCAATTTCACCAAGCGTTGCTGATACACTTTGGGTGATATACATGTCGGATTGATTTATCAAAGTCCAAAACTTTTCATCTAACTTTTTCCTTTGAGAAACGGTCAGTTTATCCCAATTTGCATATTCATAGTCTTTTATTATTCGAGCCTCTTCTTGAGTTTTACGAGACATCTCACGGTAGTCAATTGATGACGACATTGACCTTGATAGCTTTTCAAGCGCCTGTTCTAAAATTTCGCTATCGCTTTTAAAGTTTACTCCAAAAACATAACGAGTTAATACTTCGATTTCAATAGTTGATAAATCTTGCGTTAGCAATTTTGAATAATTCATATGTCGAAATGATTCATGAACGGCAAGTCCACACTGGTCTACTGTACTCATTTTATTAAAAAGAGGTTCAGATATCCAAAGCCTATTGTATTTATAAATTGCGATTGGATTTTGAATGTCTGTCAGTGCTGATGGAGACGGTATCGTATAAAATGGAATATTTTTGATTAGCTTTATTTCAGTGATTTTATTTGCCATCTCCTGCGAAACATTTACTAATGGTATTTTTATAAAAATTGGATTTACGTTATTTAATATCCCTATAAGATCTTTCATAACAGGAAATTCATCCTTGAAATTTAGTAATTTTTCGTTAGAGCATTTAAAGAAATTATTTGCAATTTGACCAAGTTTTCTGACATATCTTTCTGGGTACATTACTTTGTCATATACTTTTTCTGATACTATAGTCTCCGGTAAATCTTCTTCTGAAACAAAATCTAAAAATCTCACTCTCTTGTTAGCATAGATAATTCCCTGTCCACCTCCGCTGGAGTCTCCTCCAAACATTGACGTCTGGATCAAATTTAAAGTTTCTTTTGCAGTTTTGGCCTTGGCACTTTCAAAGTTTTTTTTCAAATTTAAATCAGAAGTGAAATTGCTGGAGTTTTGATGATTATTGGGGGTACTATTTTTTGATATATTCATCAAAGGTGACGACGGTTTACTTGCAAACGAGTAAACTGAGGTTGTGAGTAGTAAAGTGAATATAATTGTTTTAAGTTTCATATTTATCTCTAAAATTAGGGTATTGTTTCCCCATCAAAGCTGAAATCAATTTGCAGTTTTTTAAGCGCAAAATATAACACATATAATTAACACACTGCACTAGTCTTGTCAATCGTTTCTATGTCTTGTGTAAAAACTTTCCCCTTTTTTCTTGGCCGAAAACGAAAGGCCCAGCTACTGGACCCGTTCGTCTGAATAATGTTCTAATCTAGGGGAGTCATTTACACTTGATAGAATACAGACCGTCGTTTGTTTCAAGAGATACACTTATTGCTTGTCCTTTCTCTGGGAAAGAACTAAGTGCTCTAGCAGAGGAAGTAGGGGTACGCCTATCAAAAATATTCATTACAATTGAATTCCCAATAATTACTACATCATGTTGGTAGCTATCGATCGTTATTGATCCATAGTGCTCCATATGAAAATTAAGTGGGGTGGCATTTTCGCCATCTTTGCTTGCTTGGCAATCCAAAGCATGAGCGGAAACAGAACTTAGAATAATTAATACAAATAATAAATTTTTCATAAAACCTCCTCGGTTTTGTTTATTGTGCCGCATGCTGTTTTTTATCTGAAATGACCATATGATGCAACGTATATTTAATTAATTTTATCAATATTATGGTACTATTAGTTAATATTAACAAACTAAGGTGCTGTATTTATGGAACATTCAATATTCGACTTTAATAATTATCAAGAATACATAATAAAAAAAATTCAGTCCTTTCCGCAAAAAGGTCGAGGCAAAAAAAGCGATTTATCCTTATTTATTAACTGCCAAACTACCTATTTATCACGCATTCTATCTGGCAAAGCAGATTTTAATTTAGAGCAAGCCGAAGCAGTCACTCGTTTTTTCAACTTAAATAAAATTGAAAAAAAATATTTTATCACTTTAGTCCAATTACAAAAGGCTGGAACTCAGGAAGCAAAAGCTTATTTGGAAGGAGAACTTAAAGATCTTAAAGAGCAATCATTGAATTTGAAAAAACGATTAGAAGTTAAAAATAATTTAACTGAACAGGAAAAAGAACAGTATTATAGCCATTGGTTATATTCTGTAGTGCATGTTTTAACTACAATATCTTTCATAAATTCTGCTGAGCAAATCGCAAAGTGTTTATCGATACCAGTTCATAAGATACAAGAGTCTCTTGATTTTTTACAAAACGCAGGCCTAGTCAAAGTTGAAAATAATAATATTTCAATAGGTGTATCCAAACTTCATTTAGCAAGTGACAGTCATTTAATCTATCATCATCATCGTAATTGGAGACTGCAGGCCTTAAGCGCAATTGATCGGGCGCTTGAACGTAATTTACATTATTCGTCTGTGGTAACTTTATCAGAACAAGATGTATATAAAGTAAAAAATTATCTGATTGAAGCCATAAAATCAGTAAAAAAAATAATCAGTGAGTCTAAGCCCGAAGAAAGATGCTATTCTTTTAATTTAGATTTTTTTGATGTGATGAATACAAATAAATTCTGACAAGGTTAGAGGTTGGCCTTTTACTAACAGATTGTTGGCATGAGTTGATTTATCAAGGTGACAAAAAAATTTGGTTTCTCAAAAGCATTGGTGATTTTAAATGATATGTGTAAGATTTTTATTTCATTTATGATTGTTACTTGTCCTGGAAGTGTACGCCAAGGTTGGTTGATCAATTGACAATGCAAGTGATAATATGAGTGAAGAAAAATATTTTTCACGGTAAGAATTTTTTGAAAAATATTTTGGCCCATAGAATCCATGCTGAAAACCTTTCAATTTATTTTTTTAATAAGTTTGTCTAAATTTAAATTCCATAGCTCATAAAAACAATTTAATGTGTTGTGAAACGTATCCTTGAGGCGCCAGCATCCGCATGGATAGGGCGTTTGGCGATTCTGACATTTTTCTTCTGTTGATATTTATGCTACACATTTAAACAATCAAACACCAAAGGAAGTCGTATGGATCTTAAAAACTATAGTGATAAAGAACTGCTTGCAAAAACTAAAAATCTTATTAGGGAAGAACAAAAACTCCTGTCGATCATTCTTTCGCATCTGGAAGAAATTGAAAGAAGAAAACTCTACTCTGATCTTGGATATCAATCCCTTTTTGATTATGCATTAAAAGAGTTGTGTTATACCGAACAACAAGCGTGGCGCAGAATCAATGCCATGCGAGTGATGAGAAAATTACCTGAACTAAGAAACCAGTTAAATGATGGTTCACTTTCACTTTCTAATATCAATATGGCAAGCAGTCTCTTTAAAGATGCCAAGATCAATTCTAAAGAAAAGCAGCTAGAGATTTTTGCAGAAATTAAAAACACCACCAAGCAGGCATGCGAAGAAAAAATTTTTGAACTTAAAAGAGAGTATGGGGTACTCAAGACCCCGGGTAAAACCATCATTAAAAAAACTTCTCAGCATTCATCCAGAGTGCATGTCAATCTTTCCAGCGAAACTCTTCTTAAGCTGGAAAAGATCAAAAATCTGACTAAAGAGCAGGATTTGGATAAAATCATCTCTTTGATGGCAGATAGTTATATTAAACAAAAAATTGAAGTCAAATGTGAACATAAGAAGACACCCATAAAAAACAGCCGCTATATCCCCAGAAAAGTCAAAGAGATCGTTTATAAGCGGGCAAATGGAGAGTGTGAAAATTGCCAGTCCACCCATCGTCTTGAGTATGAGCACATTGTCCCTTTTGCCATGGGTGGAACGAATGATGTGTCGAACATCAGTCTTTTTTGTTCCAATTGCAATAAGAGAAAGGCGATCAAGGATTTTGGACTGAAGAAAATGGATCGGTATTTAAATCCTCAGCACACTTCCGGGACAGAAATTTTGAGGAAATCAAATCAATATCGACAGTGAACTCGTGGTCTTGAATTGGGATAAAAAACAGCAATTCGTTTTTATCAAGTAAAACATTTGGTGGAGTTTCTTAAGTAGGCTGTCTGGCTAATTACATAAATTTTTTGCGCAATATTGAAGCGGGGGAGACGCTGTGGGGTGGAGCCACAAGTTGATTGTGGCCCACCCTGATTGATTGGTGTTTATGATTTTTTAATCAAATCTAGTAGCATCGTCCCTGGTAGTCATAAACTTTATCGGAGTCATGATCATTACCGGTAAAATTACCAACTACTTCTTCTGTTCCAGGTGTTAAGATATTGATGTTAAATTCTCGATCTGTATAATTGTAATGGTATTCAACATCTTGGGAACCGTGGTGGGTGATGGTTTCATTAAAGCATTCATCACGACAAATATTTCTACCGTTTTCAATTCGACAAATTTCTCGGCAAACTCTCCGATAACTCTCCCAGGTACAGCTTTCAGTTCCATGCATTTGACTGGACGATCTAAATTCAGTATCGACTTGAGCAAACAGATCATAATTTTGTTTGGCCTCTTTGGCGGTTAGCTTCAGTTCCCCGTTATATTCAGGCAAGGTCGTATTCTTTGGGATTTTAAAACGAATTTCAGAGGGGTTTGTTTGTCCTGTCTTGGTGATTTTTAACAGGAGTGTCTTTTTATTTTCCATGATGATGGAGGATTTGTATTCTCCCATTTTAACGGGGACTTCGCTACCCCAACCAGTGACATATTTGATGCCTTTGAAACTTAAATCCTCACTGGCCTTAAAAATACCGCTTATCGGTGAACAGCTAACAAATAATAAGGCGCTAATAGTTAGTAATGCTTTTTTCATTGAGAAATCCTCCCTTGGCTTCTTAGGTAAAGCATGGTCGGTGGTGCAATCAAAATGCCAAACATTTTTAAAAGATAAAAATTATAAATTAGGTACTTGATTCATGACGCATTTCGCCTCGTGAAGGTGACCGGTGTCAAATAGTGGTAGCACAATAGATTGATAGAGAGGAATGAACATGGCAACTCGATACTGGGATTGATTTTAGTTTTTTAACAGATGCATTTTCTTTTGAATCATTTGATGAGCAAATTGCATTGAATCTGAAAGTATTTGCGGATTGATTCTCTTTAGTCGTTTTCCGCCCTGAGATTGATAGAAGGCAATGATGTCATCCAATTCGCTTTCATTAAACTGGGTCATATATTGCTTTTTTTGATAGGTCAGCAAGTCATCGACGTTTAAAATTTGATTCATAATTTCTTTAAATTGGTTTTCATCCTGGATCTTGGAATAAGGTTTTAAGTTTTCAGAGATTTTTATCAGTTGTTCTTGCAACTCATGCTCTGTATCCATCAGTCGCATAATTCGCTCGACTTTTTGAAGCTTGCTGGCCGCTAGCGCAGAAAAGGTAAGTGCCAAAAAAATAAACAAATAAATTGTATTTTTCATGAAGCTGTTTCCCAATATGTGTAGGCTCCTTTTTAAGTGATTTTGGTCAAAACGTATAGAAAATAATGACAGAAAAATTGTCATTACGCGTTAGACAAAAAACTTAACCAAAAGCAAAAGTTTTTGTCTGATAAAGCTGGCAATTATATGTAATAATTAGGGATATGATCGAAGGAACAAAACTTGTAATTAATCATTTGGTGCTGGATGAATTTCGTACGTCGGAAGATACATGTACGTTGTATTGTCCAGGCTTTAAACAGCTTGAAGAGCCACAGAAGTATAAAACCACCAATGATGTAGATAATCTTTTGCCTAAGCTCTTCAATGATATAAATGAAACTTATTATCAGATTAATTATTCGGGTATGGGGGGAAGCGGGGGGGAATTTTCATTTTTAAACTCCTTGGATGATGGGCTGGTGGCCTGTGAGTATCTACTTAAACATTTTAAAAAAGTAAACTTGATATGCCGAGGGTGGGGCGCCATTGTTGGCAGCTATGCTTTGTCAAAATTTTGTGAGCAACTGGGGAATATCATTTTATTGACCCCTTACTGTTTCATACCCGGTCGGGACAGGGTGGAACACCTGCTAAATGGAATGCTGACCGGAAATTTCATGGCATTGAAAAAAGAGGATTCTGATTATTACCTGGAAGAGATCGAAGAGATTAGATCAAAATATTCCTTTATAGAAAATGTTATCAATATTATGGACCGGAAAGTTTTTATTATTGCGGCGACCAAGGATAAAATTATTCCGATTCAAATTTTGCGCGAAACCACCAGCATGTTAAAAAATCGTAAATATTTTGAGGTCAATCAAGGGCATGATCTAGAGCGGCCCCAAGAGATTGAAGAGATCATAAAACAGATCATCACCCCATAGAAATTCAAAATTATCTTTGCTTGTCAAATATTAATATCTGGGATTTACTTTAATAAAGTTATTTTTAAAGAGGGAGAGTAACCAATGTTAAAAAGAGCAATCATCGCAATTATCCTGGGCCTATTGGTCATTATTTTTCTTGGAGTTACGGAAGGATTTTCCAATCTGATTAATTTTTTACCACTCCTTCCTCCTTATCTGGCCATTACTTTGACTTTTATAACCCATGAAGTTCTGATCTCTTTGTTTGTCGGAATTTTTTTAGGTTCCGTCATGACCTACGAAATAAGTTCTTTTGGCGGTTTTTTTATATCAGTAGGGAAAGGTTTTTTTAAATCGGTGGACACCTATATTTTAAAGGGATTGGTAGATAATGACCATATGTCGATTATTATTTTTACTAGTTTTATTGGAGGAACGATTTCCTTGGTGGGGGTTTCTGGAGGATTGCACGGGATTGTGGTCAAACTGGCCAAGTATGCTAAGACATCTGTTCTGGCTCAATTTTATACATGGTTGCTTGGGATGCTGATTTTTTTTGATGATTACGCCAATACGTTGATCGTGGGAAACACCATGCGACCAATCACTGATAAATTCAAGGTCTCCAGAGAAAAACTGTCCTTCTTGGTTGATGCTACCTCTGCCCCGGTGACTTCTCTGGTGATTGTATCGACCTGGATTGGATATGAAATCGGGCTTATTCAAGATGCATTTAAGGCCCAGGGTATAACGATTGATCCCTATGTCACTTTTATTGAATCAATTCCCTATCGTTTTTATGCGATCATGTTGTTGCTTTTTATTCCGATTTCCATTTTTATGAAAAGAGATATGTTTTCCATGTATGAAGCAGAAAAAAGGGCCCGTCAAACCGGCGATTGTTTAAAACCAGGCTCGGCGCCAATTTCTGGTGAGGAATTACATGATATGGAGTTAAAAGCCGGGATGAAGCCAAGGGTGTGGAATGCGGTTGTTCCCATTTTGATTTTGTTAGTGGGAGTTTTAGTTGGGTTATACTACACAGGAAAGCAGGGGATTTTGGCTTCTGGAGGAGACACCGCCTTTCAAAATGCTTCCTTTAAGGATCTGCTCGCCAATTCCAATTCATTTGTTTCTCTGATTTGGGCATCTATTTTATCCACAGCAGTCATCATCATGATGATTGTTTGTCAAAATGCCATGAGTTTGAAAAATGCCATGCAAGCGTGGCTGGGTGGGGTCAAGTCAATGGTACCAGCGATGGTGATTTTATCACTGGCCTGGGGGCTTGGGAGTGTTTTAAAGGATATAAAAACTGCCGAATGTGTGACGACCTTGGTGAGCAGTAATTTGAGCGTGGGGCTTTTACCACTTAGTATTTTTTTGGTATCGTCAGTGATTTCTTTTGCGACAGGAACCAGTTGGGGAACGATGGCCATTTTGTTTCCCATCGTCATTCCTCTTACGGTAAGTATGACCACCGGTATGTCTGCGGATATCTCAACCGGCATTCTTTATGCTTCGGTTGGCTCAATTTTAAGTGGCTCAATTTTTGGTGATCATTGCTCTCCTATTTCTGATACAACCATTATGTCATCGATTGCCTCTTCCATAGATCACATGGATCACGTTTCGACTCAAATGCCTTACGCCCTTTTAGTGGGTTTTATATCGTGTATTGTGGGATATATTCCTTGCGGTTTCGGAGTCAATCCCTGGCTTGCCAATATCGTAGGACTGGCGCTACTGGTGGCGATATTCTTTTTTGCTGGAAAAAAAGTGGAGAATCTTTCTTAAAAAGTCACCGGTCTAGTGGGGAGGTTATTATTCTCCCAGTCGGAAAAACTTTTTAGATAGTTGCACTTATATTTTGTTTTCATTAGTAGTTGACAGGCCTTAATGGATAAATCAGGATTGTCTGAAAAAATCACTACTGTTTTGTCTTGGATATTACTGGGTAACAGCTTAGGCAAGTCATGTTGATTTTTTTCTATGTCAGTAAAGGGGATCCAAATGGATGGGGCGGCGGTTTTAGTAAACGAGCCTTTTTCCCTGATATCGACCAGCAGGCAAAAGTCATTGTTGATCTGTCCCATGACTTCAAGTGCTGACATTTCCCTGGGGACTGGTGACTGATTGCAGGCAGTTATTAAAAATAGTGCAATCCATGGTAAACTTTTTTTCATCGTATCGTCTCCTTGACTACTGAAAATGAATTATTGATTTCAGCAAATTTATTTTTAAATGCATTTTGATAATAGTCGTTATTAAAATATTCTTCCAATTTTTTGGAAACCGGGTAGATGAGTTTTTTATGATTAATGGAAATGACCTGTTGGTTGGTATCAATTAGCAGACCATTTGCCATAATGAGGGAAGCATCTTTTAGTGAATACTTATCAAGGGTTGATTTGATCGCGGCAAAGATGGCATCATCCTGCGGGTCTGGGTAATGAAAATGTTTCATGGCCTTGACGGCCACATGATAGTGGGAGGGGCAATGAATAACCCCATCCAATTTGAACCGGTTGCAAGCTTCTATAAAAATAGACAAAATTTCGTCAGCTATTCCAAGACCTGGATGGTCTTGCCCTGGCAGTTGCGGTCTTTGAGGAGTAAAGGGCTCCAGCGGGTTTTGCGCTAGCAACCATTCAACATTAAGCAATCTGAGTTTCTCGTCTGGTTTAGGGATTTTATAATTGATGATTTCGACGACGGATTCTATAAGTGTATAAATTTTTTTATTAACCTGTGATTTTAGTCTGATCATATTTTGATTACCTGGGCGATCAAATAATTCAATCCATAAATCGTGATGTCCTTTTTGGCGGAGTTTGTGATAAATCCCCAGTTTGTTCATTTGAAATTCAATATGCCCGCGAGTGTAGTAATTAAACAGTTTTTGAACATGTTGACTTAAGTTGATTTCCGGAAAAATATCATGTTGATCAAACATAAGATCAGGTCTAGCAAGGTGGTATTCAGGACGCCATTTTTTCAGATAATGAGTATAATACTGATCCACATCCTCTGTTGAATAGTTGAGGTGGGTTAGTTTTTTTGGGTTTAATATATAAGTTAAAAACTGGCAGTTGCCTATCCAGGCGTTTGGCGAGTAACCTCCACCTAGGACAATCTGCAGAGGGATATGGTTATTTTGGGCCAGGTCAAAAACTATTTTATCTCGCTCGAAAAGTCCATCCAAAGTTAGATTGAAGGTTCCGTAAGGATCGTTTTGTAAAACATCATTACCGCAGATATAGCAGATTAGATCAGGTTTAACGTGGGCGACATATTGGAAAAGATGCCCTCTAAGGGTTTCTAGATAAACTTTATCAGTCACTCCTTCAGGAAGGACGATCTCTTTGACATTGGGGTAAAGAAAGGAGTTGCGCCAGGTAATACCGGTTAGACTAAATTGGAAAATGTTGTTTTCGTCCTTGAGACCTTCTAGATTGCCATTGCCTTGATGAAAATCAAGATCAATGATTAAAATTTTGCCCAAATATTTTTTTTTCTGCAAATATTTTATGGCCACGCCAACATCGTTATAGAGACAAAATCCAGAAGCTTTAGCTGGTTCTGCATGATGAAGTCCACCGCTTATGTTGATAGCTATGTTAAGATTTTTAAAGGCCAGTTCGTATAGTCCTTCTACGGTGCCGCTTACAACCCGTCGTTGGGCCTCTCTGAGCGATTCGCCCTCACCAAGAGTCAGATCCAGTCCAAGAGAACAAAAATCAAAATCGCTTTGAGTGGTGCTTTCCAAATAGGATTGGGTATGGAACAGGCCTAACTTGTCAAAGCTGACCCTCCGAGGTCCTATGATGTTTGCGGGGTTGATCATTTTATTTTTAAATAAGAAGGAAATAATGGTTTTGTATTTAATGGAGACATTTCTGATTTCACTGTGGGAGTACAGTTCGGGTAAATAAAGTGGGTGATACCAAATTTTTATTTTTTGGTTTTTTAAAAAGATTTTTCCAAGTTGATCAAAAATTTTATTCATCGATATTCCAAAGAAACATAGCGTTGTTGGGTGCTTTTACATAATTTTTAATATCATAAAAATACAAATAGTTAAAATGACGAGGGCATCAAAAAAAGTGTGCGTTGACTTTACGCATCTATCGTAATAATTTCACCATTTCATATGATATAAAATATGTTAAACTATTGTTTCAATATTGTCATGATTGTGTTTGGAAAAAACCGTTTTTGAAAGGAGGTTCTTCCATGGGTGACAACAAAAATACCGGAATTAAACGTGTAGGCGCTTGGAAAAAACATGTGAGCGAATCTGAAAAAGAAAAAATGATTGCTGCTTGTGCTTGCAGGATTGCGGAAGAAAGAGGGTTTGAGAATTTTAAGTCTGAGCAAGATCCCATCCATGATTGGGAATTGGCCACCGAAGAAGTTAATAAATTTTTGGCGGAAAATCTCTAGTTGCTTTTAATACGCCTCTTGGAGCATCTTTTCAAATTGGTGAGCTGTATTTGCTTGATCAAGGTGGCCGTGTCTGAATGAAAATTTTTGCCTTGCCGTTTTTTATATGCACCTTTCTTTTTTGGAGCACCTCTTTGTGGTCCGTCTGTTTATCACCCTCAGGAAAAAATGTTACTGATAAGTTTGATATGCTTTATCAAACGAGGATGCTCGATCAATCCGATGATTTCAAAGAGCTTATGCAAAGGTTGCGTGAATATACCATTTTACTTATTCCCGGAATTGATTTTGATCTGATGGAAGAATTCTATAATGGCAACCGGTTTCAATATGTAAGAAAAAAACTCTTTCGGCTTTTTGAATTAAGAGGTCACTTGCAAGATTATAAGGATTTTTTCGATGAAAATAATATTCAGTATAAAACCCTAGAGGTGAAAGATAACCACTATGCAAATCAAACAGATAAAATAACCAGAATCACAGACCTGATCAAAAGCACCCAGGGTAATATTATTTTTGTGGCCCATAGCAAAGGAGGGGTTGATATCCAGGCTATCATGCTGCATTTTTTAAATGCCAACACTCCAGCGGATCATCGTGAACTGGCTAAAATCAAAGGAGCTATTTTCTTACAAGCTCCGTTTCAAGGATCACCTTTTTCCGATTTATATATGAAAGACGAAAGCTTTTTTTCCCATCCGGTCAAATCCGTGATTCAAACTGTGTTTAGGAAAAATAGTGAGCATGCAGAATCTTTTTCTTTAGCCTTTCGGCGAGCGTTTAACGAAAAAAACAAATTAAGCCTGCAAGAGCTAAATGAAAAAATGAATTTCTTGTCTTTTTCTACTTACGTACCGAGAGGATCTGATAATTTTAGATATCCTTTTTTTGCCTATAGTAGAAACGCTATCTATGATCACTATAAGCTTGATAATGATGGATTGGTTCCCTGTGGTAGCGCCTGGCCTGGTTCAAGTTTTATCATTAAGAAAGATATTGGACATGCCAGAACCATTAGAAAATCAACTTTCTGGGGAAAAAAACAAGACATTGATAGAAAAAAATTATTTTTTTCTCTAATAAAAATATGGTTTGAACAAAATCAAAGATAGCTTTGGATGAGTGCAATACACTGTCCGTAATAGCTTTTGCCAAACAGATTTAAATGATTCAAGACATGATATAGGTGATAAAGATTTTCCCTGAACTTATATCCAGGTTTTAGAGGATAGGTTTCGTTATAGGCCGTATAAAAATCGTTACTAAATCCCCCAAAGAGTTTGGTCATGGCAAGATCTGCTTCCCGGTGCCCGTAATAGACGGCTGGATCAATTAAGACGGGGAGATGATCCTGATTGATTAAAAAATTACCGCTCCACAGATCACCGTGAAGGATTGCCGGGGGCTCCTCACCATCTGCTAATATTTCGGGAACTTTTAATTCAAGCTGGCCTATCAAGCGAGCAAGGTTAGGATCAGACAGGTGGTTTTTTTCGGCCAGTTTTAATTGGTACAAAATTCTATTTTCAAAATAAAACTGTGCCCAATCCCTTAGTGAATTCTCAGGGCGATAGGTGATTAGGGGACTGACTTGTGGGTTAGCTCCGATATAATTATTAGAGGGATATCCCCAACCGATGGCGGGTCTTTTGTGATGGTTGGCAAGGAGCCTGCCAAATGTTGAGAAGAAACCAGGAGTTTTTTTTTGTACCTTGATAAATTCAAGTAATAAAAAATGTGCATTAATCTGGAGTACCTGTGGAGTGAGTAAGACCTGGGCGGATTTGATTTCTTCCAGCCCTTTGGCCTCCATGGGAAACATATCCGGTGGGGCATTTTTGTTGGTTTTTAAAAAAAAACTTTTCTTTGCCGAGGTGGTGAGCTGGTAAGTCTCATTAATACAACCGCCTCCCAGCAAGACGGTCGTGATGATTTTGTCTCCTAAGTAATTTTCGATGTCTTGAAAAATCTTCACCAGGGATTAGTTACATTTAAAAGCTTCAGCTTTGTGAATCACAAAAGTGGTTTTGTAATTGGTTTCCTTGATGACGACATAATTTCCATCAAGTCCATGGGCCATGTTCTTTAATTCCTCGATAGCCGAGCTTTCTAAAATGTCCTTCACTTCGATGATTCCGGCACTAACGCATTTTTTCTCAGTAGGAAGTTCTTTGACAATCATCACTTTCTCTTGCGCTTCATTAACGTTAACTTTACTGGCACAAGCTGAAAGGAACAAAAGACTAAAAATAGTGACAAGACTAAAAATCATACGCATAAAGACTCCCTGATTAAACGATTTTATTTTTTATTTTTCCAATATTTTCAATTTCTAGCTCCACAATGTCACCCTTTTTTAAAAGGGAATTGTTAAAATAACCCACGCCGTCTGGAGTTCCGGTGGCAATAATGTCACCAGGCATTAGCGTTATATTGCTGGATATGTATTCTAAAAGGTAAGGGATGTTAAAGATCATATCGCGGGTATTGCCGTTTTGTCTGATTTGGTCATTAACCTTGCAAGTAAGTTGCAGGTTCATTGGATCGTTGATCTCATCTTTAGTGATGATCCAAGGTCCCAAAGGGGCAAACGTGTCCATGGATTTTCCCCGAAAAAATTGCTGGTCAGAAAATTGGGCACATCTGGCGCTAACGTCATTTAAGACCGTATAACCCAAAATATAGTCGTATGCCTTTTTAGCTAATATTTTCTGACACCTGTTCCCTATAACAACTCCCAACTCAACCTCATAGTCGAGTTTTTCCACCTCCTGATGAAAAATAACATTGTCAAATGGTCCAGTAACCGAGTTGATGCCTTTGCCAAAAAGCATAGGTTTGAAGGGGGTATTTCTGCCCCCTTCCTTAGCATGATTTCGATAGTTTAGTCCTACGGCAATGATCTGTCCCGGATGCTGTAGAGGTGCGCCTAGGCGTACGCTAGAGAGGTTTACCAGCGCAGACGCAGGAATTGTGGATAAGTTATTCACAAGACTTTGCACTTTATCCCAATCAGGTGTTTGGAGAAAGGTCAAAAGATCAAATGGAATAGTTGAATCTGCATGATTTACATCAATGATTTGGGCCAAGTGGGGGTGTATTATCCCAAATCTTTCAGTTCCGGGTTGCCCATAAGAAACAAGTTTCATAAAAAAACCTTTTGTTATTTTCCTAGTATGGGAAACTATCAAACGTCTGGTTGTTTGAAAAGAGATCTTAATTAATGGTATTTATTGCTGGTTTGGCTTGACGAGACATCGGATCTTTATTAAATTCACTACATCTAAAGCTTTACTTATTTCTCTTTCTTAGAAGGAGTAATAGGGTCCTTATGAGGAGCGTTTTTTAAACGGTCTGCGTGGGATTATCAAATATTATTTCGAGGTATAAATGAAACAACAAGAACTAAAACAAAAGTGGATGGAGAGCTATGACGTCGTGTATGGCGAAGTCAATGAGGAAGCCGAAGAAGCGAATCTTAAAGCAGATACTGCGTTTGGAAAGCTTTTGTCCAAAACCCAGGATTCCAGTTTTCAAGAAGGGGATGTCTTTAAGGGAAGAATCATCTCTGTGGGACAAGATTTTGTCATGGTCGATATCGGCTATAAGCAAGAAGGACTTGTTTCAGTAAAAGAATTTTTAAGCTTTGATGGAACGTTAAAAATTAAAGCTGGCGATGAAATTGAAGTTTATTTGGAAAAACTTGAATCCAATTATGGCAATTTGGTATTGAGTAAAGACAAGGCTGAAATATTGAAAGCCTGGGATAAGATCTCCGAAGCATGTGAAACCGGAGAACCGTTGGAAGGTACTGTCATAGCGAAAGTTAAAGGTGGCCTATCTGTCGATATCGGTGTCAAGGCGTTCTTACCTGGATCACAAATTGATTTAAGACCTTCACGTTACCTTGATAAATATATCGGTAAAACGATGGAATTCAAGGTTATTAAATTTAACAAGAAACGTGGTAATATTGTTCTTTCCAGAAGAGCTATCCTTCAAGAAGAAAGAAGCAAGATGAGAGGAGAAATTCTATCTCAGATTGAAGAAGGCATGATCGTGAAAGGTATTGTAAAAAATATTACTGATTACGGTGCATTCATTGATCTTGGTGGAATTGACGGACTCCTTCATATTACCGATATGTCGTGGGGAAGAGTCAAGCATCCAAACAGTCTTCTTAACGTAGGTGATGAAATTGAAGTTAAAATTTTGAAATTTGACACTGATAAAGAGAGAGTATCTCTTGGCCTGAAACAAGTTCAACCAAATCCATGGGAAGAAGCGAAGGATAACTACGTTATCGGTACAAAAGTTTCCGGGGAAGTTGTTTCCGTGAAAGATTACGGTGTGTTTGTTGAACTGGACGACGGAATTGAAGGACTTATTCATGTGAGTGAAATGAGCTGGACCAATAAAAATAAAGCTCCTCACAAAACTTTCAATCCTGGTGAACGAATTGAAGCACAGGTATTGGATGTAGATACTGAAAACAAGCGAATTTCTCTTGGTATAAAACAATTAATGCCAAACCCGTGGGATGATCTGGTGACCAAATATAAAGCTGGTCAAAAAGTCAAAGGCAAAGTTAAATCCATAGTCGAATTTGGTGTGTTTGTGGATGTTGGAGAGGAGTTGGATGCCCTGGTGCACGTTTCCGATATTTCCTGGACGAAAAAGAATGTTAACTTGAATGACGAGTTTGTGCTGGGAAAAGAAATCGATGCGATGGTTCTTTCCGTGGATAAAGAAAATCAAAAATTCTGCCTTGGTATTAAACAAATGGTGGAAGATCCATGGAAGAAAATCGAAGAGCGAATTCCAGTCGGTACCGTTGTGGAAGCTGAGGTTGTGCGAGTCACTGATTTTGGTGGATTCGTGGAACTGGAAACTGGTATTGAAGGCCTGATTCATATCAGCGAGCTTTCAGAAGAAAGAGTGGAAAGACCATCTGATATTATTAAAAAAGGTGATAAGGTCAAAGCCATGGTTATCTCGCTTGATAAAGACGACAAGAAAATTGCCCTCTCAATCAAGGCCGTTGGTGATGTTGAAACTCAAAGTCTTATGAAAGATCATAAACCTTCTGACGTGAAATCTGCCACTTTGGCGGATAAACTCAAAGGTTTTAATGTAGATTAATTTGATAATGTAATAATAAATTTCTTATTATTGGGCCACTTTAAAAAAGTGGCCCTTTTTTTTCGGGAGTGATAATTTCAATTATGCGATTATTTTATATAGAAAATGAAGATTTTTTAGTCACCTTATTTGAAGTGCTCTTTAAAAAATCAGCCCATTCAATTTTTACTACCAAGGAAACCCAATCGCTTCATCTCATAGAGGATCAAAAACCGGATATTGTGATGATCAGCTTGAATTATACTTTGGCTGAAATTGCTGATTTAGTTGACCAGATAAGAAAGATTACCGGTTATAGTACGATATTGGTTGCTCTTGGTGATAAAATTCAAGTGGCGAGCATAAAAGAAAAGTCCTGGTTTGATTATTACATAACCAAACCGTTTGCTCCTTTTGAAGCCCTGGCACAATTGGAAAAATATTTAAAGAGGCCATAATGGATCAAAAAGAAATACTATTAATGCTGGGTGGTTTTTTTCTTATAATGCTGATTATCGTGGCCACTATTTATTTTAGGAGTGGGGTGTTTTAAAATCCTTACGGTTGGGAGCAACTAATACTGAACCTATTTGATTCACTATTTTAGCTAAAAATTAATAAATAAATATCAGGTAATGACGATCATTATATGCGTGAAAGATATGTTTTATAAAATGCTTTTTTGTTTGGGTCTTTTGTTTTCAGTATGTGCAGGTTTGGCTGACACAGATCCTATTTTGCTTCCTCCAGTTAAAAATGATGAGGATAAATTAAAAGTGCTGATGAGCATTCATGAGCAGATTCCAGAGCTTTTTTCTGATGCCGCTAGATATGATATAGATCTTTTTCAGATTTTGGATGAGCAGGAAGAGTTGCAGGAATTGCTTCGAAAAAATCCTGAATATATGGAACTTTGGAACGAGAGAAAGTTTTTGGATTTATCGTTTGAAATAAAAGATGACAATGCCAAAGCGATTGAAACCAAGCAAGTAAAAGCAAGTGCGGTGGATTTATGGAAGCAAAATTTAAAAGAAGTTCTTGGTAAGTATCAAGAAAAAAAAATTGAATTGGAGATTTTAGAAAGACTTAATAATGCAAAAAATTATTCTTCGGGAGGTTTTTTAAACGGATTGGTTTTAAATTTACCCAAAGACTTGCAATTAAAATTTAGAGAGATGCAAAAAGTAGGCACCCAAACGCAAGATGAGTTGATCCAATATCTAAGACAAAATTTGCCGGACTTTTTACCTCAGTTTAAAGCACAAGGAATCGAGGCAAATCCCAAGAGGGATGATCTTATAAAAAAATTGTTAGAAATCAGAAAGATTGAAAATGAACTAGGTCCATTAATGGATGCTTATATATTAATGAGTGGGCAAAATGTAGATGCCAGAGAGTTATTGAATAATATTGATAATCTAACTCGTCAGGATTTAGTGAATTTGAGTGATCCAGACTACCAAAAACCGGCATTTTTGAAGTTGACCAAAAATAAAG
>MEQB01000057.1 GCA_001770015.1 Bdellovibrionales bacterium RIFOXYC1_FULL_37_79
TCAGTGTCCATTTCGTAAATATCAATTTGAGGACTTGAATCAAGAAAGCAATGCAGACAATGCTGATTACATGAATGAGTTACTTCAAAATAAAGATTCTTAAACTGTAGTTTAACCATATTATAATTACCTACCTCACTAAACATAAAGTGTCAGTTGATCCTTCCCTGAAAAACCATATAATTTGGGTTCGCCACCTTGACTGCACCTCACTCAAGATGTTGGGCGAACCGCAATTTTGATTATGTGTTTTTAATATTTTAGAACGATTTTTTGGTCGCTGGTTCGCTTAGGAAAATGGTCGACCTTAATGCCCGAGGCTCGAACATTTTTCCTCCGATACCCGTTCTTAGAACTCAATGTTCTCAAGGGTTTTTCCCAAAGTTTAGGCCAAAATGGAGGAAAAAAGTAGCGGAGGAAAATTTCGGAGGAAAAAACTGATTTTCCTCCATACTTCCAGAGAGTAAATGACTGAAATGACGTTATTACAATTTGTTTCCAAGCAAAACAATTATTCAATCATTCTGATCTAAGGGCCTCAACAACTTGAAGTTTTTCAGCCTTAATGGCAGGGAAAAGCCCACTAAGAATTCCAACAATAAAAATAGAAAAGATGGAAAAGGTGAAGGCCATAAAATTAAAGGTCCATTCAAAATGAAGGTTCGTAACAAACTTAGACGCACCCCAAATGACAACGTGGTAAATCGCAACACCTAAAAAAAGTCCAATGATGCCAGCAAAAAAACAAATAAGAACGGATTCTGTTAAGAATTGAATTTTGATCGAGTCACTAGTCGCACCAAGTGCCTTTCTTAAACCAATTTCACGAAATCTTTCCGATACAGAAACAAGCATCATGTTTGTAATTCCAATTCCACCAATCGCAAGAGTTACTGTGGCAACAGTTGCCAATAAAAAAGTAAAAAGGGTTAAAAAACGTTTCATTTGAGCAACGAGAATCGTATCAGAATCCACTCGAAATCTTCCTGATCTGCCATACTTTTGTTCAAAAAAGACTCTGATCCCTGAACCTACTTTTTCAATTTCAGAATCAACATCAACTTGAATCAGAACTTGTCGGATTTGTGATGACCAATAATCACCGCTTAAGGCCTGAAATGATGTAAAAGGGACAAAGACTTGAAGATTTGGTTTTGACCATTCCTTGTTGCTCGAAACAGTATCAAGGACGCCAATAACTCGACAACCGAAAGAATTATCACCTTGAGTAAGTCGAAGCACATGACCAAGGGGAAATATAGTTCCAAAGAGGAGTTGTCCTATTTCGTACCCAACAACGCAAACTTGATTTTTATTCTTAATATCTGCTGGTATAAAATTTCTACCAAATAAAAATTTTCTTTTAAAAATGTACAATGCCTGTTCATTTATTCCAGTAATACGGACATCAGTATCAATTAACCTTCCACCAAAATTCGCACTTCCGTCCCATCCCATAATGAGAGGCGACATTGAGTGAATTTGAGAAAAAACTTTTTTAAGAGGCAAAATGTCACGTTCCCAGTCAAAGGAATGAAAAATAACAGGAACAACATCAGTCGCCTTTTGATCCCAGTTGGGGTATCCATAAAATAGCAACGTGTTTACTCCCATCTCAGCGTATCCTGCCAGGATCTTTTTCTCAGTGAATTGCCCTAGGGTTATCATAGACAATACGGCAGCAATCCCTACCGAAATTCCGACCATTGTTAAGGCCGTTCTAATTTTATTTCTGGCTAAATTATGAAGTGCTTCTGGGAAATGGCCTCTAACAGATTTTAATAAATTGAAGAAATTTTTAGGATCTTTTCTTTTTTTATTTTTGGGTACGTTTTCCTGAATTACGGAGTTTGAACTTATCTGACCATCGACAATACACCCATCTTTAACTTTAATAACCCTATCACATTGTTTAGCGATGTCATTATCGTGTGTGATGACGATAATCGTTTTTTTTAAGTCTCGATTTAGACGACGAAACAATTCCATAATTTGTGAGGCATTTTTTGAATCAAGATTTCCTGTTGGTTCATCGGCCAAAATAATGTCAGGATTGTTGATTAAGGCCCTGGCGATGGCAACCCTTTGTTGTTGTCCCCCTGAAAGTTGGTTCGGCATATACTCAAGTCGGTCGCTTAAATCGAGCATTTCTACAAGCTCTTTCGCTTTTATTATGGATTTTGACTGCGAAGGCTGAGAGTACAGAGTGGGAAGGATAATATTATTTAAAACTGTTGTTTTCGGTAGAAGATGAAATTGTTGAAAAATAAAGCCAATTTTTTTATTTCTTAGTTCGGCGAGATGATTGTCTGTTATGCAGGAAATATTATCCCCTAACACCTCAACTTTTCCCTCCTGTGGTCGCAGGAGGCAACCCAACAGATAAAGCAAAGTAGATTTTCCAGAACCCGATGGCCCCTGAATGGCAACAAATTCCCCTTGTTCTATTTCAAGAGAGATATTACTAAGCACAGGTGTTTCGCTTACACTTCTTTGATAGGAATATGATAAGTTGGATATTCTAATTGCTTTCATCATTACTCGGTTGTGCCTAACTGGGTAAAATCGACTTTTCTAATAGCATCGCCCTCTTTTAGTCCTTCGATGATTTCAATCGTTTCTTCATTTTGCAATCCTGTTTTAATATTTTGTCTATTTCCAGAAGTCAGGATAACAAACTGTTGATCTTTTTCTTGATGTATATATTCATGTCTTAGAGTTAAAACTTTTTCTTTTTTTCCTGTGACAATATCAATTATTACCGACATCCCTGGTCTAATAGTTTCGTCTTTGTCGAGGATCTCAATTTTAATTGGAAATTCAACGACCTGAGATCGTCCCCACTGTTCATTTTCTTTGGCCGCAAGTGAAAGCTCTTTTATGATTCCCTTGTATGTTTTATTCAATATTGCAGATGCTCTTATAACAGCTTCTTGATTAATTTTTACTTTTACACGATCTATTTCAGGACTATTTGCAGAAACATAGAGCGTGCTTAAATCGTCAATTCTAAGAATAAAATCTTTAGGATCTCCTTCTTTAATAAATTCCCCTTCTGATTTTTCTACCTGGACAACAATGCCGTCAAAGGGTGAACGAACAGGAAAGACATTATCTGACGACTGTAGGGATTGAACAACGGTAACAATAGGGTCGCCTTGTTTTACGGTGTCGCCCACTTTTACATACATTCTTTTGACGTAACCATTATAGGGGGCAGTGATAATGGTTTTCCTAAATGGAACCACTGTTCCTGCTATTGTTGTCCTTTGAATCAGATCCTCACGAACAACGATTCCATCTTCACTGCTTGCAGGTGAATTTGAGGAGTGATCCATGGACCAAAATACCAGAACGCATCCAAGAATTGGGAAAAGAATCAATGATAATATTTTATTTCGTGAGGTAATCATAAAGAGTTCCTTGATGATATTTGTATGAATACTCCGCATTTTCGAGATCTGATATTGCTGTGAAATATTTTATTTGGGCATCGGCTAAATTATTCAACCCTGTGACAAGGTCAAGATACCCAACCTTACCATTCCTGTATTCTCGCTTAATAAAATCAATATTTGTTTGCTCAAGAGTAAGTAGTTCTTTTGTGAGGTCGTAGTTATGGCTATATTGGTCTAATTGAATCATTAATTCGTTAATCTGAGATTGTAAGTTTAAAATTTTAGAGTTTTGTTCATTGTCTTGAATAATGTTTTTTTGGATTGCAACCTCACGTTCACGGGTCTTAATTCCCCAGTCCCAGAGATTAAATTTTATTGTGATTAGGGCATTCCAACCGATACTATCGTTTGCTGGAAAAGAAGAAACTTTCTCCATATATTGTGAATTTTGATAACCAATGCCAGTAGAAAGAGAAATCTCAGGCCAATACTGACGTCTTACCAAATCGGACTCGATATTATTTATTTTTTTTTGAAGTTTTGATTCCTTAAATTCTAAGTGATCTTCAACGTTAATGGTAACTTTGGCCTTTGTGTGTTTTGGAATGATGTTGTTAAGGTTTATGGGAACAAAATTAATTTCCGTATTGTTTTTTACTCCTATGATTTTCTTTAATTCCTCTATTGTGTTTTTTACAAGATTTTTACTATTAACCAAATCAATTTCACCTCTACTGACTTGTGTCTTAAAACGAAGAAAGTCGTCCCGTTTTTTTATTCCTTGATGAAAGTCATTTGAAATTAACTCAAATTGTTTTTTTATGAGATCAAACTGGGCCAGTTGAATTTCATATAACCTTACATATTTTGAATACTTTAAGTATTCCGTAGAAATGTTTAAACTCAATTTATTTTTTTGGTTATCTAGTGCTATTTGAGTCTGTTGATTTTTAATTTTTGCAATTTCATATTTTTTAGAAGTAACACCATTGTCGTAAAGCTTTTCCGATAATCCAAGATCAATGCTGCTTTGCCACGCCCCCGCCTGAGTGCGTGGAGATGTATCTTGCAATCCATGTGTCATGGTAAAATCTAGACTTGGAAGGAATCGAGAAAATGCAGATTTTTCTTCAAGAGCAGCAATGTTCGATTCCCTACGGTAAGTATCAAATTCTGGAGCATTTTCTAAGGCGTATAAAATTGTTGCTTTAAGATCGAGAGAGTCAGCCGCTTTTCCTTGAAGGGGATAGGAAATACTGCTTATAAAAAAAATAATGGTGAGATAGCTTTTCACTTTTTGTTGTCTTCTCATGTTATTTTTTTTGAGCCGTTTATCAATAGCATCTCTCGCAAGTTGTTCAGGATTTTGGTTTAATGTGCCCATCCTTTATTCCTTACGTCCTGATTTTTTATTGGGATTTTTTTTCATCTGAGCAAGGCCGATCTCTAATGCTTCAATGATTATATCGTTCTTGCGATAAAGGTATTCACCAAGAGGAATATTCTTATTGTAAAGATCCGTCACCTCATCAATCACCGCAGAAAGATTTTCTTTTGTTTCTGCTGTTAATCGAAAAGCAAACTGAGGGTAATCAGAAGGCCGTCTTCCTTTCTTCTGCATTGTAAAACTCCCAAAAGGTGTTCAATTTTTATACACAAATTTTAAGAGCTAAGCTGTCGATTGTAAATCAAATATTGAAACGCATTAGAGATACACAAGAATTGCCATGCATTATTGCTTGACATAAATTACGCACCGTACATTGACCTGACCGGGTAAAACCGGTCAGATCAATGAGGAAGCACTACTTGGGGATCATAAAAAGGAATTATCAAAATTGAATACGGCAAAATTAGAAATCCAAAGACTCATTTCTGAATCTTACGAGGACAAAATTAATGAGAGAATTTCAGAAAATTTATGGAGGGAAAAGTATAGAGTTTGGATGGAAGAGGAAAGTAGATTGAAAGTAGAGATAAAAGCGTTCGATAAAAAGGAACTGGCCACTACGCAAATTTTCAAAGAGTGCATCGAACGGGGAAAAAGCCTTAAATCCCAATACGTTTTGGGGTCTGAGACACAAAAACGAAAACTAGTAGAAATCCTTGCATCGAACCTAATTTTGAATCATGGAAGTGTTGAATGTTGTTGGAGAAAACCGTGGAATTTACTACCCAAAAAGGGTCAAGTTGGATACTGGATATCTAGAATTCTTATTCCATGCAACACATTTTAAAATTCATGAACAATTTAAAATCGTTAATTACATCTTTCAAGTTATAC
>MEQB01000058.1 GCA_001770015.1 Bdellovibrionales bacterium RIFOXYC1_FULL_37_79
CTGATACGTGAAACTTTGAAATATACTCACTTTTATTATACCAGAAAAATTGCCCCCGATAATGGCGATTATAAATTACCCGAATATTTAAAATCAAAATATCCAAAAGCTATAACCAAGAAGGTTGCCTTTTATTCTTATTTGAATAACGACTTCGGATATGGAGTCACAATATCCTCTCGAGCTTGGAATCAAACCGGGGAAAATTCAAAGGCTGGAATAATTCTTCAGGAAGTATTAAGACAAATACAGATCGCTTACAAAGACAACATGAGTGATGGCACCCTAGAAAAATTTACGGCCATGATTATGCAAAGTGATCCAGAAGATTGCAGAATTGAAAATCTCGAATTTGGAAACTTTATGTCCGATATCGTTCAATACCCCGACAACGAGTTGAGAAGGCAATTGATTGGATTGTGTAAAAAATTTGAAGATAAATATGAATATCTCGATGAATGCTACATTCGATCAGATATAGCTTTAAACGACTTCTCAAAGATTGCTAACAGAGTTACTGCTCTGATTCCTGAATATCTTGATTCAAGCTACATGTCTATCAGAGAAGAATTCATCTCCCTATACCTCAAGGGCATGAAAGCATCATTAAGAAAAACACATCCTAGCTGGTACGATTTGAAACAACATTACTAAATATTTTTTTATTATGTATCCAACCACGAAAGCAGATCAAAATTGAGTTGATAAACACCAGTTGGATTGCTTTTTTTAACAAGTTCCTCTACTTTTTTTAAAAAAATAAGAAATTCTTCATGAATTGCAATTTTGGTTTCCTCGTCCGTTGAAAAAGTAACGTTAAAAAAATAATCCTCTTTGCTTGAAAACGAATTGTAATGCTCTATACTTTTCATTCTCACCAGATTTTGATGAACTTTAAGGATTGATGCCCCTTTGGGCAAATGAATATTTCTTTCCAACACCTGATACCCTTTCTCATTTTTTCTAATAAGATTCATTTCCTCAAGTGACTCAAGAATGGTATTCAAATATCCTTCACTAATACGCAATTTATTGCTGAGGTCTTGAGGGTTCTTACAATATTTTTCTATTGTAAGACATATATGAATAATTTGAATCAAAGGGTTAGAATAATATTTTTCCAATGCGTTAGTATCAGTTGAAATTTTTTTAGCAGCAATATGCCTACTTGAATCCCTGTACTTGTTTCTTAGAGTATTAATCTCTTCGAGTATTTTTTTCTTTCTTTCAATAAGAGTACTTCTATCATATTCCAATAGAAGACTAAGAAAATTCCTTTGATCAGAATCAAAAGAAAAGTAACGACATACAAGATACATTTGATCCTGGTTAAAACTTGCATCCCCATTTAATATCTTGGAAACATATGGGTTCTGTACTCTAATAAATTTTGCCATATTGGTTATTGTGTATTTTTTATCTTCTCTATGAAAAAATATCAAAGATTCTTTAATAATTTTTCTATAGTCTAAGTGCTTAAATACATTGATATGTTTTCCCATATTCTTCCTTTTCGGAAACATTAGGTTTATACTTAATTTTTTTTTAATATCGAAAAATACAATTTTAAAATAATCTCCCTAAAACATAACGTTGTATCAATATCAACAAAGGAGAAGATTATGAAAACGATTATTATTGCCGCAATCGCACTTATTGCTACTAATTTATTTGCATTTGAATCAAGCCCAAAAAACAATTTTGCCCAAAGTCTTTACCAAAATCTATTGACTGATGAAGTGCTAATACCATCACCTGTTGCACCTGATTTATTTTGGCATGCATACAAAGAAGCAGAAATGACATGTATTCATTTTATTGACAACGATTTTGAAGGGAATATCGTCAATGATTCATACTCTTGTAGCAGCTTGGCTGACCAGACATATTCCAAAGAAATCTACAATAAATTAAATACTACAGAAATTGAGTTAATATCTCCAGTGGATCCCAACATGTTTAAAAAATATATGAAAAAGTCAAAAATCTTATGTATCCACATTATTGATAAGAATAATGAAGGACAGATTCTTAATGATATTTATAAATGTAACCTCTAGAAACAGAAACGTTAAGTTTTACACCCATAGATATTTTGGTCTACAGTCTGGAAATACCAAAGGAGTAAAATTTAATTGCCCTGCTAAGATTCGATGTGATCTTGAAACATTAAGGCATAACTTATTTACTACTGGGGTGATGTTTTAACTCATTTTCTTCTTGAACTCATCTCCTTTTAAATTATTATTAGCTTAAATAATTCTGGCACTTGAGATGTTGTTATAAAAGAGGCGGATCTACAAATTACCTTGAATTTAGGATATCCAGAAGACAGGCTTTTGGGTCTTTTGCGACCTGAAGTTTGGTTATAGCATTGCTAACGGATTCACTCTTTGAGTACTTCAATTGATAAATTATAGATTGTGATGTTTTATGAGTAATGCCAATTTTCTCAGGATTGTTAATACAGTAGTTTAAAATTACAAATTGGATTTCTGATAGGTCACGAATGGCAGGACGGATTAGTCTTATATGAGTGACTAGCTTCTCAAGCTTATTTTGGGCAACGAGATCAGATAATAGGATCTCGAGAAATTGCTTAGTTGGCTGACTGTTAGATCTTGCAATGCTTTCCAGTCGTAAAATTCCTGTTATTGGCAGATTTTCAGTTAATATTTTATCAATCTCTGGAACAATCACTTCTTTAGCAGCTTGGAGTAACCTTTTGTCTAAAACTGTTTGTCCGCTTTTACTGAGTTCATTTAGTACTCTGTTAACGTTAGTTATATAGGTTCCAAATGCGTTTGTTGAAATTTTATTAAGGTCTTTCAGTAATTTAGTACTTGAAATTCCTTCTCCTGCAAAAGCTCTAACTGTGGGAGCTTTGGGGAATGGAGTATTGTTTCTTATAAGCCACCAACCATCACCTCCATTATAATAAAAAAATTTATTTGTTCGGTTTTTAATTAGTTCTTCTATTTGCGAAGGAGATAATCCCATGGATTTTGATAAATTTTCAATCTGTTTTTTTGAATGAGTGGAGACTATATCAATATATTCCGTTTCTGCTGGTATTACTATCTCTGTTATCTCACCAGGGAGATCTATAGGATGACGGTCGGAAGAAGACCAATAATTGCTAGAAACATAAAGACCTTTATTACTAATTTTCTTAATTTTATCTGAAGTTAGTTTAGAATCTTCCTTTGTTAAAGTATTAAATCCTTCCCGGCTTCCCCATGACCAAAAAGTCATAGGCTTATAAAGTTTTTTAGTATTATTAAGAATAAATTCATCAATTGGATCCGCAAAACTAAATGAAGATTGAATAAGTAAAAAGAAGAAAAATGTAATCTTAATAATCTTATCAAGCTTAAGAGTAATTTTATTTTGATTGCAAATTAATTGCTTTAGTGTCACATAAAACCTACTGTCTTTTCTTAGACATTTTTAAACAATGTCCAATATGTATCATTTTACCAAAAAAATATTCTTATTTATACACTGGTATATTTATTACTTCAGAATGAAATATTGCGAAGGAATCAATGCGTCAAAAGATAAAAATGATCATTTGTTTTGCTAATTATCGTCGTAAGCGGTAAATGGCCATCCTATCTTTGAGTTATTTTTTTTGATACAATCGTCAGCTTTATGCCAAGAACTGGCCTTGGCACCATCAACTGTGGCGCTAAAAAGCCAGTTTTTTTTTGCCAATGCAGAAAGGACGGATCGCATTCTCCACCCAGACATTGCTAATATTAAAATTTCCATTGGTAATATAGACCGAAAGATATTTCCACTCATTAAACGCATAGTGAACTGCTTTACCCGCCACCGACTTAGGTGTAATTTTACTTCGCAATTCATCGATCCATTTTTTGAACTTACCTAGAATTGGTGCTGACAGTGGCTTTCTTTTTCCTTTCCTGCGTTCATAAGTAATAGTTTCTTTTTCGTCTTCAGCACTATCAGCATCATCAAGCTTGGTATCTTCAAGTTCATTGAACATATCAATCTGATGAGGCATCTTCTCCGATATCGGTGCAAATTTCTTACGATGGCAACTGCAACTAATATAGCTCTGCCTGACACCAAAGGAACCAAAGAGGGAGTAGTCGAGAAAAAGTAGAAAATCTAGATCTACAAAAAGTATCTTCTACTGAGTGATATCTACAAATCGTTTCTTCTAAAAAAGATCACCGATTGGCGGGAGCTTGCTCCTGACCAAACTAAAGAATTTATCGAAAAATCAAAGAGTTAAAACTTACCTATATAAGTTTAACTTGTGCCTTGAAAAGAAGATTATTATCCTTTATAAGATATTAATAATACTTATATTTAGAGGCAAGTATGGATTTTCGAGAAATTCGCACCATTGAGGATCTGGAAAAAATTTATCCCAAGCATATACTGGAAAAATTTCCTGTTTCAGGAAGAGGAATCTTCGAAGGCACCAAAGATGAAGATTGGTATGACTGGAAATGGCAACTAAAAAACCGAATTACCACACTACCAACGCTCAAAAAGGCCATTAACATTACCGGTAATGAAGAAAAAGCTTATGATGCCTGCTCCAAAAAATTTAAAATGGCCATCACGCCATATTATTCGGCCCTCATGGACAAAGATGATCCTGAATGTCCCGTAAGAAAGCAATCGGTACCCAACGTTGCTGAAATGAATATTTTAAAAACTGATATGGCCGATCCACTCGCCGAAGATCGCGATATGCCTGTTCCGGGCCTTACTCATCGTTATCCTGACCGCGTATTATTTTATGCCAGTAATGATTGCCCGATGCTTTGCAGGCACTGTACAAGAAAAAGAAAAGTTGCCAATGACAATGCAGATACTAAAGACAAACAAATAGAAGTATGCCTTGATTATATTCGAAAAACCAAACGTATAAGAGATGTTGTTGTTTCAGGCGGAGATCCACTTTGTTTAAGCAATGATAAAATTGATTATATTTTGGGAGAACTTAGAAAAATTGAACATGTTGAAATTGTGAGGGTGGGAACCAGAAATCCATGTACACTTCCCATCAGACTTCGTGATGATAAACTCCTTGAGATTTTTGAAAAACATCAACCAATTCATGTTAACACTCATTACAATCATCCCAAAGAATGCACAAGAGAGGCATTGCTCGCCAATACCAGATTATCGCTTGCGGGTTGTACCGTTGGAAATCAAACTGTTCTTCTTAGAAATATCAATGACAACGCAAGTATTATGCTAAAACTTAATCATCTTCTGCTTTTGATGAAAGTGCGTCCTTACTATATTTTCCAATGCGACCTTTCTGAAGGAATCAGTCATTTCAGAACAAAAGTTTCGGTTGGCCTTGAAATTTTAGAAAAACTAAGAGGCTGGACTTCGGGACTCGCCATTCCTTATTACGTGGTTGATTCTCCGGGCGGTGGTGGAAAAATTCCACTCACTCCCAATTATGTGGTTAGTCACGATGGAAATAAACTGGTTCTTCGAAATTATAAAAATGTAGAGTTTACCTATCACGAACCCATAAACTAGGAATTTTCGTTGACAGAAAAGTCGACGCTGTTTAATATGACCTTGCCCATGTGCGGGATTAGCTCAGTTGGTAGAGCGTCTGCTTGCCATGCAGAAGGTCGCCAGTTCGAACCTGGTATCCCGCTCCAAAAAAACTTAGTGATT
>MEQB01000059.1 GCA_001770015.1 Bdellovibrionales bacterium RIFOXYC1_FULL_37_79
ATGATGGTGGAGTTAAATGCTGGGGATTTGATTATTATAGACAGTGTGATGTTCCATCTCTTCGAAAAGTTTTGGAAATATCAGCTTTCGAGAATACTTCATGTGCGATTGATGAATCTACTATAGGTGTTAAAAGAAAAATTTGTTGGGGATCAAACGTCAAGATAGAAATTCTTTTTCCCAATCTTGATCATTTCGACAATATAATTAGCGAGATTGGTTATCAGTGTGGTTTTTATAAGGGATTGGTTGAGTGCTGGGGAAAAAATCTTGGCGGTCTATTAACAATACCAGAATTAGAGGCTCCAAAGCGAGTTGCGGTAGGTATTACGCACGCATGTGCCTTTGATGACAGTGGTGCGAAATGCTGGGGCAGCAACCAATACGGGCAAACCGATGTTCCGCCTCTTAAAAATCCAAGACAAATTGCGCTTGGAATATTTTATACCTGCGCTCTGGATGATGATAGGATTAAATGCTGGGGAAAAGATGTTGTTGATTTAGCAATAAATAATTCCTACGGAAATTATGTGATTGTTGCAGATCAGGATAAGTTTGATCGAATAGCAAAAGATCAAGGGACAGTTTCAAATAATCTCTCAAATGGTTTACCGATGTTTTTATCTTACGTCTTCAAAAACGAACTCCGCTTCTTTTACTCTTTCGATAGAATGTTCGGAGAAAAACTATTCAAGATTCTTTATCCTGGATCAAAGTATTCTAAGTTAATGACCTTCTTCCATTCAGAACTCAAAAAAGAAATGGGACTGATCGATCCAGAAGGGCAGTATCATTTCTTATGGAATAAATTCATCTATCTTCCTTTTGATCATGACTATTTTAAAGATGCAGGTGCTCCGAGTAATGACGAGGAAAAAGGACAATTATTAAATGCGTTGGTGGAATCCATCAAGACTTCGTTGTCGCTTATGAACGATGAATATAAACAGCGTGCAAGTAATTTGATTTTGAAATTATCAACTAGTGTAGACGCTCAAAGTTTGAGTGAAGCAGAAGAATTTGTGACCGATGCGGGAATAAATCCGTATATAAGGCCACGAGTGAAACTTCAGATGGAGTTAATTAGGTTGCTTGGGTTATGAGAAATAATAAATTCGAAGAGGTGATAATAATGAAAATAATGTATGTCTTGGTTTGTATTTGTGCGTGTTTGATTAGTTTTTATGCGAGTGCGGAGCATCGCTGTAAGATTAAAGATGGAGAGGTGGTGTGTACTGGGGATAATGAGTCTGGGCAGTGCAATGTGCCTCCGCTTAAGAATCCAAGACAGGTGGTGACTGACGATGATCTTACATGCGTCCTTGATGATGAAGGAGTTTTGTGTTGGGGGTGGGATAAACACGGACGAGAATATGTACCACCTCTTCGAAAAGTATTAGAGATATTTTTTCGTTGGGAAAATACTTTATGCGCAACTGATGAATCAGACATGGGGGTTATTAGACAAGCATGCTGGGGAGAGAAAAGCACTGTCAAAATATTATCTCCAAATCTTGATAAATTTTCAAATATTGTTGAAGGAAAATATCACCAATGCGGTTTTTATAAAGGGTCACTTGAGTGTTGGGGCGAAAATGATGATGGGCAAACCAATGTTCCAGCTCTTAACAACCCAAGACAAGTTGCTGTTGGAGGAAATCATACCTGTGCACTTGACGATAATGGGGTTAAATGTTGGGGATATAAGGGAACATATGGTCAGTTTAGCAATGTTCCACCTCTTCGCAAGGTGCTTGAAATTTTTGCCATGGGTAATATTTCATGTGCAATCGATGAATCGCCTACAGGAATAAAGAGAAAATTGTGCTGGGGTAATAAGGATAGTATTGAAATATTGTTTCCCAGTCTTGGTCAGTTTACCAGTATTGTAGAAGGGGATAATTATCAATGTGGTTTTTATAACGAATCACTTGAGTGTTGGGGCAAAAATGATGAAGGACAAGCTAATGTTCCAGTTCTTGACAACACAAGACAAGTTGCAGCTGGCGGAAATCATACCTGTGCACTTGGCGATAATGGAGTAACATGTTGGGGGGATAATGAGTACGGACAAAACAATGTTCCAACTCTTGAAAACCCGAGACAAGTTGTGGTTGGAGGAAATCATACCTGTGCGCTTGACGATAACGGGGTTAAATGTTGGGGCGAAGAAAAGTATGGGTTAAATAGCGTTCCACCTCTTCGAAAAGTATTAGAAATATCTATCAGTGAAGATACCTTGTGTGCAATCGACGAATCGCTAACAGTAATAAAGAGAAAATTGTGCTGGGGTTATATGGATAGTATTGAAATACTGTTTCCAGGTCTTGGTCAGTTTATCAGTATTGTAGAAGGTGACGATTATCAATGCGGTTTTTATAAGGGATCACTTGAATGCTGGGGAGCTAACAGGTATAATCGCTTAAATGTTCCGACTTTGAAAAGTCCAAGACAAATTGCAGTAGCCAAAAGTCACGCATGCGCACTTGATGATGATGGGGTTAAGTGCTGGGGTTATTATAGTTCCAGCACCAATGTTCCCCCCCTTAAAAATCCACAACAACTAATAGTTGGTGATTGGTACAGTTGCGCACTTGATGATGATGAAGTTAAATGCTGGGGAACACATGCAGATCTTTTGGGGTTTAATAATTCGTATAGTGCATTTTTAGTTTTAGGTGTAGAGGACGATCTTTATAAGATTTCTCGTGATGATAATGCTGGTATAACAGATCTTTCTCGAATATTTCCAATGTTTTTGGCTTACGTCTTCAAAAACGAACTGCGCTTCTTTTATTCCTTTGATAAATTATTTGGAGAAAAACTTTTTAAGATATTTGGACTTCATTCAAAATACTCAAAACTATTTACGCTTTTTCACTCTGAGCTAAAAAAAGAAATGAGACTCATTGATACTGAGGAAAAATATCGCTTTTTATGGAATAAGGATATTTATCTACCCTACGGCCATGAATTCTTCTCTGAAGCACAAGCTCCTTCTAACGATGAAGAAAGAGCTCAACTTTTAAATGTTTTAGTTGAATCAATCAAGACAACGATGTCGCTTATGTCTGATGAATATAAACAGCGGGCCAGTGGCATCATTTTAAAGCTGGTGAGTGGTATGAGTGCGGTGACCCTTGATGAGACGGCAGAGTTTGTAAGCGATGCGGGATTAAATCCGTATATAAGGCCACGAGTGAAATTGCAGATGGAGCTTATACGGCTACTTGGATTATAGGAGTTTGAGATGAAAATGATTTATGTATTAGTTTATACCTTTGCTTGCATGATCAGTTTTTATGCGAGCGCGGAGCATGAGTGCAAGATAAATATGTGGGAGAAGGTAAAGTGCAACGGAGACAACAGTTATGGGCAATGTGATGTGCCTGAACTTAAAAAACCAGAGTGGGTGATGGTTGGGAAAAATCACACATGTGCGCTTGATAAAAATGGAGTTAAGTGTTGGGGTGATAATCAGTATGGGCAGACTATTGTTCCAGCTCTTAAAAACCCCAGATCAATTATTATTGATGACGACTATGCATGCATTATCGATGATACAGGTGTGAAGTGCTGGGGAGATAATCGATACGGTCAAACCAGTGTTCCCTCTCTTAGAAAAATAGTTAGATTATTTAAAGGTCCTGTCGGGCCTTGTGTAGAAGATGTATCAGAAATTGGAGTGAAAAGAGAAGTATGTTGGGGTAACAATGTTGAAGTTAGACTATTATCACTTAATGAGAGTCAATTTAAGCCAATTGCACAGATGGAGAACTATCGGTGTGGCATTTATGATGGGTATGTGGAATGTTGGGGGAGGTTGAAAGAAAATATTCTTTATGTGATCAATGGAAAACCTGAAATGATAGCAGTTAGTAGTAGAGACTCTTTCTTTACTCTTGATAAGGGAGAAATTAAATGCTGGGGAGATACGTATTGCCAGAAAACTCGGTTACCACCTCTTAGAAAAGTGAGAAAAATTTCATCTAGGCTTGACGATTATAGCGGTTACCGTTTTACTATTTTCGTAGAGGATGAATCCTCTGTCGGTGTTAAAAGAAAAGTTTGCTGGGGTTATGAGCGTGATGAAGTTGAAATACTGTCTCCCAGTCTTGATCAATTTACAGATATCGCATACGGATATGGATTTGGATGCGGATTTTACAAAAACTCTCTTGAGTGTTGGGGAAAAAATGAATATGGAGGGGCGAGTGCTCCACTTCTTCAAAACCCAAGTCAAGTTATTGTTGGAAGGTATCACGCCTGCGCTATTGATGATAATGGTGTGAAGTGCTGGGGCGATAATAATTATGCACAAAACAATGTCCCATCTCTTAAAAATCCGAGACAAATTGCTACCTCTGATGAAAATACTTGCGCCATAGATGATGATGGGGTTAAGTGCTGGGGCGATAATAATTATGGACAAAACAATGTCCCAGCCCTTAAAAATCCGAGACAAATTGCTACCTTTGATAAAAATGTTTGCGCCATAGACGATGATGGAGTTAAGTGTTGGGGAAATAATGAATCTGGACAAAACAATGTTCCACCTCTAAAAAATCCAAAACAAGTTGATATTGGATATCTACACGTTTGTGCTCTTGGTGATAATGGGGTTAAGTGCTGGGGAGGTAATGGGGATGGACAAACTAATGTTCCACCACTTCGAAAAGTTTTGGAAATATCAGTTGATGGTTATGTAACATGCGCATTAGATGAATCTCCTACGAGGGTTAAAAGGAAAGTTTGCTGGGGTTATAAGCGTGATGAAGTTAAAATACTGTCTCCCAGTCTAGATCAATTTACAAACATCATTGATGGAACAAAGTATCAATGCGGATTTTACAAAGGATCGGTTGAGTGCTGGGGACATAATGAACAAGGACAAGCCAATGTTCCACTTCTTAAGAACCCTAGACAGGTTGTGATGGGATTTAGTCATACCTGCGCTCTGGATGATGATGGAGTTAAGTGTTGGGGAAACAATAGACATGGAGAAATCAATGTTCCACCTCTTCGCAACGTTAACAAATTATATGTGGATGGGTGGTACACAAGTTGTGCTGAGGATCAATCCTTGCTTGGTATTAAAAGAAGTGTGTGCTGGGGGCAAAGGCGTCAAATTAAGATATTGCAACCAAATGTGGATCAATTTACCGATATTAAGTATGCATATGGATCAAATTTTAAATGCGGACTTTATAAAAATTTTTTGGAATGTTGGGGAGATCCAGGTTTTGAAGTGACACAAATTTCTCCATTTAAAAATCCTAAGCAGGTTGTTGTGGGAAAGCATCACGTCTGTGTTCTTGAGGATGAAGGAGTACAATGTTGGGAGGAGAGTTCCTGGCCTGCAGTAGTTCCACCGCTTAGAAATCCTCATCAAATCGCTGCAGGAGAGTTTCATACCTGTGCTTTAGATGATGATGGAGTTAAGTGTTGGGGTAATAATAGTGATGGACAAGGAGATGTTCCATATCTTGAAAAACCAAGACAAATTGTTTCTGGAGGAAACTATACCTGTGCTATAGATGATGATGGAGTTAAGTGTTGGGGTAAAGATGCAAAACTTTTTGATTTAAACAACACATATGGTGATTTGTTGGTTGTTGGTACAAAAGATGGGATTGTAAAAATATCAAAAGAAGATAATGCTGGGGTTACTAATCTTTCTCAAGCTTTTTTTATGTTTTATCCATACATCTTTAAAAACGAACTCCGCTTTTTTTATTCCTTTGATAAATTGTTTGGAGAAAAATTATTCAAGATTCTTCTTCCTGGATCAAAGTATTCTAAGCTTATGGCATTATTCCACTCAGAACTTAAAAAAGAAATGGGACTCATTGATAGCGACGAAAAATATCGCTTCTTATGGAATAAGGAGATTTATCTACCTTACGGTCATGAATTCTTAACTGAACCATCTGCTCCAGAAAATGATGAAGAAAGAAAGCAGCTTTTGAATGCTTTGGTGGAATCAATCAAAACTACAATGCCACTTATGAGTGATGAATATAAACAGCGGGCCAGTGGTATCATTTTAAAGCTGGTGAGTAGTATGAGTGCGGTGACCCTTGATGAGACGGCAGCGTTTGTAAGTGATGCGGGATTAAATCCATATATAAGTCCACGAGTGAAACTGCAGATGGAGCTTATAAGGTTGCTTGGGTTGTAGGAGTTTGAGATGAAAATGATTTATGTATTAGTTTATACCTTTGCGTGCATGATTAGCTTTTATGCGAGTGCTAAGCATAGTTGTGAGATTAAAGACGGAAAGGTGGTTTGTAGTGGGGATAATTATTATGGGCAGTGTGATGTGCCGGAACTTAAAAATCCAAGACAAGTTGTTGCTGGAGATGACTATACCTGTGCACTTGATGATGATGGAGTTAAGTGTTGGGGAGATAATCATAGTGGACAAACCAATGTTCCACTTCTTCGAAAAGTTTCAGAAATATTTTCTCATGATGATCCCTACTCTTATGATGATCACACCTTCTGTGCGATTGATGAATCCCTTGTAGGCGTTAAAAGAAAAGTTTGTTGGGGTTCTTTAGACAAGGTTGAAATATTGTTCCCAAGTCTTGATCAATTTTCAAACATTGTGAAGGGAGAATATCACGAATGTGGATTTTATAAAGGAATTGCTGAGTGCTGGGGAAAAAATAATTTTTGGCAAGTCGATGTTCCTCCTCTTGAAAACCCAAAACAATTTGCTTTTGGATCTGAACACACCTGCGCTTTAGATGATAATGGAGTTAAGTGTTGGGGGAATAGTTGGTACGGGCAAACCAATGTTCCATATCTTCTAAAAGTTCTTGAAATATCAGCTACTGGAGACAACTCATGTGCAATAGACGAATCCCCTACGGGTGTAAGAAGAATCGTTTGCTGGGGTAGTAAAAGAACAATTGAAATACTATCCCCAAGTCTTGATCAATTTACAAACATTGTAAGCGGAAAAGGGCACCAATGCGGACTCAATAAAGGATTGGTCGAGTGTTGGGGAGATAGTGAATATGGGCAAGCCTATGTTCCATATCTTCGAAAAGTTCTTGAAATATTTGTTTCTGATAATACTTCATGTGCAGTAGACGAATCCACCGTTGGTGTTAGAAGAAAAGTTTGTTGGGGACAGGAGGGGAACATTGTCGAAATATTATCGCCAAGTCTTGATCAGTTTAAAAATATTATAAAACAAAGTAGTTATCAATGTGGATTTTACCAAGGATCACTTGAGTGCTGGGGAAATAATAATTACGGACAAGCCAATGCTCCATTTCTAAATAACCTAAGACAATTTGCTTTTGGATCTGAACACACCTGTGCACTTGATGATAATGGTGTTAAGTGCTGGGGGTCAAATTCTAATGGACAAACCGATGTCCCGACACTTAAAAACCCTAAACAAATTGCAGCCGGAAAAGAACACAACTGTGCGCTGGATGATGATGGAGTTAAGTGCTGGGGCAAAAATGCTGATTTTCTAGATTCAAATAATTCGGATAGCGAGGTTCTTGCTTTAGGTGCAAAGAATGGTTTTTTTAAAATTTCTAGAGATGATAATGTTGGTATAACAAATTTATCAGAAATATTTCCCATGTTCTTATCATACGTCTTCAAAAATGAACTCCGCTTCTTTTATTCATTCGACAAAATATTCGGGGAAAAACTATTCAAGATTCTTTCTCCCGGATCAAAGTATTTAAAGCTGATGGTGCTTCTACATACAGAACTTAAAAAAGGAATGGGACTCGCTGATACTGATGAAAAATATCGCTTTTTATGGAATAAGGGGATTTATCTACCTTACGATCATGAATTCTTAACTGAACCATCTGCTCCAGAAAATGGCGAAGAAAGAAAACAATTACTAAATGTTTTAGTTGAATCAATCAAAACTACAATGCCACTTATGAGTGATGAATATAAACAGCGAGCCAGTGGCATCATTTTAAAGCTGGTGAATAGTTTGAGTGCAGTGACACTTGATGAAGTGGCAGAATTTGTAAGTGATGCAGGAATCAATCCGTATATAAGGCCACGAGTGAAGTTGCAGATGGAGCTTATAAGGTTGCTTGGGTTATGAGAAATAATAAATTTAGGGAGATTGTGATAATGAAAATAATATATGCCTTGGTTAGTGTTTGTGCTTGTATGATCAGTTTTTGTGCGAGTGCAAGACATTGGTGTGAGATTAAAGATGGGAGTGTGGTTTGTAACGGGGATAATGAACATAGGCAGTGCGCAGTGCCTTCGCTTAAGAATCCAAGACAAGTTGCCACAGGGATTTATTTCTCCTGTGCACTTGATGATAGTGGAGTTACGTGTTGGGGAGATAAAAGTTATGGACTGACCGATGTTCCACGTCTAAAAAATCCAAGGCAGATTGCAGTCGGAGGCAACAATATTTGTGCTCTTGATGATGATGGGGTTAAGTGTTGGGGGGCGTATAGTTATTCTTTTGAAAAACTTCCACTTCTTAAAAACCCAAGACAGGTTGCAGTCGGATATTCTCACGCATGTGTCCTTGACGATGATGGGGTTAAGTGTTGGGGAGATAATTATTTCCATCAAACCGAAATTCCACCTCTTCGAAAGGTTTTAAGAATATCTGCCTATGAATTCATATCATGTGCAATTGATGAATCTTTGGTGGGAGTAAAAAGATACGTTTGCTGGGGGGCGGTGCCGGATGCTGGTACTAAAATATTGTCTCCAAGTCTTGATCAATTTACAAATATTACAAACGGAGGAAAATATCAATGCGGTTTCTTTAAAAACTCGCTTGAGTGTTGGGGCGAGGGTGTTATTGATCCAGCGATTAATAACTCTTATGGTGAATATATCGTTGTTGCTGATAAGAGGAAGTTTTACAGAATTGAAAACGAGACTAATTCTGAATTAGAAGATCTTTCTTTCGTTCCAAGTATGTTACTATCTTATATCTTCAAAAACGAACTCCGCTTCTTCTACTCCTTTGATAAAACGTTTGGAGAAAAATTATTCAAGATTTTTCCTCCGGGATCAAAGTATTCTAAGTTGATGGCATTATTCCACTTAGAGCTTAAAAAGGAAATAGGACTCATTGATACTGAGGAAAAATATCGCTTCTTGTGGAATAAAGAAATTTATCTGCCTTATGGCCATGAATTCTTAATTGAACCATCTGCTCCTTCTAATGACGAAGAAAGAAAACCATTACTAAATGTTTTAGTTGAATCAATCAAAACTACAATGCCACTTATGAGTGATGAATATAAACAGCGGGCCAGTGGCATCATTTTAAAGCTGGTGAGTGGTATGAGCGCAGCGACTCTTGACGAGGCGGCAGAGTTTGTAAGCGATGCGGGATTAAGTCCGTATATTAGGCCACGAGTGAAATTGCAGATGGAGCTTATACGGCTACTTGGATTATGAGGGATAGTGGAATGATTAATAATTTAAGCGAAATGTGGGCGCTGCGTACCAACGGGAATATCCTGAGGGCCAATGATTTATTTATCAAGGAAGTGGTAAAGATTGGTTACCCTCTTAATGCGGGCATCGTGGAGAAATATCAATTTCTTAAGGGAAAGACGGATATTAATTTTTTACTTCTGGATATTTCCTTTAAACGAAGTGCTTTGCATGCCAAGAGAGCACTGGATGAGGCCTTGGAGCTTCAGAAGCTTTTAGCGGAAGATAAACACTACGAAAAAGATGGCTTTTTCTATTTACAGATGGGACTTTTTTACATGGGGGTCAGCCTTTATTCCAAGGCCTTTGATCAGTTTATCCAGGTTAGAAAAGATAATTCCACGATGAAAGATTATTTGTACGGACGGTTTAATCTTATCCTGACGATGGAGGCGCTTGGATATCAGTATGATGAATATTTGATGGAGTTTGAATCGGATTTTAGTTCTTATAATGGGCAGACAGATTATGAGAGCTTGATGCAGCAGTTTCTGGCCTTGAAGATCAGGTTTCATTTTTTTATTGAGAAAAACTTTTCTAAAATTGAAGAGCTGGTGTCTCGATATAAAATTGAAGGACAAGGATATTATTTTTTAAGTTTTATCGCCAAACTTCCTTGCTTTAATGTGGATAAAATCAAAAAATATATAGAAGCACAAAAAGTATCAGTCAGTGAGAAGCATTGGCTGAACGCTTACCGCCTGCGAACTTTTAGTGAGCTTTTGGTGGTGGATGATTTAAAAGATGATGTCAAGCTTGAATCCGTTGTCGAGCGGGTGTATTTATGGACCTGGCGCTGGTTAATGGCACCTGATACCAATCTTTTTTATAAAATCGGGGAAGTGATTAAGCATCTGAATCTTAGGGCCCATGAGCAAGAGGTAACTCATGAGCATTACCAAATGCTGGAAAATTCTCTGCTTTGGATTTCACTGTTTCAAGGAGCAGGATCAATCTGGTGCAACGAAATTTTAAAAAAGATCAACTATGCCAAGGTCAGACCATGTGATTTCTTTTCTTATGAGAAGAAAATAATTGAAATTTACCAGGCGCAAAAGGAAAAAAGAAATATTATTGCCGATGATATGATTTTGGAATTAACAAATATTATAACCCCGGAGTTTGTTTTACCTGAGCTACTTACTGCCAATAATATGCTTTCCTCGGGATTAAAATCACTTATTAATACTAATATTACTATTGATAAGGGTGTGGTGATTGATTTTTCCCTGATGAAGACAAGCTTTTTAAAAAATAAAAAAATATTTAAATATATTGAAAATGAACACCTGGTTAAATTGTTCAATGTGTTTGAAAATAAGATGGTGTCATCCAAACAAGAAATTCTCCTTTCTTGTTTTGGCCTAAAGGAATTTAACTACGATATTCATTCCAATAAACTTGCCAATTTATTAAGTAGGTCCAATAAGGAATTACAAGATCTTGGTAAATTTCAAATTCGCCAGGATGTAATCAGGCTGATTGGTGATTTTAAAATTGAAGTTTTGGGGGCATGCAAACATACCTCCCAATGTTATCCATTTTGGGAAGCCATGGAGTTTGAAAAGGATATTCAAAAGGAAGCATCTTTAAGGCCCAAGCTGGATAAGCTGGCGGATAAATGGTTTTCTAGAAAGGAGTTGGAACAGATACTTAATTTTTCAAAATCCAACACCACTAGAAAAATTAATCAGTGGTGTGAAGAGAAAATTCTTCTTAAAAAAGGGTTGGGGAAAAAGACCAAATATTATTTTGTTGAAAATATAAAAGATATGTTTGTATAGGATAAGGGGCATTTATGAAAATTGGCTTATGTTTGATAATGGTGATGTGTTCTTTTTTGACACTGGCAGAAGAAAAGTTCGTGTTGAAGGTAAAAAGTTTTCCGGATGATTTTAAGCATTTGGAAAAAAATGGTAGCGGAGTTATTATCAAGTACGGGACAAAATACTACGTATTGACTTCAGATCATGTGGTTTATCATGGGAGAATCAAGGATAAGATTACTCATGTGCTGCTTGATGAGAATGAAAATCAGATAAAGATGGATTTGCTGGCCGCACACGTGGGAATGGGGGTAGCTCTTTTATCTATTTCGAGTGATCAAGAGTATCTAGTGAAAAATTACGTGGATGAATCACAATTTGCAAGCTTGCCAGAAATGATTGCAAGTCAATCGGTAACCACTATAGGTGTCCCTTTTGATTCTTTAAATGTGAGCGCGCATACCGGTACGATCATCAATCCTGGAAGTGAGAGACATGAGGTGCCGCTTGCCAAAAAGCTACTGGAAGTGATGGCCCATACTGAATATGGTATGAGTGGTGGTGCCTTGATGGATCAGACTTTGGATAAATTTTTAGGCATTATTTCTCATCAGTATCTGTTAAACCGTTTGGGACTTCCACCACTTTTAAACCAGCATAGCTCCAGTATTGGTGGCGGTGAGGCCATGATTGGTCTTGTGATACCTGCATGGTTTATTGATGATTGGGTGAAAAAGGTCACCCAGGATATCAGCGAAAATCAATTGGAATTTAATCTGGCTGACCAGTTAAAAGGCATTGATTCAATGACTATTGATGGCCTTCGCTTTAATTTCACCAGCTGTGTAGATGAAAAAATGGATAAAGCAATTTTGAATGATGGAGGAGATGGGGCCGGCATTGGGGGTAATCTAAGACTGGGGAGAGGAAAAAAATGTAAGCTGAAAATTTCCCCGGTTATAAACGTTGGTGCCGATCAAGTCTGGTCTTTCCAATCTGGTGAGTGGTTCAAGACTTTGAAAAATAAACTTCGCTACCAAAATACTTACGCAGAATATAGTTCAATCTGGTTCAAACAAAATGATAAAATATTACCGGTTTATAATAGTTTGATTGATTTTTTCAAATTGATTGAAAAGGGCGGGATACCTATTGGAAAAATTTATTCCCCCTTCGTTGAGGAAAATAAAATTGAAGAAAATATTATTAAAGATACCAAAGCACTCAAAGAGCTTGTCAGTAGTATCCCTTTTTCTAGTGAAAGTGATTTGAGTGTGTTTTATTTCTATAGCAACCTCATGGAATTAATTGGTCTGCTGGAAACACCAGATCCTGTGTTTGAATATATTTCTGATGCTAAAGTCCGAGATCTGCAAAATTCGCCGGCCTGGGATGTGATGTTTTCTAGCGAGTATTTTGATTTCGATTCTATGATCAAACTGCGCGCTTTGATTTTAAACATCAGGGATCAGCTCAATCAAGTCAGAGTGAACATTTAGCCATCCTGCATCCCCAAAAGGTACCCTCCCCAAAAGGTACGCCGTACCTTCATTTTTACACTATTTTTATACGCATTTCGCTATTATGAAATCAATAGTGGGGTGGTCCTATGAAAATTGATGTAATAATTTTGTGGGTGGTTTATTTTTTGATTCTTTCTGTGGCTGGAATAATGCTTGGAAAAATAATGGCCCATATTTTTAAAGAAAAAGGTGTCGCCCTAGAAGAAAAGATTTTAAAATTGATTGGAATAGATGCTTTCACTGCGATGAATTGGAAAGAGTATTTATTAGCAGTAATCGTTTTTAATTTTGTGGGGTTAATACTCCTCCAGCTCATATTAATGACACAACATTGGCATCCATTTAATCCCGAGGCAAGAAATGGGCTTTCATTTTGGATGGCATTCAATATTGCTACAAGCTTTGTAACCAATACTAATTGGCAAAATTATGGTGGGGAATCCACTCTTAGTTATTTTTCTCAAATGCTAGGACTCACGGTTCAAAATTTTTTAAGTGCTTCAACTGGTATGGCCGTATTGTTAGTTTTTATAAGAAGTTTGGTAAAAAAAGAAATTACTTTTATGGGAAATTTTTGGAGTGATTTAACTCGTTTTACGGTTAGAATTTTACTCCCTCTTTCATTTGTTTTTGCCTTATTTCTTATATCCCAGGGGGTACCCCAAACACTTAATGGAAGTGTTTCCGTGAAAACCTTAGAAGGAAAAGAGTTAAAAGTACCAGTTGGGCCGGTTGCTTCCCAGATTGCAATCAAAATGAATGGATCAAATGGAGGTGGTTTTTTTAATGCAAATGCTGCTCATCCATTTGAAAATCCCACACCTGTTTCTAATTTTTTTCAACTAATAACTATTTTGTTACTCCCCGTCTCATGTGTGTTCATGTTGATCTTTATGTTACCGCGAAAACAAGAAGGATATCCGGTTTTAGGTGTCATGACGGTATTGTTACTACTCGGTGTTGTACTCTCCTATTGGGCCCAGGTGCAGACTATTCCAATAACCCATATGTCGTTTAGAGAGGGTGTTGATTCCAGATTTTCCTTGAGTGAATGTTCGTTATGGTCTGTGGCAACCACTGCCGTATCCAATGGTTCCGTTAATTGTATGCATAGTTCCTTGTCACCGCTAGCTCAATTGGTTGCACTTTTTAATATGATGACTGGAGAAGTGATTTTTGGTGGAGTGGGTGCGGGATTATACGGGATGCTTTTATATGTTCTTATGACCGTTTTTTTAGCAGGACTCATGGTGGGGAGGACACCCGAGTATCTGGGTAAAAAAATTGAATCTAAAGAAGTCATTTGGGCCAGTTTTGCACTGCTTGCTCCGGGATTATTTAATCTATTGTTTTCTGCGTGGGCACTCAATTTTCAGTTGGGACTTGCCTCTTTATCACACTCAGGTTCGCACGGATTAAGCGAAGTTCTCTATGCGTTTTCTTCAACATTTGGAAATAATGGTTCTGCTTTCGCAGGATTAAACGCAAACACTACTTTCTATAATATCACTACGGGGTTCGCCATGTTATTTGGACGTTTTGCTGTGATTGTCCCCGTGTTGATTATAGCAGGTAGTCTTGGGCCTAAAAAGAAATCTCCAATTGGACCCGGAACCCTTAAAACGGATACTCTTCTTTTTGGAGTGTTATTATTCTCAGTAATTTTAATTCTTGGCGCACTGACTTTCTTCCCTGTACTTGTATTAGGGCCAGTAGCAGAACATTTGATTTTAAATATTTTTTAAGAGGTTTTTAAAATGAAAACTAGCGAGATGGAAATTAAAACATTGGATTATAAGAATGCTATAAAAGATTCTTTTATAAAACTTACCGTGCAGACCCAAATAAAAAATCCTGTAATGTTTGTGGTTTATTTTGGTTGCCTGATGGCCACAATAATATGCCTTTGGTCTTATTTTACGAACAAATTGAGTGTTTTTGATGTTCAAATTTGTATCTGGCTTTGGTTTACAATTCTTTTTGCGAATTTCGCAGAGGCAATTGCCGAAAGAAAAGGCAAGGCCCAAGCAGATACACTTAAAAAATCGCGTACTGATCTGGTTGCGAAAGTAGTTTCAGAATCAGGTATTTCCAATCTTTCTGCGGAATTTTTAAAAAAGGGGATGATTATTCTTTGCGAAGTGGGTGACGTTATACCAGCAGATGGTGAGGTCATTGAAGGTATTGCAAGTGTGGATGAATCGGCAATAACTGGTGAATCAGCTCCAGTTATTCGTGAAGCTGGAGGAGATCGTTCAGGCGTAATGGCCGGAACCAAAGTGGTTAGTGATTATATTAAAATTTGCGTAAGCTGTGAAAAAGGGGAAAGTTATCTAGATAAGATGGTATCGCTCATAGAAGGCGCAAAAAGAAGGAAAACTCCAAACGAAATTGCCCTTAATATTCTTTTGTGCTTTTTAACATTATTGTTTATTGTTTGTGTTTTTACCCTTAAATTTTTTGTGGTTTATCTAAAAGGGGGAACATTTTCCATAGATTCAACCGAATTGCTTATTTATATTTCGCTTCTGGTTTGTCTTGCTCCTACCACTATCGGAGCACTCCTGTCAGCTATTGGTATTAGCGGGATGGAGAGGCTTCTTCGTAGAAATGTTTTAGCTAAAAGTGGAAAAGCAGTAGAAACAGCCGGTGATATTGATATACTTCTACTTGATAAAACTGGAACAATTACTTATGGTGCTCGGATGGCATATGAAATCATTCCAGCTCCAAGCGTTTCAATTGATGATTTGGCACGGGCCACTTTTTTGGCATCTCTCGAAGATCAAACCCCGGAAGGGAAATCAATCATTCAATATCTCTATCATAAATTTCAAGTCACAAAATATAATATTCCAAAGGAAAGTGTTCGCTTTATTCCTTTTACTGCAGAAACCAGAATGAGTGGAGCTGACCTAATCGATGAAGATGGAAAAGCTTTTTCCTATATTCGTAAAGGCTCAACTGAAGCAATAAAAAAATATATTTTATCCTTCAGTGGTTCATTTCCATATGAAGTGGAAGAAACTTCAAGAAATATTGCTCAAATGGGCGGAACACCATTGGTTGTATCCATTGATAAAGAAGTTCTTGGAGTGATTTATTTAAAAGATATTGTAAAAACCGGAATCAAGGAGCGATTTGAAGTTCTTAGAAAAATGGGAATACGTACTGTTATGGTGACAGGAGATAATCCTCTCACTGCTGCTACGATTGCTGCTGAAGCAGGAGTAGATGATTTTATCGCAGAGGCAACTCCTGAGGCAAAGTTAAAGCGTATTTTAAAGGAACAAAACCAAGGAAGACTGGTGGGAATGATCGGAGATGGCACTAATGATGCCCCTGCGCTTGCACAAGCTGATGTGGGAATAGCGATGAATTCAGGAACTCAAGCAGCAAAAGAAGCTGGAAATATGGTTGATTTGGATTCTGATCCGACAAAACTTCTTGATGTCGTTGAAACAGGAAAGGAGCTCTTGATGACCCGTGGTGCACTGACTACGTTTAGCATCGCTAACGATATTTCAAAATACTTTACAATTCTGCCGGCAGTATTAACAGGTGTGTTGGTGATTAATAATCATGATTTGGGAACTTATTTGAATATTTTAAATTTGGCTACACCTCAAAGCGCAATATTAAGTACAGTTATTTTTAATGCGATTGTTATTGTTGCTTTGATTCCTGTGGCACTAAAGGGTGTAGGTAGAGTTAAAAGATCAGCGCAAAGTTTGCTAACTCGAAATGTGCTGGTTTATGGCGTTGGTGGAATGGTTACTCCGTTTATTGCAATTAAGATTATCGATAAAATAATCACGTTTTTTTCTTTGATTTGAGGTGACCATGAAAAAATTAATTTATTCATCTGTTGGGGTAGTGTTTTTGTTTACAATTGTTTTCGGGATTCTATACCCTATATCGTTAGTGTATATGGGCAAGGGACTTTTTAAAGATAAATCAGTAGGTAGTTTTATATATGATAGTAAAAGCGGGAAAATGATTGGGAGTGAACTTATTGGACAAAATTGGATCAATCCCAGGTATTTTTTTGGAAGACCATCAATAAATAATTATGATCCAATGAATTCAGGGGGAAGTCAGTACGCTCCGATTAATCCACAACTAATAAACGAGATCAAGAAAAATACAAAAAAATATTATCAGGAAGGTGAAAATATTCCTGATGATTTGTTACTCTCATCAGGAAGTGGCCTTGATCCCCATATTTCTGTGGAGGGAGCAATATTTCAAATTTCTCGAATAGCAAAAGAAAGAAAACTAAATAAAGACCGTATTCGTATGCTGGTTTTAAGTCAAGTAGAGAAAAAAACGTTTGGTATATTGGGTCAAGATAGGATTAATGTATTAAAACTAAATCAAAAACTAGATCAGATGGAGTAATAAGGCATATACTTAAAGTATGGAAATAAACAAAAAAGCGAAACGGATCCTTGAGCATGTTAGCAAGAATGAAAGGGACATAAGGAAAGGGCGTTTAAAAATATTTTTGGGAATGGTTGCGGGCGTGGGAAAAACCTATGCCATGCTTAATGCAGCTCACTTGTTGAAAAAAAATGGATTAAACGTTGTTGTTGGAATTGTTGAAACTCATGGCCGAGGAGAAACTCAGCAAGTCCTTGAAGGCCTAACCATTCTTCCCAAAACTGAGATCCTTTACAAAAATAAAATATTTAAAGAACTTGATGTTGATGAAATTATCAGAAGACGACCGGAAGTAGTTCTTGTGGATGAACTGGCCCATTCTAATATCCCCGGTGTGCGCCATGAAAAAAGATACCAAGATGTTCTGGATATCTTAAATGAAGGGATCGATGTTTATACCACTTTAAATGTTCAGCACATTGAAAGTTGTGCAGGTCTTATTCACAATATTACTGGCGTTGTGATTTCTGAAACACTTCCTGACTCTGTCCTTGATAGCGCCAATGAAGTTGTGTTAATAGATCTAGACCCCGACCAAATCATTGAGCGTTTAAAATCCGGAAAAATATACCCAGCAGAGAAAATTCAATCCTCTTTAAATAATTTTTTTAAAAAAAGTAATTTAATTGCTCTTAGAGAAATTGTACTCAGGCTTCTTGCAGATAAAGTAAACGTTGAATTACGTGATCTTAAAGTGATTCACGGAATTCCACAAATTTGGAAAACAAGTTTTCGTATTCTTGTTCCAATACTTCCTTCAAGTGATGGTGAATATTTGATTAGAATGACTAGACGGATATCATCAGGCCTTAATGCACAGTGGATAGCAGCTCAAATTGATGGTCAGAGAAAAAATAACGAAAATGAAGAGCGTCATCAGAAAAAGAATGCTCTCCTGGCAAAGCAATTAGGAGCGGAGGTCACATCCATCCATGACACTAGTTTTTTAGAAGGAATGAGACGTTTAATTAAAGAATACCAAATCACGCATTTGGTATTTTCAAAAAAACAGAAAATGTTATTGAAACAACTTTCAATTTTGTCAAAAAGCTTTCCAGATGTAGATATTATTTTACTTAGTTCTGATAAAAAACAGATTCTATCGTCGAAAGCAATTTGGAAGGATGTCAGGCTTCAAGAATTTTGGATAAATAAACATTTTTTAATCTCAATGGGGTTACTGGGGTTGCTTGCAATCTCTTTGCATTATTTTCTCCCGGCAAAGGAATATCAAACAGCCGGAATGATTTTTTTACTTTTTTTAAGCATGAATTCCTTGTATGCTGTTCCTCTTGTCTTAGTTTTAATAACTGTAATAACTGGTTTGATTTGGAATTATCTTTTTATTCAACCTCGCTACACATTCAGTATCGCAGCACCAGAAGATTGGCTCATATTAATTGGGTTTTTATCCATTTCATTGATTGTAGGCCTTCAAACAGCAACAATCAGAAAAAAAAGTAAAATTGTTGAATCCATAGATGAGCGTCTAAGTTTCATGTATTTTCTTACCAAGAATATTTTTGAGGTTTCTGGAATTCAAACCATCGTTCAACTTGTACTTGACCGGTTGACCAAAAATTTTCAAGTCAAAGCTGGAATTATTCTGGCTAATAACGAAAAAGAAAGAAAGCTTGAAGGTTTTATTATGGGGGGGCTTACTCTGGAAGAAAAAGAATTGAGTGTGGCTCAATGGGTTTTCTTAAATGGGCGAAGTGCCGGTAAATTTACGGATACTCTAAGTTCTTCTGAAGGAATGTTTTTCCCAATAAACTACAAAAATATTGTTCATGGTGTTTTATGCTTATTGCCAGAGGAAGCATCATTTACAAATGATCAAATATCCATTTTTGAAGACGTTGCCCGTAATTTGGCGTTGGTTATTGAGAGAGAGCTATTAAGTGAAAATGCCAAAAATTTAAAAATCAGGGAGGCCTCTGAAAAAATTTATTCCACTCTTTTTAATTCAATTTCGCACGAATTAAAAACACCGCTTTCAGCAATCAATGGAGCCGCATCTTCTTTGCTTGATGATAAAATTTTAGAACATCCTGAAATTGTAAAAAAACTGTCCAGCGAAATAATCATTGGCTCAAAACGTATGCATGATTTAATTCAAAATCTTCTTGATATGAGCAGAATTGAAGCCGGCAAGGTCCAATTAAAGAAAGATTCCTATGATATTCATGAAATTGTTGGGAGTGTTCTTGCTTACGTAGAACAGTATTATCCAGAAAAAAAAGTGGAAGTGGTTTATGGGGAAGAAGCACTACCGTTAGCATATCTTGATGAAAGTTTGATAGAACAGGCCATTAAAAATATTGTGCAAAATGCTTGCATCTACACTTCGATGGAAACCTCCATTTTGATCAGTATTACAAGACAACATCGCTTTTTAAAAATTAGTATTAAAGACTCTGGCCCAGGGCTTCCACGTCATAATCCCAATATTGTTTTCGAAAAATTTTACCGCGAAGATAAAAAGAAAACCGGTGGAAGTGGAATCGGTCTTACGATAGTTAAGGCCATTATTGAATTGCATGATGGTACAGTTGAAGCAGATAATCATCCTGATGGTGGTGCCATATTTACTATTAAGATTCCCGCTTATCAGGAATAATGAGAGAAGATATGAATATTCTTCCAAAACGAATTTTGATAATTGATGATGAAATTCAAATTCAAAGATTATTAAATAGTTCGTTCTCGGCATATGACATTAAATGTATTGAGGCCATGACTGGGGCAAAGGGATTGGAGCTTGCAATTACTGAAAGGCCTGAGATGATAATTCTGGATGTTGGACTTCCAGATATTAGTGGTCTTGATGTCTTAACTCAACTGAGAAAATGGTCTAAAATACCTATAGTTATTCTTTCAGCAAAAAACGAGGAAGATACGATTGTATTTGCATTAGAAAATGGGGCAGATGATTATGTAACGAAACCATTTGGTTTTAAAGAATTGCTAGCAAGAATTAAAACCTCATTTCGTCGGGTCATACCTGAGGAAAATGTTGTTTTTATTTCCGGCGATTTACTGGTAGATTTTTCATCAAGAATTGTTTCGATCAAAGGAAAAGAAATTTCTTTAACCTCTACGGAGTTTGATCTTCTTAAAGTTTTTATTCGTTATGCTGGCAAAGTGGTGACTCATCAGCAGCTTTTAAGGGAGGTTTGGGGACCGCACTCTATAGAGTCACCTCAATATGTCAGAGTTTATGTGGGACATTTGAGACTAAAAATTGAGGAGAATCCACAGCGTCCAAAACATATTATAACCGAAATCGGCGTTGGCTACAGGATGAAGTTGAAACTTGATAATACTGGAGAAGTTTGATGGATTTTGTCGAGTCTATTATTGGTAGAACACTTTTGGGTAATCCTATCGCTGCTAGTTTTTCTCAGAATTTCTATAACGATAAATGGCTTTATTTAATAGCAGGGATACATGGAGATGAAATCGAAGGGATTTATCTCCTAAAGGAATTGTTGCCATGGCTTAAAGATTCAATCAAACTTACGATTCCATGCATATTGATTCAAAATATTGATGTTGATGGTTATCTTTTTCCTTTAAATAAAACTGAAAATGAAGCGACTATAAACAATCTTTTTCCAACGTCTTCCTTTCGAATTTTAGAAATTAATAATAGGTTTGCTTCAAATAAACAGCTACGTCCTGAAATAATAACTTTGATTGAATTATTTACAAACCATCCGCCTCAAATGTTAATCAATTTCAGAACTGCCAAGCATAATGCAAAAGTAATTTCGGTGGGTGAGAGTGGTTTAAGCTTGGCATCATATATTTCAAAATCTTTGAATTATCCAATGGTAGCTGACAATAATCCAACGCCAAGAACGATGGAAGCTTTTGTTTATGATTTTTTTCTATGCCCGGTGGTCGGTGTGCGCCTTCCACATTACACGGAGAAAAAAACTGTACAATCTATTTGTAAGGATACAATCGATTGTATCAAGCAGCTGCTTTCTGGCCAAATTTATTGATTATAATCAATCTTATATCAGCACTGCATCCCCAAAAGGTACGCCGTACCTTTCTAACAACGCCGTACCTTTCTAACAAAAAACTAACGTGCTAATCAGATCCATACCAAGTAAAAAAATTGTATTAACCTTTGATTGGAGATTTTATGAAAATGATTCTTGTTTTAGGTTTATGGGTAATGAGTTTGTCTCTTGGCGCAGTGACAAAAATAAATGGAGCTGGTGCGACTTTTCCTTATCCTATTTATTCCAAGTGGTTTAGCGAGTATCATAAACTTAAAGGTGATATTCAATTTAATTATCAATCAATTGGTAGTGGTGGAGGTATTCAGCAATTACTACAGCAAACTGTGGATTTTGGAGCTTCAGATGCTCCCATGAGCGATGAAGATTTAAAAAAAGCCAGCTGGCCGGTGTTACATATCCCGACGGTGATAGGTTCGGTGGCAATCGTTTACAACTTGGATGGTGTGCCCAATAATTTAAAAATATCCTCGAAGGTATTAACTGATATTTTTATTGGTAAAATCGTCAAATGGAATGATGAAGCTTTAAAAAAACTTAATCCTCAGATCAATTTACCAGATAAAGATATTTTAGTAGTTACTCGGGCGGATGGCTCTGGGACCACTGCGATTTTTACTGACTATCTAAGTAAGATTAGCAGTGAGTGGAAAAATAAAGTTGGTAATGGCAAAACTGTGTCTTGGCCTGCGGGGATAGGAGGCAAGGGAAACGAAGGCGTGACTGCGGTAGTTCAAAAAACACAAGGTTCGATTGGATATGTTGAACTGGCTTATGCCTTGACTAATAAATTAAATATTTTTTCGCTGGAAAATCTTGATAAAGTTTTTGTAACTCCTTCGGTAGAGGGCACATCTTTAGCCGCCGCTTCACTTTCGGATAAAGAATATTTGGGAGATTTACGTCTGTCGCTGGTGAATGCGAGCGGTAAACAGGCTTATCCGATCAGTGCTTTTACTTATATTCTTTTACCAGTAAAACAAAATAATGCTGAAAATAAGGAAGTTAGAAATTTTCTCCTCTGGGCGTTAACCAAGGGACAGCAGTTTGCCCCCGAGTTGCATTATGCAGCCTTACCTAAAAAACTGTCTGATTCTTTGATTAAAAAAATTAAAGCACTTAAAGACTAATATGCTTGAAAGTTTGCCCTGCCGACGTATGCAAAATCGGCAGGATCTGATTACTTTATGGTTAATGAGATGGTTGGCAGCAATGATTGTGCTGCTTTTAATTTTACTCGTCATTTTATTATGTAAACTTGCCCTACCTGCTATCTCAAAATTTGGTCTGGGGTTTATCTTGAGCGACACCTGGAATCCGATTACCGAAGAATTTGGGGCATTCCCTTTTATTATTGGAACATTAATAACGTCGTTTATGGCGCTACTGATGGCGGCGCCTCTTAGCGTTTCAGTGGCCTTATTTATATGTGAAATTTGTCCTAAACAATTGGGTAGGCTACTTGGCACTTTTGTTGAAATGATAGCGGCTGTTCCTTCTATTGTGTTTGGTCTATGGGGTATTTTCTCTCTTGCACCTTGGGTTCAAAATGTTGTTACACCATTTTTGAAAAACACCCTTGGTTTCTTGCCTTTTTTTCAAGGACCAAGCTACGGAATAGGAGTGTTAACAGCATCATTGATCTTGTCGATAATGATTACTCCGACTATTTGTACCTTTTGTCGTGAAGTATTTAACACAATTCCTTCTCAGACCAAGGAAGCCGCTCTGGCCCTTGGAGCAACCCGTTTTGAAATGATCAAAATTGCTATTTTAAAACCATCGTACTCAGGTATGATTGCGGGAATAGTTTTGGGGTTAGGCAGGGCGCTTGGGGAAACCATGGCCGTAGCGATGGTGATTGGAAATACTTCCAGATTATCCCTTTCTATTTTTGCCCCGGGATCGACGATGGCGTCAGTGATTGCAAATGAATATGCTGAAGCATCCAATGCGATCCATCTGGCTTCGCTTGGATATATTGCTTTGTTATTGCTAGCAATAACTTTGATAATAAATAGTTTTGCCCGATTCATTATCTGGAAATGGACACCTAAAATATGATTTGGAGAAAGACTAAAAATTATTTTTTTATTACTATATTAACTCTTTCAGGAATTGCTGTGCTCATTCCGCTTATCCTGATCATTATCTACGTAATTAAAATGGGTTTTAGTTCTCTTAATTGGCAATTTATAACCCATCTCCCAAGGCCAGTGGGAGAAAGTGGCGGTGGCATGGCCCACGCTATTGTGGGAACGCTTTTTTTGGTAGGTCTTGGAGGAATATTTTCCATTCCTTTGGGAATTATGCTTGGAACATATCTATCCGAATTCAAAAAAGACAAGATGGCAAAATTTTTAAGACATACCATTGATCTTTTTTCTGGAATACCTTCTATTGTAATTGGAATATTTGCTTATATACTGGTGGTCATTCCGTTCAAACATTTTTCCGCTTTAAGCGGGGGTGTCGCCCTTGGAATTATTATTTTACCCATAGTAACAAGAACCACAGAAGAAATATTAAAATTGATTCCGGGCACTACCAGGGAGGCTGGGCTCGCCTTAGGATTAAATCGAACTAAAATTATCTGGCATATTTTAATCAAAGGCAGTCGAGCTGGAATATTTACCGGTATTATTTTGGCCACCTCCAGGGCCGCAGGTGAAACAGCACCGCTTCTTTTTACGGCTTTTGGTAACAGTTATTTTTCTTTTCAACTTATGCAGCCCATGGCATCTTTACCTGCGCAAATTTATACTTATGCCATCTCACCTTTTGCTGACTGGCAAAGACAGGCTTGGGCCGGTAGTTTTGTTCTGATCATTATAGTCCTTGGACTCAATCTCTCTGCGCGTTTTTTTATGAGGCAAAAATCATGAGCGTACTCAAAGTCGAAAATTTAAATGCTTGGTTTGGTGATAATCATGTGGTGAAAAATATTTCATTGGATTATAAGGCCAATACCATCTCAGCCATTATCGGTCCATCAGGATGTGGAAAATCAACTTTTGTCCGTTGCCTTAATCGTATCCACGAGGAAGTACCTTCAGCCAAAGTAAGTGGAGCCGTTTATTTGCAGGGGAAAAATATCTATGGGCCCGGTGTTGATGCAGTTACCATAAGAAAAAATATTGGCATGGTTTTTCAAAAACCAACCCCTTTTCCTGCAATGAGTGTATTAGATAATGTGCTGGTTGGATTAAGATTTCAAGGTATGTGTAAAAAAACAACGCTGATGGAAATTGCTGAAGCCTGTTTAAAAAAAGCTGCCTTATGGGACGAGGTGAAGGATAAATTAAATCAGCCAGGAACGTCTCTTTCGGGAGGACAGCAACAAAGATTATGCATTGCCAGAACCCTGGCGGTCAATCCACCAGTGCTTTTAATGGATGAACCAACATCCGCTCTTGACCCTATATCTACGGCCAAGATTGAAGAACTCATGGACAATTTAAAAAATGAATATACAGTTATTATTGTAACTCATAATATGCAGCAAGCTGCCAGGATCGCGGATTATACCAGTTTTTTTATCTTGGGTGATTTGATTGAACATGGTCCAAGTTCGGAAATATTTACTAATCCGAAAAATAAAAAAACCGAAGATTACGTTACGGGCAGATTTGGTTAAAAGAGGTGCGACAATGGATATCACTCCTATAAAACTTAAAGAAAGTGTTTTAAAGATGGCTGAATTAGTTGAAACAAATTTACGCCAATGTCTTGATGCAAAAGTTTCTATGCAAGAAATATCTCACATCGAAGATCAAATAAATAAAATGCATAAAGGTAATGATGACCAATGCTACACATACCTGGCGTTGGCAGCTCCGCATGCCAAAGATTTAAGGGTTCCGATAGCTGTATTAAAAATCAATTGTGATTTGGAGCGAATGGGGGACATCGCCATTTCCATAAAACGATCTCATCAAAAATTAAGACAAACACCCATGGAGATTGAGCTTATGTATGGGGAAACTCATCTTATGGCAAATAATGCTTTTAGTTCTTTTGAGCATGCTGATATTGCTCAAGCCGAGGAAGTCATTCGTCATGATGAAATGATTAATCAAATGGAAACCAAGATTATCAAAAGTTATCTGGAGCTTGCCAAAGATGGAAAAATGCGAGTTAAGGACGCTTTAAGAGTGATTGATATAGCTAAAAATTTAGAACGACTTGGGGATCACGCCACAAATATTGCGGAAGATCTAATATTTTTGGAATCTGGAAAAGATATTCGACATACTGGCAAACTTAAAAATTTTTAAAAGAAAAGGTACGCCGTACCTTCATCTGGATATAATAATTCCGAGCGTGTAGCGTTCAATTGAATGGTTATAATCTATTAAAGAATCGCCATAACCTTTAAAATATTCCACAAAAGGGGCAATCCAGCTATTAGTTGCGATGGAACAGTTACCCTTGTAAGCACCATACTTTGTTTTATGATTGTATCTGGCCAGATTATAGAAGTGAACTTTACCCATAAACCAAGTTATTTCCAATTCAAAATTTCCATAGTAATCATCAATGGATCGTTCCTTACCCATGTCTTTATAGTATGGTGCCAAGGCTTGCTCCTCCGAGAGCGTCAGCCAACCCTTGAGTGAAGTTTTAACTAGTGCGGTATTAAGATTAAGTTTCAAGTATGATCTGTTATAGGCCCTGGAATTGGGTTCGGATTTGCCATTGGATTCATGCTCAATACCCAGATCAACATTAAAATTTTTTCCCGCCGATTTTAAAAAAACATCGGGATTGTAGTTATGTTCCCTAAAGGGCCTGGATTCTTTGGCGCTATAGACTTGCCAAAAAGATTTCTGGGTGTAGGCAGCGAACAACACCGTTTTTTCAGGATTACCAATTACGGGAAGTTTTATGCTAAACTGAAAAATAAATTCAGTGTCGTTACGACCGTTTTTAAGTTTGTGAACGTATCCCAGTGGCGAGATAAAATTATGTTTATGATTTAAAAAATTAACCGTCCTTCCCCGATCAGTCGTACCATCTTGTTGGGAAAAAAGAGGGGTATTGAGGAAAATAAATATAAGAAGACAACCAAACTGCTTTTTATTCATTTGTTTATTTATTCATTATCTGAATTTGTTGAACTTGTTAAAAGTCTAACAACGAAAATAAACAAAGGCAAAAAACTTTTAATCGGTGCATCCCCAAAAGGTACGCCGTACCTTGTAAGAAAAAGAGAAGGGGCATCACTTATCATGATGTTTTAAAATGAAGGAGGGGCCATGAATAGACGAAAAACCGTGCTTATAACTGGGGCCAATAGAGGGATTGGTTTTGAAGCGGCCAAGGAGCTTGCAGAGAGTGGCCATCGGGTCATTTTAACGGCAAGAAATAAGGAAAAAGGCATAAAGGCATGTGAGAATATCAAAGGTGAAGTGATTTTTCATTTGCTTGATGTTACCCAGAGTGAAAGTGTAGAACGGTTAGCTAAATTTATTGGAAAAGATATTGGTACGATTGATGTATTAATCAATAATGCTGGTAGTATGTTTGATCCGAGGCGCTTTGAAGCGAATCCTGCGAATCCCTTGGATTCTTCGGTCGCTATTTTAAACCAGACATTACAATTGAATTTTGTGGGAGCCTATGATGTAACCAAACAAATTTTGCCCTTTATGAACAAAAAAGAGCGAGCGGATATTATTAATGTTTCTTCTGGCATGGGGGCATTACACGAAATGGGGGTGGGAACTCCCGCTTATCGTATTTCAAAAACAGCCTTGAATGCGCTTACTAAGGTATTGACTGCAGAGTTTGAAAACACTGACCTTCATATCAACTCGATTTGTCCCGGGTGGGTACGGACTGATCTTGGAGGGGTTGGGGCGACTCGCTCCCTTGAGGAGGGGGTTATGGGTATCGTCTGGATTGTTAATGAAGAACCAGAATTGAGAGGGCAATTTATCCGGGATAAAGAACAGCTTGATTTTTAGCATTGTAGGTTGTGATACAAATATTTTGTAAATTATTTTGTAGAATAGACACCAAACTGCCGGTCTTGATAGTTCTTGATAGTAAATTATCAGCAACCAAGGAGGCCTTATGGAAAATAATCAAAAAACCAATGTAGTAGGTTGGTTTGAAATCTATGTTGAAAACATGAATAGAGCCAAGAGGTTTTATGAGTCGGTATTTAGAGTTGAGTTAGAAAAGTTGGAAAACCCTGTGGCATTCGAACCTGAGATTGAAATGTGGTCTTTTCCCGGGGATATGGAAGTTTATGGTGCGTACGGGGCATTGGTTAAAAAGCCTGGTTTCTCGTCTGGAAGAAACAGTGTTTTGATTTATTTTGCCTGTGAGGATTGTGCAGAAGAAGAGTCGCGCATTAAAGAATTCGGCGGTAAAATTGAAAAACCGAAATTCTCTATAGGTGAATATGGTTTTATTTCCTTAGCATACGATACGGAGAGCAATTTAATTGGCCTACACTCACTTAAGTAATGATTTCGTCAACAAAAGGAGGGTTAAATGTCTAATACAATTCATTTACATCGTGTCCTTAGCGCACCAACTGAAAGGGTGTATCGTGCTTTTGTAGATCCAGATGCCATGATCAAGTGGTTTCCGCCTGATGGTTTTACGGGCAAGATTCATAAAATCGATGCTCGGGCCGGAGGTGAATATAAAATGTCATTTACCAATTTTTCAACGGGTAAGGTTCACTCTTTTGGTGGAAAATATGTTGAGTTAAAGCCTAATGAGCAAATTAAATACATTGATCGTTTTGATGATCCAAACTTGCCGGGTGATATGCAGGTAACGGTTACCTTTCGCAAAGTCAGCTGTGGCACTGAGCTTACAATTTCGCAAGAAGGGGTACCGGAGGTGATCCCCATAGAGTCATGTTATCTGGGATGGCAAGAGTCTTTGGCCATGCTGGCTAACTTAGTGGAACCTGAAATTCCAGATGAAGGTTAAACTGCAGTGAGTGATCATCTGATCACAACGCTTGGTACGCTTTGCATCCCCAAAAGGTACGCCGTACCTGCCACAAAAATTGGTCACCGAATGTCTGGTTGAACCCAATATATTCGTGGATTTAATTATTGATTTAGCTGGAGATTTCAAGTTGTTCTAAGATCAGTTCTAACCTCTTGAATTAGGTAAGGTATAATTGAAAAATTAGCCATACGTTCAATTATATGAGGGAGGGGGCCTGGTATGAAACGAATACAGATAGTGACATTAGTGATCATGTCTATGTTGGTTCTTTCTTGTGTGCCAGGTGTGGCAAAAAAATGTAAGCAAGATGAGATACTGGTGAAGGGTATGTGTGTTCCACAAGATGGTGAAGTGATTGCAACCCCTACTCCATCTCCCGTAGTGTTGCCAACCTCCACGCCCACACCAATTCCTGCCATCACTCCCACCATTTCACAAAATCAAAGTTGTGGGGTAACGCCTCATAACGGTACTGAGAGTAGGATCGCCTATAGCGTAAGCAGTGTCCCCGCCGGGCAGAGCTGTTCGAGCTATCAACAAACTCAAACTAAAATTTGCAATAATGGTATTTGGTCAGTTTGGTCTGGTAACTATACTTATCTGAGTTGTATTGTCCAACCTGCGCTTGGTTGCGGAAATATAGCCAGTGGTCAGTTTGAAATGCGTACTCGCTATCAGTCAGCCAATGTCAGCGAAAACAGTGTGTGCGTTTCAGAAATTCAAAATCGTCAATGTGTAAATGGTCAGCTAGGTGCCTGGTCAGGTAGCTATGCTCATAGTTCATGTGTGGTATCAAGAATACGATACGAGAGTGCTGCGGTATCAAGTGGGGCCACTTGTAAGCAACAAACTCAGCTTATGACCTGCGAGAATGGGGTGTGTGGGGTATGGGTGCCCAGTAACTATACTTTTTCCAATTGTTCCATTGAAGGGAATGATGGCAATATTGCCTACTTTGATTTAAAGAAGGATGCGATGGGATGGACCATTTTTAAACCTTCGATGGATAGCAGAATATTATATGTAAGTGCTGCTGGAAACGACTCGACAGGTGTGGTGTATGCACCCAATAATTCTGCTATTGGTAGTAATCCCTTCCAGCCGACTGGAGCCATTTCTGCTTTTAAGACGTATTCTGCCGCCTTTGGACAAACACGTGAGGGGTATTCCGATTGGATATTATTTAAAAGAGGGGACTCCTTTAATCAAGTCATAGGGAATCAAGTTAGAAGCGGGCGATCTGCTTTTGAACCTTTTTTAGTGGCATCATATGGCAGTTCTGGCATGAGTCCGGTTTTATTACTGGATTCCATAACTGGTTATAATCCTCAACGTACGAAGCAATGGATAGCACTCTCAGGAATTTCCTTCTATGCATATAAACGGGATCCTCAAAATTCAAGTTTTAGCATGGAAGCGGCTAACCCTGCAGGGTTGGATATTTATTCAGCGGGGGATCATTCAATCAAAAATATTCTGATTGAGGGTTGCAAGTTTATGTTTGTAAATGGGAACGTTATCCAGGGGGAAAATACTAAAAATGCCCTTGTCAGACGCAATGTTTTTTTACATAGCTATAGTAAATCGTCTCACGCCCAAGGATTATATTCCGGGAGTGTGGAAGGTTTGATCGTGGAAGAAAATATTTTTGATCATAACGGCTGGCTCGTTCAATCTTCTGGAGGAAATGTTCAAGCTGGTGGGCAGGCGACTATGTTTAATCATAATACCTATATTGGGGATAGTAAAAGTGTTGTCTTAAAGGGCAATATTTTTTCCAGACCTTCCAGTATACAGAATAAATTTACGGCAAATAAAGGTGAAGCGAGTTCCAGCTTAATTACGGTAGAAAATAATTTTTACATTGACGGCGAAGTGGGACTATCCCTCGGTGGAAACACTGATGGTCCGTTGCGATTCAAGGATGTCAAGTTTATCAACAACGTTATGACGGATATGAATATTTCCCGTCCTACCAACCGAACTCTGGCGTGGGCCATTGATATTCTGGATTGGGATGGTGGCCTGATTGATAACAATTACATTATCAATTCAGATCATGGGAATTCTTTTGTTTTTAGACATATTGGAACATCTAGAAATGTTACCATAAGTAATAATCATGTTTATAATTTTAAAAATTTAGGTACTCTCTTTGGGATAAGCGGATCTAAAGGGGACGCTGCGACTAACATGGTTTTTTCCAATAATAAGATTCAACTGCCTGCCAGTTATGGCCGCATGATTTCTGCTGATTATGTCACTAAGGGAAAGTGGGTGTTTAGTGGTAATCAGTATTTTTCAGAGAGATTTGACAACGGAAGTTTTAGACATAACGGCGTTGATGTTGCCCTTGCAAATTGGAAATCGTTGTCTGGTGATGATGCTTTAATCGAACCCGTGGCCCTACCAGCGGTTATGCCATCTGTTCCTGGTTATATGACATCGCTCGGACAGACAGGCACGATTTCGGCTTTTATTGAAAAATGTCGAGCACAAGATCGTTATAATTGGGATGCTCGCTTTATGGGTGCTGCGGTCAATAACTGGTTCAGGGGCAAATTTCAGCAAGAATAAGCCACGCCGCTTCCCCAAATGGTACGCCGTACCTACTGTAGAAATTAGAGAGAGAATCTATAATTGTTCCCATGTCCCGCTGTATCCCATGATCCGTCAACTTGAGGCGCAATTTCAATATCCCAGGCTTCATTGTTTCCAACCTTAACATATGCCGTGGCTGTACAAAGATAATTTTGTTGTCCATTGGTATTATGAGAATAGTTCAATGAATTATTCGTCGTACACTTAATTTCGGTGTGATTTATATGAAATTCAAAATTGTTAACTCTTACCCAAAAGCCAACTTGATTATATTGGGATGTTGGCACATTTTGGCCCCAAGCATATGTTATATTAAAACCTGAACTTGATATGTTCCAACAATCACTTCTTGGTGACTTGAAAGTGGTAAGCATCAATGATGCTCCTTTAATTGTAACGTCACTGTCATTTTGTGAACCCATTGGACTGCATCCCGTTGTATCGAGTGCAAAAAGTTGGAAAACAGATAAAATACAAAAAAGAGTAATTAAAATTTTCATGTTTTTCCTCCCGGAATTATTTTGTAAATCTTATGTGCAGTTTGCGATTTTTAATAATTAAGAGCAATACTACCGCATAAAACGCAATGCATAAATTCAAATTCAAACACCCTGTAATTTCTATATGACGCCAATAATATTCACGGATTAGCAAAAAGATAGAATGAGTCAACTATTACCCTCAGGCCTTGTTTGATAACTTTCCAAATGCTTAAGAAAAGTTCGCATAATTTCTTTTTGGAGAATAGGGAAGTTAGGCATGGGACATTCAAAGATTGGATTACTACCTAACTGATGAGCCGATCTGAATATCACTGCTGTTTTTCCTTCTTGTTTAGCAAAGGTCACACTTCCAACATCTGATAAAGTCGATTTATTTTCTGAAGCAAACACTCTCCAATAAACCGTAATTTTCCCTTCCTCATATTCAATTATTTCGGCTTTTGTCATATCCATATTGAAGGGAACGCCTTTAAGTATCATGCGCTCAATCTGGCTAATAATGTTTCCGTTGGTGTCTCGCTTAACATGACTGATCCTCTTCTGAGAAGTTTATGCAAATAGAGTCCCTAGTCATGAGGAGGAATAATTTTAATAAAGCTTTCAAAAGATTGAAAATGAAATGGATGAATACCGATCAAGGCAAAGAGGATACATTCTTTTTGCTGGAAGTCTTGGTGCAAATGAAAAAAAGTTGTCCTGGCAGCGATAAGGTTATCACACCATTCTTGGAACAGTATGATTGCATGAAATTATTAAATGTTTCAACTTATCTAAAATATCGTTAAATAAGCCACGCCGCTTCCCCAAATGGTACGCCGTACCTACCACGAATTAATAAGGAACGGTTATGCTAGATTCAATACAGTTGTTGATTTTTGCCGAGCCGATATTTATAGAAGTAACATGACCGTCTTCATCAATGGATGAACTAATGATGGTTATATCAAATTCGTTAATTTTTGAGTCAAACACCACTTTGGCGTTAACAAAAAGAATATTTTCATCATCGACTTCAGCTGCTTCTTTAGCCTTGCTAGTTAAAACAGATGCGTTGTAAATGCCATCCTCTTCAGAATCATATTGCACGATCCACATTTGTCTGGTGCCAATGGTTATGTTTGTTACTACTGTCGTGTCGTCGGTATTTACGGAGTAGAACTGATGATAAAGTGCCTTATTGGAATTTTCATTTAATCGCTTGATGTAAAACACTTTCGTGATTTCACCATTATCCAGATTTTCCATTTCACATTTGAAACCTAATTTAGGGATTATTATTTTTCCGATAACCTTCTCAGTTTTGTACGTGTCGGTATTGATTGTTTTTTTTATCTCGTATGTTGAAGTTTTTTTATTACATCCAACAATTGTTAAAATGACCATGAAAATTACAAGTTTAAATTTCATATACAAACTCCTTAATTTGTCTATTTGAGCAATGATTAATATTTTGTTTTAAAAAGCAACGTGTTTCTATATCATAAAGCAAGATGCAGATGGATGAATTTTAATACAGGGTGTAGGAATTACCGGACAAAGTCTAACTGCAAGTTATTTAAGCTTTAAAAATATCTTTTTTCGTAAACTTTAAGCCCTTATAGCCTATTTTTTTTTATACATAATCTTTAACATCAAAACCGGTTTTAAGCTGGGCAGATTACTTCAATTCCCCAAAAATCGGGGGATATCCGTTTCAAAAATTCTAAATTTCGATAATTAAGATCATATGGATCAATTTAGAGTAAGCTTAGTTAACTTTTTCAACATGTAATTATTTCATGTTTACTACGTTTGCTACACATTGTTTACAAACATGTTGTGCTGAATAAAAAACTCTGTTAAAAATCGCAACATGAATAAATCAACTTACAATTATATTTATATTTTAAAGGAAGTTTTCACTCAAAGACAAAAGGCAAATGCCCATTATTCACTGCGGGCCTACGCCAGAGATTTGAAAGTTCATCCTTCAACCTTAAGTTTAATCTTGAAAGAAAAAAGAAGACTTCCACTTAAAAATTTAAAAACGGTTATGACGGGACTGAATTTATCTCCTTCAAAGGAAGGTCTGTTTAAAGAAAGTTTTTATCGGACTAAGGCAAGGCTGGATGACATCAAAATTAAAGAAGAATACCAAGATAGATATCTGCTTGATGAAGCTCATCACGATATTATTTCTGAGTGGGAGCATTATGCGATCTTATCTTTAATAGAAACAAAAGGTTTTGAATCACAACCTGAATATATAGCTAGAAAATTGGAAATAACTGTCAGTCGAGCAGAAATCGTGATCGAAAATCTAATTAGAGCAAATTTACTTATTAATGACAATGGTAAGTATCGATTGACTCAAAATCCTCTTAGAACGACGGAGGATATTTCATCAAAAGCATTAAAAAAATCCCATATTGAAACACTGGATATGGGAAAAAATAAACTGGAAGAAGTTGAGCTTGAATTTAGAGATTTTTCGTCAATGACGATTGCGGTTAATCATGAAAAATTAGCGGAGGCCAAAACCATTATCAGAGAGTTTCGTCAAAAGTTGGCGTCTTTACTTAGAGATGGAGAAAAAACAGAAGTTTATCAGGTGGCCATACAACTTTATCCTCTAACAAAAAATTATAAGGAGACTTTACAATGAAAACAATTATTTTATCAATTTTGATTTTATGTTCCACTTTAGTGTGGGCAATTCTTGACAATGAAAAAGGTAATGGCGGTGATAGTTGTGAAAATCGTATTAAAATTATTAGCGATGATATTGAGTCCTGGATACAAAAAGGTGGTTCTCAGGAATTAAGATTGCCAGAAGATGTTTCTTTGGAAGAGTATAATGCACGAATGTTAAATTCTTTCGAAGCAAAAATTACTTGTACTGATGAGAAAATTTTTATTGGAAGTGCAGAAAAAACTTGTACAAATTTCAAAGATCAAGATGGTGTAAAATGGATTCAATGTAATTTGGGTCGAATAAATCAAACCAATGAGGAAGGGCTGTATAGATTAATTCACCATGAATATGCTGGAGTTTCAGGGTTTGAGGTAAATATTGATGAAGAATCTGATTACGCTATTTCAAATCAAATTACAGCCTTTTTGGAAGATCAAATAGTTAAGCGGCTCGCTCTTCACCCAAAAAAACGATATTCAGCTAAAAAGGTGATAGATATGACTCTTAAGAAAATGCAGATCTCATATAATAATGGTGCTTATCGTTGGCATTGTTCTCCTGAGCGAATGAAAAAATATTTATACGCAGCCTTTTCTTTTGTAAACGATGAAGCAGAGTTGATCTTTAAAGATTTAAGCAATATTACCGTTGATACTTATGCAATAAGGTTTAACCAAGCTTTACCACTAGATTGTAGTTTCGCTGGTTACAATTTGGTTGCTCGAGAATATATGAGAAAATTATTAGGAGCAAGTGGCGGGGCAAAATTGTGTGAAATTGGTTGGTAAAAAAGTAAGCAAGCCATTTTAATTTTTTCAAAAAACCATGTTTTATAGACTAACTATTACCTACAATTTTATAAAAATTTATGAGTAATAGTTGGTCCTTTTCATTGAGAAGAACGCTTTTGTGTTAATTGACCAGGAAATGCGCAATAATAATTTTACATATATATAGTTAATGCATATGTGGGTTTAAAATATTAAAGCGGTCCAAATAAAGTGGAAAAAGTAAATTGGGTTTCAATGAGTCTTTTAAATCCCCAAATGGTACGCCGTACCTATTTAGTGGGGTCTGATCATTAAAATATTATCATGGGTATTCAGTTTTTTAATGGCAGTTGCCTGTTATCAATGAAAGACATCCGTTTAATATTATCGATGATCTTTTTGAAGATATTGACAATCAAAATATTTCCCGGGAAAATCTCGCTCTTGCTGTGCGGATTGTTCTAATGATTCTTTGGGATGAGACGGTTGCATTCCAGTTAGACATTGCTTGTAGTAATGAACAGCGTTTTATCTATTCCGATAATTTTGTGCTTTCCGTATTCAAAGAGGATTATCTTCCTCGTTTTAAAGGGATAAAAATTGATGATGAGCAGATCCGGATCATCTATGATGTGGCCAAAAAAGTTAGAAATCTTGAAGAATTTGAAAATGATGTTTGGTTAAATGTGGTGAGAATGCAAATTATAGAAAGCAATATGTCTCTTAGTGGCTTGCTCACTAACTGATTAAGTAATTAAAATTTGATCTGCCGCTTCCCCAAATGGTACGCCGTACCTACCACCTATAATTATTTTTTAAGAATAATATTAATTTTTGTTTCCCGGTCTTCGTTAGAATATAAATTAAAGTTAATTAGATCACTTGTGGACGCATATAATTCATACTCATGTTTACAATTATTCCATACATCTATCCCATTATAATAACTCAATCTGGGGGAGCATACTATTTCTGTTATATCAAGCAGATCCTCCGTAATGAGGGAATTTAACGTGCTTAATTCATAAGTTGCGAATGATTCCGTGGCACCTGCTGGTATTGGGGTAATTGGAATATTTAATGATAAGCTGTAAATTTTCCATCCGCAGATACCGTAAACATCCTGCCTGAGTTCGGTTTCAAGAGTATATGATCTATCCTTGTTTATAATTGAGTTAAAATTTTCATTTTTAAATTTAGAAACACGATGAAAATAAATGCCTAGATAATCATATTCATATTCTCCACAGCCAGGAAGAAATTTATTTGTAGCTTGATAAGTTACTACCGTATTAGCGGAAAGACCCTTATCAATCATACCAGAAATAGTAAATTTCCTAATATCTTGTGCAAACGAAGATATTGAAAGGGTTGCTAGCGCAAGCGTTGTAATGACTTTTGTTGTTTTTTTCATTTTAATCTCCTTGTCTTTCTCCACTTATCGCGAAATATAGCATGAAAGTTTTGATTTTACTCCGCTAATTTTCATTTTCTGGTACACAATATGAACGTATCTCCCGACTTCGACATATTGAGACTGGATATTATCTGATTTCAATACTTTAACTAAAAAAGCTGACAATATAAAAATCCTCATCACCGACCGCTTCCTCCATCAACAATAAAAAGTAGACCACTCGATGGAAGTCCACGTCTCTCAAGATCGTTTAAAAGCTCCTGGCAGGCAGTGCGACTTTCTGTGCTGGCCTCATAAATGCCAAGGACATATTTGCGACAAGCGTTGAAACACCCAGAGCAACGATGACTCCGTTATCTCTGAATCTTTTTCCATCAATAAAAACAGAGATAATGTCTAATCGACTGATATCTCTTTCCAACATTTCTATTAACTTCGCCTTGGTTGACTTAATCCAAGATTTACTCACTTTGCTTTTGTTAAAACCAAATGAACTCTCAATGGTATTGAGTCCCTGACGGTAATCACGTTGTGAGACATGTTTCAGGCCAGATATAAACACATCCTGATCAAATAATTTTGGCGATTGAAATTTTTGATATAATTCAAGGTTTTTCTCTTTCCCGTTGGTAGAGCGAACCCTTGGCTTTTCGATGCCTACCTTGTGTCCTCCGAGATAAATCGATCCATTTTGACTACCCCAGTGTGAACATTCCTCATCCCTGGAATAATGATCTCCACATAGCATTGCCACTTCTTCTTCTAGTTGACGCGTAAACTCTTTGATAGAGGGGGGCAATAGTTGGGAGATAAGAAGACGCTGAGAGTCAATTCGGTTTCCGTTGGTATCATTCCAGATACCAGCATCTACTGCCTTTTTTTTGATGTAAGTACGTTTCTTTGATTTGCCTTTTGGTGTGTGAGCAATTAAATTTCTCATGAGTGGTTCTCCTTTAGTTTGGGAGTCATTTTAGCTGATAACTCCATATTAAAATGAACCACTCAATTTCAAATTTCAACTAGATTGTGGACTACCCTTAAATTTCTACTATTAAATTCCCTGGACATTTATCAACAACACCACCTAATGATGCAAAATTCTCGGAAAATAATGTTGTCCAAAACCATTCTTTGCAGTCGTTTATTATTATGCCTGTAGTGTGACCACCGACTGGTAAGGTAATTAATATTTTCTCTGAAGATTTCTGATTTTCAAAATGATATTTGGCTTTATCGGGTGGCGTCGCAGGATCAAGACCTCCCTGAAAATAAATTATTTTAGTTTTAATTTGATAATTAGAAGAATCAAATGGTCTTGAGAAAACTGAGTAACCATGCGAGAGGCAATCCTCACTTTCTTCTTCAATTTCGTTGCAATAAATTTCATAGAAAAAATCACTCATTTCTTTCTCAATAGGAACAAGTAAAATTTCATTTTTAAGATCTTCTAACTGAGTTTCGTCATTTGAAATAAGTTTGAATAATTTATCTTTAAGGGGAGAAAATACTTCTCCGTTTATATAGCTTTCTCCTTCCTGTAAGCCGTCAGCAAGAAAGGAAAGCCATTTATCTGATTGAATACCAAATGGAAAAGGAAAATTCTCATTATCTCCAATTAATGTTGGAGGTAATATTTTTTGTAACTCCTTGGGTAGTTTATGAAGGAAAGTATTCCATGATTGTTCGTAGCCGTAAAAGCGATTACCTTGCTCAAAATATATCCCAAGAGTTCCTGAAAGAACTAACGCAAAAGGTTTGGATAATAAACTTTTATTGATCAGTTGGTCCAATATGGTGGCAACCATCGTTCCATATGAATGTCCGACTAATATATAATCGGTTAATTTTTCTTGTTTAATAATATTTAAAATATCGTTTGCAACGTTTGTTGTTGTATACGTTTTCATGTTAAGATTATTTTCTCTATTACATCCATTACCTCTTGGATCAGTTAAAATGATATTGGATTTTTGTGGAAGTCCAAATTGGATTTCATGAAGATCAAACCAAGGGTTTGGAGTATATGATGAAATTGAAGTTCCTCCTGGACCTCCGGGGATAATAATAAATGTTGGTCCCGATTCATTTTTCGTAATCTTTTGATAAAAGTAATTGAACTCTTGGGATGAAGAAATATCAACTTGTGATTTTACACTTTTGATATATTCAGTCTGACAAAAATCAGGAAGCTGTGCGTAGGTTGTTGAAAAAATAAAAAAAGGGATAACAATCTTAAAAAGATTCATTTATTTTACCCTCAAAATAGATAAATATTGAAATCACCCTAACGTATTCTATTAAATCTGTAAAATTCTAGGATTTAAATTTGCTTAAAATAATCTTCCCCAAATGGTACTCCGTACCTATTGATACGAATTAGGGGGCTCTTTGGATGGACAGTAACAAAAAAGTTTGGGATATTGGTTAATTATGAGGAATTGTCAGGAGTATTTGACATTTAAAAGGCAATTGAACAAACAGGAATTTACTCCTCGAAAGAATTGCGCAATATGTGGATTTGCAAAAAGAACCTGCTATTGTCACATGCTTAAGCCTTTTGATCCCAAAATCGTTTTTGTAATACTCATTCATAAACTTGAGATTGAGCGAAAAATTGCCACGGGAAGAATGTCTCACCTGATTTTAAAAAATTCTTATCTCTTGCCAGGCCACGATTATACTAATAACAAGATTATTAATGGCCTTATCAATGATCCTAAAAACCATTGTATGGTTTTATATCCTGGAGAAAATTCAGCTAATCTTTCGATATTTACAGATGAAGAAAAAAAGGCAATTGTCCCAGAAGGTAAGCAGCTTGTGGTTATAGTCATTGATGGGACTTGGGCAACTTCACGGCAAAGCATGCGCATGAGTACCAATCTGGCGACATTACCGCAAATTTCCTTTACAGTTAATTCTCCTTCCAATTTTCGAATTCGCAAGCAACCCGCCTTTGAATGTTGTTCCACCGTTGAAGCCATTCATAGAACAATTGATCTGCTGGGAGATTCTCAAGGATTCAATGTTGAGTTGCGAGCACATGATAATCTTTTGCAGGTTTTTGACTTCATGGTGAGTAACCAGCTTTCCATTATGGAACAGTCCCTGATGTGAGATCGATATAAAACTAAAAAAAGAGCAAAAACAGGAAGGTTATTTGAGGTCAAAAATTGCAAATCAAAGGCATAGATATTTAACCTCCGAATGCGTTGTAGTTTTTTTACAATCTAAATAATATCGAAAATATTATCTTGTTGAAAATTCGATTACCAATTTATATCAAGAGTAGTTGACTGAAATGCTGAGGATATAATCCCCAGGATACAACAGACATCATTTATGTACTAAGGTCAGGCAGTATTTTGGGCGACAAAGGAACAAAATCCTCATACCTCAATATTCAAAGGATTGGTGGAAAGTAAGTATAGTGAATTATTGTCCCCAGCGCCAATGATCCAAATGAGAGGATATTTTTTGTTTATAACGAGAAAAATAAGTTTAGAGGGGTGATTTCATCAACGCTGACAAAGAATACAATAGGAGTGATTTTGATTGGCAAGGCTTCCAGCTCTAAGCACGTTATATCGTTTTTTCAATTTTAATAAATGATGATTTATACCCCATTAACGCTGACAACTTTAATACTTTGAAATTATTTTTATGTATATGAGCTTCGAGTATTTGAACGTCCTTTGTTTTTGCCCATGCTTCTGTTTTTTGATTTAACTTTTTGGCAATTATTGAATTACGGCAGTTGGGGGCAACCCAAATGGAAATAATATTTCCGACCTTCTTGTTATGTTGCACGTTCACGATTGTCCACTGGATGCCTATAATATTATTGTTATCATTAAGGGCCACCAGATAAAGCGTATCAGCGTTGTCTTTATTAGAGAATATTTTTTCAGCCAACCATTTATCATCTTGTTTTGTATTTTTAAAACTTGAATCCCATGATATTGGCATATTATTATGAATTTTTGCACAACTCATCACTTCGCTGAAATTGGCAAAATCGATCTCTCTTATAATACTCACGTCTTCCTCTTCTTTCTAAGAATAACGAAATCTTACCATAAATTTAGAAGGGAAAATATTTTTTTGCGTTACTTTTTTTAGAGGGTATAAGAAGGAGGATATTTTTCGTTGATAAGCAAAGAAGAAGGGAGTATGTTTTAATATAAACAAATCACTACTTTTCAGGGGCATCAAATGGGCAAATTTCTGATTTTATTTTTTTTAGTTATCACTTTGCAGTCCGCATACTCATCTGATGAATCTTTTGAAAAACTTTTTGAAAGAAAATCTATTCCTTGTGAAATTAATGGCATCAAGTGGACTCTTTCTCTTAGGGCGCGAACTCAAAAAGTTGATCCGAAAATAGATGAAGATAATCTTGGTTTTTCCCATCTTTACCTTGTCGGAAAATCAACCCATCTAGTAGCTCAAATCCCAGCACCTCCATACGACGTTTATGCGAGCGGACAATTTTCATTTACAAAGGTTCAAGGTCTTTGTAGTGGTACGACCTCATTTCTTCTCAATCCAGCAGTGGTCGCTATCATCTTTAATCAAACACCCATCACTGGTCCCACCATACCCCATATCTTGTTTTATGACTTTGAAAAAGATTTGATCCTTGACCGCGAAATAGGACTGGGTCGTTCGGATGTGAAGCTGGATCAAGTTTTTGGTAATGGTATTCTCTCCACTCCCAGGGTGGACCGCTCTGAAGCGGCTCGTGATTTCCCCATTATTCTGCATGGAAAAAAATTCGTTTGGGAAGACAATGATCTCCATGCCATTCGTATAACTCAATTAAAAGCAGGTAAAGTGGAAACCAATTACCATCTAGATTTAAGCTGGAAACTTTCTCCATGGGGGAGGTTCTTCAACAGTCTAAAATCATTTCTTATTGCTACCTCTTGGAATGAAGCAAAAAAAGAATTTAATAATAATTTTGTTGTCTATGCTAGGGCGATTGATGAAGAATGCCTTCTGCTCTTTCCGCACGCATTTTATCCGAAGAGTACAGAATTATCCAAGCAGAAGGGTTGGATCTGCAAAAAGTTTTCCAGTTCAATATAAATTGATCGGGTCAGTAATGAATTATGAGCGATAAAACAATTGCTTGAATAATATTTTGGTATCCCAGGAATTTCAAACTTGGTGTTGCTGATTTTTTGAATTTTTGGGTTTACTCACTGGCCAAAAAAAGACGTAAGAACCTTTAGACCAGTGATAAATTTAAAATTTCAAAAAAAGAGTAGTAAGTAAATTCATCATATGGCATACAATCACATGACTGAGAAACTGGAAGAATCCGTTTTTTATCTTCGTCGATTCAACCGGATATTGAAAAGCAAGAACAAATTACCGAGGTGCTCTCTTGTCTTACACGCAGACAAAAAAATATTCTAAAAATGATTAATTAATTGGATTTTTTGCAAAAAAATACGAATAAAATACAAATTTTTGCTACAACAAACTCGACATAAAGTTGTAGAAAAATATTAATTTAACAAATATTATAGTATTTTCAATCTGTTGCAGCTACTACAAAAATTGCAGTAATATATGTTGGGGGGTATCCATATTTTTGATACAGCTAAAAGTGGCGTGGTTTCGAATATTATCAAACATAGTCGGGCAACTTTGCAAACGAGTGGCCATATAATATATTCCTTTTCCAGTGTGATTAAAAAATAATTAAGGGTATTTATGAGTGAGTACACAATAGAATTTGCAAAATCTTGTGATATTGATAGCTGCAAAGCTTTTGATTTCGATTATATTAGTGCTAGTGATTTACGTAGAGACACGGAGACCAAACAAATTATTTTAGCAAAAATGCAGGGGATAGTAATTGGTTACTTGCGTTTAAATTATCTTTGGTACACGACTCCATTTATTGATCTGATTATCGTAGAAAAAGAACATCGCAAAAAAGGCATTGGCAAGGCGTTGCTAGAGTTGATTATAACAGAATTGAAAAATGACGGTAAAAAAATGATTCTTACTTCGACACAATCTACTAACCAAGAAGCCAGGAGATGGAATGAATCAGCTGGCTTCTTGGAAATTGGTTCTTTGAAAACTCTTCATGAGGGTGGATCGGAAGAATTGTTTTATAGAAAAGACTTTTGATTTTTTACGATAAGGATCGTAAGGAAGAATTGGGGGATTATGCTTAAGGAAGTTTATAAAAATATTAAAGCGATATTTTTTGATGTTGATGATGTCCTTATTCAAGGACGAGATGAAAATGGTAATTATCGTTGGAAAAAAAATATCTATGAAGATTTAGGTGTCCTCATAGAAGAAACACCAAAACTTTTCAATCATAAGTGGCCAGATGTTTTGCTTGGAAAAATTGATACATTAGATAGAATTTCTGAGTTTTTATCAGAAATAGATGTAAAAATTTCTGCAAATGATTTTTTAAATTATTGGTTAAAAAATGATGCTAAGTTTGATAACCAGATGTTAAATTTAGCACAAACATTGAAAGACCATGGTTATCCTCTATATCTGGCAACCAACCAAGATAAATATAGATCAAAGTATCTTTACGATACATTAAGTTTAAAAAATATTTTTAGTGATATTTATTCTTCTTCATTTATTGGTCTAAAAAAACCTGATCCAGAGTATTTTAAAACATTGGAGCATCGGGTGCAGTTAATGCCAGATGAAATTCTTATTATTGATGATTCTCTTGAAAATGTTAATTCTGCTATTAAGTGCGGATGGATGGGTTACCAGCATCATAATTTTATAAAAACTCAAAATGATCTTTTAAGTTGTCTCCGAGCTTACCGGAATTTTTAAGTCTTGTTTTTAATTCAATCATCAATTTTTTGAATTTTCGTATCACCGATAAATTTTCCAACATTAATTTTTTTTCCATGATCAATAAACTGCCTTGGGTACCTTTTATAAGTCACAATGCAATTCAAAGATTTGCGGAATCCATTGAGTTTTCCATCCCTCTCCTGTCGGTAGTTGATAGATGGATATCTTTGCATTACATTTGTTTTGTTGTTTTAATGCCTGCAATTCTTTTAATTGGGTGGCAACTTCTTCTGTCATGGGCATTATAGGCTTTGTCGCTAATGTTAGTAGTCCACCTCGATACTCTAATGTGCCACGTGCATAATCAAGTGTGATATTTTCAGTCCCAAGGGAAAATGAGTTACCTGTTGCGATGATTAAAAATAAAAAAAATAGTGATTTCATGTGTTGCTCCTTAATAATTTGACTAACGCTTATTTGGGGTTGTTAATTGTTGGTACTATTTGTAACGTCAGATAAGATTTTAATCAAGAAATGCTTATCAGTTGTGCTAGTAAAAATTTTGTTGTTTATTGTAAAAAACCATTTGCTGGGCCAGAACAGGTAATCAAATATCTTGGCCAATATACTCATCGTATAGCAATTAGTAATTATCGTTTGATTAAAACGGAAAATGATCAAGTTTATTTTAAGGTTAGAAACAAAGACTACCCTGAGAAAACCAATATTGAAGTTCTTGATGCTCAAAATTTTATGGAGAGATTTTTACAGCATGTTCTCCCCAAGGGCCATGTTCGAATTAGACATTTTGGTATTCTTGGAAATAGATATAAGAAAGAAAAAATAACTTTGATCAGAAATCTCCAGCAACTAGTGGAAAAAATAACGATCACAATAAGCTGTAAAGAACTCCTGAAGCAATTATCAGAAATTGATGTTGAACTATGTCCGAAGTGCAAAAAAGGGAAATTAATGAAAACAAACCCATTTGCAAATCAGCTGACTCCGCTAAAAAACTCAGCATAGAGAGATTAGTTTTTTTGAAACAATTTTTAACACTTGTATGAGTGTAACGGATTACTATGTCTACTTATGGAAAAAATGTTAAAAATATGAATAAAAAATCAAAAAACAGTAAAAATATTTCTTCGCTGATAAATAATAATGGTTTAACTGGAGTTTATTGAGAAGGAAAATTTTGAAAATGAAGAAACAGGAAAATGATTCAAAACCCATAGTAAATAAAGCTTCAAACCCGGATTTGGTTCAAGTCCAATTCCTTCGCTTGCCTCCCAAAATGTCCTAAGTTATCGTTTTGAAATCAAGTATGGCATAGTTCGGGCCTTATTTTGTCCGGAAGCGAATGAATTCTAAAACTTATTTAAAAGAGTTACCTTGTGTGCAATTGAGTATTCTTACAAATAATGATAATCGTTTTAATAATCTGGAAATAATTATGAAAAAACTATCTTTTATTTTTATAGTAACTTTTTTTTACCTAGTACTTTCACTTGTACTTGCCAACGATAATCTGGCAATTCCAACATCAATTAAAAATATTAGCGAAAGTACTTTTAGATTAAACTTTACGATTTTCGGAGAAGAAAATTCAAAGGGAAGGTGTAGTGCCACTAGGATATCAGATAAATATGTCTTAACTGCTGCCCATTGTGTAGTTGGTTTCATGGGTAATTCACATTTTGATAATTTTTATTTTGAATTTAATGATAAAAAATATTTTTTATCATTGATTGAAAAGGGCCAATTCTCACCGAATGAAACAAACGAAATATCCGATTGGGCTGTACTCGAAATAGCACAGACAGATATAAATGAATTATCAACAATAAAACCAGCAAGCTTTCCAAGTAAACAAAAAATTCTAGAAATAATCAACAATCTAGGTGATTTTGCTAACTCACAAAATCTTGGAACTGAAATTTGGTCAATAACCTATCCAATACCGTCTGTAAGGCAACCACCAAGACCTGCACCAGATGGAAATAAATTTATTTCTAAAGGATATTTAAAAACAGAACTTGCTTATAAAAAATCTATTTTATTTGGAATCCGTAATAATCATATTTACGATGAAATCTTTGAACCACATGATATTGATTTAAATATCGATGTTGAATCAGAGTGGGCGAAACTTGAAAATCATCCTCAATGGGGTGGAATATTTTTTTTAGCAAAAATGTATAAGCAAAATACAAACTCTCTCATTTATCAAACTTCTGACTTTTCTGGAGGTAGTAGTGGCGGTGGAATTTTTATAAAAGATAATGGAGAATTAATTGGAATAAGAGTTGTTACAAGTACTCTTGTTCAACCGAAAAAAGGATATAACGGTATAAACCAACTGTATAGAATTGATAAAATTTGCAAAGAGTCTAAGCTTTTATCAAAACTCGACAAATGCAAGCTTTTGCAGTGATAAAATTCACTATTAGGGAATAAACGTTTATTGAAAGAATCAGATCAAAAAAATAAATCATTTCCCATAAAAGAATTGACAATTGAAAATAACAAGCACCTGCTTCCAATGTTGTGTTTTCGGATAATTAGGCCATAGTATCCAAGTTTTCTAGAAAATTGAGTATCCGCGTTCTCTGTAATTGAGCACAGTTACGTCAATATTTTACTTGAACATATTGTAAGTAGACGAATTTTAAAAAGTTTGAAATTATTTAACCATGAAAGCTCATATTGTCTTTATTATAGTCCTCAGTATTATTAGTATGAATTCTTATTCCTTTAGCGAAAGTAATTCTCATTATTGCGGGTGTTTGTTTTTTATAGATGATATTAATAGCGAAAATGAACTTAAATTGGTCGATGAATATTCTCCAAACCTATTAGTAAGATCTTGGTATCGTTGGGGAGAACCGAGCATTAGAAAAAAATACAATTTAAGATTAAACATCGGTTCAAAATTAAAAAAAAATGGAATTAAACTAGGAGGAGGAACTTCCCTCTCTGTAGTAAGTGAAGAAGATATAAAAGACATCTCTTTTAACAAAGAATGGCTATCAGTTGATATTAATAATGAGATAATTAAAAAATCAGGTCACTATTTTGGATCATTATCCTCACCCCAATTTAGAAAATACCTAGTGAAAAAACTTATTGAACAGGTAAGGCTTGGTGTTAGTGAGCTTCATTTGGGCGAAACAAACGGAGAAATTCACTTTGATAAATGGACCATTCGTGAGTTCAATAAATGGGTTCTTGATAAATATCCCAACAAAGACTCTTTTTGGTGGAAAGAAAGGTATGGTACAATCGGTGTTAAATTATTAAATCAAGAACTACTTAATCAAAGTGATATTTCAAATTTATCTGATAAAAATAAAGAAAATTTTTTTGAAGATTGGGGAAGAGTTGGAGACTGGAAAGGGTTAAATGAAAAAGGAAACAGGGCATTTCTCTATAATCTTTATACTTCAAATCTGGATTCTTTTATTGGGGAACTTAGAGAAGAACTTAGCAAGGAGAATCTAAAAGTTGTAATTGATGTTTGGGGATTTGCTGACTGGATTACAGAAATCAAAAACAAACCAGATGCTATATTTACAAGTCCTCCAGACTTAAAATGGAGCCTAAATTGGGAGGAAGATGCAGATTTCAATCTTCTTAAACACAAAAATAGAATTAAATCAATCCTTCAAAATGAGATTCGAAAAAATTCTCCAACACCTGTAATAATTATGATTGATCACCCAAAACCTTTTTATCAATTCATAAAGCTACCTGATAAAAGACAAAAAGAAATATTTCAGTATTTTTCTCAAATCTCCAATGAAATTAATACGAACTTTGTAATTAGAAGTTACACCAATGAACTCTCTTATCTTGGGAAGACAACTCAAGACTGGTTGAAAAAAGAATGTTTATATAGAAAAGCGACAAACATTTGCCCATCAAATAGTATTATAAAATGACACTCGAAGTGAAGCCACCTGAGATATATAAAAGATGAGACATCCGTATATAACATTTAAATTGGTTTTATGTTAGAGCCAGTGGTTCTTTCAGATTTTGAACTTTCCTAAAAATGCGGCTAAGTTTTTTCTTATCATGATCCTCAATACTAATTGAATTAATTTGTACGATGTAATATATAAATTATAATTATATTGTTTTGCTGGGTGGTGATTATGATAAATGAAATGCAGGAATATTATAAACATCGTGCCACCAATTATGATGTGTCCATGGGGTATGATAATGAATCAACCATCTATTCTCAGCAGCCCGTAATTCGATATTTACAAGAATCTTTTAAAGATCAGAGCTTATTAGAAATAGCATGTGGACCTTGCTTTTGGACTCAATTTGTTGCTAAAACCGCAAAAAGTATTCTGGCAACAGATTACAATGAAACAACGCTTGTTGAAGCTCATAAGAAGAATATTGATTGGTCAAGGGTATCACTAAAACAAATTGACGCTTATAATTTACCATCATTCCCACAAAAATTTACTGGCGCATTTGCGGTTGATTGGTTTGCACATGTTCCACTATCGAAGCGACATAAATTTTTATCCAATCTTCATTCTTGTTTGGTCAGTAATTCCGAGATCATCTTTTGCGATCAGTTACCGGGTAATAATTCATTGACGGGAAATTATGATCATGAGGGAAATCATCTTCAGAAACGATCACTCCCCGATGGAACAATATTCACGATTATTAAAAATTACTTAACTGAAAATGAGACACTTCGTTTATTCAAAGAATTCTCATCAAATATTGAAATTAAACAATTTCCTGAGTCGAAAAGATGGGCTATTCGTTATAAGATATAAACTAACAAACGACGGGTGATATTATGAACTTAGATATTACATTACATCCACTTAATGAACTTGGGATTAGCTCTGGCGTTGGCCTTGTGGGAGGTAGAATTTTATACATGACAGAAGAACAGTCTGAAATTGATAAATTTATTGAAAAGATAGATATGGAGAAGAAGTTCTATTCTTCTTTAGGTTTAAGAAATCAAGCAGAATATTTAATTTCTAAAATGAAGTTAAAGAACTATGTTCGCGATGCTGGGACAGATTCTGTATTTATGTCAAAGATAATCTCCACAAAAAATAATTTAGATATGAAAAATTTCAGAGCATCAGATGAATTTAATAACAAAGCTGTCGTTGAGTTATTTGTCGATTACTACATACACCTTGCAGCTTTTTATGAAAAAAAGACTCTTTTAAAGGATGATGTGCTAAAAGATATAGGTGATGGAAGTAAGTTTAATGGATATGCTAAAAATTACTTTCTTTATAACGATCAAAATGACCCTGTTGCTTGTATTTTTATAAATCATATATTTAATGGAAAAGCCTGGCTTTATAATTGCGCGGTTAAAAAAGAGTATCGTGGCCTTGGATTATTTAAATTATTACTTACCTATGTTGAGAATGAATTGGTTAAAATGAATGTAGAAGAGATTGGTTTGTTTTGTGCTGAGAAAGATTTTGTAAAAAAAGTCTATGATGCTTGTGGTTTTAGAGATGTTGCTCTTTTGAAAAGTTGTAGGTTATCAAAGCTGCAAACAAATAGTTAATTTCGCTACGGGACAGTCGAAAATAACAAGCACCAACTTTGAATGTTGTGTTTTCGGAAGTTCAGGCCTAAATATTCAGTGGTACATTAATGTTGAAGTACTACCGGCCACTGCAATTGACTCCTAACTGACTGAAATTATAATTGAACAACTATCAAGTAAATATTTTGGCTGACGATGCTGGATATTCAATAAAATTGCAACAAGTACACAATGCGTTATTATCTCTTTCTTCACATTTGATTTTAAATTATAACAAAGGCAAGAACTAAATGAACAACATTTGAGATTTTAATATTAGATTTTAGATTATATTTAATTTTTTTATTTTCTATGTTAGTTTTACCCCACCTTATATTTATATCGGAGGATACATGAAAATTATAACTGTGTTGACAACTATCGCTTTATTCTATTCAACAGCGGCTTGGTCTGAAGAGCGCTATTGCCCAACCTCCCAGCCTTCAACCAAAGCAAAAATTGAGGTATGGTTTGGACCGCAACTTCGTTGCTCGACAAATTACTATGTTCCTGTGTTCGAAAGAAAAGACATTTACGCCTGTATCCCTAGACCAGTCTATACCAACACTGACTATGAATGTAATTTGGGTTCTAGAGAATCTTTGGTTTTAAATCTTTTGACGGTTGTCAAAATAGATCAGCAAACTTTAGAAGTTGGTAAAGATATTGTAACAGAGTTGGATTTTTTCTACATCAATGAACGCTCGGGCCAAAAGCAAAAGGGATGGATTGAAGTTTGGAACTCTAGTACAAACTCCACGGACTTTATCGGAGAAAAGATTTTAGATTCTGGTTTTCGTATTAAAGCTTACTCTGTAAAGTAACCTCTAATTTAATGATCAAGGTTTGACATTAAAATAAAAGAAATTATGACCACTCTTCGGAGTGGTTTTTTTTCTAGAATTAAATTCAGAATTATTAAAATTTTAAACTAAGTAAGTGACATTAAAAAAAACCAATCTTGTCACGGTATTTTTGTGCCATCGATACTAGCAAATTCTAGAACTGCGTTTACTATATCGCTCATAAGTTGTTGCTATGTTTTGATTGAACTTATTTCAAACAAAAACAAACGATGACCATTTTGATTATTTTTAATATTCCATTTACAAAAGATCCAATATTAATTAAAAATATAAGTTCACAATTTTAAAAGTATGTATATATTTTTTACCAAGGAGAATCATGAAAATTTTAATTTTAATAACAATGTTTATTTCTTTGAACACTATAGCTTCTGAGAGCTGCAATTTTTTAAAAGGCAGCTATGGATTGGAATCAGCAAAACATGCAACACTCATCATTGATATTAATGATGATAACTTAATTGTTGCAAAGTATAGAAGCCCAGCGCAACCAACTTGGTTTTGGGATGAGTATTATGTGGCTGATGGTATTATTCACGATGGAGAAAATTTTCAATCGGGCCAAGAGTATAAGGCTATATGCCTAAATAATACTTTAAATCTTACACAACGCTGGAATGATACGGTGTTTGTTAGTCAGTATCAAATTATTGGTGAAAAACTGGTAATTAAATCTAAAAGGGATGGGGTTAATTCAAATGATCAAATCTTTATTCGTATTGAATAAAATCCCTTGAAGGAAGTTGTTACTTAATTTATAGAAGAGACAGTTGAAAATAACAAGCACCTGCTTCTAATGTTGTGTTTTCGGATAATTAGGCCATAGTATCCAAGTTTTCTAGAAAATTGAGTATCCGGGCTCTCTGTAATTGAGCACAGTTACGTCCATATTTTATTTGAACATTTTCGATACGTTTTGCTTTTTATGTTAAGCGAATTCTAACAAGCAAAAATCAATTTCGGACAAATTGAAAAATATGCACAGCGCGTTGTTTTGCATTGAAATTAAGAACGTTTTTCACTATTATACCCACGTTAACAACGAATTTATTGAAGAAAAATATTAAGAAAATTTTAATAACAAACTATGTTCCCCAAACGGGAGACTACTGAACTGAAAAGGCTGATCTATGAGAAAAATATTAGCAACATTTTGTAGTTCTGTTTTATTATCACAAATATCTTATGCCTCAATAGTTTGTGACAAAATGTATTTAGCGAATGATAACGAAAATACTTCATACTCGTTAATCTGCCCTTCAACTGAGACCCATAGTATTTCACTAAGTGGAAGACTCGATGTAAATTATCTTGGCATATGTATGGAAAACGGGTGCGTAAGAGATTTTAATTTATCAGATGCATTTTCTAGCATGTACGCAAGAATGAATGGCTTCACTGAACTTTCAGACGAACAAAAAGCTTTTATGTCGTTTCCTAACTACGTTATCAAAACAAAGGTCACTTTAGAAGATTCGATTAACGGTAATATAAACATTCGTATCAGTGCCGACTATTCCGGCTTGTATTCTCAAGAAAAACAAATTGAACTTTTCCCAATAAATCTTGCAATAGAATTTAGTTCCGATTCAAAAACGATTCCTAATCGAATGGATTATTCATTGGTCTCAAAAGAGCAAAAGCAACTTTCAGAATCCGTTTTTCAGGTTATAGGGCCAGCAGTAGATGACGGTCTATCATTATCTAGCGAGGAACATGGAACAGGCTTTTTTATCAGTCAAGATGGTTATGCTTTAACAAATAAACACGTCTTGAGTCTATATCCAAATTGCTTGAATAAAAAATCATGTGAAATATTATCAAAATTTAAAAACTCCACCATAAAGGAGAGAAAATTGTCTATTCGATTACTAACATGCAGTCATAAACTAGATTTTTGCCTAATTAAGGCCAAACCTTCCAGTGATTTTAATATTAAATCCTTGAATATTAATTTTTCAAAGATACCTGAATCTTTAATGACGTTAGGTTTTCCGGGAGATAAGCAAAGCGAGTTTCAACTTGAAAACGGTGAAATTATTCAAGATATCGCACTAACTTACTCTTTTGGTAACACCGTGGGTCTTATGGGCACGGGCATATCGACTAGCTTATTCATTAAGGGGGGAGCATCAGGTAGTCCAATATTATCTGAAAGTGATTATTCCGTAGTTGGAATATTATCCAACGGGGCTGAATCACTCGCTAATAGTGATGGGAGTCCTGGTATTTTTAGACCACTTCGACTCATCGAAGACTCATTCTTACTTTCTCAATATCTCAACGGCGAAAAACAAAAGCGCATTGAGAAATTGATACGTAAATTGACATTAATCCAAGATAAAAACGAAGCAAGGTTGTTATTACAAGAGTATAGCAATGAAAAAACATACTACGGGGAATCAAAATTAAAAGTTCTTAGTTACAATCATTCAGAAAGTAATGTGAGAAAGGAAATCATAAGGTATCTTGAAAACAATAGGACCAATAGCTGGTGATAATAAATAAATTAATCAAAAAGTTTAATATATAAAATAATTCCACTTAATAAACCAAAACATTCATATGTTCGATGTGACAGTAGATAAAACGAAAATTCCAGTGTAATGTTATAAACGAGGGATACTCAATAATGACTATAGACTCCTCTGGTTTTGAAAAAAATTGTAATTTTTTTCAAGAATTGTCGAATTTCCTGAAAGGGAGCCGGCCAATTTCCTCCATAGGGAGCCATTAAAACTTGCCTGCAACCTAGCTTAATTTTGCTAATTTCCTATGGTCCCCTATGAATGTCAATTCATTTTCTCCTTACCAATCTTTTTTCTGTACGATTCGCCTGTTAAATCAATTTGAATGGCACCATGTCTGAGTCTATCTACGATAGCCTCAAGTGCAACCGGATCATCAATAACTTCTTTCCAATTTATTAATGGCCTAGGAATAAAAACAAGGCAAGGTTTCTCTTGGGAACATTCTGGCATTAGAAGAATAATCAATAACCACAAAAAAAATTCAAAACTAATTGAGGAGGTTTTATGTGTATCACAAAATTAATTCAAATCGCTACCCTCTTTGCAGTTATCGCTGTTTCGTCTGGCAAGTTGCCACAAATTTTGAATACAGTGAGGCAGGCGCAAATAATCTTGATTCAGGATTCGAAGGCGTCCAGTTGGGGGCAAACAATGTTGATTATTTCATAAATATTACTATTAGAAATTCACTTAATAATAACAATCAAGGATAGGCTTTGTTTTAATAATTGTTTTGCTGCAAGAACAACTCCCAGCTATTGATTCAAAATTACTCTATTGGCAACCAGTAATCATACTCACCATTCTTTGGATAATCTTTGGATAAAACCTCGAAATCTGGCCCATTCGCTCTTTTGTAATCAGATTTCGGTAGCCATGAGCCATAAATATACTTTAGCGTTCTATCAATATCATTTGGCTCCCCGTTATGTGTAAAGCTAGCAAACTTTGATTTGGGGATTATCATTGCTCTCATTCCTTTTGGTATTTCACAAAATGAATTAACTTCAACGCATGCAAAATAAACTAAATTGTCATCAGATTCATATTCGCTATCAGTTGGATAACAATCTACTATCCCAATACGATGCGCCTCAACTCTATTTTTAATTTCACTAATCCTTGTTTTAAATCTTCCCCAAAGCTGGGGTATAACTTTATCATCCTTCCCCCCCTCGGAAAAAACTCCAATAAACTGCACACCTATTCCAACTAATTTCATCTCATCTTTTTCAATAATCTTTGGTTTCATCGTAACTCCTTTTTGTAAATGTTCCAAATACACTTCATCAATCCTTAGTTTTGAAATCATATTCAAATCCTTGGATGATGAAATAAATTTTTTCGGAGTGATTCCAAAATATTTTTTAAAAGCCCTGGAAAAAGACTCCTGTGATTCAAATTGACAATCTAATGCCAAATCCAAAATTCTTATATTTTTATTACTTCTTAACATTCTTGCAGCAAAAGTTAACCTGCGATTTCTAACGTATTCCTTAACAGTGTCTCCCGTAATAGCACGAAACATTCTCTGGAAGTGCCACTGGGACATTCCGCCCTCATTTGCAATTTTTCTTATCAAGATTTCTTTATTTAAATTATCCTCGATAAAATCAATTGCTCTTTGTACTTGGTTTAAATAATCATTACCACTCATACTGTTTCCTTAAGTAAATATGACATATTAAAAATTACTTTTTTTGATATTTTGTGCTTATTAATCATTTATAATAAAAAAATTTATTAAGTGTTTTAGCTAAAATTTATTTTTAATAATTACACACATGCTATTACTATAGGCTTCATTAATCGATTCAAACCTGTGAATCACTTTAAAACCATTATCATCTATTTCCTTTAGATGGTGCTCCCAATTCTTTACCCAGGTTGGTAGATGAGGGAGTTTTAAAATATCTACAGGGATATGCTTTGGACCTTCAACCAATCGCCATTCTCGAGTTTCTAGATAATTCTCAATATCAGGATACTCCTCATTAACTCCATCACCCCGGTTTAAAAAGAAAAAAATCCCATTAGGCTTCAATACTCTTTTTATTTGCTGAAATAATTTGTCACGATCGCTTTGTTTAACAAGCATATGAAGACAGCCGGTACTTACTCCAAAATCAAATGTATTATTACAAAATTTAGATAAAATCAAAGCATCATCCTGAACAAAATCGACAGTTCTATTTTCCTTAGCGGAAAATTCTCGAGCTTTCTCTAACCCGGTAGTTGAATAATCTACACCAGTCATCGACATTCCCTTTCCAGAAAGGTAAATGGAATTAAAACCTTCCCCACATCCAATATCAATACCCAACATGTCTTTTTTTAAATCAGCAGTTTCAACAAAAACATCTAACTCTTTATCTAAAACACACCTAGTCCATTTTTTTAGGCCATGCTTATATATTCTCTGATAACGATCTTCATACATGGTGTAATAATCGTTTGGGATTTCTTTCTTGGTCATACAATTTACCTTACCTGGTTTATATAATCATTATAAATTTGAGGAAGCTCTTTTTCCCTATAGCTCTCAGGATCTATAAAACGATGTCCCTTAAATTTATGTAGCATTTCATCGTTCATTTTCCTCATGGCATTTATAAACGAATGAAGGTGATCATTAACATCTATTTCACAACTTTTATATGCCTTTCCAAAGGTCCAATTTTTACAGTTGGTAATTTCTAACGTCATATCTTCATTAGGTTTTACAACTAAACATGAAGAGTCATACCCATAGAGATGGGTATCTTTTAATTTTTGATGGAAGTCATTGATATTATCCCAAGTAGATAAATTAGGATAATCTACCTTATCTCCAAACTTCTCTTTGATTTTATCAAATATCTCAATAAATTCATGAAAGTGTTCTGGAAAAACAATTAGATTATTAGATTCAGCAACATTTTTTACTCCGATATGAGCAATCGGAGTAAATTTAACGGTAACGTTATTATGAATAGACAATATCGTTTTCATAATATTATCCATTTGATCAAAGCGTGTTCGTGGAAGAGTTGATTGAATATAAACATATTGATCAATATCATTAAAAACATGTAGGTTTTTTATGAATCGTTTATAGCTTAAAGGGTTTTGTGCCATTTGGTTATGTGATTCTTCATCTGGAGCTAATATACTCGTAAAAAAATATTGAAAATTTTTCAGTTTAGATATTTTTTTTATTAAAT
>MEQB01000060.1 GCA_001770015.1 Bdellovibrionales bacterium RIFOXYC1_FULL_37_79
GTTCATCAAAGAAATGGTACTACACTTGATCTACGGGGCCAAACAATATTTAACTAGTTTTGTTAAAAAAAAATTCCCCAAAGTTAGCTAACCTTACTATAAAATTGTAAAAATTTCGCAGTGCGCTAATTTCTGTTTTATACAATTTCATTTTCGTTTATATTTATTAAGGCAAGGATTTAATAAACAATTGGAGTATTTATGAAAAAATTATTTATTGTCGTAATATCGTTTATCATAACTTCACAGTATACTATGAGCATTGCGGGAGAAGACAAGACTATTATTGGAAATGTTGATGTTGTTAAGTTGGTTGATAAAGTAAGCATAAAACTAGGTTCTGAGCCAATTGAAGAGTTTTTGGAATCGCAAAACGTTATAATATATCATCCATATTTAGAAATTACTAATTCAGAAGGTGAAGTTAGACGTGAAGGAGTAAGTGGTTTGGGAATTTGCACTCTCTTTAATTATAAGGGAGATGGCGGTTTGAGTCCTTCTTTACCTTATGAGTACAACGAAAATGAAACAGCAAAATACTTTGTTTATCCAAATGGAAAAGTGAGACAACTTCCAAAAGAGGGATCAGATCTTAAAACTATCAAATATGCAAATTGCCAACGCCAATAAACTTACATTTAAAATTAATTTATAACGCAAAAAAAATATTGAGCATTTTTTATAGATGCTCAGTATTTATAGAATAATTCCACCAACTAAAAAACTTTTTATCAACTAAATGAAGAAATTGACTTTCGTAAAGAAAGTGAAAAAATGAAACGCACCAGAAAAATATTTGACACTTTTAATAAAACGTTAAAATCTGAAGACTATCACTATTTTGTCCCCCAGGTTTTAGAAGAATCTCCAATTAGTAGATAAAAACAATATAATCCGCCAGGTCTCCATAAATTGCATGTTTTTTGATCATCGATTGGATCATAACTTCTGTCATTCCCTTGGCGTTTACATGATACACCGTCGCTAAGGTTTGAGAGGGTAAAAGTCTTGATCGAATACTGGCAGGGGAGCCAAGCTTATAGGCGATATGAAAATTGCCAACAATGATAAAAAAAGGAGTGAAACTATGTTTTAAGTTTAACACCGCATAAAAACTCATGGTTTCATCCCAGACTGATTGCACTTCAAAAAGATTATTTAAAAAGGCCGGTGGAATAGGGTGGTTCATCTCTTCCATGGCTGCTTTAAACATCTTAAAATAAAGTTCGCTGCCCAGTTGAAAATGCATAGGCATAAAGGTGAACTCATAGGAGGTTAAAGAATTGATGCCCAAATTAGCGATTTTTTTGGTTAACCACTGGGGGGCATTAATACCAAAAACATGTCCTCCCGATTGATGAGCAACGCTAATCAAGGGGGCATAAAAATCAAATGAAAAATTATTATCTCCCCAATCAATCATTTTTAAAAACTCGGTTTGGGATATCTGGCCATGCACATAGTTGTTTAAAAGCTCTTGCTCGGTCCATTTAATAAACTCAAGGCCCACGGCCACCGGCCCAACATTGGCGCTGACTGCTTCCATAATATTTTTTTGGCTTTGGTGATGGGTCAAATCATCATGTTGCTCACCAAGATAAACTACGTCATAATTATTTAAATCATTAATCATGGAATCAAAATTGATAAAGCTTTTTTTCGTGGTCGAATAAATTAATTGTTGATACTCAAAAGAAAAAAGATCAGAGGAAACCAAATTAATCAAAGTTACTAAAAGGAGCCAAAAAAATATTTTTTTTGTCATATTTACCCTGGGTTTGTTTATGTTGCTATTAGCAAAAAATATCTTCTTCATCAAGCGCTGTGCGTTATCAATATCCCATTATTCTGGTTTCTATCTATAAAATTTATCACACCTAAAAAGGCCTTATGGCCTACCGTGAGACAACAGAGTAGATTAATCTTTTCCGCCTAATTTGAGGAATGAATGAAAAAAGAACTCGACAAAATTCAAGAAAACTTTGGAGAAATTACCGATAATCTACAAAAACTTGGCCATAAGCTGCGCAATGATTTTGTAAACGGGACCATGGAATTAAAAGACAAAGATAACGATATCAAAATTTCAAGCGTGGAAAATCCTAGTGGTGACAATTTTTCGTTTGAAAATAATTCCTTTCAACTCTCATCCTTGGCAGGTCTTGAATTGATCAACTCCAATCTTACCAATAATACTTTGAGTGCGGCCCACTTAAAAAACATCTCCTTGCAAAACAGTGATTTAAATCACTGTAAAATTCAAGGCAGTGTTATTAATCAGTTAAAACTTGCTGAAAGCGAAATAACTAATGCCCAGTTTAGTGCGGCTAAAGTGACCAATTGCTCCCTTGCCACCGCCAGTTCCATCAATAATTCAAAGTTAACCGGTATTAGTTTTAAGAATCTGCACATGAAAAATCATTCCACTATAATTGATTCCTCGATCAATTTATGTGCCTGGTCTGACACTTCGTTTAATAACTTGAGCTTTGAAAAAGTGGAACTGACCGGCGTCGTTTTGGATTCTGTCATTTTTGAAAACGTTATTTTCAAAAACGTCAAATGGAAGGACATTATCTTAAATAATGTTTCCATCAGCAATGTAGAACTATCAGGTTCTGAGTTAAACCATCTGCATCTCAAAGACGAAACCATTACCGGCCAGCAAAAACTTCGGGATTTAATCAAAAAAAAGGGCCTACTATAATTATGGTGATGAAGAAAATAGATTGACATAGTAGGCCCCACTTATGGGCTGAATGTCAGTCTAACATCAGAATATCTACAAATCTTGTAAAGATTTCTTAAATTTAGTTAAGATGATATAGTGATTTCTTAAATATCTTAAATAGGGGATGGGTACATGAGTGATAAAGAGGGGATATCTAATATATACGCTATTTCGCTGGAAACCATCCACTCTAGGGAAAAAGTACTTGAGTCATTTAAAAACGCCTTAACGCATATTCATTTCAGATTGCTAAAAATATTTGATAACGAAGATATTGTCGGGATTAAGGTTGATCTCCTAAATGATCCGGTTAAATCATACCAAAATGATGGCTTTTTTAAAATCATTACCGATTATTTAAAAGAAAAAAAAACCTATCCATTTTTTTGCGACACAACTAACAGATATAAGGATCGAAAAAATAATTTTATCAGTTTTTATCCCAATGCCATTCATAGCAATCTGACCGGCCTCGAGAGCGAAACTCCATTTACCACCCTTGACGGGATTAATGGCCTTTATGAAATTGTCCGTGAAGTACCTGGTGCAAAGTCGAAAAAATCCATCACGCACCTGGCAGGCGGATTACAAAACTTGGATGGTTTGATTGTTTTTTCAAAACTAAAATGTCATAACATGGCCGGTTGCTCTGGGGCCATCATGAGTCTGGGAATGGGACTTGCGGGTAAAATGGGAAAAGTAAAACTTTTTTCAAAAAACCCTCCCCATGTTAATGAATCAAAGTGCTCATATTGTAGAAAATGCCTGCATCGATGTCCGGTAAATGCTATTACCGTGGATGAAATTTCCCGACATGCATTCATCGACAAAACCAAATGTATCAACTGCGGCAAATGTGTCGATGTTTCAAAATTTGGTAGTATCACTTATGATTGGGACGCTGATCCGGAGCATTTCCAAACACAATTGGTGGAAAATGCGGTAGCGGCTACCTCCATGTTACATGCCAATAAACAGCTCTATATTAATTTTTTAATGGAACCTGAGGATTTGGATTTGACCTTTACAAGGGGCACTGGTTTTAAAGGTATTTTAATTTCCAAAGATCCGCTTGCCATCGACAAGGCGTCCAACGATCTGCTTGGCAATCGTTGCCAATTTGGTGAGCTTATTTTTGAATATGCCCATGAACTCAACCTAGGTAACTTGAAATATCAAATTCATCATGTAGCGTACTAAACGTATAATGAAATAACCGATGGACCGTTTTATTTAGTTTTAAATACTTAATTGCCATATTACCCCATATAATTGTTATTATATGGGGTATTAACAACCTTGATATTTTTCTAAACTTAACTCACCTTTTATGAATTTAATATCTCGTTAACAATCTTGGTTTGCTGTTTTTTCAAAACATTAATATTGGCATATAACCGATTAATATATTTGTCTTGATCCAAGTATAGCTCACTGATCTTATGAAAAAGAATTTCTTCATGAATTTTATCAAGACGAAAACAATTATCCTCTTCTCCTACCGACATCATATAGTCGAGACATTTGGGACGATATTCCAACATGATCGAAGGAGTATAGGCACAATGAGAAAGCACCACTGAATGAAGCTTCAGTCCGATAAACACACTCATCTTTTGGCAAATTTGAATATATTTATATGGGTCATTGTAAATAACATGCATAAACTGTTCAGTCTTGGTTTCACTTGCCAATTTTTTAGTCATTGGCAAATCGGTATCACAAACCACCAACCAATGAATTTCCCAGTGTTCTTGTTTAAGCTGGCAAACCAAGTGATTATAGAGATTACAAATAGCGATTTCACTTACCCATGCTCCGTCTTTTGAAATACCTACATTAATTCCAATCACTTTTTTTTCGGTAGCTGCTTTCTTTTCGTTGCAGGCCAAGGTAATAACCGGATCTCCAAAAATTTGCACCTGTTTTGCCCCATATTCTTCCAATAACCTTTTACCCAACGGGCCTCTTACTGCCAGATAGGATGATTTTTTCAAAACTGTCATCCAATCATCCATTTTATCACAATAATTGGTTTGGTTGACCCAAAAATAATTTTGGGCCACGCCGGTACCAATCACATTGACCTGATTAAATATTTTATAAGCATCTTGCAATGAAAATAATCCCAGACGATTAATCAAAGTCCCCCCGGCCAAAAAGGCCAAATCATTTTTATCTGCCAAGATTTTAGCCAGCGTAGTTTCCACCATGCCACCTTGAAAATGAATCAGTTTCTTTCCAAGTAGTTTCTGGTAAGAAAAATACAATGCCTGGTCACCAAGATTATTTATGTGAGGATAGCCTCCAACATAAAAATATTTATTTTTTCTGGTTAACAGATTAAAAAGAAATTTTAAATACCTTTTCAATCTCATTTTCTAAAATTCCAAAATTGGATTAAGGGTAAATTAGAACTTTTTAAAATTCTAAGCAATAACCAAGTCAAAAAATAATAAATTAAGATTATTACAACAATAAGGACGACCATTTCCCAAAACTCCCAAACATAAGTGCCGATCATTCCTAAAAAATAGGCCGGGATGATGATGAAAATGCCGGCCATAAAAGGCGTAATCATCTGATTTAAATAATCCATCATTTTGATATTGGCCAATTGCGAGACATAATAAGGTTGCACAATCAGTTTGTTAAAAAGCAGCGTAACCGCTGTCGCTATCGCCGCACCGATAAATCCTACTTTCAAAACCAAAACAATGCTTAAAGCAAAATTAATGACAGCCTCCCCTAGCGTGATTTTGGCAAAAATCATATGTTTATTTTTAGCATAAAACAGGGTAATCCCGGGAAAGCTGGCCAAAGATATGGTAAATGAAAAAATCAGAATGTAAAAAATAGTGGCCGACTGGATAAATTCTTTTTTAAGCCACCATTGTAAAAAATCATCCACCACAATAACTGAAACCGTGCTCATCATGACCGTTAGAAATGAAGATATAAATAATGACTTTAAAAATAAAATTCTCATCTCTGCATCATTTTTGGAAGATATTAAATGGGTAAATCTGGGCATCAAAATATTAAATCCGATAATGATAAACTGGGAAATATAATTGATTAAAGCGGCACCAATGGAATAGATGGCTACCATTTCCATGTTAACTAGTTTAGCAATAATTAAATTATCCAGGTTAAACCGCAAAATATTGGCAAAAGAAATCAGTAGTGTTCCGCTGCTGTAAGACATCAACAGGCCCAGCATCTTTTTTGAAATAGCTCTAGTTTTAAATTTGATATCCGGTAGCCTCGATCCAAAATACCAAACTATCATAATTAAAAAAAATAAAAAACTCAGCAGATTGGCATAGGCCAGGCCAATCAATCCAAAGCCATTGATCAATAAAAAATAAACCAGCATGGCCTTGATAATATGATGAATACTCTCCATTATATTCAACTCTTTAAAACGTTCATATCCATGGGCGACTGATTTAAAATTGGAAACATAAAACATAATCACCGTGGCCAGTCCCAAATAAAAAAAAGCTTTATTAAAATCCAGATAACTGTCTGCTGCAATTTCAAAAAATGCCGCAAAAATCATTCCGCCCCAATAACTGACGGGGATTAAAATTAAAGTAAAAAGAACCATTATAAAAAAAGAGGAATTAACCACTTGGTTAAGATTTTCCTCCTCACCCAACGCTCTGTATTTTGAAATATATCTTATGATCGATGAACCCAGACCGGTCGTTAAAATACCGAAATATCCCCAGACCGAAACAATGGCCACCCAGCTGCCATATCCATTATTACCCAAAGATTTTATGAGAAACGGGGTTAACACAAGACCAATAAGAGTTTGAATGATAAGTGCGGCCCAATTAGAAATAGCACTGGTCATCAAGGAATCTTTGGTAGTTTGATTATTACTCATATTTACTTGGATATTATATCATCAAATTAATTACAAAAAATATATCAATTTATTGAGAGAGCTTTTATAATTAAACCAATCATGAAGATTAAATTTTTTTGTCGCAAAATATTTTCGCTATTCACCGGAAAGAGCACCTTTTCACAAATATTCAATCAACTCATTTTAAAATTTTCCAAGGAAACCATTCTTGTCAGATATAAACCCCTGAGGCTCGGTATTTTTGCCACTGGTAAATGCAACCTGGCATGTTCAATGTGCCTAACCCATTCCCCTTTGATCCCTGATAATCCCTTTAAATATCAGGGTTCCAAAGACATGGATCTTCCCACTTTTAAGGATATTTTAAACAAGTTCCAAGCCGCCTTACACGTTTCGATCATTGGAAACGGCGAACCACTTTTGAATAAGGATATCTTTGAGATCATCCGTCACGCCAAAAAAAGAAAAAAAATTGTCACTTTGTTCTCCAACGGATTCATCCTTGACCAGTACTTGGATCAGTTACTCGAACATGAGATTGATTATATCAACATAAGCCTTAACGCTATCGATGAGACCCAATACCAAAGGATCACCGGCCATGATCCCTCTATATTTTTTAAATGCAAAGACAATTTAAAAAAACTTTGCGTCGAAAAGGCCAGACAAAATAAAAAAATGAATATTTGTTGTTCAATCATCGTCGATAAACAAAATTATAAATCCATGCCAGAAATGATTCGTTTTGCGGAAGAAATTGGAGTTGATCATGTCCATTTAAGTCACTTTATGCCTTCCCCTACAGGCCCAGATCAAGTTAAAGAGCGCTGTCTTTATATAAGTGATATTGAGGCACTTTATTTAATCGAAGAACTTTCCCGTGACCGCTACCAGGTAGCCGTCACTTTTCCCCGACTTTTAGACGGAAACTGTAATAATCGGCTATGCCGAGATAGTCTCTACTCCATAAGTATTGATGGCGAGGGGAATGTAGGCGGATGTGAAAGACAGCTACTCAATACGATGGACCAGGGGAAATACCACGATCCCAAGGTTTTTAACAATTTCCACTTTCAAACTCTACGAAACAAATTTATAAATGCCCAGGGGGACTTGGATACTCCTTGCCAAACCTGTTACAACAATACCACCTGCACAGAAATCACCATCCCTGCTAAAAAACATGAATGATTTAAATACCCCTAATATATCGGTGGTCGTTTGTACTTTCAATTTGAGATCTTCATTAGCTCAATTACTTGAAGGACTAAATAACCAAACCTATCCCTATTTTGAACTTATCTTAGTCGATAACGGGCCTTTCCCTTTTAACAAAAACCATCTTGAGGCAAGCGTTTCTCCATATCATTTTCCCATTAAAATTGTCTCTCAACATAAAAACCTGGGCCCAGGAAGAGGAAGAAATTTTGGTGTTCAGCACACCTCCTTTAATGTCATCGCTTTCATAGATGACGACTGTATCCCCGACCGCAATTGGCTAGAAATCATAAAAAGAGAAATCATTAATTCCCATAAAAAAATTATTGTCGGTGATGTTTATTCCACCATTTTCCCCTGCCCACCTTTCATTCATGCTTTTTTAATCAACCCATACACTAAGGTTTTCATGGCCGGTAATTGTGCTTTTACCAAGGATTGGTTTCTTTACATTGGCGGATTTGATGAATTTTTAAACAACTGGGCAGAAGACTTTGAAATTGGTGAAAAAAGTATTTTAAACGGTGTTGACTTCGAATTTATTAAAGATATGCGGGTGAACCATCCTCCCGTACTCAGGCCATACCAACTGGCTGACCACCTGATGACCTATAATTTTTTAAAAAAATATTTTTATATAATCAGATATAAACAATACCAGTATAAACATCACCTGCTTTTTCATACGATCAAAAAGGCCTTGATCAAATTAAGTTTTTGCTTGTTTTTTTTACTTTTGCCACTGCCCCATTTTTTTGGGAATATTTTAATTCCCATTTTATTGTTTAATGTTCATTCAGCTTTTAAAGTAATCAAGGTGAAAAAATTAATAAAAGCTTATCCCTTCAGCAAGCCTATACCTGCCCGCAATTTCCTCTATTTTATTTTGACTTTCTGGGCCATTGACCTTTTCAACCTAATCTATCTGACCACCTTTTTGATCTATGCCAAGTTGTTTCCAGACATTTATTCCCCCAATAAATAACTGTTCAAAAAGTTTTTTTAGGTTTATCTTCACCCCATTATGCAATCACTATATTTACTCAGTCTCATTATTTTATTTTTGTCATCCAGCTGTACCCAAAATCACCTTCCTACGGGCAACGTCATCTTTATTCATCCCGATGGCACCGGGCTTGGACACTGGAACGCCGCCAGAGCTTATCATGTGGGGCCAGATAATGATCTGAACTTTGATAAATTATCTCATCTAGCAGCTTATAGATCTCATCAAACTGATATTTTAACCACTTCATCGCATGCCGGTGCCACCTCTCATGCTTACGGTATAAAAGTTAAGTACGATTCCTTTGGAATGGACGGCACCACCCCCATTAAATCTTTATCCAATAAACCTTATAGTGTCATGATCGAGGCCAAAAACGCCGGGATCAATATCGGTATCATCAATTCCGGCCATCTGGCAGAACCTGGCACGGCAGTCTTTCTAACCACTGTCCCTGATCGCAAACTAACCGATCTCATCACTGAACAATTAGTAAATCAAAATGCCAAAGTCATTTTTGGAGGAGGAGAAGAACTATTTTTACCTCCTTTTAAAATTGGTTTTCACAAAAAACCGGGTATCCGATCAGATGGAAAAGATATTATTGAATTGGCCATCCAACTCGGCTACAAAGTCATCTACACCCGTGATCAACTTTTAGAACTACCTCCAACCACTGCCAAAGTTTTAGGTATTTTTTCCGCCCAGGATTCCTACAATGATAAAACCGAAGAAGATTTAAAAAAAGAAAACCTTACCTGTTATCATCCTTCTGCTCCCACTATTGCCCAAATGACCAAGAAGGCATTGGAAATACTGTCATATAACCATAAACAATTTTTTTTAGTCACTGAAGAAGAAGGTACTGATAATTTCAGTAATAAAAATAATGCCAGTTGCATGCTGGAGGCCATGAAAAGAGCAGATGACACCGTGGGTGTGGCCCTGAATTTTCTTAAACAAGATCCTCGCACCCTTATCTTACTGGCCGCCGATAGTGATGCCGGACACCCAACCACCTACGCCTCCACCACCCTAATGTCCAAAACTGAACCGCTACCCGCCTCCACCCTCAATGGCGCTCCACTTGACGGAGTGGAAGGTACTCAGACCCTGCCCTTTCTCAGTAAGCCTGATCGTTTTGGTACGACTCTCCCCTTCGGAATTGCATGGGTCTCCACCTATGACAATCTGGGGTCCGTTATATCCAAGGCCCATGGTTTTAACGCCAAGTACTTACCAGTCAGTATTCAAAATACCGATATTTTCAAACTAATCTTTAAAACTCTTTTTGGCACAAATTTGCCGTAAAACGATCCTTATCAAATTAATTAAATTTCTTATGAAAAAGCCGAAATAGCTTTGAGATTAATTACGTTAAGGATGACGAAAAATGAAACACAAAAAATATTTTTGGCCTAGTATTGGATTATGTTTAACGCTACTTCTAGGCGTGATGGTCATTCAAAATCATTTTTCCACTATCACCAATTATCGATCTATTGCCTCCATCGATGATAGTAACTTGCGCTCGAATTTTTTTAATGAAGTAAAAAATATTGAAGCCATCCTGTTTTCTAATTCTGTTAAAAATGAACAAGAATGCACGACTATCTTTAACCAACTTTATCTTCGTCTTTCTAAAGTTAGAAGCAGGGACATCACTATAGATTTCTTGGATGACGAAATGTTTTGGCTTATGGAAACGGGATTCAAATCACAACTTAGGATTCGGGAAATATTAAAAGAACTCGAAGATAAAAAAGAAAATAAACTGGTTGGCAAGGCCTGTCTTACCGAGCTTAGAAACTTTGCCAGGGCCTTACGATATGCCCAAGATTACGTTGCCACTAAAATGCTTGAAACCCCCACCTATCAAAGACCGATAAACGGATACGTCACTCTGGAAGATACTCCTGGTCCCCATTTTTTTATTAATCCTGCTTACCAGGATAAGTTTAAATCGTGGAGGGATTTAGAATCAGGCGATATTATCGTTTCCCGGGGCAATGCCTTCACCAGTGCAGCTATTGCTAGATTCACCGCCGTTGAAACCCAATTTAGTCACCTTTCCCTGGTTTACAAAGACGGTGACAATCTCTTTACCAGCGAGGCCCATATTGAAATAGGTAATGTAGCCGCTCCATTTTCCAGTCACATAGAGGAAGAAAATTCACGCACAGTGGTCTATCGCTTCAATAATCCGGAAATTGCTAAAAGGGCCGCTAAAATAATGTATAACCGAATCTATGATAGAAATTCAGCCGATGACAATATTCCCTATGATTTTGGAATGGATTTATCAGATCATAAAATGCTATTTTGCAGTGAAGTTGCTCATCAAGGTTTTAAACTGGCCGACCCCAATACGTTTATACCCAAATATACTTCCGCATTTGATCGCTCACTTTTAACTTTTTTACAACAAGTAGGAATTAAAGTTAACCAAGATAATATCGATACATTTCAGGCCTTTGCTCCTGGAGACATAGAGTTTGACACACGTTTTGATATGATCGCTGAATGGAAAAATTTTGATAAGCTGAAAGAATCAAGGGTCAAGGATGTGGTCCTAACTAAAATCTTTGAATGGATTAAAAACAAGAAGTATACCTTCAAACCAGATATCTTAACCCACCTAACTAGTGACACCTTTTTTATTGGTAGAAGAACTCCTTTAATCCAAAAGCTTTTTAAAAAACACTTTCCCAAAAATATGAATTCAAAACAAATTGCAGCATTTCGGGCGCTGGATAAAGTAGGTGCTATTTTACAAAAGAAAATTGAGAACAAAGAACAGGCCAACCAGACGGTACTCACTCCCATTGAGATGTTTGAGATTTTAGAAAATTATCGAAAAGAAGACCTCTTGAAGGCACAAGCAAATGGGCCAGCACAAAGCGATTTTCATTTTTGGCTCGTTCCTCCTACCAAAAAATAATCAGCTATCTACTTGATTTTAAATGAATGAACCATCTCAAGCGGTGCGCGTTAGAACCCAGCATCATTTCTGACACCTCATAACATACGATAACTACATATTTAAACTTGGCATTTGATTTGCTTGTATCTATTTATCGAATGGCAGTAGTCACAAAAAGGAGACTATATGAAAAAAGAACTTTTGTTAATTTCAACCATTACCATACTTTGTTCTATATCTATTGTTTTTGCTTCCCTGGATTACACTAAGGTTGAAAATCTCAAGTTAAGAAAAATAGATGGATCGATACAGGCCAAACATAAAATTTATAAAACGCTGGGTGGTATCATGAACCAAACCAAAAATCTTAGACAATATAAAGTAGCAGGCGTATCTAACAGTGATTTATAATATCACATCAACTCTGTCTTTTTAAAAAGGCCTTTTCATTAAAGGCCTTTTTTATATCTCCGTTTCTTGTAACCTCACCTCGCTCCAAACATGCTCTAGGTTGGGTAAATTGATTTCCTTCAACGTACCATCACTCATCAGCAGAATTCTATCAGCTTGCTTTGCCGTACTCACCCGATGAGTGACAATGATCGAGCAGCAGTTTTGATGGTTTTCATTAAACTGTTTCCAAAAATCACTTTCCGTCTGGGCATCCATACTGGCCGTACAATCATCCATTAAAAGCAATTGGGGTTTTCTTATAATCGTACGGGCAATGGCCAATCTTTGTTTTTGTCCCCCCGACAATAGGGAACCCTTGGCCCCTACGAGCGTATCTATCCCCTTTTGAAAGGATTTTATTTCTTTTTCGAGCAAGGAATTTTTTACAGCATCGCTTATGGACTCTTCCATAAAATCATCCCCGAGCACAATATTTCTTCTGATCGATTCAGAAAATAATATATTTTCCTGCCTGACATGGCCTAAATATTTTAAAAAAGAATTTCTGGAAATGTTCTCCATCGGCAGACTATTGACCAGCATTTCACCACCAGTTGGCACTAAATTTCTAGATATAAGTTCAAGCAGCGTGGTTTTTCCACAGCCAACCGCTCCCATAATGGCAATCTTTTCTCCTTTTTGGATCTTAAAACTAATACTCTTTAAAATGCTCTCTTGCACATCCTCGTATTTAAAAGAAACATTTTTAAATTCCAATTCTTTAAACTCATCTAACTTCTCTCCCATGTCTCCATCAGACAAGTTACATTGGGTTTCATCAATGTTCATCAATCTCTCAACATATTGAAAAATTTGTTTGGAAGAGGCCCAAAAAAAACTCAGGGTATAAATGGGGTCAATGAGATTTTTTAAATACATCAGAAACATTAAAAGGGTGCCCAGAGTAATCTCGCCCTTGCTGACATAGAAACTCCCTATAAGAATCACCACCACCGTACCGAAATGATTCACCATCATGGTAAAAAAATGCACCAATTGATTAACCTTTAAAAATTTCTTTTCTTTATTAATCCTATCCGCAATGGCGTTTTGATATTGCTGGTATTGATACTGTTCACTCAAGGTGGTTTTTACGACTTTGATCCCCGAAAAACAGGCCTCCAAAATATTATTACATCTTGAAATGCTTTTTTGTTTCTCATCAGTATAACGTAAGATTTTTTCCTCCAATTTATGCATTATATAAACCAGAAGAGGTAGTGGTAGGAAGGTAAAAAATGTCAATTTAACCGAGTAGGAAAACATCACACTTAAGGAAAAGGATAAAATTAAAATGGCTTCCAGCGGTCTGAAGATTCCCGAGCAAGAATACCAACAAATTCTTACCCAGCTCCCATCCAAATCATCAGTCAGTCTGGTAATCAGATCACCCGTTTTAAATTTTATAAAAAAACTATTGGCCTTTTTGGTCAAGGTTTGAAAATAATTATTTCTCATCCAGGCCGTATAAAGACCATTCATGGTGGCCCTAAGCAGAGGCAGTGCCTCCCATAAAATCTCCCGGACAAGAGATAAAAGCAAAAAGAAGAAGACCAGTTTATAAGCATGATCAACCTGATAGTCTTTAGACAATTCATCAATGACAAATTTTAAAAAAAGTGGATAACTAATTTTAGTAGCAATGGTTAATATCGTGAAAAGAGTAATAAATAATAGCGCCAGCTTGGTGCGTTTCCAATAAGTCCAAAACCATTTAAAATATTTTAACATAATTCACCTTCCGGTTTAAAAGACAAATTATGTTGTTCACCTAGCTGTTTATAATAAAATCCACTATAAACCCCTTTGGCATTTAATAACTCCTCATGCGTACCCATTTCTTTGATGACCCCGTCTTTTAAAACAATAATCTTATCCGCTTTTGCAATGGTAGATAACCGGTGTGCCACCATGATACAGGTACGATTTTTCCTTAATTGCTCCAAACTTTTTTGAATAAGCATTTCCGTATAGGGATCAATGGAGCTGGTGGCTTCATCCAAAATGAGCAGTTCAGGAGAAAAACATAAGGCCCGGGCAAATGAGAGAAGTTGTCTTTCACCAAAAGACAGGTTCCCTCCATCCTCGGCCAGATCGGAATAAAATTGATTGGGCATTTTGGAAATAAAATCATAGGCCATCACATCTCTGGCCGATTGAATAACTCTTGCAGGCTCAATATCCTCTCGAAAAACCCTTATATTATCCAGGGCATTGCCGGGAAATAAATAAATATCTTGTAGCACTAGCCCCATAAATGATCGCAGGTTTTCCTTTTTTAAATGTTTTATATCCTTGCCATCTATAAGGATTCTCCCCTCTATGGGCTCATAAAACCTGGTTAGAAGTGATAACAAAGTCGTCTTTCCACATCCAGTGGGGCCAACCAAGGCAATGGTTTCACCCTTTTTAATTTCAAAGGAGATATTTTTTAAAACACTTTCACCTTCCTTGTAGTGAAAGCTGACGTTTTGAAATTCTATATTCTTACAAAACGCAGAAAGGGTCTCATACTTGGCCAGTTTTCCTTCTTCACTTGGAGTATCTAAAATATCAAAAATCTTATCAGCAGCGCCAAAAGATCTTTGAATTTCACCAATTTGTTCGGAAATCATCACCAATGGTTGGATGGAATTACTTATATATTGAATAAACAGCCAAACTGTACCTATCGTGATGGCCTCTTGTTTGACCCAACCTACACTTTCATAAAGAATATAAGCAATAATAAGATTGGGGGTTAACATTAAAAAAAACCAAATCGCACTTCTAATGGCATGAATTTTTGCGGAATATTTCCATCTTTGTTCATTGATTTTTTTAAATTTCTCTATCCCCCAATTGATATTACATAACCCTCGAAGGGTGGGGATGCCTTTTATATATTCACTCAAAAAGCCGGTTATCTCTGCATAAATATCCCGTTCCTTCCTAAACATGGGCCTCATTTTTTTGAAAATCAGTAAGGATCCCAGCGTAAAAACCGGAATAATTGAAGTCGTAAGCCAGGCAAATTTGGGATTAATAGAAAACATAACCACAAAGGAGATCAAAATATTTAAAACTGCCCATAGGACTTGGAGTCCAATCGAGGAAAAGAGCATAAAGAGCTGCTCGCAATCCGACTCGATTCTACTAATCAGCTTACCTGTATTATATTTGTCAAAAAAAGGAATCCCCAACGTGAAAATATGACTAAGCATTTTCTTTTTTATATTGGACACGATTTCTATGCCCATGAAACCAACAATCAGTTGTTGAATAAATTCCACGGCCACACTTAAAAAAAGAATACATAAATAAATCAAGGCTATTTGGAATATTAAATCATTATTTTTGGCAGGAATGGCCTTATCCACCAGTTCTCTGAATATAAGCGGTAACAGGGCCCCCAGACCGGTTGACACTAAAACCCCCAGGATGGATAAACTAATAGAAAGCTGATGTTCTTTAAAAAAGGGGGCAATTTTTTTAAAAGTAGAAAATTTTATTTTCCGCTTTTGCTCAACATCATCAATTGTTATAATCATATTACCTTGAGTTTGAACGCTTTTTACCAAAACCAAATACTAAATTAATTAATGTGGTTTGTTAATCAAATTGTAAATATAACTCTATCATTTAAGCAGCTTGCAAAGACGCTAAGGGGTGACTCAAATGTTGAAAATATAAAGTATTATGCGCATTTAAAATAATGATTTTCCCCTGTCTGGCACCCTTTTTTAGCAAATCTCTTGCAATGATCTGTTGATAAGCTTTGGTTATCAATTCAATCTCATTTTGAGTTAAAACATTTTTACTTCCGTGCAAAAGTAAATCATAAGTGGTTGTAAACGGCCCGTCAGCGGTCTTTGCAGGATTTATTCTAACTGCAATGGTGATTTGATTAAACTTTTTGGGATGGATTTTTTCTTTGGTAAATCCCATTACCTTTTTTCTAATTTCTTTTTCTAAACTCTCTCCATCAGAAATAAGAGAGGCCACTAAATTATCAGGGATCCTAGCACCACTTACAAAAGTTGGCGGTAAAAAAACCAATCGATACTTTCCCGGTTTTTGCTGTGCCAGCATCGACACAAATTCTTCCTGCTTAACGTGAGTAAGTGCTACCCTTGGATAAAAAATGCCTTCGTCTCCTGAAGAAATGACTTCTTCCACTCCCATTTTTCCGCTCCCAAAGATTTCTTTTTGATTTTCAGAAAATGCCCTATTTAATTCATCTACCATTTTAGAGGCATTCAGGCCTCTTTCTTTAATCAAAGCTAACATCTCCTCCGACAACTCCTCGCCGGTTTTATCAGAAGCATCAAGTACCAACCGAATAAAATCATTTTGTAAATCTACCAACACACTGGCCCCAATCCGTCGGAAGTCAAAGCTTACCACACCTACATCTTTGATATTTTCAAAATGCCAATCATCGATTTGTTTTTCTACAAAAACCGGGGGTGCAAAAAAGTCAATCTTTTCAAAATAGCGCATTAATATCTTGTATTCTTCGTCGGTTAATTGATACTGAAATAAATGAGTCATTCCAGCATTGATATCATCAAATTTTCCTTGTGCTTTTCGGAAAATATCCATAGTTTCCACCGAGAAAACAAAGCGATCAGTTGACTTATATGGTTTAATAATTCCCTTTTCGACCAAATGAGGATAATTCCCAACGTCGGTTTGTAATTTATCTATATTAGAAACCTCCTTTGTGATGAATTCAACCGTTTCTTCATAACCTTCTCCCGCATCCGAATATCTAACAATCGAAGGCAGATTAAATGATTGTTTTTTAAATATCTTACGGGCCCTTCTGGCAGACAGATAGGCTTTCCAAGGACTCGTCCCCATACCAGACAAAAACCAAAAAGCCGGATCATCCAAGCCTTCACCAAAACCTTTAGCAAGTTTATGAAAATCCAGTGCAATCATTTTTGCCTTAAAATCCTTGATGGTTACTTGATATGCATAATTTATTATCTGGTGCATAATCTTATCATCGGTAGTATTTACAACCAAGCGCAGAGATTTCCAATCCAAATAGGTATCCACTAATTTTAAATAATTATTCGCTCCCATTTGATTTTCACTCACCGCTTTTTGAATATTATTCCACAACAAAGTTCTGAAATATTTATTGATCGAAAAAGAAATATTTTTATCGAGAAAAAATTTATCATTCATGGTCTTCATGATTGAATTTTCAAATTCCAAATAATATTCGTTCTTACTCATGACTGGATCATCACCATAAATATAACGAGTAACATAAGGTGTATTGTTACTATCTTTAAACGTCTCTTTAAATTCCAAATCAACATTTTCTAAAAATTTTAAGACCTTGGGGCCACGGAGAAGCTCTCTTCTTTCCTCCAAAGAGAGTTTTTCTTGGACTAAAAACCTGACCAGTTCAGGACAAGTGTACGAGGTGCTATCGGAGGCCAAGAGCCGAAAACCAGTCTGTTCAACCTCATTAAACGTACTAATCGAGAAAACCAGAAAAATGAAAAGAAATAAATTAATTTTGAAAGTTTTCATTAACCCTTTTTGAAAAGTAATTAAAATTTAAAAATCTTTCTAATTTTTTCTTCCAAGGTAGGAGGTGTAAACGGCTTGGCAATATAGTTGGTAACCCCAGCCGATATGGCGACCACGACTTGCTCTTTTTCGCTTTCAGCTGTAATCATCAGAAAAGGGGTCTTAGCATAATCGGTACTGGCCCGTACCAGTTTTAATAGTTCCAGTCCTGTCATATTAGGCATATTCCAATCTGAAACAATAAATTGATAGGGATCTTTTCTTTCAGTCGCCTCTTGCAGCATTTGCCAGGCCTCTTTTCCATCTTTAGCTGTTTTAATATTTTTAAACCCGATATTTTGAAGCATTCTACTGATTATTTTTACCATAGTCGGCATATCATCAATAACGAGTACCTTCATCTCAAAATTCATGTTGGGGGCTCCTGTTTTTTATAAAAAACACACTCATAAAATAATAACAAGAATTTAAAAAATAGGACATGAAAAACCAATGGTTTTTTTTTGATTATATTTTTTAAACCTCATGTATAATACCGGATATTATTGGTCAGGGATTACAATTCCAATATAGTGATCACGAGATCCACTCTACGGTTTTGGGAACGACCAAGGGCCGTTTTATTACTGGCGATCGGCCTGGTATCACCAAACCCAGCGGAGGATGATAGTTCATCCATGAGATATGTTTTACTAATAAAAAAATCTCTCACAGCATTTGCCCGCTTGGTGGAAAGCTCCTGGTTAACCGTCTCATTTCCAAGCGCATCAGTGTGCCCTTCAATGATCACTACGCTTTTGCCCAACTTTTTAATAACCTCTCCCACTTTCGACAGAAAAAGCTGATGATTTTCATTTAAATCGGCCTGGCCTGAAACAAATTTAAGCCCGGTCAAACGAATAATCAATCGTTCTTCCTGCTGATAAATCTCGGCTTCCGAAAGAGTCAATTCTTTCTGGATATCAGTAATGATATTTCTTATTTTTTCCTTTTTACTCAACTCCCCCACCACTTCTTTCAAGCTCGTGAGCTGATCATTCATTTGAGTTTTTTCCACATTGATATTTCTTCCTGCCTTGAATAGAGAATTGATATACTCATTAATCTCTTCATGTTGCTCAAAAAAACTTTTATTACGAATATCCGCAATTTCCAGGGTCTTGGAGATATTTTCAAAAAGTTTTTCATACCTTAAAACCGTTGCCTCTTTACTTTCACTATTCATTTTCTTGATATCAAGAATAATACTAAGCGCTCTTTGGGCCATAAACAGTGCTTCCTTTGATTTAGGCCCGATCGCTTTATCGTTATAACGATCTCTCTCAATTAAAGTAAAAACCTCATCATAATATTTCTTAGCTTCCTTCATCGTCACAGGTGCCAGTTCCATGCCCCCCAGTTTATGGCATTCATCCAATGCTTTTTGCGACTCTTTTAAATATTTTTCCTTAATTAAAGTTAATTCTATAGATCGGTACTGGAGGGCTAGTTTGTCAGATTTGGACTTGTTTAACTTCCCCTTGGATTCCACATCACCAGTGATATCCAGTAAATCCTCTTCCGCATCTTTAAATTTCACAGTTTCCTTATTGGCACCAACTTTAATAGCATCAATTCTCGCCTCTAATACATTAGGAATGGATTGTTTTACACCCTCAACTTTTTTAAGCGTTTCCTTGTATAATCCCACTACCGCCGTCAAATCATTCTTATTATCCTTCATATATTCTTGATGCTTTTCCAGCGCCATCTTATAGGTAGCTGGTGCAAATATTTCGGCTTCTTCGGTTTTGACTTTCTCTAACACCAAATTCAAATCACTCCCTGGTTCCACATTCACATTCTTTAAATCCACCGGATTTTTATTGGATGATGAGCAAGCAATAAAGGCAAATAATAAAATAATTAAAATACATATTCGTTTCATTTTTAAAATCTCCATTATTAACGTTTAAAGCAACTTGCTAAAATTATAATCTGATCTTTGATGATTTGATATAGGTTTAAAAACGAAAAGGCCTTTTTTCAAAGGCCTTTTTATGAATAAATAAATTGAATTAGAGTTTATGCGACTAGTACAAAAGACTCATAATTAGATTATATTCATCATCAAAATCAGTCACATGAATTTCCCATGTATTTTCGCTATCGGTGATCTTACAATCTGCTTGATAAGGATATAAACTTTTAAATAACTCAATTCTTTCTTGAGCATCTATATAATCATTAACCGAGCAATTGGGTTCACTAATCAGACAATTATTGGCCTCTAACTGAATAACCTTACTTTCTGTTAATTTGTAGGAAGAGACATAGTTTTGCGGACAAAAATCTAACGTACTACTGGTGACTTGTTTTTTTGCATTTCCGCTAGTTGCGCTGGCTTTTTTAGCACTAGTTTTCCCACAAGCCGCTATCAGAAAAATAATCGTAATAATTGTAATAAATTTCATCATAACCCTCCTTTAAAGGTATTCGTTATTAATTTACGCCTGTCTAAACGCTAGATACTCTGCAAATAAGTGACCATGATTTTGAATCTAATTTAAAGGAGTTATCAGAGCTTATCTGTCAACTTTTTAGACAGGTAGATAATTAATCTTCTAAAATTTTTGAAATGACGACCTGAAGGTATCTGGCCAGATTGGATTCCAGGGTTTTCGATAGGCCAAATTCACTTTTTATACACTCGGGTTGAATCCCCATTATCTGAATAGGAGGAAGATGATATCCAGTCTCCATGGCCAGTTTTAAAACCTTGATGATATCCCCTTCATGACTGGTAATATTGGTGAGTTCTTTGGTAGAAACCACTAAATCAGGGGTAAACCAAATAAATTCACCAGGAGTAATTTCAAACTCTCCGGAATCTACAATAATAATTTTTTCGGTACCTTCATTTAGATAACTAAAAATATTCAGGAGGTTCCCGGATAAATCGATAGCGCTAAATCCCTGATCAAGATTTTTCGCCGTAATTTCCTCAACTACTTTAATGCCAATACTATCATCAAACATGGAGTAATTACCTACTCCCATTATATACTTCACCAACGCTCCAAATAAAAAAAGGTGCGTGATACTCATCATAAGTATTCACGCACCTGCAGTCACAATAGATTATTTAACAAATTTAACTTTTAAATAATGAGTTGAACAGGAAATGCAAGGATCGTATGCTCTCACCAACATGGAAAGGGCCAATTCCATTTCTTGTTCGTTTTTATCTTGTTGAATCAAGATAGGCACCAGCGCTTCAAAATCCTTTTGAATATTGGCATGGTTTTGACCAGTGGGAATAATGCAATTTCCAGCGGTGCAAAAGCCTTCTTTATCAAAAGAATATTCATGGAACAAAATGCCTCTTGGAACTTCAACAGCTGAAGCACCTGTACCAAAACGTTTAGGTGGTACCAAAGGCTCATCTTTAATGCCATCTACCAATAATTCTTCAATCAGATCCAGCGTTTCATAAACACTGTGAGCACACTCAATGAGTTGAGCAGCTGAATTTAAAAATGGGTTACCACAAACCGGCTTCATTCCAAGCGCCTGGGCAATTTTTTTGGCCTGGGGATACAACTGATCATAGTTGTTATTGAAACGGGCCAAAGCTCCAGCAGCATAGCAATCAAGTTTGTTTTTACAATACTTGGCCGTTGATCTTGGATTAACGTATTCATTAGTAATTTTTCGATAATCATGAACATCATATTTTTGTTTGGTTCCGTCTGGCATAATGGTTTGCACGGTTGGGCCTAAATACATGCCGTACTCCATATCATTGGAAACCGCCATATATTCAGTTGGTCTGTTAAAATCAGGAATTTTTCCTGCGAGTGACAACACTGTTTCTACCAGCGCATTGATCCCATCCACATTGGCAATAATTTTTTCTTTTAAAGCAACGAGTTCATTTTTGGTTGGAATTTTAGAAAAACCACCTGGCACACAAGTCGTTGGATGAGTGGTTCTACCTGCCAGCAATGATCCCCATTCATGACCCAGTCTCTTAAGTCTTAAAACCAGTTTGACTACTTCACCATGAGTGGCGACCAACGGAAAAACTGAAGGTGCACCCAAAAGATCTGGTGCCACTAACACGCCAATATGAAGCACATGGGAATCAAAATTTTCAGCATGCTTTAAAATTCTTCTAAGTTTATTGGTTTGCGGAGTGACTTGAATACCAAGTGCATCCTCGATAGCTTTGACAGCTGCCAAAGTATGCCCAACGGAACAAATTCCACAAATACGGCTGGTAATTCTTTGGACTTCTGAATAATGACGTTCTCTTACCATTGCCTCAAAAAATCTTGGGGCTTCCGGCACTTGCCATTCACACTTTTCAATATTGCCGTTTTTTATATTAACAACAATATTGCCATGGCCCTCAACTCGGGTCAAATGGTGGACATTAACATTGATATCTTTTTTCATGGTTATACTCCCAATTTTTTAGCATCACTTCTATGGTTTGCTGTAAACATTTTGGATTTTCTTTCTGCCCATCTTTCAGGAAGCTTGCCTTTTTCCTTTAACACTTTTTTCAGTGCCACTTCATTCGGTGAATCGACAAATCCCCGGCAGGCTTCGCAAGGAATACCATCCGCAGGACATGGGGCTCCGCAACCTGATCTGGCAACTTGTCCCATGCAATGATCACCAACGTCGTAGCGACAAATCGTCTCTCGTCTCTTACATTCAACACAAACTGGATAATTAGGTATCACCGGTGTTTTTCCATGCAACAGATGGCTTACGATATCAAGCAATTCATATTTATCCATCGGACATCCATGCACATTATAATCCACTTTAATGGCCGCAGATACTGGCAACGCTATCTGACTATCCAGATGTGGCATATTGGCATCTTTGCCATAAACATTTTGCTTATAATCATTGGTATCGTTTTTCATAGCGTTGATACCACCAGAAGTGGCGCATGACCCATAAGCGATAACAATACTTGCTCTTTGACGAATTTTTTCAAGTCTGGCACGATCCTCTTCTCTTGAAAAACTACCTTCAACAAAAGCTATGTCTATATGATCTGCTTTCTCTGTCATGGCTTCTCGAAATTCAACGATCTCAATATGATTTAACAGTTCCAAAAAAGCGCTGTCACCATAGTTGGTTAATTCTATTTGACAGCCTTCACAGCATGTAAAATCAAAAAATGCTACTTTTGGCTTGCTCATTATAACGCCTCCTCTAAATTTTGAATGTCTGAGTAACGAAAAACTGGTCCATCTACGCAAACATAATTATCATTGATCTGACAATGTCCACATTTTCCCACACCGCACTTCATTCTTCTTTCCAAATCAACATAAACATTGTTTCGACTGATTCCGATTTTATCACATTCAGCAATCACAAAACGGAACATAATCGGAGGACCACAGATAATAACCCTGGTATCAGGCGTAATCGTCGTTTTCTTAAAGAGTTCGGTAATAACTCCCACATTCCCGGTCCACTTGCCATCGGTTTTGTCAACGATTTCGTGGTAATCAACATCCTTGGCCGCTTTCCATTTAGCTATGTCTTCATGAAACATTTGCTGACTTGGATCACGAGCGCCATAAAATAGAGTGAAGTTTTTAAATTCATTTCTTCTATCAGTGATATATTGAATCATGGACCTGGTTGGACAAAGTCCAATTCCTCCGGCCACCACTAATATATTTTGATTTTGCAACTCGTTTAGGGGGAATCCAGATCCCAAAGGACCTCTTACATATAAGGAGTCACCTTCACTAAGTTTGTTTAAGGCGGTGGAAACCCTACCAACCGTTCTTATAACAATATCAAAAGTATTTTCTCGAGTTGGAGAACTGGCATACCCCAGGGGGATTTCGCCAAAACCAAACAGAGATACTTCTAAAATCTGACCTGGATTGAATTTTACTTTGGAATTATCAGCATGTCTGAGAGTAAAATGTCTTTCCGTTTTGGTAACTTGTTTTACATGCGTAATTTTGCATTCTCTAGGAAGAAAAATATTTCCTTCAGGAGCAACTTTTGAATAATCTATTGTCAAGGCCACTCTACACCTCCATGATTTTTTTAATAACGTTTACTGGATCTGCTATATCCGCAGTACAAGCTGCCGAGCAACGACCGCATCCAACACAGGCAGGTCCACCTAATTTTTCATTCAAATAGGCTGCTTTTCTCATAAATCTGTGTCTAAATCGTTCGCCTCTGGTTTCTCTGAAATTTTCTTCCGCTCCGGCCCCCAGACTTACTTTGGCAAAATCTTCAGTCAAACAGGAATCCCAATATCTATTTCGCATACCAGACACTTGGTTTAAATTCCATTTATCCTGTACATCAAAGCAATAACAGGTTGGACAAGTGGTATTGCATGAACCGCATGAAAAACAATCTTCGGATAAGTTTGCCCACAATTCTTGGTTCTTGAAAGAATCCCTGACTTTTTTGGCAATCGCTTCTGAGGAATGTTTAAGCGCCTCAGGGCATTTGCTCATCATAGAAACATTGACCGTCCTGGCTTCTTCCGCCTGTCCTTCAGTGGCAGGTTTAAAATTGCCATATCCCACCAAGGCTTCCCCTTTTTGAGTCAGACTTTGATAGTGATAACCAGCACCAATCTTGGTAATAAAACCATCATGTCCTTTAGGGGCTACATTGGCACCAACACTCCCCCAGAAGGCCCTTTTACTTACATTTTGAACACTGGAGCCGATCACTGTGGCCGCTTTTCGTTTTGCCATATAATTTTCGTCTCGGTTATTTTCACTAAAGAGCAAATCGGTCATATCAAGCCCTTTAATATCATAGAAATGCACTCCAAACAAAACCACCGGTTGCTTGTCCACTGCTCCCTCAAATTTACTGCCATCAAAAGTTACCAGGGTCTGGCAAGTGGGGGTGAAGACTTTCTTGGGTGGAAGAATGGTAACATCAAAATCCAAGCGAAGATCCTTATTCGTTTGAATTTTACCATAGACAAATTTAGTTTTCTTTGCCACTGGCCCAATTACATTCCTTTCTGAAGCCATTTTCGAGACAAATGCATCGAAGTCATTTGCTGAAATGAAGTAATCGTTCATAAACTTTGCTCCTCTTTATTGTTAAATATTTCAATCAACTGCTAAAACGTTAACCCTTAATATGCATGGCGATTATCATCAATCTGCGATTAGAACAGTAATCGTCCATGAATTAAAAAAGACAACCCGACTATCCTACTCGGAAATAAATCTTTGTTTAATATGATTTTTCGAGGTTTAGTATCACATATTTCCAATACACTTAAAAGCAAAAAACTTAACAAATTTTGAAATTATTTTCATGCATAATGTACATAAATAGTATGGATGTGTAGGATACCAAACTTTATTCTTCAATAATTAAGCTGTACGCCGATAAGAAAAGAAAAAAGGTACTCTATGAAATACGAACTTGCCAATAATTTATTTCGTCGTAAGCACGCCAATCGCAATCGATTTTTTGTCAGCAAAAAAAAGACTCATCAATTTTTACAAGACATTCTGGAAATTTTATATCCCCACTTTAACCAAAATTTTATCCAAAGTGAGGATGATCTATACATCTACTTAAACAAGACCGAATTACTACTCATTCAAATACTGCACGATTTCATGCCCCATGAAGAAGCCAAGCAGATCGCCGTGACCTTTTTTTCCAACCTCGAATTTGTCAGAGACCAGCTAGACTTAGATGCCGAGGCCATATTTGTTGGTGACCCGGCTGCCACTAGCATTGATGAAGTCATTTTATGCTACCCCGGTTTCTTTGCCATGTGCATATATCGAATTGCCAATATTTTTTACAAGGCACAGGTAAAAACCCTGCCCCGGATTTTCAGCGAATATGCTCACGAAGTAACCGGTATTGATATTCATCCGGGCGCACAAATCGGTGAAAGAATTTGCATTGATCATGGCACTGGTATTGTTATCGGTGAAACGTCTATCATCGGCAAAAATGTTAAAATTTATCAAGGTGTGACCTTGGGGGCGTTGAGTTTGGACAAATGCGACCAAAACACTAAAAGACATCCCACCATTGAAGATAATTGTGTCATTTACTCCAACGCCACTATTTTGGGTGGCAAAACGATCATTGGAGAAAATTCCATCGTGGGAGGCAACGTCTGGCTTACCAAATCAATTCCCAAAAACTCTATCGTCTATCATAAATCAGATATTAAAATGGACATTATTAAACCCGACAGTGAACCGGAGGAACTTTTTTATGAAATATAAATCCTTATTAGAATCCGTTGGTAAAACGCCGGTACTCAATATCACTTCGCTCTACCTTACTAAACTAAAAAACCAAAATATTGAAATCTGGATCAAACTGGAAAAAAATAATCCTGGTGGTAGTATCAAAGATCGGATTGCGCTCTCCATGATTGAAGCCGCAGAACGAGAGGGAAAATTAAAACCCAATTATGTCATCATTGAACCTACCTCCGGCAACACCGGCGTGGGACTTAGTTTAATTAGTGCCATCAAAGGATATAAGGTTATTTTAACCATGCCAGAATCCATGAGTATTGAACGCCGCAAACTGATGCAGGCGTACGGAGCAGAAATTGTATTGACTCCGAGAGCTCTGGGTATGAAAGGTGCCATCGAAAAGGCCAAAGAACTGTTACTCACCCACCCTAATGCGTGGATGCCGATGCAATTTGAAAACCTCCGCAATCCCCAAATCCACTACGAAACAACGGCCCAGGAAATTATCAACGATTTTCCAACTGGGCCTACTCATTTAGTGTGCGGAGTTGGCACCGGCGGTCATTTAACCGGATGCAGTCAATTTTTAAAAGAGCATTTTCCTGGCATGAAAACCTATGCCGTAGAACCCATTGAATCTCAAGTCCTTGCTGGCAAAGGGCCAGGCCCGCACTTTATACAAGGTATTGGAGCCGGTTTTATTCCGCCCATCTTAAACCGCTCTCTGATTGATCAAGTCATCGCCGTCTCCAAAGAGAAGGCCTTCTCCTTCAGCACTCTGGCGGCCCAAAAAGCCGGATTACTGGTGGGTATTTCCACTGGCGCATCTCTGGCAGCCTTGGACGAACTTCTTCCTGGCATCACACAACCGGCCCAAATCCTGCTATTTGCCTATGATACCGGAGAAAGATATTTATCCGTAGAAGGATTGTTTTAAATATTTTTTGATAAATATTTGACGACATCGCCGCAGCTGATTTGGCCTACCAACACCCCGGTTTTATCCACCACCGGAAAACGTCTCACCTTGGAAGTTATAAATTTTAAGGCTATCTCGTAAATATCGGCATCACATCTCACCGTTTCAATATCATTGTTCATAACATCAGACACCGTTTTCACCGCAAACTCACTATCCAATTTACCCATTAAAATTGAAAGAAGATCTTTTTCTGAGACAATGCCAATCAAATTGCTATTTTGAAGCACGGGTGCCCCGGAAATTCCATTTTTTACAAAAATTTGCATGGCCTGGTTGATATCCATTTCTGGATCAAGTGTGATCAAATTTTTTTCCATCAAATCGCTGGCACATATAGCTTTCGGCATAATTACTCCCCCTATGTATTTATTTTCACCATTGTAAGGCATTTTTTAAAATAATTCATACTGATAATAGGTCCAGATTAATTAAACCATGAGTGATTTATTCCTTTTTATTGTTAGCGTATTGATTTTATTAGATTCAAGATGTATTACTTTATTTCAACCATGTTTGACACTGGGCGCTATTTTAGGTATTTTAATCTTTTATTTTGAACTGATGAACACTAACAAGGCACGATTGACTTGAATAAAAAAAACTTGGCACTGCTTTTTCTTTTTTTTATTTTAATTGTAGGAGTCTATTTTTTATTCTTCTTGTTACCTATCTTTCACGATGCCAAATTACTAAAAACTCACTACGTCACGGCCACCATTAAAAATGATCAAGTTGACTACAAACTGGTCACAAAAAGGCCTTTCAATTGGATCAGTCCCAGGCAAAACCCTCTGGCGACCAAAGCGATTATGATCAGTGAAGATTGGGCATTTTATAATCATGAAGGAGTCGATTTAAATCAAATCAAAGAAACCGTCATAGGCAATCTCCGCCAAAAAAAGAAAATTCGGGGGGCCAGTACCATTACTCAACAACTAGTTAAAAATTTATTTCTATCCAAAGAAAAAACCATCGTCAGAAAAATCAATGAAATCATCATTGCCCTTTATCTTGAATCAGTGGTTGGAAAACAAAAAATTTTAGAGACCTATCTAAATGTCATCGAGTACGGAAAAAACCTGTATGGGATCAATAAGGCAGCTTATTTTTATTTCCAAAAATCTTTTAGTGAATTAAATCCCAAGGAAGCGGCCTTCCTAGCAATGCTGCTACCTAATCCTAAAAAATATTCAAGCTCTTATTTCCGCAAGGAGCTCACCCCTTACGCCAAAAAAATCATTAAAAATATCCTTAACAAGTTAACCACCGTACGGGCCATCGACCCAGGTCAACGGGATTTTTATCTCATGCAAGAATTTGATTGGGAAATCACCCAACCACCTGCCAATCCTGAAGAAAAGGCGCAAGAAGAAGAATTAACTGCGGAAGAACAAGCTTTCCTAGATCAACTGGACTAATCATTCTTTGGTAATAAAACGGCAAAAACGGCAAATTGATTCATTAAATATTTCAAATATCCGACAAGCTCAGTGATGATATAATAAAACAGTACTTTTCTTCTTTAATATAAAGGAGACACCGATGAGCACAACAAAATTATTTTTATTTACCTTGCTTGCATTTTTGGCGATCGCTTGTTCTACATCTAATCGTGATCCGGCCCAGACCAATTGTAACCCCGATGGTTCAACCAATGCTGGAACTCATTTTCAAGATTACGAAAGATGTAACGATCTCTAATCTGCAATTGTTCCAAGTCATTAACATTTATCCAAATAAGCCTTAACAATGAGTTTTTCCAATGATATCTAGCTCCCATAAGTTAAGGGGGAGTCGATTGAAATATCTAATACTACTTACTGCGGTCATTTTCCTTGCCAATCAGACCTATGCACTTACCACTGAAGTTAAAGGTTTTGTAGGACTTGATATCCTTAAATTCTACAAAACCGAAAGTAGCACTCCAACCCTCCAAACCGGTATTGGAACCTTAGATCTAAAATTTTATGCTTATCACGACAATATATCTTTTAAATTAAAACTTGATTTGGATGACAGCGAAATGAACGAGGCCTACAACCTATTTGAAGAGGCCAATGCCACTTACCGCATTACCGATAGTTTTAAAATTACCGCCGGAAAAGGATTGGTTCCTTTCAATCAAAAAAGATACGGCATCGTAGAGAGTGCTTACCTGGATGGTGGAAGTCCGTTAGGAGGAATTAATTCTTGGAGAGATCCTGATAACAAGATTTTAATCATCCTTACCAATGGAAGTTATAAGCAAGGCTATATGAACCATTTTACCTTTTACGGGGAAAGTAAACAAATAGAAAGAAACTCTGATGGAAGCCTTAAGATCTCTGTTGATAAAAATGGATATGAGTCATTAAACTACAAAACCACCAAAGACTTTCAAACTAAAGATCAAAGAGGTTTTGCCAATAAACTTGAATTCTTTTTAGGGAAACTGACCGTTTATGGTTCGGGGATTTATTATTATAATGACGCTTACCCCATGGATAGTTGGGCATTGGATGCTGGGGGAAGATACGTTACCCCGGAACTAGAAATTTGGTTAGAAACACTTTACGGTTTTTATTCCACCCACTCTGCCGCCAAATACCCCGCCTTTAAACAGTATGAAAAACTTATTCAACTAGGCATGGAAAAAAGACTTAATCAAAATTTTTTCATAGGTACTAATATCGAAGGTATGCTGGTTAAAAAACATACCTGGCAATCTCAGATGGATGATCATCGCCAGATGAAACTCGAAATAGGGCCTAAGTATTTAATTAGAGAAAATGCCTTTGTAACTTTTGGAATTGTTGGCGAGAAAAAGAAAACCTATCGAAATAGTGTATATAAGAGCACTAAACACCTGCTGGGAACCGCTCTCAAATTGTCATTTTGGTATTAAGAAGTGTTAAAACTTGCAGTTGCTGGAAATCCTATTATTCATAGCAAAAGTCCTGGATTATTTAAATCTGCCGGTCTTCCACTTAGCTATATTAAAATTCAAACCAGCTCCGCTAAAACATTAATCGATTATCTGATTAAAAATAAATTTGATGGCTGCAACCTGACCTCACCCTTAAAAGAGACGATCATCCCCCATCTTGATACCCTGGATAATATTGCTAAAACCATTGGGGCGGTCAACACCCTTAAAATTCAAAAAGGAAAACTAATGGGTTTCAACACCGATCCCTACGGGATTTTTGAATCTCTTAAACATTTTTCAGTAGGAGGGAAAAAAGGCCTAATACTAGGTACCGGCGGTGCTGCTAAATCTGCCATTTATGCTCTCAAAAATCTGCAAGTTGACCTCACTATCACTGGAAGAAACGAGTCAAAATTATATGAGCTAACTAAACATTTTAGGATTTCCTCAATTCCTTGGAGTGAGGTTGAAAAAAAAATCACAGATTTTGATTTGATTATTTCCACGCTTCCTTCAATGCTAGACTGCGCTTTAGCACTTCACATTTCCTCTAACCAGATATTTCTTGACGCCAACTATAAGGATCTATATCTGAACCAATTTCCTTATAGAATAAACGGACTCACCTGGCTAAAAGGCCAGGCCACCAAATCGCTAGAAATTTTCACAGGAGAAAAAAATCTCTTATTGGATTTCTCATCTGAAGATAATGAACCAGATCTGGAATTGGTAATTTTGGATTAATCATTAAAGTAGCGGATACTGTCCCTCAATCGTATATGACAACCCGTCCTCAGAATTTGTACTGGAAAAAACTTGAAAGCTTTCCACCGCAAATTCTATTTCAGTATTCATATCCACTTCTTTTAAGTATTTATTAAAATCGTCATACAAAACATCCTGGGGCCTGGCCAGAGTCACATGAGGGTGAAAATCCCTTTTATCAAAATTAATCCCCAGCTCTTCCAAAACCGTATCAATTTGTTCTTTTAATTGTTCTATACTTTTTGATTTTTCCACACCGGCCCAAATAACCCGTGGGCCCTTTTTGGATTTGGAGTAGCCAATTCCCTTGGTTTTTAGATTAAATTTTTTAATCTTGATTTGTTCCAGTTCACTTATTAATGTCCGGTAGGAAACCCGATCCACTTCACCTAGAAAACATAAGGTGACATGCATGTTTTCGGGTTTTACCCAATTCGTATGCAAACTGTGACATTGTGAACGAAGATGATGTTTAACACTGTCTGGTAATGAAAATCCAATAAAAATCCTCAGCATGAAACCTCGCTTTTCATGTAATTTATAAAAATACAATTTATTTTATTAAAAACGCCTGAATTACTATTTTAAATCAGGCAAAACTTATTCGTGCAGTCAGTACAAACCAATCCAGCTTATAATCATTCTGTCTTAATCGAATGACTAAATTATATCTCAAATGTTACGAAATTAAAAATTAATTTCGCCCTAATGCATTTAAATCCTCAAAAGCAATCATTAATCTTTTTACCATTGATTCTTCGGATTCCCTTAGCCATTTTCTGGGGTCATAATATTTCTTATTGGGTTTATCATCACCTTCGGGATTACCAATTTGGCCTTGCAAATAGGGTTTTTTAGACTCATAGTAATCTTTAATGCCAACCCACGATGCCCACTGAGTATCAGTATCAATATTCATTTTAATAACACCGTAACTGATGGCCTCTCTAATTTCTTGAGTAGATGATCCTGAACCTCCGTGGAAAACAAAGTTAACCGGATTTTTGGAAGTACTATATTTCTTCGTTATATGATCTTGGGAATTTTTTAGAATGATAGGAGTTAATTTAACGTTGCCTGGCTTATAAACACCATGCACGTTTCCAAAGGAAGCTGCTATCGTAAAACGCTCACTGATGGCACTTAATTTCTGATAGGCGTAAGCGACATCTGCCGGTTGGGTATATAACTTGGAGTTTTCAATATCAGTATTGTCCACACCATCTTCTTCCCCACCCGTACATCCCAGTTCAATTTCCAAAGTCATGCCCATTTTGTCCATTCTTTTTAAATATTTTTCACAAATGGCGATATTTTCTTCCAAAGGTTCCTCTGAAAGATCCAGCATATGCGAGCTAAACAGTGGCCGACCATATTGCTTATACCATTTTTCACCTTCATCCAGAAGGCCATCAATCCAAGGAAGTAATTTTTTGGCGGCGTGATCGGTATGCAAGATAACCGGAATGCCATACGCCTCCGCAATAGTATGCACAAGTTTGGCACCAGCAATAGCACCTAAAATTGCACCACTTTGACCGGAGGTTGGAATTGCTTTACCCGCAACAAACGCAGCACCACCATTGGAAAATTGAATGATCACTGGTGCTTTGGCCTTACTGGCAGCCTCTAAAACAGCGCAAATTGAATTGGTTCCCACCACATTGACTGCCGGCAAGGCGAATCCTTCTTTTTTAGCAGCACTAAAGATTTTTTTTACATCGTCACCAAAAACTACACCTGGTTTTACCAAATCCAATATTTTCGTCATAAAATACGCTCCTTTATAAATGCGATTAATTTTTTAAAAAAACGATACACCAATCATTAAAAAGAGAAAAGGTAAAAAGCGCCAAAATGCCGGACAAAACCAGTCAACCTTTAGGGGCTAACCCGCTTGTTCACTAGGCAAAAAAGCGTTTTCAGCAATCAGTAATTTCGATAAAGTATATTTTTGTATATAATAGATCCATAGTTTCTATTTGAGGGCAAGTAAATGGCGAAAGCATCTGAATTAAGCAATCAGGAATTAGTAGAGTTGATTGCCAAACACGAAAAAGTTTTAAGAAGGCTTTACAAAGAAAGAGATAATCGAAAAATTGCCGGTCGGGATATTTCCTTTGAAAAAGGTACTACTTCTATCAGTAAAGGATTTTCACCTGAATTCAGTTTTGATCTTAAAAAAGAAGGCATCACCCAGGAAAACATTTTAGGTGGTAAAGAGGGAAAAAAAAACAAGGATGATCATAGTTCAACCTACCGAATTACCCAACTGTTAAACTTGAGCGGTGAACAATTGGAAGAGCTCAATAGGGCACAAGAAAAAATCAGAAAAGAAGAGGAAAAAATAAGGGCAGCTAAAGAGAAGGAAAAAGATAAACCCAAAGGGAGATTTGGTTGATATGAAAACATTAATATTTACATTATTTCTTATCCAAACATCACTGGTACAAGCACTGATCACCAGCAAGTCCATTTATGGAGAAGATGATCGCTATGAGGCTTCTAATCATCCTGATCAACATCTGTTGGAACAAAGTCGCTCAGTAGCGGCCATGGTTCATGCTAACAAATTACTCTTAAGCGATAATCCCAATATTATTGATTTTAAAAAAACCACCCTGAATGAAATCCTGGAACACGGTCTTTGTCCCGGCGAACGTTATGCCGATCAATATTCACTGGCCACCTGTTCCGGTTTTCTGATTTCCCCGGATACCATCCTCACCGCCGGCCACTGCGTGGAAAACGAAAAAGATTGTGTCCGCTACAAATGGATATTTGATTTTGATAATCACAGTAATTATTTCACTCAAGATAATGTATATGGATGTAAGCAAGTCATCAAACAATCCCTGTATCACAGCAGAAGAAAAATTAAAGACTTTTCTCTCGTCCAATTGGATAGGCCCGTCACCGGACGAACTCCCCTCGCATTTAATCGGGTTGATTCATTAAAACCCTCCTCAACCCTGGCGGTAATCGGACACCCCTCGGGACTTCCCCTTAAAATAGCCAGCAATGGCAAAAAGCAAAACTGGAGTGAAGAGGAGAAAAAACATTTCTTAACATATATATTCAAAAGATTTTGGTTTTTCCGGGCCAGTCTGGATTCCTTCGCCGGAAATTCAGGCTCACCGGTTATCAACACTAAAACCCATCTGGTGGAAGGCATCCTGATAGAGGGTGCTCCTGACTATACACTTACTTTCGAATTCGGCGAACCATGCCAAAAGGCCATGATCTATCCTGCCCACACTAGCGAAGCAGAGGAGGTCGTTTTTAAATTTGGCCAGCTACAATATATTAAGGATAATTTTTAACATCCGCCGCAAAGGCTCAGCGGCTCCCCAAAGTAGTTGGTCGCCGACGGTAAAAAGACTTATATAATCTTTTCCCATGCTCATTTGCTTGATTCTACCAACTGCTATATCCAAGGTACCACTAACGGCCAGCGGAGTTAAATATCGCTTGGACTCCTCCACATCGTTAGGAATCAGCTTGACCCACGAATTTGATCCGGCTATTTCTTTCTCAATCGTCTTAATGGTAATATTTTTTTTAAGTTTGATGGTGACCGCCTGGGCATGTGAACGAAAAGTGGGAACTCTTACACAAATACCGTCCACTGGAAGGATCTTTTTAAGTCCCATTATTTTATTAAGCTCAACTTGTCCTTTCCACTCCTCTTTGGTTCTGCCATCCTCCATTTTAGCATCAATCCATGGCAAAAGATTAAAGGCCAGAGGATGACCGATTTCTCCCAGGGGAAAAGTCTTCTGTTTAATTAATTGTCTAAATTCTTTTTCCAATTTGAGCGGATGCTTTTGTTCATCAATATCAAAGGCCCGCACCTGTTTTAATAAATCACCAATTTGTTTGGCACCTGCTCCCGATATGGCCTGATAAGTCATAGTGGAAATCCATTCAATCCAATCATTTTTTATTAAATTACCAATCCCCATCAATAACAAGCTCACTGTACAGTTGCCACCGACAAAAGTTTTTATTCCTCTTGCCAGTCCTTCCTTTATGACGTGATCATTAATGGGATCCAGTCCAATGATAACATCCTTTTCCATTCTTAAATATGAAGCTGCATCAATCCAATATCCTGTCCATCCCTTTTTTCTTAAAGACGCATAAACATCCTTGGTATAATCACTTCCTTGAGTGGTTAAAATAATATTCATTTCATGCATTAAATCCAGATCATATGCATCTAAAAAAGTATATTGTTTATGATTGATCTTGGGACCTGGCTGATTTTTAGCGCTGGATGAAAAAAAAGAATACTGATGACTTTCTTCAAAATCTTTTTCTTTAATCATACGCTCGATTAAAGTACCCCCTACCATTCCTCTAATTCCCACAATACCTATTTTTGACATATTTCCATTCCTTCTCTTTGAGTGCTAGAATAATAGATATCAATATTTTTTAGCAAGAGAAATATCCATGAAAGTGGCCATCATAGGAACGGGTAAGACTGGATCTAAAGTCGTTGAATTATTACAAGACTCAAGTCCTGGCATATTTAACACCACTAACCCGCCCACTTTGGAAAAATTAAAAAAATTTGATGTCATCATCACCTTCGTCCCAGGAACAGCTTTTCAAAACCTCCTGAAGCTCCTGCTCGACAGCCAACTGCCAGTGGTAAGCGGTGCCACCGGTTTTAACTTTCCGAATGATTTCCATGCAACCCTGATCCATAAAAAATTAAGATGGATTCATTCCAATAACTTCAGTCTAGGTATAAATTTAATTCAACCCATGTTAAAGGCCCTTAAAAAGACCTCCCGGCTTTTTGCTGACTATCACTTCACCCTGCATGAAACCCATCATGTCCAAAAAAAAGATGCACCCAGTGGCACTAGTCAGATGTGGCAAGCCTGGCTTGGAGAAAAAATCAATATCACCAGTGAACGCACCGGCGATGTGGTGGGGACTCACTGCCTGACTCTTAACTTAGATTTTGAAAAAATAACCCTTACCCATGAAGCCCTGGATCGGAAAATATTTGCTCAAGGGGCCATCTATGCCGCCCATGAACTTTTAACTAATAAGAACCTGGAATATGGTCTCCTGAATTTTACGACATTAGTTAAAGAAAAAATCAGCGAGGAAGAAACCTTATGAATACTAAAGAAGTAACCCTTTGGACTGCCCTCATTACACCACTTAATCGTAAAAATGAAATTGATTATGCCACTTTAAAAGAACTCTTATTATTACAACAAAAGGCCAATAATGGCGTTTTACTCCTGGGAAGCACCGGCGAAGGAGCCAATCTACCACACCAAATTAAAAGAGAAATTATTCAATATGTGGATAAGCTTAACATAGATATTCCGCTGATGGCAGGCATCGGGGGCACCAATCTACTCGAACAACTTGAATGGATCGACTTTCTGGAATCATTCCCATCAATTCACAGTTATCTAGTGGTCACTCCCATTTATGCAAAACCAGGCAAAAAAGGACAATATTACTGGTTTAAAAAATTGCTAGATCAATCAACCAAACCTTGTATGCTTTACAATATCCCTGGCAGGTCAGGGGTCAAACTCAATCTGGAAGCGGTTATTCAACTGGCAGATCATCCCAATTTTTATGCCATCAAAGAGGCCAGCGGAAATTTATCAGATTTTAAAAACTTCAAACAAAATCTTTACCATCTTAAAATTTATTCCGGTGATGATGGACTCTTTTATGATCATGCCCGGCTGGGGGCATGTGGACTCGTATCCGTCGCCTCTAATGTCTGGGCACCAGAAACCCATCAATATGTTAATGATTGCCTGGACAACACGCTGGAAGCAAAATCACTGTGGAGTGAAAGCTGCAATTCATTATTTTTGGCGAGTAATCCCGTACCTGTAAAACGACTAATGTATGCGAAAAAAATGATCAAATCCCCTTACCTTTATCCCCCTCTTCATTTTGAAGATTTGGATAACCTCGAACCAGTTTGGGAAGCTGATAAGAAAATAACTACCTGGTTTAAGACAAACCAAAAGGAATAAAAAATGTCCTGGCAAAAAATTCTTGACTCTCTGGAAAAAGGCACCATCCGATCTGCCCTCAAAGAAAATGGAAAATGGACTCCTAATATTGAAGTTAAAAAAAATATTTTGGAGGCCTTCAAAGCAGGTGAATTGGTGCTTATGGATGATGGCCATGTAGATAAACACAACTTGCGTCCACGCACCATTACTCCTGACGACAAAATAAGACTGGTACCATTTGGCAGCACCATTCGTCGGGGCGCATATGTCAGTCCCAATGTTGTGATCATGCCCCCCAGCTACATTAATATTGGAGCTTACATCGATGAGGGCACTTTAATTGATAGCCATGTTTTGATTGGATCATGTGCTCAGATTGGCAAAAATGTTCATATTTCAGCCGGAGTTTCCATCGGAGGAGTCTTAGAACCCATAGGCCTTGCACCGGTCATTATTGAGGATAATTGTTTCATCGGAGCCGGTGCCATCATTGTGGAAGGTGTCGCTGTTTTAGAAAACGCTGTTATTGCCCCAGGAGTTACACTTTCCAAAAGCATCCCTGTCTTCGATACGGTCTTTAATAGATTGCTTGACGAATTAGAACCGATTCCACCCAATGCCGTGGTGGTTCCTGGCACACGGACGTTTAAAAACCCCACCCCTTTTATTCAACAACATAACCTGGGCCTAAACTGTGCTATCATTATTAAATATAGGGATAAAAAAACTGATGCATCCGTTGCGCTGGAAAAAGCACTCCGCTAAAAAAACATATATTTCAACTCAGCCGCAAAAATACTTTGATTATAAGCATAGACTTCTTTGTTCTTAGAGGTCTGTTTGTTAAAACTATAACTGAAATTGACATTCCATTTATTAAGATAAGTCTTGGTGAGAATAATAAAAGGACTGTAAGTAACCTCGGTTCCCCTGGTATCTTTCATTTTTTTCATATTTTTAGCAGTAATGCCTAATCCATACAACGTATCAAATTTAAACAATGAATTTGGTTTCAAAACTGTAAAACGAGAAATGATCTGGTCGCTACTTAAGGTAACATTATTGGCATCCACTACGTTTAACCCTAGATCAATAAAATAAACCTGTCCGGTTTTTTTAAAAATCGTATGGGTTAAATAAAGTCCGTTATCCCGGGTGCTTTTAGTGTCATCAGGTGCACTGAATTGTTTATAAAAATATTTAAAAGCCGTATTGGTACCGGCCACCATCTCCATTTTTTCGCTCATGGAAACACTTATGGTATTCCCATATTTTTTCATGGAACTATCCGCCGGTACATCTACTCTTCTTTTAGTATGATTATAAACGAGGTCGATATGAAAGCTTGCCGGCCGATCAAACATCCGATGTTCTAAAGTGGTTTTAAGCCCAGGTAAGAAAGCCTGGGTATCGTTTTGATACACTTGATAATTATCTCGATTGAGATGGCGCACATGAGAAAATAAAAATTCAGGAGCAAATACCACTCGGCTGCGATGAATTGCCTGGGTGCTAATATAGGCATTGGTATTTAATACGCCGGAAGATTTACTCGTGGCCTTTTGATCAGCATCCGATGATTCGAGCAAGACGTTGGTATCATAACTTATTTTTTCTGAAATATACAATTCCGTCAGTTTAGTGGGAAACGGTCTGCCATTGTAGAAAGCCTTGCGTTTTATACCATACTTTTGATTTACATTTTCTTTTCTGGCATAAATTTGATTAGCCAGATTGTTATCGGTCTTCTCTTCCAAGGCTTTATCATACATTGGAAGTACATACTGGGTGACCGTGGTTCTTACCTCGGGAGTGATTCTTTTATTATTTTTTTCAATATTACCAAGATAAGCTTCACCAATTTGAAAATAGGCAGCTTGATTGAGTTCACTATTAACTTTTTCCTTTTCCAAAATCTGTTTGGTATAGCGAATGGCCTGCTCAAAGTTTTCCTCTGATAATTCCATATATCCCAAATAATAAAAAGACTCCGATACTTTAAATCTCTTTAAAACAGATTGTTTAAAGGATTCTTTAGCATGTTTATAATCAAGCATGGAATAATAGGCTTGTCCCAGCTCATAATAAATATCAAGTGGGGTTGCTCCCAATTCCAAAGCGGTCTTGTACTCATTCACTGCTTGGTCGTATTTTTGCAATTTACTATTACAAATCCCTTTCCAGTAATGGGCAAGCGGCTTGAATTCCTTGGATTCAATGGCATTCAATTTATTAAGGGCGCCCTGATAATCCCCTGAATTGAAGGTATAAAGTATTTGGGCAAAAACCTTATCGCTATCGCTCAAGGCAAACACTGCTTGGGTGCTGCTATAGATGGTTAAACTTAGCAAAATAAAATAAACAAAATATTTATTCATCATCTCCCCTAAGGTAGCACTCTTACAGATATTTTCAATAAAGAAATGGAATTTTGAACTGTAGTATTGGTTACAATACTGGTGGTAATCTCGGGAGGCAAGGGAATCGATCCAGATAACGGATCATTGGTAAAAATTGGTTCCTTTGGAACATTGATCATGATTTCATTTTTAGTGCCACCATCCGTAATAATCTTAACCTCCGGTTGCCCTTGCCCGATATACTGAATGGTACCATCCTCATTCATCTGATAGCCGCTGGGTGGTTTAAAACCTCCACTGGCTTCATCATAAGTTCCGTGGCTGGTAGGCACAATATAAGTATCTGTATTGGAATCATATTCACTATCTTCGGGAGGTGCCACATACACCCCTTTTTCGATATCAATAAATCCCCCTGCCATCGGGGCAAATTCCTTAGTATCTGGATCGTAGAAACCTTCAGCCGGCACCAAGGAAGCATCTTTTTTTTCATTGTCGATAGTCTGACGAACAGTTTTATCAATATCTTCAAATTTAGTCTCACCCAAGACATTCTTCATGGATTGCTCCAATTCAGAATTTTGATTAATAAAAGTTTTAGCATCCAGGTTTGGTGGTATTTTGGATTGATAAGATTTCACTTCTGAAGCAATTTGACGACTCTCTTCGAACAAGCTGGCACCTTTAAGGGTTTGAAACTGTGCTGGATTGATTTTTATTGGAATATTAGGTCGTCCCATTTCATTGGTACCCGCATATTGACCATGCTTTATCGAGACTGCTTTATCTTTTTCAAGCAGCAAACTCAATTGAGCCGAAGGCAAACGAAGACCCATTTCTTTGGGAATTTGCGACATCATCACCTCTCCGGAAAAGGTGAGCACTGAAGTTTTTTGAATGTTATGGTTATACATCACCATGAACTCCGTACCTCTAACACCCATGGCTGCCGTCTCAGTTTTAATATAAAGCTTGTTTTTGTCACCAGAATCCAAAGCATTTTTAAGAACGGTTGCCTTAAGCTTGCCTTTCATAACCGATAAAATACCTGCTTCATTTTGCGCAAATTTACCTATTTCCAATTTACTGTTTGGGCCCAGTGTTACCCTCGATTGATCAACAAAGATAAGTTTCACCACACTACCCTTGTCTGTTTCCAAGATGGAATTTCTTAAAACCCACGAATCGTTGGCCAGCAAAAAAGTTTTATTAATACTTGGACGAAACTCCGTGACTTTCCCCTTGAGCAAGATTACCTTTGCTACTTGTTCGTTGGCATATAGTGATTGCACCCATATGATCCAGATAAAACAAAGGCCATAAAACAATTTATTCATAAAAACTCCGTTCCTTGAAGTCTTGGTTAAAAAAATTTTCAATGTATGAAAAATTTTTTTTCATGTATAATGGTAATGTATGAATAATCAAATGAACAGCGTTCCAACCAAAAATTTGAAATTTTACCTTCATCTTGACTTCTTGGAAGAATTATCTTCGCCTCACACTCGGCTTTCCTACCAAAATGATATCTTGCAGTTTCTTGATTACATTAGTAGACAATTTGAAGATATTAACACCTACCAAGATATCGAGAAAAAACATTTCGTCCGCTTTCGAAATTATCTGCAACAAATTGGTGGCAAGCAAGGTGACCCATGTGCCCCCAAAACTATAGCCCGAAAACTGGCGGCCCTTTCCAGCTATTTTAGATTTTTATCCGAAAAAAATATCATCACCGCCAACCCTGTTTCGTCCATAAAAAGACCACGATCGGCGGTCCTGGTGCCTACCAACGCTCTAACCAGGGAACAAGTAATAGACTTGCTTCATTCTATTGATGAAAATAAAAAAGCAGGCAAAATGCATAAAGCACTACTGGTCATGTTTTTTACGACAGGGCTTAGAAAATCAGAAATATTAAATCTTCGCAGAAAAGACTACTCTGAGTTTAATCAACACAAAATCGTAAAATATCACGGAAAGGGAGGCAAGAAAGGTCAAAAAATTCTTCACCCTTTATGCATAGACGCTCTGGATGAGTATTTAAATTGGATGAAAAATCAGTCTAGAGAACACATCCCCGAAGATTGGCTCTTTCAACCAACTCAAAATCCATTCAACCCAACCATGTTAAATAAGCCACTCAACCCCAAAACGATCAATGAAATACTGGACTATTATGCTATGAAAATAAAGCTAACTTTCAAAATCAGTCCCCACTCTGCCCGAGCCACCTTTATTGGAGAACTGTTAGACGCTGGAGTTGACATTTATGCGGTTGCCCAAGAAGTGAACCATTCTTCGGTTAAGACCACCCAAGAATATGACAAAAGACGAAAAAATTTTCTTGATTCACCCGTATATAAATTGAAATATTAAATGTTTGATGCTTGTAATGCCTGAATTCTCGTTATCCTCGTAACATCTTCGCCTCTGCATCCATCATCCCGGCAAGTATTAATTCGGTAACATGCATTGTACCGATCATAGTTGTAATCGTCCTCTCCCCGGACCAACACACCTTCCACCACCCCGGTACGGGCATTAAAAACCGCCGAACCACTATTACCACCGAAAGAATCCAAATTGGCAACAAAGTAAAACTCATTGTCATTAGTTCTCACATTGGCATTATCCGCAATTTTCGTTGGAAGTCCTGATGGATGACCAATAATCACCAAGGACTCAAAATTTTCAATCTGACCTGTTTTTCGATACTCCAGTGGATATCGGTCGCTGACTTTTCTGTCCAGACGAATCAAAGCATAATCTTCCTTAGTAATAGGATCAAGTTTTTGTTCAATCACTTCCGCACAATTATAGATATTGGCGACCATCACAAAATCAACTTTTCCATTATGATCTGCCTTATAATCAAACACCCAGCTAAAATCGGTACAATCCAACTTACTATTCATACAATGGCCGGCGGTCACGAGTAAATCTTCACCTACCAAAAAACCTGAACAATCCGCTGCCCCTATTTGCAAGCTAAACCTATCATCAGCGCAATAACCTCTCTCAACTAACGCCGATCCCTGCAAAAATGCCCGATCACCGTCTATTCTAATTACTGAATGATCAATACGGGCAGCCGTTGCAATCGACAATCTTACAAACTCTCGATTATTTGAATCAACCACGTCAACCCGACTATCATCACCATAAACAACCTTATCAACCGCAAAAACATTTACACTGACAAGCATCGAAACAAGAATCAATAGTGCTGCTCCAAATCCCATAAAGTTCCTTTTTGATTATTTATATGGGCGGATTATTTGATAACTTGATAATAATGACAACTAACAATTTCTTACAATAAGGGTCAGGTATTTGGAAAAAAGTATACTTATTTTAATAGTTTTCCCATGACAAAAGTATTTTTCACATTTCCAGGGAAAGTTTTACTTTCAAAAGGAGACCAGTTAGTCTTTGATTTTATTTCACTTTTTGTCATCTTCGTTTTATTGGTCATATTTAAAACTGTGAATGATGCAGCATATCCTTGTCGCACAAAACCAATTCCTTCCCCTAATTTTTTATAAGGCGATGAAAGTTTTTGTAAGTTCTTTAAAAATTTTCCAATAAAAATACCTGGGTTTTCGGAAGTGGTTTTCACCAATTTACGCACGTCCATATGACAATTTTTTATCAACCAGGTGACAAACACTCCGTAAGTATCAAGACCAGTGAGACCAGATATCCCTGACAATTTTTCCATTAAAGTGTGGGGGGCATGATCTGTGGCCAAAAAATCAACCTCTCCGTTTAAAAAAAATTCCAATACCCCTTCTTGATCTTCTCTGCTTCTAATTGGAGGATTCATCTGCAAAAATTTTTTTTCAAAGCTACTGAGTTTTTCATTACAAAAATAAAGATGTTGAGGAGTTACCTCACAGGTGATTTTCAAATTTTCTTTTCTGGCTTCAATGATTTTCCGTAAACCTTCCTTGGTACTAACATGGCAGATATTTGCATCAATATTAAATTTCTTAATTAAGGTAATGGCACTTTCAATAGCCTTGATTTCTGCTTCGGGAGGTCTGCGTTTCAAGTGAGTCGGTTGATCTACATTCTTCCTAAGAATTTGTCCATCTTCGCAATGAAAACTGATCAAACAACCAGCATACCTAGAAAGTACTTCCTCCCATTCATCATCATTTATAAAAAGATCACCAACAGATTTGGTCATATATACCTTGTAAGGAACAGGAAAATGAAAAGGCCCGGTCTGACTGCCAATCCCGGCATATAAAAATACCGGAACTGACGATTTGGTTGCCAAAGAGGTTTTGGCATAATATCCTTTTTCTTCAGTCGGTGGAAACTTATTATTGGGCATATCCATAAACGCCGTAACCCCACCATTTACGGCGGATAACCCTGCGCTGGTAAAATCCTCCTTGTAATTATCTTCTCCGGTCATATCTTCTCTGGCATGAACGTGAATATCAATAAAACCTGGAAAAACCAGATCATCATCCTCGTAGTAGTAATCCACCTGGGCCTTGGCCACTAATGCATCCCCCACCTCCACAATCAGACCGGAAGACTCGTCAAAGGCAATTTGCGTACGCCTGATTTGGTCAGAATTTACAACTACACCTTCCAAATATTTTATCATGGCCTCATTCCCATTAGTTGGTTTGAATTAAGGTTGAAAATTTCCATTTTCGATTATCGGTATCCTCCACTTCAAAATAATGAATATTCTGATCTCCATGAATTTCTGGAATTTCAAAAAGTCTGTCAGTATTTTTCCCTGCATTTAATCTGTAATGGTAAAATTGCACTTTTTTCAAAAGATCTTCCAACGCTTCCACTGAATCCACGGAAAATTCCAAGAGGGTGTGCCGCGAATCATGCTGGACCTGATCATCATCCACTTGTTTAAATATAAAATTGATCCCATCCATATTGATTACATATTGATTATTCGAAATGGAAACCTGCTTATCAAATATCTCAGAAATATAGTTTGATAATGTTTTTTTATCCGTAGTATTTAAGACAATATTAGTAAGATTCATTATACTCAATTATCTCTTAGGAGCATTCAGGTTTCAAGAAAAATTATTTTTTTACTTTTAGGTCATTGGATGTTTTCAAAAGCTGACACGCTTTCTCGTTATGCAGATCACAAGATAACTTTAAATATTTTTGGGCGTCCTCAACCATCTTATCAAAGAGGTATTGTTCGCCTAAAACTAGGCAAGCCGCTGCATCCAACAAATCACAAGATTTTTCAAAGTAAAACTTAGCCTTTTTATTTTGGGTGTCTTTGAGGTAAGAGTAAGCCAAATAGCGACAAGGTCTGGCCAGGGATCTTTCACACATATTTAAAAATCTTTGTTGAGCCTCTTTCTTTTTGCCTTCAGCCAGTTCAAACAGGCCTACCTTTAAACAATTTTCCAACTCGTTAAGATTGCACCCTCTAATATAAGCTTCTTTCGCCTTTTTTATCTGATCTTCCTTTTCATAAAAAATTCCAAGATAAAAACAACCCAAGGCTTCCAGGCCATCACAAGCAAGTTCGAAGAATTTTCCCGCCTCTGTTTTTTTTCCGTACTTACTTTCCCAAATACCCAGATTGATGCAGGCCCGGTTATATTTCCCGGCACAGCTTTGCACAAAATAATCCTTGCTTTTTGTCTTCTCACCTTTTTTTATATAGATCAATCCTATATTATTACAGGCCTTGTAATGATTTTTTTTACAAGCAAATTCGTAATATTGTAAAGAATCATTAAGCGTATTATTTTTTTCCAAATAATAGGCATATTGGAAACAATCGGCGGCTTTTTTTTGAACATCACAATTTTGTTTAATTAAACCAATATCCGCACTACTTGCTCCCTGTCCGCTTGATAAAATCAATAACCATACCATAAGTGAAAATATTTTTATCACATGACCTCTTTTTAAAATTCTGGCAACAATCTGCTTAGCCAGGATCTTTTATTAGGAGCTATATAATCAATCCCGGTTATTCTAAAGACATCTTCGCCCCGGCACTCAACCCCCTGGCATCTTTTAATATTCCAACATTGCCGGACACTATTAAAAACATAATCCCTCTCCCCTGATAAAAAGATCCCTTCCACAAGTCCTGTACTATAATTTAAAACGGGTGCACCAGAATTGCCAATAAAAGCATCTAAATTGGTCCTAAAAAAATAAAAAAAAGTATTGTCCCTGATCTGACCATGATCTGCAATGATTTGTGGTCTTCCAACTGGGTAGCCAATTAGCACCAATTCATCATCGTCATTAATCTTTCCCTCTTTTCTAAAGGCAAGAGGGACAATCGTTTCCACTTGTCGACTCAGTTTAATAACCGCATAATCTTTTTGTACATTAGCTGACAAATTATACTCACTTTCCAAGATTTTTTCGCAGGAAAAAACATCCCGTTTAGGAACAAAAATGGGTTCATTGCTGGCCATGTTTTCCTTACTAAATCCAAACACCCATTTATATCCATTTTGACAGGCCAACTGATCTGGAATGCAATGAGAAGCGGTCACTAAAACATCATTATCTACCAGAAAACCACTACAGACAGAGTGGACCCGGCCACGATAGTTAATCTCATTTTTGCACAGTGGATAATTATCCACATAGGTAGTTTTTCTAACCAGCTCGTAGAAACTACCGAAGTCAATCATCTGATCAACCGGTATCATAACGGCCACGGCCTTTGAGGCCTCCACAAATCTTTGATCATTGTACTCCCCTGCATAAAGAGTATTGTCTTCTCCATAAATAACTTTATCCTCAGTCAAGTAATGGGTAGAATTTATAGAAGCATGAACCAGAAAAGATAACAGAAAAAACAGAATGAATAAAAAATGCTTATACATGACAAATTACCTGGTAGTAGTTTTTGTTATGATCAATATAAGGTAGGATCGTTACCTTGTTGATGAGAAATCTTGCTAGATGTAAAAAATATATAAGTAAAACCAACTAACACACAAAGTCATTTCAGCTCTTAAAAATTCCAATGAGTTACATGGTAAGCTGACCAAAACACTGCAGGATCATGTCCCCGGATAATGATGTTTTTATCCGTTAATCTATGCATCCACCGACATAAAGTGGCCACATGTAAATATTCTCTTTGCATATCACTATCTGACTCCAAGGCGCTTAAGTAAATTAATTTTTTAAAAAAACTTTTTCTGGATATGCCCAATAGCCAGGTCTCACCAAGTCCTTCAACCAGAGTATCTATGGATTGAATTATTTTTAAATTGTGCTCGGTGGTTTTAGAAAACCCAAAGGCCGGATCAAGAATAACTCTATCTAAAAAATAATATTTTTCAAACTCACTTAAAGCACTTAAAAAATAATTCCTCAAAAAACTGATCATTTCACCACTCGGGCAATCCACAACATGGTCCATATGAAAACCAGTAAGCGTTCTATCCTTTATTCCGGTATGACAATAGACATACTTAAAATCCGGATATTTTTTCATAAGATCAATAAGCTCCTGGTCAAGCACCCCACTTACATCATTAAATATAATTTGATTATAAGGTAAATGCTCTTTAATCCATCTATAAACTTGATCAAAAACTGCTGGTCTATAAGTATCCACAGATAGAATAATATTAGAGGGAATCAATTTATGGATTAAAGCAGGAATTAAATATTTTTCAAATCGCTTCATTTCCTCATCTTCCACGATAGGATCATTCATAGGTGCGGTTGATTGAGCTCCAATATCAAGATACGGGGTATTCCAGGTAATCGCTTCCTCTATTCTTTTTTTAAGTCCCACATCGGAATTATATTTCCCTCCATCCGAAAAAGAATCCGGGGTGAGGTTTATCACCTGCATAAATTTAAAGAAAGAATTCATGTAGTAGGCAAGATATCAGGAACTTTATTTCTTACAGTTTCTTTCGTATTTTTAAGAGATTCATCAGTTTGAACAGGTTGATTGGACATATCCTCAACTTTGTTAAAAGTGGGCACCCCAATATCTTCACCTCTGACCAATGCTTTAATTTGTTCATAATCAAGGGTTTCCCAAACAATCAGAGCTGTCGCTATTTTTTCCAACGCAGTCTTGTGATCCGTAAGAATTTTTCTAGCCAGCTTATGATTTTCATCAACAATTTTAAAAACCTCTTCATCAATTTGATTGGCCATTTTTTCCGAGTAATCTAATTGCTCCCCTTGGGCAAATGGACTAAAAGCACTCTTTTTAAAATTAATCGGCCCCAATCTTTCACTCATACCCCACTGACAGACCATAGTACGGGCCAGCAGCGTTGCTCGCTCAATATCATTGGAAGCCCCGTTGGTGATCTCCCCCAACACGATTTCTTCGGCACTTCTTCCTCCCATGAGGGAAGCTATAAAATTATTGGCCTTCTCTCTGGTGAGGTTATGCATTTCTTCATCAGGTAAAAATTGGGTGACCCCCAAGGCGTGTCCCCTGGGAACAATACTCACTTTGTGGATAGGATCAGCCTGAGGCAAATTCATACCAACCAGCACATGTCCCGCTTCGTGATAAGCGGTTACTCTTTTTTCTTTATCCGAAATAATCATCGACTTTCGTTCAGGGCCCATCAACACTTTATCTTTAGCAAATTCAAAATCATCATCCTCTAAGTGTTTTTTACTCATACGGGCCGCTTGCAAAGCAGCCTCATTGACTAAATTAGCTAAATCGGCACCCGTGAAACCAGGAGTACCTTTGGCAATATTTTCCAAGTTTACGTTGACCTCAAGTGGCGTTTTCTTGGTATGAACTTTCAAAATACCAAGTCTTCCTCTTACATCAGGAAGTCCCACCGTCACACGTCGATCAAATCTGCCCGGTCGCAAAAGAGCCGGATCAAGAACATCCATGCGGTTGGTAGCAGCGATTAAAATGACTCCTTCGTTTGATTCAAACCCATCCATCTCAACCAAAAGTTGATTTAAGGTTTGTTCTCTTTCATCATGCCCTCCACCAAGACCTGAACCTCGATGTCTACCTACTGCATCTATTTCATCCACAAAAATAATACAAGGAGCATTTTTCTTGCCCTGTTCAAAAAGATCTCTAACTCGAGAAGCACCAACCCCTACAAACATTTCAACAAAGTCCGATCCTGAAATGGAAAAGAATGGCACTCCCGCTTCCCCTGCTACAGCTCTCGCTAAAAGGGTTTTACCAGTACCAGGAGGACCAACCAAAATCACACCCTTTGGAATTTTTCCACCTAGAGCTGTATATTTCTTAGGTTCTTTTAAAAAATCCACCACTTCTTTTAATTCTTCCTTGGCCTCATCAACGCCGGCAACATCTGAAAAAGTAAATTTCTGTTCAGAGGCATTAAGCATCTTTGCCCGGGATTTTCCAAAACTCATGGCCTTTCCGCCACCCATTTGAATTTGTCTAAGAAAAAAATAAAAAATCACAATGATTAAAATCATCGGTCCCCAGGTCAAAAGTAAGGAAGCATAAAATGGCTGCTTTTCCTCTTCCTCATAATTAGGGGTAATTCCATTTTTTCGAAGAAGATTAAAACTGGTCTCTCCGGTATCACCGGTTACTTTAAACCGCACCATGTTGTCATAGCCCTCAACAAATTGGCCTAGAATGGTTTTATCACCTTTAAAGGTAACTTCTTTAACTTTTGATTGCTCCACCAATGTTATAAATTCTGAATATGAAATTTGTTTATAATCTTTTTTGCCTTCGGTAAAAACTCTAACTGCCAACGCCAGTAAAAGAAAAATGACTATCCATAAAGTTAAGGTATTTTGTTTTGATTTCATCCATATCCCTTTCAATTAGGTGCATTATACATTCTAAATTTTACAAACCGAACAAGCAACTTTCTTATTTTAAAACTTTAAAATATAATGCTAAAAATGGTATCAAACCTAATAACTGTCAAGGTAATAAGGGCCGCAAATCATGAAAAAATCACCACATTATTTTATTTTCAAAAATAAACTCGGTTATCTTGCACTAGTTTTTGACTCCACCACGATCAAAAAAATCTATCTTCCGTTTAACAATATTAACCAGTTAAAGAAGAATATTCTTGTGGATTATCCAGAAATCTCGCAATCAAAACCAAATCCACAAATGAAAAAACTTATGCATAAAATAAACCTTCATTTGAGAGGAGAAATTCAAACCTATCATGAGTTTAAAATTGATCTATGCAAAGAAACTCCCTTCCAACAAACGACCCTTTTAACGACAAGAAAAATTCCCATTGGCAAAACTCTCAGTTACCAAGCATTGGCCGAAAAAATCAATTCACCCAAAAGTTGTCGTGCTGTCGGGGCGGCACTTTCCCAAAACCCACTGCCTTTGATTATCCCTTGCCACCGAATTGTCTCGAAAAAAGGTATAGGTGGATTTACCGCAGAACTGGGAATTGAATTAAAAAAATATTTATTGCGACTAGAAAATCATGACATTTAGTAGATGATGCCGATTTTTTTCTTCTCCCCACTTTAAAAGCAACCGATAGGGATTGCCAAACCAGTAACTGTTTTCTTTAGCATAGCTCAAACTTTTTATAAAAAGATCATCCAATTTCTTTTGTCCATTTAAAATTCTATGCAGTCGATCCCCTTGGCCAAAAGCATAAAAGACCGGTTTATTTTCGTTGTGTATTTTTTCATTTAATACTTTTTTGTAATAATTAAAAGAGATCCTTGGAATATGCGCATCTTTTAGGCTACCAAACATCTCTTCATCATATTTAGCAAATATTTCCTCATCAATGCTGTCATGGCCAAAATATATCATCCCGTAAAAAAGATGTGCTTTAACTCCTCCTGAAAAAATAAGTGGACCTCTTTTATAGCTTAAGTTTGCTTCAATGAGTTTTCTTAACTGTTTCCGCAAAACACCTCTTTCATTCTGCGAGAGCTTTTGAATAATACTAAGCATCTGAGTTTCTACTTCATTAAAGTCATGTTTATATTCCGGATGAACAATATAGACTCCATTAAACGAATCCATTTTTACCACAAATTCCTGACTTTGATTGAGGCAAATTCTAGATAACCTATATATGCGGGCCAGATCATTGGCCCGATAAACGTAATGTTTCAGAGCACACGGAAATTTTTCGTGAACCAGTTTAATAATATTGTGGCGGATGTAATTCCTTTCAAATTTTACATCATCATTAGTACTATCATTTCTAAAAGGTATATTAAATTTAAAAATAAACTTTTCAATTTGAGCACGGGTTAGACACATAAAAGGACGAGCAATATTCCGCTTTATCAGTGGTATCCCCAAAGTATTTTTATAACTTCCAGTCTTAAACTGACTCATCAATGACCACTCAAATGAGTCGTCGATATGGTGAGCCGTATAGATAAAATCCTTCTCGGAAGAGTTATTTTTAAAAATATCATAACGCATTTTACGCGCACGATGTTCGACATTTTTTCCATTTAAATTATCCAGGCCAAAAATCTGGCAAGGAACATTTAAAAAGGCACATGTTTTTTTAACTAAAGCTCCATCTTTGAAAGAATCAGTACGAAGTTTATGATCAATATGAATAACCCGAACCTCTTTAAATCTGCCTTTTTTACATAAATGGTAAAGGACAAAAAGCAAAAGCATGGAATCCTTGCCTCCCGATACTCCAAGCACAGCTTTTTTAGATTGAGGGTAAAGGTTTGCTTTTAACATAAAATCATCCACCCACTTAATGAGTGGATGATTTTCATAAACCGGATTTTTAAGATGATCTAAATTCACATCAGTTATTAATCCTATATTTTATAAAATGTCGATAAAAAGGTAATTGACATGACC
>MEQB01000061.1 GCA_001770015.1 Bdellovibrionales bacterium RIFOXYC1_FULL_37_79
ATCCAAATAATAACACTAAATATTTGTCCGACATGTAATTCTTTTAATTCACGTGTATTGAACATTAATCGTTTAGAAAAAATTATAACTATCAAATTATACACAATTGAAAAAGTTAAATATATGAAAGCCACAGTAAAGTTTAATTTTTTATCCACTACTCCTTTAAAGATGAAAAATCCACTAAGTGCTATAGTCAAAATAATTACAGGGAACCACCTTATAATTAAATTTCTAGTCTTATATTTTTCATTATGCATAATATATACTCTACTTATTTTCCTATACACATATTGGGCGATACTGGGGGGCAACTTTGAAATGTTGGATTACATTTAGAAGGAGCAGGCACAGGATGTTGATTTTTTGGAGGTAAGTCTGCTTTAGAGTCAGTATTCGATGGATTTGTAAAAAAATCATAAGCAATACCAAATAATAATCCTGCCGCTATCCCTCCTGGCCCGATAGCTCCACCAATGGCTCCAGATACAATCCCCACACCTATTGATACTGAATCGCCGCCGCTTGTTATACCACTTATAATACCTCCCGCAATTCCCCCAATGATCGCACCAATTAAACCAAATTCTCCGTTGGGATCTCTATAAATTAATGGACTATTAAAAACATATCGATAAAAATTATTATCCCCACCAAAAAACCCAATCGGATCCTCACTCAAAAACCGCCCTGTCTCAGGATTGTAATGTCTGATCATAAAGTTTGAGGTGTTGGCAACACTCATCTTAAACTACCAATAATAAAATGTTTTCTATGTTTTACTTGCTTCATAACGGCCTACAAATATTTTGTATATTATCGCATTTTTTAAAACTTTTGGCCAAATTCCGGCCATTTTTAATTAAATTTTAAAATTATATTTTTTCATCTCTTTAAAAATAGAATCTGGAACAACCACATCCTTAATTTCACAATTCGCCAGTGTTGCATAAGCAATATCAGCATCCGCCGTAATTAAAAAAGAGAAATGACTACATTGCAAAGCATTCAATATCATAGCATCAAATATTGCGAGACCAGATGAGGCACTAATTTTTATAGTATCTTCCCATATCATTTTTTTATTAAAGTAGTGTTTTTGATTATCTTCATTAGGACTTATATATATTATTCCAGCTTTTTCGTAAGCTTTATAAACAACTTCTAATTCATCACCCAAAAGTTCTTGTGTTAATTCAGGCCATGGCTTTAATCCTGAGTGAGCTGATCCACTAAAAGTATCGCGTATCTGCTTCAAGTGACTCTCAGCAAATATGATATCTTTTTTTTCATGATCAAATCTATGCTTATATTCACCATAGAGTCTTTTAATCAGATACTTCGATTTCTTTGGAAAATTTAATTTTGAAAATTCATCTATTGAATCACAAAGATGCTCTGTAAGTAAGATTCTTCTAAAAATATTTAAAAATTCCGCCGTAGTAATAACATTTGTATAACAAGAAATGCCATTGCCAACGATTTTTTCATCCAAAAAATTAACTATCTCATCATGGGTAAGCTTAACTTCATACATTAATGATATTAAAATATTCGTATCTAAAATGGTTCCATTGACAAAAGAACTTTCAATTGAAGTTTTTGAGTAATATGCATCAAATCCTGAAAATGATATTAAACGGCCCATTATTGTAAACTTTGCTCCTCTTTTTTAGAAATTGCGATCTTTTTAATTGGTATAACTTCTTCAGTATCTTCTATATCTCTTTTAATTATTGAGTTAATTTTTTCGATCTGCTTCTTTGACAACGGTTTTTTCCTGATACTTTTTAGTGTATTTGCCAAATCTCTAAAAGGTGTTTTCTTTTTTATTTCTGACATAGAATCTCCTAGGGTATAACTTAGCCTCTAGCAAATAATATCACATCTATTTTCACCGTAAGTACTCAAAATCACAGCGGTTAATAACATGAGTAGTAATAACAATAACTACGACAAAATAACATAATAATTTTATTATGTCTTTAGGATAAAATACGGCCCTCCCCAAAACGGCCATATTACCCTTATCATGGCCGTATCTTTACGGAGGTTTTGATGAAAGCAATTTTTGAAATTATTCTCGCCATTATATTTGTCATCAGCGCAGAAAATGTCAGCACAATTATTTACAAAAAAGTTAAAGTTGAATCACTCACTAAAATTCAAAACGGATTACCGCCTCTTTCAATCTTCACTGAAAAATTAACTCGATAATAGTAGCGCTACTATTTCATAATGGTAGCGCTACTATTTGCGCTACTATTAATTCACTGTCCAATACGACTTGAAAAAATATGTTTTAAAATTATTTTCTCAATAATTTCAACTGCATCGTTGATAAAATTTTCAACTAATGAATTATATCTCCACTTGGCATAAAGGTTGCTTTGATACTTGCAACGACCAAACATAATGCAACCAAAGGAGGTATTGCAATGACCAATCACAAATCACATTCGCCTGATCAGTGGGAACGAATCGCCGAAGGCCTATTTAACGGCATCTATCATTTAATCAAAATTTTCTACGCAGGTATTGGTGAGTTTTTTCGTTTTATCCAGACCAAATATTTTGAGTTTATTTTGGTTACAGTACCAACCTGTACACTATTAACATTTACCCAGTGGGATTTAAAACTCATCTTTAATTTTTTCCCGAACCGATTTGGACTAGGAATTATTCATCTCATCCGGGGAGGATCAAACCCAACCCATTTTTTGCATTTGTTTATCGCTGAATTCGCTATTTTGTGTTTTATCCTTGGACTAAAGGTCATGAGAAATAAAAACAAATGGAATAACTTTTTTGAAACGATCTCTCTTAAAAACGGCCTAGGTGGTTATCCAACTTTATTAAAGACCAGCTCCCTAAATGAATTTCAAAAATGTTTTATCTTTGAAAGTAACGGAATTGGATTGGAACGATTTCAAACTAAAAAGTCCTCTCTTGAATCCATGATCAAACTGGAAATTGAAACCATTTCGCATGGATCTGACCCCGGCATTATAAAAATTATTACCAACAGTAAAAAATTGCCATTTTTTTTGAACTATGAAAGTGCCAAGGAACGACTTGATTTGTCCCAAGGGGAATTTATTTTAGGTGATAGCAAGCAAGGCCTAAAGAAAGCAAATCTTACCAAACTGCCACATCTTTTAATTGCTGGAACCACCGGTGGAGGCAAAAGCGTTTTTTTTAAACAAACCCTTCTGGGACTTTTAACCTCTTCTAAAAACATTGAAATGAATCTTATCGATTTAAAAGGTGGACTTGAGTTTACCGATTTTAAAAACTTCCCCAATGTTTCCATTTTCAAATCAATCACTCTTGCGGCCAATTTGCTGCAAAAAATTGAATCGGAAATGATGAAGCGTTTTAACTATTTGGAAAAAACTCATCGTAAAGAGATCGTGCCTGAACGTGATCAAATGTCCCGTATCATTATCGCTGTGGATGAAGCGAGTATTCTTTATGCCAACATGGATAAGTACTCCGATGATTATGAAGATTCCATAGTTGCTCGCAATCTTACCGATAAAATTGCCAAGCTAGGCCGTGCAGCGGCCATTCATTTAATTCTGGCCACCCAGAAAGTCAGCAAAGAAACCATCAGCACCTCCATTCAGGAAAATATTTCAGCAAGAATGTGTTTTCAAATGAACACTTTGCCCGGTTCTTTGGCCTTACTTGGTGACAAACGGGCCATTGATCTACCGGCCATTGCTGGACGAGGAATATGGAGCCATGGCCATGATTCGTTTGAAGTGCAAGTTCCATTTGTAAATGAACGAACTATAAGAGCGTCCATCCCTATCTCCAATCTTGAACCGGTAAAAGTACAAAATCAACCATCCAATAAGTCAAAGCTGCAAGATATCCTTAGCATTGGTGGCGATAATGAATAAAAGAAGGTCTTCAGGGATCGTCATGCGGGATATTGATTTAAAACTTTTTTATTATCTTTACGCTTATAAAGTGGCAACGAGTAATCAAATCGTCAGAGATATTTTTAAAAATATTTCCCATCAAGCACTTTATAAAAGATTAAACAAGTTTATTCATCAGGGATATTTACAGGCCAGTTATGTCAAAGAGATTCGTGGAAAGCTGATTTATAGTTTAACCGCTAAAACATTTCAGGAATATGTTTCAGACAATGATAAAACACGCTGTCAGTTAAAAAGTGAAAACATCTGGCATGACCTGGCATTACTTGATCTAGGAGAAATTTTTAAAACGCTACCCGGTCTTCAATTATATGTGACGGAAAATATTCTCAGATCAAGTGTAGAACTTATAGAATTTGAAAATCTTAAAATGATCCAGCGTCTTCACCCTGATGCACTTTTGCAGATAAAACTTCACGGCAAGGAATTTATTTTTGCCATTGAATATGAGCGAAGTTTAAAGTTTCATAAAAGATATCGTCCATTTTTTGACAAGTATTATTCCACCAGTGAGGTTGATGCGGTTCTTTTAATAACCAAGGATGAATATCTCACCAAGCGTTTGATGGATAAAGAACGTCTGCTTTTTGGCAATAGCGATTCAAAGATTTTCTACTGCACACTTGAAAATGTTCAAAGTGCCAAGTCAAAGTTGATGTTCACCAATAGGAAAATGGAAAAGTTAATCATCCCCAAGCTGGTTGCAAGTGACGACGTACTTGCAACGGCTACACTCTCACTAAGTGTTCATAATGATTAAACTTGATACTTTTAGAAATAAGGGACTGAATAGGCATAATAGCAAAATCACACACAAGGAGAAAATATCATGACTGTATATAAAAAAAGGAATGGGTGCTTATAACCAAAGCACATGGGAAGGAAAATTATAACAAGGATCATTGCTACCAATATGACATTAGAATTAACAATTTCGCACAAGACCTTAAGGAGGCAGGACTTACCCAAAGCACAGTCGATACTTTGAAGGTATCAGACTTTGAATTTAAATATCTTGATAAATCAGATGTAGATACATGTTCAATCATCAAGGCATTTATCATTCGGCATGAATGGCTTGGTAAAATGCCTCATCGTCCAACTCATAGATTTATAGCAACCTATAAAGGAATAATTGCCGGGGTCATCATTATGGCCACGCCAAATGCTTTTTCCAATCTCCTCGGAAAAGAAAACCGGGATAAGGAAAAGCTGATTAGTCGAGGTGCCTGTATATCTTGGAGTCCCAAGAATTTGGGTTCGGCCTTGGTGATGTTTTCAATTCGCTGGATGGTAAAAAATACTCCTTACCGATTTTTTACGGCCTATTCCGACACAAAGGCCAGAGAACTGGGAACTATTTATCAGGCCTGCAACTTTACCTATCTCGGACAAAGTTC
>MEQB01000062.1 GCA_001770015.1 Bdellovibrionales bacterium RIFOXYC1_FULL_37_79
AAAAACAGTCGGACTGGAGTCGGACTGGATTTTTGCCTTAACAAATTGTTTAATCATTTAGAGAGGTTACAAAGCCCATGCCCGAATTACCCGAGGGGTGTTAGCGTAACTAGTTAAAACACTTTAATTTCAACAAACTAGCTATGAATTCTGAGTCTTTCACGTCTTTTTTCTTTTCATTCCATTTCATTTTTTTTCACGATCTTTTATTTTTAGCTGGCATGAAAGCTATCACCTAATTACAACAAGACTCAACCGTATTGCAGAATTCTGCAACCTGTGTTATATTTTCAACACTGAGGTTTTAATGGGCAGAAAAGAATTTATTATTAACAAGGTAATCATAAACGGTAGGCCCGTTAAAAGAATTATTGTTGATGAGCATGTCGATAAGCATAGAGATATTACTGATGATATTATTATTGACCTGGTTCGATTACTTGATGGTGTTTACCAGTTACCAGAAGAAATTAAACCTCCCTTCGAATATTATACAACCTTGCTGATACTTAATGAAAAACAATATCGCTTAGTTTGGTTGCTAGAAGAAAATGAACTTTATATAGGAATTATCACAACCTATAGAGACAACAGGAGTAAATAATGAGTTTTCCAAATAAAAAAGAATTAGATCAAATGAGAAAAAAACTTGAAAATGCCGAACCCGTAAGACTGCTTCCCAAGGATGCTTCCAACGTAGATAAATTAAAATTCTCCCTATGCAAGGAGATTATAATTTATTTAAAGATTCATAAAACAACTCAAGTTGAACTAGCAAATATTTTGGAAATTGATCCAGCAAGGTTATCAGAAATTGTAAAATATAAAATTGATCTTTTTACCGTTGATCGCCTGTTATCGCTGGTAGAAAAGTTGAATCCAAGCATTAAGGTTACGGTTGCTTAAATCAAATGAGAACAAAACATATTTTAAAAGCAAAAAAAGCTATCCGAGCAATTACCGGTAATATCAGTTTTGGAGAAATGCTTTTCTCATACCGAAAGGCACAGGAAATTTCTCAAGTAGAAATGGCAAAAAAACTTAACATATCCAAGCAAGGCCTTTGTAATATTGAAAAAGGAAGAAAGCATGTAAGCGTTGAGAGGGCTGTCTCGTTCGCCCACTCGCTTGGCATGCCACCTAGAACATTTGCCAAATACGCTCTTCAAGATCAACTAGAAAAAGCGGGACTTGAAGGAGAGGTTTTAATTGATGAAGTTGCTTAAGAGTAAATAAATCACCGACTAAACATTTTTTTAAAAAAATATTTAAGTCTTTAATTTATTAGCTGTATCGATCAGTTTATGCAACACTTTCTTCAAACAACTATTCAATAATAATGTTCGTCTTATTTTGATTTCTTTTTCGAGCATATCAAGCTCTGGGTATTTAATTGAAGGTGTCGTAGTAGCTTCCTGTTTTAAAACAGAATAAATTGCCTCATCTACTTCTAGTATTCGTCGTATATTATCTTGAAAATAGTCAGGATGTAATTCGCTAACTGCTTCTAGAAAAGATCGATAGGTTAAAAGTCCGTAAGTACTTAATGAGTTTTTTGCGTAGGCAGGGTATTTGGGATCATTCAAAGATTTGTCCAGAATTCTCAACATTTTTTCACGGATTGGTACCAATTGAGGATCAGCATAGGAAACATGTTTCGCAACTTCAAGAGGCTTTTTCATTCCGGGAAAGGAATATACCACTGTTTCAACAGATTTATGATGACTTAATGGTGTTCCCCAAAAAACATTTAAGTATGGTACGGTTACAACAGCAGCCCCCTTTTTTATCATTTTGGTAATTAATTCAATATCTCTAACGGACGATTCTACAGTTGCTTCTAAAGGCAACAGAATATGATAAATTGTCGGATACATTCCTGCTTCAAAAGTTTTTTCAATGGTTGCAAGATTTAATGCGACTGATGTTCTTTTTCCCATCGCTTTAAGGCTTGGATCATGAAAACTCTCGATCCCAAAAGAAACGGTTTCAAAACCAGCTTCAGACATTTTTTTCAATATTTCGTAATCAGATATTGTTACTCGTCCAGTAGCCCTCTTGGGAACTTCTCTTAATAGAGAATCGTTTTTTATGAGTTCAGTAAGATCCTTAACAAATTTTTCGTCATGAAAAAAATCAGGTGCACCAAAAAATATTGAATCATGATACCCAGGTCGAAATTGTTCTTTAATGGCATTAAAAACATCTTCAGGGGATTTGTGTTTTTTTGTATTTAAACAAAGAGAACAAAATACACAAGTTCCTGCACAAAAATTTCCCAACAAATCTTCGTTGATAAACAGAGGAGTATTTCCAACTTTTCCATGCGGAATTGGTCCATTTGACTCACTAGGAAGATGATATGATGTTCTGTGGGTCACATCTGGTTCATCATAAGGAATATCCGTAAGTTGAACTTTAGCCAATGAACTTTTATCTCCTGGTGTTTCAGTGATAGGTTTTAAAGATGTAATTGAAGTAGAAGTAATAATACCGTCTGTTTTATCTAGTATTGCTTGATTAACCTCGGGGTTTGATGGCTGTAGTTGTTTAGCAATTTTGATCAACGATTGACCGTTATCTGTAGAGATTCCATGAATTGGAAGACTTTCAAGAATATTGGCAAAAGGTGCATGTGATATTGTTGGTCCGCCCCAAATTAATGTGCTTTCTGGCAACTCAAGATGGAGGCGACCAGTAATTTCAGTAGATCTCTCTAAAACAGTTTCAAATACATTCATTCCAATTAAGTCTGGTTTTTCGTGTTTTAAAAAATCTATCATCTCATTTATTGACGTAAGATTGGGATTATATACACGAGCATCAATGTCCGGTATTGTTCTATTCATTTGTTGAGCAAGCGACTCAACACCTTTTGCAGGTTCAATTAGCGCTTTATTAAGAGGGCGCCCCTCGGCATCACCATATGCGGGAATCAATACAACCGATTTAAAGCGAGAAAATGACTTAATATCATTCGCCATAAGAATGGCATTTACATCGGCGTTTTTTTCTATGATTATTTGGAACAATGCTTTTTTTAATTTCAAAGCAAGTGTTTTTGATTCTGTGTCATGCAAGCTAATAAGGATTTTATTAATACCTTTTTTAGCAAGGGGTTGTCCCAATTTATATGCAATATTTTCTGGAATTTTTATGCGAATTGATCCACGACGAAATAGCCAACAATTTTCAATTGAATTAAATTCAAGAACTATATTAGAATTTTGTGTTGCGAGAATTTCAGCGGTTTGACTAATTGCTTGCCTTAAATCATGATCACTTGTTGGCAATGACCAAACTGATATTGGTGATGCAACTATAAAAAAAAAATACAAAAAAGAAGTCAGTAATGGTGTCCGCATCATAGTTTTTTAACGGATTTTTTGTACATTTTCATGATATTAGACTAATTAAATTGTTTAATTCGGAAATAATTTCCTCTTCGAGTGTCCACCTTGAAATTAGTTTATGAGATATTAGGTTTAACTTGAAATGCACTGAATATTTTATCTTAGATATAAAAATAATTGCAATGATCATATCCATTTGACAAGGTCAAGAGGCCTTATCAAAGTCTCAAAAATGAGACTATTTTCTCATTTTTGAGACTGGAGTCTCATTTTTGAGAAAATTCCCTATGGTAATCCATAATTAAAAATGTCTTTAAAAAATTATTAATTTTAAAATTTTCAAATAGTTATCTATCAATTTTGTCAAAAATCAAAACTGGCATGTGGCTTGCCTTGTATAAAATCAGAAAAGTTAAAAAAATGATTACAGGAGGGGAAGTATGGCCACTTAATAATTTAAAATCAGCACATTGTTTTTTTAAAGGGAAGCGTAGAAATTTTGAAAGTATTTTTGGTTAAATGTTTTTTTGAAATGGAGAACACGTGGAGAAAACTGGAGAATACGAAACTTGCCCCTGCTTGAATTTGTCTTTAAGTTCGGGCCTTTATTTGATCGCGTTTTTTGACTATCCCCCTCCCACCAGTGTGATGGGTATAGTCAAAAAGACGCGGATAATGGCCGAAGGTATAAGAAAATAGCAGGGGCGAGTTGAAAAAATTAAGTAAGTAAGGAGTGAACAAATGATTGGTAAGGATGATAAAAATAGTTTGATTGGTAATGTGGTTAAGGAAGTGAGAGCAGAAAAAAGGAAAGGAAGAAAGTCAAAAAATAATAAAGTAGTGTTCAAAATAAACAAGGAGCAGACCAGATTTAGAGTTGATCTGGGAAGAGATTTGGAAGTTCTTAGGAAGGTGTTTGATTTGCTTGAGAAGGCAAATAATAAAGAGTACGGCAGAAAAATTACGTTTAAAGACCTAGCGTTTTGGGGAATTACCAAAATTAGTTCCAAAGACATGGAGAAAATTCAAAAGGCGAGTATGACTAAAATGGAGAAGGTCGAGCGGTTTTTTAATGAGCTTAAAGCTAAAACGAGTGGGGATATTACCCATGGAGAATTTTTGGTCAAGAAATTAAATATTGTTGAACTGATTTAATAAAATATTTTAACGGGGAGGAATGCTTGTCTGAAAACAATACAAAAACTGATTACAAAATTAAATCTACACAGTATAGTGACCAACAAGAACCTACTGGTTCGCTTACGCTCTTTAACAATTTAATATGGGGAATTGATGAGGTATCTCGCTTTTGTAATTATGCTAAAGGAACAATCTATAACCTAGTAGCAGCAGGCGACATACCATACAGAAAAAAACGTGGAAGGCTCTGGTTCATTCCTAGTGAAGTCCTTAAATGGCTTAAAGGAGAACTATGAGCAAGAAAGGTTATACAAAAGTAAAAGGTGCGAAGGGCATCTACAAACACCACAATTCTAAAAATTACATTGCTATGAAAAAAAGCAACGGTAAGCAACTTCAAGAAACTTTCTCCACTATTTTTGAAGCAAAACAATGGAGAAAAAAATTTGATGAGACTTCAATTATTTTATCTTTAGAAACAATTGAAAAAACTTCGACATGTTCTACACTCAAAGAAGTTTGGGAGGTTATGCAACTGCAGCACTTCCCTACTCTTGCCACAAGTACTAAAGATATTTGGCAACGCCGTTATCAACTTCTTAAAGATTTGGAGTTGATCCCTATGGATCAAATAACTCCCTCAAGAATCACCACATGGGTCAATGGCCAGGTTGAACATTTTAAAGCAGATGAATACCAAAGTTTAGGCCGAGGTCTTTCGGGAAGATGTAATCTTAACAATGAGCTTAATCTATT